>NZ_OY829375.1:1411250-2116875 GCF_963691765.1 Ekhidna sp.
ATCCATGCTTTTCTCACAGAAAGAACAATCCCAATTACATAGATCATCACTCCTACAACACCAAGGTCTAGTGCAATATCTAGGTAGCCATTATGCGCATGCGGAGCATCCCAACTCATTTGTGATAGAAGTCGTGTTTCATCAGACCAAAATGCACTAAAACCATGTCCGAGTAGTGGTCTATGCGAGATTTCCAATAACACTAGACCCCATAAAACAGTACGTCCCGTTAATGTTGGAGATTTTCCAAGAAGTAACAACAGATCTACAAAAAAATACACTACCAGAAGTGCTACAATGATCAGTATAAACTGAATTAACCGACGATCGATTGACCTGAGACTAAAGCGCGATAAGACTACATATAGGGCAAGAACAGCAATTAAGATAAGTAGTGAACCAGCTGATTTACTCAACAAAACACAAAAAATAAAAAACGCAACAAAGAGCATTGTATTAAAGGAGTTCAACTTTCTAGCATCAAACAATGTCAAGGCGCATATTATCCCTAGTATATTGATCCTTCCTAAAAAGTTTTTATGATTAAAAATTCCTCTAAATATTCCTGCATGTTCACCAGCCGGCATAACAACATACTCGGGAAGAATAGGATATATTAATAGACCAATCAATGAAAGCAGAAATATCAAATACATCAAGAAATTGAGCATTTCAATGACGCGATATCGATAACCTAGATATAGTCCAAAAAAGGATGAACTTAAAAGCAGTATACTTCTCTTTAGTGTGACAGCAACATCATCAGACCATAATACTGATATAAAACAAAGAGCAATCAAAACCCAAGCGTGATTGGCAAATTGATTAAGCCTTATCCATTTGAATTTGGTAAAAATTAACAACAAAATCGTTGCATGAAGTGATGCCCAAAGGTTGTTCAACATCCATATTCCAAAAAAACCGGAAATATGAATTACAAACGCCCTACTGAAAAAAGAGATGATTATTATCAGTAAGAGGTATTCTAAAAGATTGTCATACTTCTTTATGGCTTTTTCATCAATTCTCAACCTATATCTTCTTTCAGTTTTTTAACAAAGAGAACCAACACGGTCATTCCCGTTACGAATATGGTTACTAGGATTAAAATTAATAATCGCGAAAGTGAAGACTTTTCGATTGGCAAAAAAAGCGGATTAATAATTGAAAATGTAGGAGTATCCTTTTGAATCACCAATTTCACTCCTTCATATTCTTCTTGAAGCGAAGAAAGGTTAGAAAATATAAGATCGTAGTAGTCTTCCATGTTGCGGATTTCGAGTTCTACTTTTTTAGACCTTACATTTTGATTGCCCTCGATTAGCCTCGAGAGCTCATTTTCAACTTGATTTAGTTCAACTTTTTTTTCTGCTATGGCCTTTTCCAGGAAATTCAGATTCTCCTTAAGCTTTAAAGTAGAATACTCTTCAATATAATTGATGAGGTAATTCTTGACGTATTTTGCTACTTGTAGAGAAAGGTGAGGATCTTGAGTTGTAACATTCAATTGCACTAAATAGTAGATTTCATCTATAGATAGGAATATCACATTGTCAATTGCTTTGTAGAGCTGCTTCGTAGCCTTATCAACAACAATCAAATCATCATCTAATTCTTCTGAAGCACTATCACCTCTAAATAAATCAAGTATCATCCAAGGTACAGAAAGTACATAACCAACAGCAGATGGTTTAACTCCCTCTTCGAGGTAGGTTCTGAAAGTGATGGAATCACCTTTGAATAAAAATTTAGCCTCTAGTAAATCTTCTTTGAATGTTTTGCTAAAAACCACATTTGGATAAAGAGCAAGCGGAAATCGTGTAGATGAACCGGATCCAGAAATATCGATACCAGCTAGACCGGCCAGATTACTTAGTGATCCTAAATTTCCTACTGGGCTTGATTCAGAGGTATGAGGCATCAAGGTAGTTCCAGAAGTAAAATCTTTCGGGGTTGTCAAGGCAATAACTAAACCCAAGATCACTCCTAGAATTGAGAACTTTAGAAGAATTTTTAGTATCCTGAGGTTAAGGAAATACCTTAAAGTATTGAACAAAGAAATTTCTCCATCATCGTATATTTTAATCGACTTCATTGTTGGATAGTTGGTCTAATCATACACTCGAATACTACTGATATACAATTCTTGAGTTTTAATAATCTAATTACTTAATCTATCAATTACTAATAGCATTGTACCTACAGCAGAAGTTAAAGCAATTATTTCTCGGGCATCAATTTTTTCTTTCTCTTCTTTTTGTGGAACAATTATATCCGCTCCAGGCTCTATCGGAGGATATATTTTAAAGAAGAGAAATTTCTTTGTTCTTTGCGCCGACCCATTGGCATAAACCACATATGATTTACCAACTTTTGCTTTGGACGAAAATCCGCCAGAGGCAGAGATATATTTCTTAAATGAACTTCCAGTTTGATACCTAACCAAATTTGGATACAATACTTCTCCTTGTACCCTTACTGTTTCAAATTGTCTAGGAATACTAATGAGATCCCCATCTTTAAGTATTAAATCATACGCTGACTGAGGGTCCTTTATAATTTTATCTAACTCTATACCTAGTGCTTGCCTGTCTACTAAACTTTCTGCTCCACTAACTGAATCCCTCACCAATAGCTTTCTCAATTCTTGCGCTCTAAAAATTCTTGCTTCAAGATCACTGGATGATTCATCCATCTTAAATGATTCTGTTAACTCCTTTTCATACTCCGCAAGTAAACTCTCAATTAAATCATAGCTTTCTGGATCAATTACTTCATCGTTTAAAAATTTCTCTTCGAGCTCTTTTCTTCGCACATCCAGAAGTGCTTGAAGTTCTTCTTTCTCAAAATCTGTTCTATAATATTCCGTCCGTCTAATTAAAGAAGCTCCTTCAGAGTAGCCATACTTCGTTAATCCACCAGCTCGTTTTATTAGGTCAGAGATCTTATCTTCATTGGTTTCAAGAGCGTAATACCCTGGCATGTTTACTTCACCTTCAATTCTAACTACTTTATGTTTTCGTAGGTAAGGATTAGATTTGATTAAAACCAGATCAAAAGGTTGCAGTAAGAAGTCTGAAGCTTCTTCACTTATTGATAAATCGTCATTGATTTTGAAAGTAAATAATTGGGAAGACTTAGACAGATCCACGTCAGTGGAAAGTCTTCGAGCAACTTCAACTAAAGAGGTATTGGCATCTTCTTTGAGTCCGCCAGCTATTGTTACAAGATCCTCAACCGTCATGGAATCTATAAATGGGAATTCTCCAGGGTTTCTAACCTGTCCTTGAATAGCAATTGTCTTATTCTCATTCAATTCAAAAATTGATTGAATCCTAATTAAATCATCCGGACTTAGTAAAATATCTTGCTTGCCTTCGACAATTTCTTCTACATTAAATGAAATGTTCTTCATTTTTAAAGTTTTAGATAATCGAATCAAATTGCCTCTTTCCAAATAAGCATCTTCTCGAAGACCTTGAGCTTTTTCAATTAATCCTGCAAGTGTTAAATCTGGGGTAAGTTGATAATAACCTGGCCGCTTTACAGCTCCATCCAGCTTAACTCTATTTAAGTAGGTTTCTTCAATTTTTGTGACATATATGGAATCTCCATCCATGATTTTCGCTGATTCGAACTGAGCCTTATCAATGGTGGCAACTTCTTTCTTATTTTCTCCAAACCTGTCTATTGTCACAAAATCCTTGAAAGCACTGTTATTGAAACCTCCAGAAAAATCAATCAGAAACTTCAGAGTTTCATCATCTTTCAACTCATATATTGCCGGTTGTTTTATGTTCCCAGCAAGTTTTACTCTATTCTTATAAGGCTTAACTATTAGAATGTCCTGATCTTGCAATTGAGGGTTTTGATCATCCGCTCCTTGAAATAAGTATTGATAAACATCCAAGGTGGCAATCAAATTACCACCTCGATGGATTTCTATTTCTCTAAGCGAGCCGTTTTCAGTAGGTCCTCCTGCAAAGTATAAGGCATTGAAGGCAGTTGATAGAGCCGACAATTCGTAAGTGCCCGGTTGAACAACATTACCTACAACATTCACTTTGATGGATCTAATTTGACCCAGTGAAACTTGGATAAATGTATTAGGATTCCGACCCCTCAGACCTGTATATATTGTAGATAGACGATTATATACTCTTCTTTTGGCTTCTTCGATACTTATGCCTGCAAGATTTACAGGGCCTACTCCGCTAATGAGTATACTTCCATCAGGACTAATTAATTCTTGATAGGTAATTTCAGAAGAACCATAGACATCTATTATAACTTCGTCACCTGCACCTAGGATATAACTTTGAGGAGTAGCAACATTTAATGAAGGCTCAAAATTGACTTCTGCAGTTTGGAATATATCCATCCCAAATATTTCAAGCTTATCAGAACTTGCAGAGTCAAGGTCATTCAAATATTCAAAGAATGAATATTCATCATCGTCACTTTCAGTACGCTCTCTTAATCTATCTCCGGGTGTAGCAACATCATTGTCTTCAGATACACCCAATTGCAATTGTCTGATTCTGTTTCTCAGCTTACTAATCTGAGAACTTGACATTCCTCTTTGCTTGGCAAGAAGCTCAAGTTGTTGAAGAGTCAATCCACTTGCCTCAGCACGATCAAGGAAACGTTGTATTTGTTGATCTGAAAGCTCATCAATATTAACTGAATTCAAGTCTTGTGCAGAAAGACTATTTACATCTTGTGCATCCACTTGAGGTGCTATAGCTAAGATCATTAAGATCAAACAAAACCTAATTCTTTTCATTGATTTGATGGTTCCAAATTAAAATGGCAAAACTATAAAGTATGGATTTAATAGATTCTCTTTATTGTAACTCAGAGGGGTTTTTCCATCTTCAAGAACCACATTACCCCCTGCCTCATTTACAATAGCATGTGCCGCCGCAGTATCCCACTCCATAGTAGGGCCCAGTCTAGGATAAACATCGGCCTCTCCTGAAGCTATTAATAAGAACTTAAGTGAACTACCTTTTGAGACGATACTTGGATTATTTAGTCCTTCAACATAAGTTTCTGTTTCAGGGCTCATATGTGACCTTGATGCGACAACTTTTATTCCTGACTCATTTAAAGGCTTTTTGGTTGTACTCAGCTCAGACACATCATCAGCCTTTTGCATGTAGGCTCCTTTACCCTTTATTGCCCAATACATTTCGTCAATTACTGGCGGATAGACTACTCCAAGAATTGATTCACCATTATGAATTAATGCAATGTTCACTGTGAATTCACCATTCTTCTTAATGAATTCTTTTGTGCCATCTAGAGGATCTACCATCCAAAAGTATTCCCATTTCGATCGCTCATCGAACGAAACATCCTTCCCCTCTTCACTTAGAATTGGAATTTCAGTTTTTTCAAGAAATGACACAATCCTATTGTGTGCAGCCTTATCTGCCATTGTCAATGGAGAGTCATCTGATTTAGCCTCAATAGAGAAGTCTCCAGATTCGTAGATTTCTAGAATATCTTCTCCAGCAGCTAGTGCAGCTTCTTTCGCAATCTCAAGTAGTTTTTCTAAATCTATACTCATATGATCATTCCTGCGGCTACAGTCTCGTTAGTTCCCTCATCGACAAGAATGATGCTTCCTGTATTTCTATTTTTCCTGTAAGAATCTACGAGAAGTGGTCTAGTAGTTCTTATCTGTGCACGACATATATCGTTGGCCGTAATGCTTTTATCTTCCTCGTTTCTATGAAGCGAATTGATATCAAGTTTATAACGAATCTCCTTGATCATCGCTTTGGCATCGGCTGTTGTATGTCGGATTGTATATTTAGATCGTGGCTGAGGACCTTTATTATTTAACCAACATAGCATCACATCTATGTCTTGCTTAGGCTCTGGTTGATTATTTGTGCGAACAATCATATCTCCTCTACTTATGTCTATATCATCCTCAAGTGTGATTGTAACAGACATTGGAGCAAAAGCTTCATCTACGGGTCCTTCAAACGTATCAATAGATTTAATTTTCGAAGTAAACCCAGATGGAAGTACTGTTATTTCATCACCTGGTTTAAAGACCCCTCCAGCTATTCTTCCCGCATATCCTCTATAATCATGATATTCATCAGTCTGAGGTCTTATCACAGTTTGGACAGGAAATCTGCAGTCAATATGATTGTGGTCGCTACCTATGTGAAGGTTCTCTAAAGTGTAAAGAAGCGTGGAGCCTTCAAACCAAGGCATATTTTGACTCCTATTAACAACATTATCACCTTTCAGTGCACTTATAGGAATAAACCGAACATCTTTTACATCTAGTTTTGATGCAAAATCCTCAAAGTCAGTTTTTATCTTATTGAATTGTTCCTCGCTATAATCAACAAGGTCCATTTTATTGATGCATACAATGATATGAGGTATTTGAAGTAATGATGCAATAATTGAATGTCTACATGTCTGTTCAATTACTCCATTTCTTGCATCAATCAAAATCAAAGCTGCATTGGCAGTGGACGCACCTGTAACCATATTTCTAGTATATTGAATATGTCCAGGTGTATCAGCGATTATGAATTTTCTTTTTGGTGTAGCAAAATAGCGATATGCTACATCGATGGTAATACCTTGCTCTCTTTCATCCTTTAACCCATCAGTTAGTAGTGCAAGGTCTACTTCTGCCGAACCTCTTCTTTCACTTGTTTGCTTAACTTGATCCAGTTGATCTTCAAAAATTGATTTTGAATCATAAAGTAGTCTTCCAATTAAGGTACTTTTTCCATCGTCGACGCTACCAGCTGTAGTAAAGCGCAACAATTCCATATCTAAATATCCTTCCATGTCTTATTTTTTGATAGTGATTAAAAATACCCTTCTTTCTTTCTGTCTTCCATAGCAGTCTCTGAGCGTTTATCATCGGCTCTGTTGCCTCTTTCAGTATGTCTAGCAGCAGCTACTTCTTCCACAATTTTCTCGAGTGTATCAGCATCTGATTCGACACCTCCAGTGATAGTAATATCACCAAGTGTTCTGAATCTTAATTTCTTGTTTACAACTTCTTCAGAATCTTCAACTTGAATAAAATCCGATACTGGCAACCAGGTATTATTTCTCCAAATCACATCTCTTTGATGTGCGAAGTATAATGAAGGGATTTCAATATTCTCTGACATTATATATTGCCAAACATCCATTTCTGTCCAATTACTTAGAGGGAATACTCTAAAGTGTTCTCCATATTGATGCTTGCCATTAAATACATTCCAAAGTTCTGGACGTTGATTTTTTGGATCCCACTGCCCAAATTCATCTCTGTGAGAAAAGAAACGTTCTTTTGCTCTCGCTTTTTCTTCATCTCTTCTGGCTCCTCCAATACATGCGTCAAAGCCTTGCTCTTCAATCGTATCTAATAGAGTAACTGTTTGAATGGCATTTCTACTAGCATTCTTTCCTTTTTCCTCTGCTGCTCTTCCATCATCAATAGATTTTTGAACAGAACCAACTATTAACTTAGCTCCTAATTCTTCAATTAGGTTGTCTCTAAATTCCATTGTTTCTGGGAAGTTGTGACCAGTATCTATATGAACCAATGGAAAAGGAATCTTAGCGGGGTGAAAAGCCTTACGGGCCAAATGCGTCACACATATTGAATCCTTACCTCCAGAAAATAATATTGCTGGTTTTTGAAATTGAGCCGCTACTTCCCTCAAAATATAGATGGACTCGGCTTCCAACTCCTTTAAATGAGTCAGATTGTAATTCTTCATAATTGTATTTTCGGTTCTATTTCTTTTATTAATTGTGATCGACACTCATCTAAAGAATTGTCTGCCGTATTTACCCGTATATCCGGATTTGTTGGCTCTTCAAATGGTGAAGTAATACCAGTAAAGTATTTAATTTCTCCTGCTCTTGCCTTTTTATAAAGTCCTTTTACATCTCGCTCCTCGCAAACTTCCAATGGACAGTCAACATGAATTTCAACAAAATTCTCCTCTCCTACTAGCTGTCTAGCAGCCTCCCTGTCTTCTTTGAACGGTGAGATAAAAGCAGTCAATACTATGACACCAGCATCAACGAACAGTTTAGATACTTCTGATATTCTTCGAATATTTTCTTTTCTGCTTTCCTCAGAAAAATCTAAATCGTTGTTCAATCCACTTCGAACATTGTCACCATCAAGAATATATGTTGCGTATCCCTGGTTATAAAAATGAGTTTCTAAAGTGCTCGCAAGCGTAGACTTTCCTGACCCAGATAGACCAGTAAACCACAATAGTTTTGGCTGATGGCCATTTCTTTTTACCCTATCTTCTCGGGTAATTGTGTGCGAGTGTGGTATGATATGATCTCTATAATCTCCCATCAATTAAATCTTTTGGTAAGATACTTTTAACATCGTATATCACTGAAGTATTCTTTCTAATCTCTTGCCAGTCAAGGTCAGTGAATTCAATGTGCGAGACTGCCAAGATTACTGCATCATAGCCTGAACCTAGGTTTTCTGATAGTTGTAATCCGTATTCTTCTTTTACCTGATTTGCATCAGCCTGAGGGTCATATACATCCACGCTAACATTGTAAGATATCAATTCATCGTATATGTCAATCACACGAGTATTACGAGTATCTGGGCAATTTTCTTTAAAGGTGAATCCCAGGATTAATATTTTAGTCTGATCACTCATCTTTCTCTTCTGAGAAATGAGTTTTATTACTTTTTGGGCAACATATTGCCCCATTTGATCATTTATTTTTCTTCCGGATAGAATTACTTGTGGGTGATAGCCGACAGATTCCGCCTTTTGGGTAAGATAAAATGGATCAACACCTATGCAATGTCCACCAACTAGGCCTGGCCGAAACGGAAGAAAGTTCCATTTTGTACCTGCTGCTTCCAGTACCTCCGAAGTATCGATTTCCAGCTTATCAAAGATTAAAGCTAATTCATTAACAAAGGCAATATTCATGTCCCGCTGAGAGTTTTCGATCACTTTTGCTGCCTCTGCAACTTTTAAAGATGAGGCTTTATGTGTACCTGCTTCAATGATAGATTTATAGTACTCATCTACTTTTTCAGCGGCATATGAATTGCTACCACTTGTCACTTTAAGAATATTAGTGATTCTATGATCCTTATCACCAGGATTAATTCTCTCCGGTGAATATCCACAATAGAAATCTTTATTAAACTCCAACCCACTTCCTGCCTCTAATAGAGGCACACAAATTTCTTCTGTACAACCTGGGAAAACAGTAGATTCATATACAACAAAATCACCTGATCTTAACAGTGGAGCTATCATTTTTGAAGCCGAAATCAAAGGCCTGAGATCAGGGTTTTTATTCTCATCAATAGGAGTAGGTACAGTTACAATATAAAAATTGCAATCTGCAAGATCATTAATATCGCTCGAATATGTAAGGTTGGTAGATTTGGAAAATTCTTCGTCAGTTACCTCCAAGGTCCGATCAAAGCCCTCTTTAAGCTCATCGATGCGATCAACATCTATATCAAAACCTATACTATCATAAGATACACCACTCGCAACTGCTAGTGGCAAGCCAACGTACCCCAAACCGATAATACCAACTTTGTACTCCATTGTGAAATCCGAATTGGCCGCAAAAATAGGTCAAAAATTTAGCCCAAGACCTTCTTTTGAAAATAATCGAGTGTTGGCTTCAAACCTTCAGATCGGGTAAATTTTGGCTCCCAGTTTAAAACCTCCTTCGCTAAGGTGATATCTGGCTTACGTTGCTTCGGATCATCCTTAGGTAAATCTTTGTAAATGATCTTCGATTTACTCCCCGTAAGTCGAATAATTTCTTCACCAAATTCATTGATAGTTATTTCCTCGGGATTGCCAATATTAACTGGCTGAGAGTAATCACTTTTTAGTAATCGATAAATCCCTTCTACTAAATCATCAACGTATGTAAATGATCGAGTTTGAGAGCCATCACCAAATGCGGTTAAACTTTCTCCTTTGAGAGCCTGAGAAATGAACGCAGGCAAAACTCTACCGTCATCTAATCTCATTCTGGGCCCAAATGTGTTAAAGATTCTAACTATCCGAGTTTCCAAACCATGGAAAGTATGATATGCCATGGTTAAAGCTTCTTGAAATCTTTTCGCTTCATCATAGACACCTCTCGGTCCTACGGGATTCACATTTCCCCAATATTCTTCAGTTTGAGGATGAACCAATGGATCTCCATATACTTCCGATGTAGAGGCAATTAACATTCTAGCTTTTTTATCTTTTGCTAACCCTAGACAATTAAGTGTCCCCAATGAGCCAACTTTCATCGTTTGAATAGGCATTTTGAGATAATCTATTGGGCTTGCCGGTGATGCGAAATGCAAGATGTATTCCAGATCCCCAGAGACATGAACATATTTTGAAACATCATGATGCTGAAATTCAAAATCTTTATGTCCCATAAGGTGTTCGATGTTTTCAATGTTACCAGTTAACAAATTATCCATCGCTACAACATGGTAACCTTCATCTAAAAACCTATCACACAAATGGGACCCTAAAAATCCTGCTCCTCCGGTGATTAATACTTTCTTTTTTGTCATTAGAAATCTAGTTTTAGCTGACTCAGAGAAGGCAAGTTTATATCCTTCTCAGACAAAATTAACTCTTCATCTCTCACACCCCAGCTTATATTTAAATCAGGATCATTATACTTTATCCCGGAATCGGACTCGGCATTGTATAACTCATCTACTTGATACATCAATTTTGCGTAATCTGATAGCACCAAAAACCCATGAGCTGTTCCTTTGGGAATATAAAAATGCTTTTTGTTGTGTGCTGACAACCTTACCACACTATATCCTCCAAAACTGGATGAGCCTTGCCTTAAATCCACAGCCACATCGAGAACTTCTCCTTCGATACAAGAAATCAACTTGGCCTGTGCATGTTTTCCAGATTGGAAATGTAAACCTCTCAAAACTCCTTTCGCAGACCTTGACTGATTTACTTGCTTGACATCAAATTCAAATCCAGTAATATTCTTGAATTTTTCACTATTAAACCCCTCATAAAAGTATCCTCTTTCATCCTCAAAAACATCCGGTTCCAGAATCCAGCAATCCTTTAGATTAGTTTCTTCAGCTTTCATTTGTTAAGAATATTTAGCAAGTAATCACCATATCCACTCTTATCTAAGGATGAAGCCAACTTTTCCAATTCACTATCTGAAATGAAATCCATTTTGTAGGCTACTTCCTCAATACATCCAACTTTCAAACCCTGTCTTTCTTCAATTACTTGCACAAAATTTCCTGCTTGCATTAATGCCGCAAATGTACCAGTATCTAACCATGCGGTGCCTCTGTCAAAGACCTTAACATATAATTTTTTTTGATTTAAGTAGTAGTTATTGACGTCAGTAATTTCAATCTCTCCTCTTGGGCTTGGTTTAATTCCTTTAGCTACTTCAATCACATCATTATCATAATAATAAAGACCCGGTACTGCGTAGTTAGACTTTGGCATTTCTGGCTTCTCTTCAATAGAAATTGCCTGATTATTCTCATCAAATGTGATGACACCATACCTATTTGGATCATTGACATGGTATGCAAATACTATAGCACCATTAGGATCTATACAAGATTGTAGTTTTTTTGACAACCCGGAAGCATAGAAAATGTTATCCCCCAAAATCAAAGCGACACTATCATTTCCAATGAATTTTTCACCAATGATAAACGCTTCGGCCAAACCTCGAGGTTCATGCTGTTCTGCATATGAAAATGAACAACCCAATGATGATCCATCTCCAAGCAAATTCTTAAATATGGGTAAATCTCTTGGTGTACTTATGATCAATACCTCCTTGATACCAGAAAGCATTAAGGTCGACAATGGATAGTAGATCATTGGCTTATCATATACAGGTAGCAATTGCTTACTAACCGCATTGGTTAATGGATGTAACCTAGTACCTGATCCCCCAGCTAGTATGATTCCTTTCATTCTTATCTGTTTTTATAGTGATCATCATAATATTTCAAATAATCACCAGTGGTAACATCTTTCAACCATTGCTCATTATCAAAATACCAGTCAACCGTTTTTTCTAAGCCCTCTCTAAATTGCAAAGATGGCTCCCATCCTAAATCTTTTTGAATCTTGGATGCATCAATTGCATATCTATGATCATGACCTGCTCTGTCTTTTACAAATGTGATTAGTTCCCTGGAGGTACCTTGTGGGTTGCCAAGCTTACTATCCATTATATCACATAGTAACCTTACCAAATCAAGGTTTTTCCACTCATTGAATCCACCAATGTTGTAGGTTTCACCATCCCCCCCTTTTTCCAAAATCAATTCTATCGCCCGGGCATGATCTTCTACATAAAGCCAGTCGCGAATATTTTCACCTTTCCCATAGACTGGAAGAGGTTGTTCATTTTTAATATTATGGATCATCAAGGGAATCAATTTTTCAGGAAATTGGTTAGGCCCATAATTATTCGAGCAATTGGAAATTATATAGGGTAAACCATAGGTATTGCCATAAGCTCTTACAAAATGATCGGAGGATGCTTTGGAGGCAGAATATGGAGACTGAGGGTCATAGGATGTCGTCTCGGTAAAAAACCCTTTTTCACCCAACGACCCATAAACTTCATCGGTAGAGATATGATAGAATCTTCTTTCAGCGAAATCTCCCATCCAAGTATTCTTTGCAGCATTTAGAAGATTTACTGTTCCGAGTACATTGGTATTTATAAACTCGATTGGGTTTGAAATAGACCGATCTACATGTGACTCAGCGGCTAAATGCACAACCGATTTAAAGTCATAGTCTTTAAACAATTGTTCAATAAAAAGTGAATTACAGATATCTCCTTTTACAAATTCATAATTATCATTTGCTTCGATATCACTTAGATTTTCAAGATTCCCTGCATAAGTCAAATTATCAAGGTTAACAACCTTGTAATTACTGTTTTTCACTAACCTTCTTACAACGTGCGAGCCAATAAAACCTGCACCACCAGTGATCAATATGTTAGGATACTTAGTCACAGTCAAATATTTCTTTTATACCAATTGATTGTCAGTTCCAACCCCTTTTTAATGTCAAAAACTGGATCATAGTTAAGATCCCGGCTTGCTTTTGAAATATCAGCCAGACTATGCATGATATCACCTTCTCTCTCTCTCCTATGTTTAGCAACAACGCTGGTACCAGCCAGTTCATTAATATAATCTACAAGTTCATTTAAATTCGTGCTATTTCCACACGCTATATTATAAACCTCATTAGAGAGGCTTTCCGGAGCTTCCAAGGATTTAATATTTGCCTGAACAGCGTTTGCAACAAATGTAAAATCACGGCTATGATTGCCATCTCCATTGATATTCGGAGAATCACCCGACAAAATAGCCTTAATAAAAAGTGGAATGACCGCAGCGTAAGCTCCATTGGGATCTTGTTTTGGCCCAAATACATTGAAATACCGGAGGCCAATTGAATTCAGTCTATACACTCTGTAGAAAACATCAGCGTACATTTCATTCACCAATTTAGTAATGGCATAAGGTGACAGAGGATTGCCAATTTTTTCTTCTTTTTTTGGAAGGTCAGGCGAATCACCATATGTGGATGACGAGGCGGCGTAAACTACTCTATCAACCTTATTATCCACCGCAGCTTTAAACACATTTAAAGTGCCTTCGATATTCACTCTATTTGATAGTTGTGGATCTTTGATAGATCGTGGGACCGAACCGAGTGCTGCTTGATGAGAGATGGCAGAAACATCTTTGGATGCCTTCAATAGCAACTGATAATCTAAAATATCCCCTTCAATAAACTGAAAATTCTTATCCCCTTCAAAAGTTTTAATGTTCTTCTCAAACCCTGTAGAGAGGTTATCCAAGCAAACAACTTGGTAATTCTTTTCCAGTAGAGATTCTATCAAATTAGATCCAATAAATCCAGCTCCCCCTGTTACAAGAATTTTTTTCATCTGTTTACTTTATGCGAAACGTGAATCCTATTTTCGAAACTCACCTCATTTTACGCTTATAATTCTAAAAATCTATTGCAATGCTAACTTGAATGATAAGTAAATGCAAGGTATGAACCGGTTTGAATTTACCTTTGTGCTTAAGTGGAAAGAGTAGTAGAATTAATTAAAAAAGACTTAATCGTCGATTGGAGGCAGCAAAATCCTATTACTGGAATTATGCTTTATTTGACTTCAACGATTTTTACTTCATTCATGGCGTTCAAGGGACTTGTTTCCGTTGAAGTCTGGAATGCGCTGTTTTGGATAATCTTGCTATTCACCACGATAAATGCGATTTCAAAAAGTTTTATTCAGGAAGAAAGAAGATCGCTTTACTATTTCTTTCTGTCCAAAGCTCATGAAATCATCCTTGCAAAGTTGATTTACTCATTTCTTTACCTTTTTACAATTTCCATTGTTTCACTAATTATCTATTCAACTCTTTTAGGTAACCCATTGATCAACCACGGTCTTTTTCTTCTCAACTTGGTTCTTGGATGCTTGGGTTTAAGCGCGGCTTTTACAATGATTTCATCTATTGCCTTCCGTACAAGCAACCGGTCAATCATGATGGCAGTACTAGGATTTCCAGTTATTATACCTGTTTTGGTTCTAGCGATAAGCAATAGCTTCAAAATACTTGACAGTTATGTCTTTATGCAGATTCAGGGAAATCTAACTGCGCTCTTCTCAGTCGATGTGATTATCATTGCGCTCACATTCGTTTTGTTCCCTTTTACCTGGAAATCGTGATGGGTTATTTACTAAAAACTGATTGGTGGAAATGGCTGTGTGTAACAATATTGATTTACACAGTTGTAGGTGGATTGTTGTTTCCAGTACCACGGCTAAATATTCTTAACGAAACTATTCGGGTACTACATTTCCATGTACCCATGTGGTTTGGGATGATACTACTTTTTCTGTCTTCGGTGATCCATGCAATTAAGTACCTCAAAAATGGCAATATGAATAGCGATGTCTATAGCAGCCAACTTGCAATTGTTGGTCTTGCCTTTGGCATCTTAGGCATTCTATCTGGAATGGTGTGGGCAAAATTTGCATGGGGTGAATTTTGGAGCAATGATCCCAAGCAGAACGGAGCTGCTATTTCTCTTCTCGTATATCTAGCTTATTTCGTTTTGAGAGGTTCTTTTCAAGATGAACAGCAACGCAATCGCATATCTGCTGTATACAACATTTTTGCATTTGCTATGATGATCCCTCTATTATTTATTCTGCCCAGAATGACGGATAGCCTTCATCCGGGCAATGGAGGTAATCCAGCATTAAGCATTTATGATACGGATAGCAACCTTAAAAAAGTGTTTTATGTAGCTGTTATAGGTTGGACTTTGCTGGGTTTTTGGATTTCGACAATTTCTATAAGGCTTACAATAACCAAACAAAAACTTGAAGATGCATAAATTTTTACTAGGAATAATTTTGATTTTAGGAACTCAATATGCTCAAGCTCAAGTTGAGATGGCAGATAAATTCCGAGGTGAAGGAAAGATCTATGTAGTCATAGCGGTGATTCTTATCATCTTGGCTGGTTTTTTCTTTCTCTTATTCAAACTGGATAAGCGTGCAAAGCGTTTAGAAGAAGAAGTTTCAGAAAAATGAAAAAAACACACATAGCAGCAGTAGTAGTAATTGCAATAGCAATTGCTATGATTATTTCAATGACAGGAGATGCGAGTTCTTATGTTAGCTTTTCAGAAGCTAAAGAGCTTTCTGAAAAAGGGTTTCAAAAAAACATACATGTTGTTGGAGAACTTCCTAAAACTGCAACTGGTGAGATCATAGGCATTATAGAAAGTCCTGATAAACTCTCATTTAAATTTGACATGGTGGATGAGAATGGTCTGAAGCAACAGGTATTGCACGCAGATCCTATCCCAACGGACTTTACCAGATCGGAACAAGTTGTAATAATCGGATCTTATCAAGGAGAGAAATTTGTTGCAGAAAAAATATTGCTTAAGTGTCCTTCCAAATACCAGGAAGACCCTGAGTTTAATAGCTAAATTTTTTGGCTAAAGTAGAGCCAGCATATGATACATTATTTCGAGGGACAATTAGGTCATGCGTTCGTCATTCTTGCGTTCGTAACAAGTTTGCTTTCAGCTTTTGCTTTTTTTAAAGGCAGAAATCAAGATCAGGAATGGACAGCTTTTGCTAGCAAAATCTTCTATGCACATGTAGTTGCAGTTGTTGGCATTATTGGCACACTGTTTTATTTGATTAATAATCACTACTTCGAGTATCATTATGTGTTCAGTCACAGCTCTAAGATTCTCCCTACATATTATCAGATTTCTTGTTTTTGGGAAGGCCAAGAAGGTTCTTTCTTACTCTGGATTTTCTGGAATGCCGTTTTAGGAATCATCTTGCTTAATACCAACAAATTTTGGAAGTCTCCAGTGATGTTTATCATGGCAGTAACTCAAGTTTTCCTTGTATCAATGATTTTGGGTGTTGTGGTATTCGATGTGAAGCTCGGTAGTTCCCCATTTATGCTGCTAAGAGAGGTTATTGATGCTCCAATCTTTAAAACAAATCCCAACTTTATTCCAGAAGATGGGAATGGACTAAATCCTTTACTTCAGAATTATTGGATGGTGATTCACCCTCCAACGCTATTTCTAGGATTCGCTACTACTGTTATTCCATTCGCCTATTGCTTAGGAGGATTGTTAATCGGTAAAAACAAGGAATGGATTCGACCAGCGCTCCCATGGGCTCAGTTCTCAGCTATGATTCTTGGGGTGGGTATTTTGATGGGCGCTTATTGGGCATATGAAACACTGAATTTCGGTGGATATTGGAATTGGGATCCAGTAGAAAATGCCATTTATGTGCCCTGGCTGGTATTAGTAGCTGCAATACATGTCATGATTGCTTATAAGAAGAGTGGATCAGCACTAAAGCTTTCATTGATATTGGTTGTTGCCTCATTCATTCTTGTTCTTTATGCTACATTTCTAACAAGAAGTGGAATCCTTGGCAATTCATCGGTTCACTCTTTTACGGATCTCGGACTTTCCGGACAGCTTCTTATATACTTATTCGCATTCATTGTCCTATCTATATTATTGATAGTAAAAAGGTGGAAAGAAATCCCGACCTCAGATGAGGAGACTTCAACTTATTCTAGAGAATTCTGGATTTTCATGGGAGCTGGAGTACTTGGACTGATGGCATTCCAAGTATTGCTTTATACATCGATGCCTGTATACAATAAGGTTGCAAGTCTTATTGGGTTTGAACTAAGCCTGGCACCTCCAACGGATATTTATGAGGCATACTCCTTACCTCAACTTATTCTTTCCGTGTTTTTGGCAATTCTTTCAGGTACTGGCCAGTTTTTTTGGTGGAAAAAAATGGACGGCAAGAAGCTCATGGATGAACTAAGAACGCCATTTATCATATCATTGATTATATCCGGCGCAATCATTTTAGCAGGAAGCATAACAGAGCCATTTTACTTGATTTTACTGATATCTTGTGTGTATTCCATTTGTGCCAATGCTAAGATTTTATTGGGTCTGGCCAAATCGAGTATCAAACTATCTGGAGGCTCTATAACCCACATTGGTGTTGCGCTAATGTTAGTTGGAATTCTTTTCTCTAGTGGGTACTCTACCATCCTTTCCACCAACTATACCACAATGGTCTGGAACTCTGATTTCCCAGAAGAAGTAAATAGAGATAACCTCTTGTTGTTCATCAACGAGCCTCGACAAATGAAAGAGTACTCGATGATTTATCGAGGAATTAGAAAAGAAACCAGAGAGGAAGGATACATTGATCAAAATGCACTAGCGCTAACTCCAGACCCATTGAAAGTGGTCAGAAAAAGTAACGGAGATACTTTAACTCTGATCAATCCAGAAAACAGCTACTTTGAAGTAGAGTATCACAAAGAGGAAGGCAAAGAGTTTACACTTTTTCCAAGAGTGCAGGTAAATAAATCAATGGACATGATTGTCTATTCACCTGACATTAGAAGAAATGCAAGTGCCGATATGTATACTCATGTGCGTGTATTTCCTGACCCAGAGCAGGAAATAGACTGGAGTCAGCCAAAAGAAGTTAAAGTAGATATCGGAGGTCAATTCTTCGTCAATGATTACGTAGCAACCCTGAAAAGAATGGAGCCAATTTCAGAAGTTAACGGCACTCCACTTTCAAACGGAGATGTAGCTGTCAAAGCGGTAATAGAAGTACAAGGTGAATATTCAAACTACACTACCGAACCAATTTTCTTAATTAGAAATCAGGAATTTGTAGGAAGAATTGACGATCAAGTAAATGATTTAGCATTTAGGATCTCCATACAAAATATTCTTCCTAAGGAAAATGCAGTTGTTTTGGCTTATCAAACTACCCAAAAGGATTGGATCATTATGGAGGCGGTAAAAAAGCCTTGGATCAACGTGCTTTGGATAGGCACATTCATGCTAGTAATTGGCTTTATCGTAGCCATTAGACGTAGATATCTTGAATTTATAAAAATGCGAGACAAAGGAGTAGAAGCATAAATTCACTTTTTGGGCTTTTATCTTCTATTTTTACTGTATGAGCAAGGTAGCAATCATTGGGTACGGAAATGTTGGCTATCATCTAGCTAATCGTATCTCCGCGAAACGTCACGAGGTTTCAATTTTTTCAAGAACACCGATTGAAGACAGTGTGCTTTCGATGGATCAGCTGGATCCAAATGATTTTGATATCATCATTTTAAGTGTGCCAGATGATATCATCAAAGAGGTTTCCGATCAGCTTGCCATTTCGGAAGCCATCGTTTTGCATACTTCCGGTTCCAATCCGATAGCAGACTTATCAAAACACGCAAAGCACGGTGTGATGTATCCATTACAGACATTTAGTACTACCAAGGAGATCGATTTTACATCATTTCCAATCTTCGTGGAAGGCTCAGATGAAGGTGAACGTGACATTTTTACTTTTGTCAGAAGTTTCAGCAATGACGTAAGGCTAATGACATCAACAAATCGTTCGAAGCTTCATTTAGCCGCTGTATTTGCATGCAACTTTAGCAATCACATGCTGCACTTGTCTGAAATATTACTCGCTGACTTAGACATGAGTTTTCAAGACATTCAACCATTAGTAGAAGAAACCTTGGAGAAAGCAGTAGAGTTGAATCCATCTAATTCTCAAACCGGACCAGCGGTAAGGGAAGATGATGACACTATTAATACTCATTTGAGTATGCTTAAGGATGAAAAATTGAAAAGCATATACCAAATGATTACCGACAGCATCCAAGATAAAAAGTGAGTTTTATCGTTAAGAATACTGTAGGTTTTTTGTTAGCGAGTCGTATTCCAAACTTGTTAGTTATAGGAATTACTCAATTTATCACCGCATATTATCTTTTAGATAAATCTTTAGAAAATCTCATTCAAATTGAGTTCCTAGTCTTCATTTTTAGTACCGGAATGATTGGTGCAGCGGGATACATAATCAATGACTATTTCGATCAAAAAATAGACATGGTTAATAGACCTGATAAAGTGATTGTAGGCACCACATTTAGAAGAAGACTTGCCTTGTTTTCACATATTGTATTAACCTTCTCAGGAATAGCACTCGGATTTCTAATAGATCCTGCCGTTGGGGTCATTCATATATTTTCTTCTGGTGCACTATGGACTTACAGTGTTATTATCAGAAGATGGGTGCTCTTAGGAACTCTTACCATAGCTTTTCTAACATGTCTTACATTGCTTTTAGTGATGGTATTTTTTCGAGAGTTCAATCTACTGGTAATAGCCTATGCGCTATTTGGATGTGTAACAATATTTATTCGTGAAAGTCTAAAAGATATAATTAGCGCCAAAGGGGAAGGACAATTTGGGATTCAATCCATCCCCATAGTATGGGGAGTCCGAGGTGCCAAACTAGTGATACTTCTAGCCGGAGCAGCTGGAGTAGGCCTACTTAGCTTTTACCTGCTATCCATTCCAAATTGGAATGTTAGGTACTTCTTCTTTGGTGTTCTAATTTTTGTTTTTTGGATAGCATATCGCCTGGTAAAAGCTGATAAAATGAGTGATTTTAGATCGGTAAAAACCTACATAGATATTTTGATTTTAGCAGGTCTAGTAAGCATGTTTTTAATCTAGAACATATCAATAATTGCGTTGACAGTAAATCCACCTACTTTCCACGCAATTACCCCTCCTAGTATAATTGAATAGAGGAGCTTAAGAGTGGTGGCTGCGACAAATCCCAAGAAAGATCCAAAACCTGATTTAAACGCTGACCTGATGCGGTTTCCGCCGTATAAATCTCCAATAATTGCTCCAAATAATGGTCCTAGAATAATTCCAAAGGGTATAGGAAGTAATATACCAGCAACCATTCCTATCATACCTCCGATCACCCCTGCCTTTGTGCCTCCAAACTTTTTAGTAGCCGCAACCGGAAGGACGTAATCGGCTATCGTTATGATCAACCCAATGATGCCCCAAACTACAAATGATGTAGTGCTAAACTCTGTATCGTTAGCAACAGCGTGAGTGCTTATCATAGCACAGTAAGTAAGAACAGGACCTGGTAAGGGAGGTAAAATTGAGAAAATAATCCCTCCAGCAATCAATAGCACAGAAAGGATAATTAGTAATGCTTCCATTATAGATCTTTAAAAATTGTTTCCTTGATTGTAGACCATTCAGATTTAATGATGCTGTAAACTACAGTATTTCTCCTTCGTCCACCCTGAGTAGAACGATGATTTCTTAAAGTACCATCATGCTTTGCTCCAATTTTTTCCATCGCTTTTCGAGATCTAATATTTTCTTCATCTGTCCTAAGCTCAAGTCTCTCCACTTCCATCACCTCAAATGCATGTCTTAGCATTAAGTACTTCATGCGTTTATTTAGGCCACTACCAATATATTTTTTTCCTAGCCATGTCCAGCCAATCTCAATACCATGCTCCTGCCAATCAATGTTCCCATAACTGGTGGCTCCTATTATCTCTCCGGTATCTTCTAACCTAACCGCGTAAGTCATTTTTGATTCTAGTTGGGTTTCTTCGAGTCTTTTTATCATCCAAGCTTCTAGAGCATCTGGATCCGTCAAGTCTTCAGTGTACCAAGTCCATATATCTGAATCAGAACTTAGCCTCCTCATTTGAAGGATATGATCCTTTGTGATAGGAATTAGTGAGATCTTATGATCGCTGAGAGTAACGTACCATTCCTTCATCGCCTTTTTGTTTTTAAAGAAAACGTAAAAGAGATGAATTCAGGATGGTTGTAAAAAGAATTTATGAAATATTAAGCTTGCTTTATTTCATTGAAGCGAAGCTAAATTTCTTAGCTCCGTTAATAGTCCAGCTATCGCTAGCTTGGGAATAAACAATTAAACTCGCATCCTCTTCTTTCAGACCTTCAGGAAGTTGCAGGGTAAACTTATTCTCTCTCCCGTCAAAACTTCTGGTATCAAAAGAACGCACAACGTTATCGTGTGAGAGTCTTCTTCCTCTATTCTCGCCACGTTTAACATCCTGAGCAAGGTTCTTTTCAACGATGGCAACATTGATTTGAGAATTAGTAGAATTCTTAGATTGAACTGTAAAAGAAAGAGCTGTACCAGTCTTTGATAAAATCGACACTTCCAGTTCTATCTGAGGGGTAGATTGACTTTCTAAATTTAGTGCTCTATACCATTCAGATCTGCTTGACCCTACAAATTCATGTTTGCCATTCACAATCATTTGTGGCGTATATATGGTGTTAAGGTTGAATTTTCTTCCATACGCTCTTTGCCTCAATGTATAATCACTGCTGGCATATGGATCTTTCCATCCGATATAGTCCCAATAGTCTACATGGAAAGACAAACCCAAAACCTCAACATCTTCATTTTGATCTGATACAATACTTGAAAGCAGTCTATCTGCTGGAGGACAACTTGAGCACCCTTCAGAGGTGAAAAGCTCAACAACCACCAGCGGTTTATCCTGACCGAATGAAACATAAGACAAAGAAGCAAACAGAACGATGTAAATAAATCTCATACCTTAAAATCGAGAAACTATTTTCGTTTGTTTACGATAAATGCAAATTGTTATCCATGTGTACTCAAAAAGACACTTTTTAGTCCCATTTAATAAAGAAAACTATGAGTTACATCCAAAAAAGACTTGCAAGCTTCTCCTATGCTCTACAGGGGATTTTGCAGATGCTTAAGTCAGAGCCAAATAGTAGAATTCATCTTTTAGCAACTATTGCAGCTGTTACAATAGGCGCATTCCTTGGTATCAACAGAATAGAGTGGGCAATAATAGCATTTGCCATCTCAAGTGTCTGGATCTGTGAATTATTTAATTCGTCAATTGAAGCACTTAGCGATAAGATTAGTCCAGAAAAAGATCCATTTATTAAAAAAGCCAAAGACTTTGGTGCCGCAGCCACCTTATTGGCAGCAGTCTTTGCCCTAGTTGCTGGAGCTCTTATTTTCTTACCTAAACTTTTCCTTTAGTATTCAAATACGCCGTGCTCGGACTGAATAATTAACTCCTTCTTATCCGACTCTTCAACCCTTCCAATTACTTGGGCATCTACATTAAAGGATCTAGAGATTTCTACAATTTCATCAGCAGATTCCTCAGCGACATAAATCTCCATTCTATGTCCCATATTGAATACTTTATACATCTCTTTCCAATCAGTTCCACTTTCTTCATGGATCATTCGGAATAGCGGTGGAATAGGAAGCATGTTGTCTTTCACCACTCTTACATTATCTACAAAATGTAAAACCTTGGTTTGCGCTCCACCACTGCAATGAACCATTCCGTGGATTTCTGAACGCAGCTCCTTCAAAATCGACTTAATTACTGGTCCATAAGTGCGTGTAGGAGAAAGTACAAGCTTACCTGCATCCAAGGGAGATCCATCTACTGAATCAGTCAATTTTTTTGAACCACTATAAACCAAATCTTTTGGAACACTAGGATCAAAAGACTCTGGATATTTTTCAGCATAAATTTTATTGAATACATCGTGACGAGCTGAGGTTAATCCATTACTACCCATACCCCCGTTATATTCTTTTTCATAGGTAGCCTGGCCATACGACGACATACCTACAATTAAGTCTCCAGGGCGAATGTTTTCATTATTGATAACATCTGCTCGCTTCATTCGGGCAGTCACCGTGCTATCAACAATAATGGTCTTCACTAAATCACCTACATCTGCGGTCTCACCTCCCGTAGATTTGATATTCACACCATTGTCTCGAAGCATTTGTAGCACTTCTTCTGTCCCATTAATGATTTCTGAGATTACCTCACCTGGTATTAAATTTTTATTTCTTCCAATCGTTGAAGAAAGAAGAATATTGTCCACCGACCCTACGCAAAGAAGGTCATCTACATTCATGATGATAGCATCTTGTGCTATTCCTTTCCAAACGCTTAGATCTCCGGTCTCTTTCCAGTAGAGATAGGCAAGAGAGGATTTGGTCCCTGCACCATCAGCATGCATAATAGTACAGTACTCCGGGTCTCCGGTAATATCTTCAACGATTTTGCAAAAAGCTTTTGGGTAGAGGCCTTTGTCTATATTCTTGATTGCCGAGTGGACATCCTCTTTATCTGCTGAAACCCCTCTTTGGGCATACCGATCAGTCATGCTGTTTTTTCTTGCAAAGAAAAAACTTTATCAGTTTCCATCACCCGAATCTTTAAAGAATCGATCGTATTCATCTACAGGTTCATCTGGAGGGAGCTCGTCATCCCTATCTCTAGGATTGTATCTTAATACTTTGAATTCAGTTCTTCTATTTCGCTGATGCTCTTCCTCTGTCTCAGCATTTTTAATGATTAATTGTGTTTCTCCATACCCTTTCGCTGTTATGCGTTTTGCATCAATTCCCTCATTGATGATATAGCTCACTGCAGACTGGGCTCTTTGTAGTGAAAGTCTAAGGTTATAATTATCGTCTGCTCGATTATCCGTATGAGATCCAAGCTCGATGAATATTTCAGGGTTATCATTCATTATTTGAACCAAACTATCAAGTACCAGGGCTGCATCAGGTCGAATGTTTGCCTTGTCCAAATCGTAATAAATATTTTCCAACACAATAGCTTTTTCCAAAACGATCGGATCCATCATGATCTTAGTTTCAAAATTCACGTCAGTGATGAACTCAGTAAGAGTCGTCTTATCCACTGTTTTACCAATCGTGGTAAAGTCTTTTCTAACAGTGAAATAATCTGTCTTTTCACTTATTAGATCATAGTGTTCCTCAGGATAAACTCTAAAATTGAAACTCCCATCTGCGCCAGTAAAAGCCTCATCTAGAACCTCACCATTATCAGTAGTCAAAGAAACTTTAGTATTTGGAAGAATAATTTCTTCGCCAGCGTCATCTGTTGTTACTGTAATACCCGTTAGGAAATAGTTGACCACTTTCAAATCCGGATCATCATTGATGAATGTATAGATATCATCATCCCCCTTTCCCCCTCTTCTATTGGAAGTGAAGAACCCTTTGGTCAAATTGAACTGATATAATCCGAAATCATCGGCTGATGAATTCATCGGTTTACCCAAGTTTTTCACTGTAACATGTCCACCTTCTCTAATAGCTTGAAAAATATCTAGTTTACCAAAACCCGCATGACCGTCTGAGGAGAAATAAAGGCTCCCATCTTTACTCACATATGGAAAAACATCATCGCCTGCACTATTAACCTCAGGGCCTAAATTCCTAACATCAACCCACCTTCCGCGTCGATTTACCTTAGCTTGATATAAATCCGCGCCTCCATAGCCTCCAGGTCTTGTTGAAGAAAAATAGAGCGTTGTTCCATCAGGAGAAAATGCTGGGGTAGAATCCCAAGCCTCAGCAACATTAATAGATAATGGAACCGGTTCTGACCATTTCCCATTTCTATATCGCGTGAAAAACAAGTTGACCTCACTATATCCTTTCGCTTTCCCATTGTTGCCTTTTGCAAAAATCATTGACGTGCCGTCCGGAGAAATAGCAACAGACCCTTCATTGGTATCAAGGTGATTAATAATTGGATCCAAAGGCCCTAATGTGCTTATTTTAACATTAGCTCCTTTAGAAGCGACCCGATAAATATCCGTGAAAGGTGTACCAGTAGTGCGATAAATCTTAGACACATCTCTATTTGAAGTAAAATAGAGGTAATTGCGGCTAAAAACTGGGGAATATTCAGCGCGTTCTGTATTTATATCCTGGAGATTTTTAACTCGATAGTAGCTTTCACGCTCATGCAAATCATCAATTTCTCTTAGGTTCTGAATTTCCTTTTCCGCTAAGGCCTTAATTTTTTCATTTCTTGCTCTCGGCACATAATTGTCAAGTACTTTTTGTGCTTCATCATATCTCTGCTCCACTTTCAAACCCTGCGCTAAATAAAGATTGGCTGCTTCATCAGTCGTCCCTTCTTTTATGGCTGCCTCATAAAACGGTATAGATTCAACCGGTCTGTTTGATTTCCGGTAAGCGTCGCCCACCATGATGTTTTCTTCAGGGGAATTCTTTTCGGGGGAGTCACCTAGTTTGGAGATTACCGCATCAAATTCAGCATTATTCATGCTTTTTTCAATGGAACATCCAAAAATTACCAAGGTGAAAAATAGATATTGTAACGCTCGCATACAGAAATAACGAAAATATTGCTCGGATGATTTATCCGAAATTAGTTAAACCTGAAACAAGAACCGAACTAAAAGCCCTATAGAAAAAATCTCTTAACCCATGTAGCACCGCTTTCCTTAAGCCATCGAGACTTAAATTCTGCCACGTTCTTTACGGTATTGTCGAAAACAAGCGTCTCTGGAGAGATTACATTCTCCTTTGCTTGCTCCTTTAGCTTATTAAATGGATACAAGTTGATTTTATCATTTTGCAAAAAAGCAACTTGACTTGTGGTCATAAAAGAAATGCCTAACTCTGACTGCAAGGCCTCAATCAAATGGACAGATGCATCGATACTACAGCCGCTAGCCTGACTGAATGACTCATCCACTGAAATCACCAAAAATTGATCATATTCTATTGTAAAGGAAGATTTTAAATCTTGACCATGAGCCTGCCATTGGCTCAAAAACTTCTCAGTATTAAACCGAACAAACTCCACTTCCTTATCAGTAAGTTTTCTTTCCGCTTGATAAATCCACAAGCGAGCCTCCTCTGGCATTTCGTTGAATGAAATAAGCATATCAATCCAAACCTTCAGATTCAGCTATGAGTTCCGCTAAATCCTTCACTTTTACAGAATCTTCCTTCTCCTTGTTTTTAACTCCATCTGCCATCATAGTCATACAAAATGGACAAGCAACAGCAATAGTATCCGCTTTAGTCTCTAACGCCTCCTCTGTTCGTTCGATGTTGACTTCTTTATTACCAGGTTCCGCATCCTTAAACATTTGCGCCCCTCCAGCGCCACAGCAAAGACCTTTTGTCTTACACCTCTTCATCTCTACGAGCTCAGCATCAAGAGCTTCTAAAACTGCTCTAGGAGCAGAATAAACATTGTTTGCACGCCCAAGAAAACATGAGTCATGATATGTGATCTTACGACCTTTAAATTCACCCCCTCCTTTTAATTCAACTTTACCATCATTGATTAATTCTTGCAAAAACTGAGAATGGTGTATTACGTCATAATTACCTCCCAATTCAGGGTATTCATTTTTCAAGGTATTGAAGCAATGCGGACAAGCTGTTACAATCTTTTGAATTTCATAGCCATTGAGAACTTGTATGTTGGCCATTGCTTGCATCTGAAAAAGAAATTCGTTGCCAGCTCTCCTTGCAGGATCTCCAGTACAAGTTTCTTCAGGACCAAGGACGGCAAATTTTACACCAACCTTATTCAATATTTTAACAAATGCCTTGGTGACATTTTTATATCTGTCATCATATGAACCCGCGCATCCAACCCAAAAAAGAACATCGGGCTTTTCTCCTTTTGCTACTAAATCCGCTACTGTAGGTATTTGTATTTCACTCATTTTCCTTCTTTTAATTCGTTTGACCAATTGAACCTGTCTTGAACCCCAAACTTCCATGGGGCAAAATTTGTCTCGACATTTTGGAACATAGCATTCCATGAATCAGGCGCTGCCGATTCCTCCATTGCCACATACCTCCTGGTTTGCAGGATGATATCCAGTGGGTTAATGTTTACAGGACAGGCTTCCACACAAGCATTGCAATTCGTGCAAGCATTAATTTCTTCTTTAGTAATGTAATCTCCAAGCAATGACTTACCATCATCTAAGCCATTCTTACCAACATCTTCCAGCCTGTCTCTGGTATCCATCATAATTTTTCGTGGCGACAATTTCTTACCAGTCAAATTGGCCGGGCATTCAGATGTACATCTACCGCATTCCGTACAGGAATAAGCGTCCATCAAATTTTTCCATGTTAAGTCATTCACATCTTTAGCTCCAAAACGCATCCCTTCGGGAGGTGGTGTAGAGTCACCTTCAACCGGCATTCCCAACATTATTTTGACCTCATTGGTGATTTCATTCATGTTGTTCATCTTACCCTTCGGCTCTAGTCGGCCATAGTAGGTGTTCGGAAATGCAAGAAAAATGTGCAAATGCTTTGAATAAGTTACATAAAGGGCAAAAGCAAATATTCCGACGATGTGAAACCACCATGCAGCTCGCTCAATTAACACCAAGGTTGAGTCATCAAATTGTGACATCCACCCAAACATTGTAGAACTAAAAAAGAAAGACCCTGTTAGCGCATAATGATCTGCACCTCGTTGTTGCAAAATCTGATCTGCACCGTTCATTCCCAATATCGCAATCATTAAAAGTGTTTCAATCACGAGTATTAGGTTCGCATCTAATGATGGCCAGCCAACCATTTCTATTTTCTTGAATCGATTGATTCTTAAAACGTTTCTTCTAACTAGGAACACCACGCAAGAAAAAATTACACCTAGAGCAAGGAATTCAAAGAAATTTATCATTCCGGTATAAACACTACCTAGAATCGGTGCTGCCACTCTGTGAGTTCCAAAGAGCCCATCAATGATGATTTCAAGTACTTCAATATTTATGAGCACAAACCCGACATAAATGAGCAAATGCAAAAAAGCTGGGATTGGACGCTTAAACATCTTCTTCTGACCGAATGCAACTAAAAACATGTTTTTTAATCGCTCATTTTTATTACCAGTGAGGTCAACTTCTTTTCCAAGCTTAATATTCTTAGAAATCTGCGAAATTCTGCGATAAATGAGGAATCCGAAGAATCCAAGGATCAGTATAAATACGATTTGAGGGATATATTCCATAATACTTTAAAAAAATCTTCTACGAACTTCAATTTATATTTTGCCTTTTCAAAGAAATACCTAGTTTTGCCAACCCAAAATTTGGTGCTGTAGCTCAGTTGGTAGAGCATCGGACTGAAAATCCGTGAGTCGGTGGTTCGAATCCACTCAGCACCACTTTTTACCAAGCCACTCTTTTTAGGGTGGCTTTTTTTATGCCTTAACCCTAATGCTTCCCCATTGAGTCGGTGGCTGGTACGCCAGCCCGGTCGAATCCACTCAGCACCACTTTTTACCAAGCCACTCTTTTCAGGGTGGCTTTTTTTATGCCTTAACCCTAATGCTTCCCCATTGAGTCGATGGCTGGTACGCCAGCCCGGTCGAATCCACTCAGCAGCACTTTTTACTAAGCCACTCTTTTTAGGGTGGCTTTTTTTATGCCTTAACCCTAATGCTTCCCCATTGAGTCGGTGGCTGGTACGCCAGCCCGGTCGAATCCACTCAGCACCACTTTTTACCAAGCCACTCTTTTCAGGGTGGCTTTTTTTATGCCTTAACCCTAATGCTTCCCCATTGAGTCGATGGCTGGTACGCCAGCCCGGTCGAATCCACTCAGCAGCACTTTTTACTAAGCCACTCTTTTTAGGGTGGCTTTTTTTATGCCTTAACCCTAACATCCACTCATATCGAACCCACTCAACACCAGCAACTAAAGATAATCCCATCTTACTTCTGAAAATAGGTTTTTTTCTTTTTTGGACTTGAGGCAAGGATACAATCATTTCTAAGTGATTCTTGAGTCTCGAAGATATATTAATTCTTCAATTTAGTATGCATGCATACTATTTTTAGAAACCTTTTAAATAAGCTTTCGTTTTAATATACCGATCGGTATATTTGCGATATGAGTCGAAATCCAGAATTAACCAGACAATTAATAATAGATAAAGCACTTCCCATTTTTAATACTAAGGGATATGCTGCGGCTTCTATATCTGACATAACAGCAGCTACTGGGATTACGAAGGGAGCGATTTATGGGAATTTTAAAAATAAAGACGAAGTAGCAACCGCAGCTTTTGAAAAGGGAGTTGAAATTGTTGCTACCGAAATCGGTAAAAGAGTCCGAAAGGAAAAAACTGCTCCTGATAAGCTTAAAGCTATTGTGGAATTCTATCAGGAGTATATAAAGGAGCCTCCGATTCCAGGTGGATGCCCCGTGATGAATTCGTCGATTGAGGCAGATGATAGCTTGCCATTCTTACGATCAAAAGTGATTAGATCAATTGCTCTATTGAAAGACTCTTTAATCAAAATGGTAAATAGAGGAATTCTTGAAAGACAAATAAAACGTGATGTTGATGCAGAAGAGTTTGCGAATTTTTTCTATTCCGTCATTGAAGGAGTAACATCATTATCAAGAATTGAAGGTGATGGTAGATCATTCGCGTTTGTGAAAAAATTTGTGATAAAACAGATTGAAGAAATATCCATTTAAAAAAATTTAGTCATTAAAATACCAATCGGTATATTGCTATGGTAACACATATTGAAGTAAAAGGAGAAGACATTAGTCGTCCATCTGAGCGTCCACCAAAGACCAATTGGAAAGTTGAGCTTATAAAAAAGGGTTTGGGTGTATTACAACACGCTTCTCCAAAAAAGTCGGCTGAGATTATCTGGCATTATTTTACGCTGCCTGGTCGAGTCGGATATACTGAGCCACAAAAAAGTATATTAAAGTCAGCTGAAAGCTTCCAACACAGTTACCAAGGTGACTTGATTAAATCTTATAAATGGGGTGACTCTGAGAAAAAAATACTACTCTGCCATGGTTGGAGATCTAAGGCAGCTGATTTCAGGAGAATGATTAATTCTTTTGTAGAAATGGGATATCAAGTAGAGGCTGTAGACATGCGTGCTCATGGAAAGTCAGAGGGAAAGCATACAGCACTGCCTGAATTTAGAGACATTCTCAAACAACATATTGCAAAAAATGGACCTTATGAGACAATAATTGCTCATTCTATTGGAGCATTAGGTGTGGGAATTGCATTAAGTGAACTAGGTGAAGCACTTCATCCTAAAAACTACTTTGCAATATCGGCACCACCTTATGTAAGATATTTTTTCAAAGACATTGTTAGTGAAGTGGGATGCAATGAATCAGTATATCGATCTATGTGTGGTCTTGTTAAAGAAAGATATCATCAACCGATAGACTACTTTGATTTACGAATAAAGGCCAATCAACTTAAGAATATAAATACTCACTTATTCTACTGTGAAGATGATCAAATTGTCCCCTTTGCTAAGGGGGAAGAACTTGAAAAATCTTGGACACATGCATCCTTCGTGCATGTGAAAGGACTTGGACATTATAAAATCATGGCTAATGAGTCTATTATAAGTTATATAGTCAATGCTATAAAGAAATAACCGTTCTGTTGCGGCATTTAAAATGTCATTCTTGATTATTTGAAATTTCGCAAAAACAACTACCATAGACATTGATTATTGAATATTATTCAATAAAAGGTATATTATATTGTATTTATTGTAATTAACAATTAAATATTTTAATAAATTATCAATGAAATGATGATTTGACACTATCTTCAACAACTTTTTTTAGACGAAAGATGGGAAGAGAATATCAATCATTATATGTTCCTGAGCTTGAACATGATGCTTGCGGAATAGGGTTTGTCGCAAATATCAATCGCGATAGATCATACCAAATAGTAACAGATGCGATTCTTATGTTGGAAAACATGGAGCATCGTGGCGGAGTTGGCGCTGAACCTGAGACAGGTGATGGTGCTGGGATAATGACCGAGATTCCATATGATTTTTTTGATAAAGAATTAAAGGAAAAACGATCAGAACTAACCCCAAGATCCTACGGGGTTGGAATGTTATTCTTACCAAAACCTAGGTGGGAAGAGTGCCTGGATCATCTCAAGAACTTACTCAAAGAATTGGGTTTCGATCTTTTTCATGTTAGGCATGTGCCTGTTGATAGCCTCTTTGTTGGTCCTACAGCAAGAGAAAATGAACCTATCATCATTCAGATATTTCTAAAACACGGAGATTTAGCCGAAAAAGAGCTCGAACGCAAGCTCTACATTTTGAATAAGGTTGCCACAAAGCACTTATCTGCTACCTTCCAGGATTTCTACATTTCTTCCTTATCCTGCTATAAGATTGTTTATAAAGGTCAATTAAGAACAGATCAGTTAAAGCAATACTACTTAGATCTACAAAATCCAGAGTTTAAGTCTGCTTTTGCAATTATTCATTCACGGTTTTCTACAAATACGTTTCCAAGGTGGAGCTTGGCTCAACCATTTAGATTTCTAGCTCATAATGGTGAAATAAATACCATCCGAGGTAATGTGAATAAAATGAATGGAAAGTCTGCTTTATTAAAGTCAGATGTTTTTACTGAAGATGAAATCGAAAAACTTTTACCTATTTGTAATCCGGATTTTTCAGATTCTGCCAATCTGGATGAGCTTGTAGAGTTATTGGTAATGGCAGGAAGATCCCTTCCACATGCACTTATGATGTTAGTTCCTGAAACCTGGCAGTACAATAAGAGCATGGACGAACACACAAAGGCCTTCTATAAGTATAATGCATCTATTATGGAGCCTTGGGATGGACCAGCTGCATTATGCTTCACTGATGGAGATGTAATTGGCGCCACCTTGGACAGAAATGGACTGAGGCCATGCAGATACTCAGTTACTTTTGATGGTAGACTGATTGTTTCTAGTGAAACTGGTGCTCTACCTGTAGATCAGAAAATGATTAAGGAAAAAGGTCGATTGCAACCAGGTAAAATGATTGTGGCAGATCTGGAAAATGGCATCATAAAATTTGATTCGGATATTAAAAATGAGATTGCGAAATCCAAGCCCTATCTCAATTGGATAAGAAAACATCGAATCAAGCTTCGTTTTCTACCTGGACCATTTACTGATCCCACCTTTCATAATGAAGATCAAGTAGGAACTTTACAGCGTGCAAATGGATGGAGTAAAAAAGCGATTGATCAAATTTTAATTCCAATGTGTGAGCAGGGTAAAGAACCCATTGGAAGTATGGGGCTCGAAATTCCTTTGGCAGCACTTAGCAACAAATCACAGCATCCGGCTAACTTCCTTAAGCAATTTTTTGCCCAGGTAAGCAACCCACCAATCGATCCAATCAGAGAACGAATGGTAATGTCTTTGTTTACACGTCTTGGTGAAGGAGCCAATATATTATCCGAAGATCCAGAACACTGTCATCAAATACACATTACGCGACCTGTGCTCCGTCCAGATACTTTTCAAAAAGTGCTTGAGCTAACCAATCAAGGATTCTCGCACCATATCCTGAAATGCACATTTCGTGAGGAAGAAACATTAGAATCAGCGATCAATAGAATATGCAAAGAAGCCGAAGAGGCGGTTTTATCCGATGCCAAGATCCTAATCATAAGTGATGCATCTCAAGACGAAGAAAACTTGCCAATCCCATCTCTATTTGCTCTTGGGGCCATTCAACATCACCTAACAGACAAAAAGATTCGAGCTAAAACAAGCTTGATAGTTCATGCGGCAGATGTAATAGAGGTACATCACATCGCAACTTTAATTGGCTATGGTGCAAGTGCAGTAATGCCGTATCTCGCATTTAGTCAAGTAAATCTCCATGCAAAATCTAAAGATTTAGACTTCAATGTGCTTTCTGACAATTACGCAAAAGCCATCGGGAAGGGGCTATTGAAAGTAATGTCCAAAATGGGTATTTCAACATTGCAATCTTATCAAGGAGCCCAAATATTCGAAGCAATTGGCCTTTCTTCAACTGTAATAAATAGGTGTTTCAAAGGAACGATATCAAGAATTGAGGGGAATGATTTTACACACTTTGAAGAGGGGATTCGTGATAATCATGAAAATGCATATTCATCGAACACACTTGAACATGGTGGAGTCTATAGCTGGCGCAGGGATCAGGAGAAACATTTAATAGACCCTGAGACTATTCATTTGCTCCAAAAGGCAACGAAGCTTAAAGATTATTCGCTCTATAAGAAATATGCTTCTAGGATTAGTAATTCTGAAAAGGGATATTTTAATATTAGACACCTTTTATCCTTCAAAGAGCGAATTGCAATTCCAATAGAATCAGTTGAGCCCGAAGAAAATATTCTTAAACGATTTGCTACAGGCGCCATGTCATTTGGTTCTATTTCCCACGAAGCTCATACTACTTTGGCCATTGCGATGAATCGAATTGGCGGAAAAAGTAATAGCGGTGAAGGCGGTGAAGATCCCAGTCGATTTATACCAAAAGAAAATGGAGACCTGGAGAAATCAAGAATCAAACAGGTCGCTTCTGGAAGGTTTGGTGTTACATCGCATTACTTAAATAATGCGGATGAAATACAAATCAAAATCGCACAAGGGGCAAAACCTGGAGAAGGTGGACAGCTGCCAGGACATAAAGTAAACAAGTGGATAGCTAAAGTACGTATGTCTACTCCGGGAGTAGATCTTATCTCCCCTCCACCACATCATGATATCTATTCAATAGAGGATCTTGCACAACTAATCTTTGATTTAAAAAATGCGAATCCCGATGCACGAATAAACGTGAAGCTAGTAGCTCAAGCCGGTGTTGGAACTATTGCAGCTGGTGTTGCAAAAGGATTTGCAGATGCAATTTTAGTATCTGGAGCAGATGGCGGTACAGGAGCATCGCCACTTAGTTCTATTAGACATGCTGGTCTTCCTTGGGAAATGGGGCTGTCCGAAGCACAACAGACATTGGTAAAAAACAAACTCAGAAGTCGTGTTGTCTTGCAGTCTGACGGTAAAATGATGACCGGTAGAGACATAGCAATAGCTACACTGCTAGGAGCCGAAGAATGGGGTGTATCTACTGCCGCTCTTATCGCCGAAGGCTGTATCATGATGAGAAAATGCCACCTCAATACATGTCCGGTTGGGATTGCAACACAAGATGAAAATCTTCGAAAGCTATTTACCGGAGATCCAGAAGATGTGATCACGCTCTTTAGATTTATGGCACGAGAGCTGAGAGAAATCATGGCTGGCCTTGGATTCAAGACCATCAATGAGATGGTAGGCCAAAATCAAATCCTAGAACAAAATCTAAACATCGATTCTCGCGGATTAGACCTTTCCCCAATTCTTCATCACGAACTAACCAACGACACCATGTATAGATCGAGAGAACAAAAATCTCTCATAGATACAGTACTCGACAATAAAATATGGGATGATGTTAAAGAGGAACTTGATAAGGGATTTGTAGCTGCATATGAATACGAAATTAGAAATACAGACAGATCGACTGGAGCAATCATCTCTAGTCATATTTCTAAAAGTTATGGTGCAGAAGGTTTGCCTACGACCTTACTGAAAATAAAATTCAAAGGCCCAGCAGGTCAAAGCTTTGGAGCATTTTTAGCACCGGGAATCAAATTTATCCTAGAAGGTGCGGCAAATGATTATGTAGGGAAAGGACTTTCGGGAGGAAGAATAATCATTCACCCTCAAAGAAATGTCCGTTTCAGGGCCAGAGAAAACACTATCATCGGAAATGTTGCATTATACGGCGCAACTAGTGGAGAGTGCTACATTAACGGTATCGCTGGAGAGCGATTTGCCGTGAGAAATTCTGGTGCCAAGGCAGTAGTCGAAGGAGTCGGTGACCATGGCTGCGAATATATGACTGGCGGGACTGTGCTCGTACTTGGTAAAACGGGTAAAAACTTTGCTGCAGGTATGAGCGGCGGGATCGCATATGTGCTAGATGTTGATGGAGAGCTTAGCAAAAACTGTAACATGGAAATGGTCATTTTTGACCGACTAGATAGTGAGGATTTGACGATCATCAAGACGCTTTTAGTGAATCACTTAAGGCACACATCCAGTAGTCTTGCACAAGAAATTCTACTTGATTGGGATAGGTATTTGAATCATTTGGTGAAAGTGATTCCAACCCAATATAAGGACATCAGAGAGGCTCAATTAAATATTCCAATGACACCTGTTTACTAAAAAGATTATGGGAAAACCAACAGGATTTATCGAGTTTGAAAGGGAATTGCCAGGCAATCAACCTGTCGCTGATCGTATTACGAAATATGCAGAGTTTGAAATGGAATTTCCAGAAGCTAAAACAACAGAACAGGCCGCTAGATGCATGGACTGTGGAGTCCCATTTTGTCATTCCGGATGTCCTTTAGGCAATAAGATCCCTGATTTCAACGATGCGGTTTATAGGAATGAATGGAAGGAAGCATACCAAATACTGAAGTCAACAAACAACTTCCCAGAGTTTACTGGGAGAATTTGTCCTGCTCCTTGCGAAGGTTCATGCGTGTTAGGCATCAATCAAAGCCCTGTGGCTATTGAACACATAGAAAAAAGCATTGCTGAAAAAGCATTTGAAATGGGATGGGAAACCATCAAAACTCCAAGTCATAAAACAGGAAAAAAAGTAGCAATAGTTGGGTCAGGTCCGGCTGGTCTTGCTGCAGCAGATCTTCTAAATCAAAAAGGGCATGATGTAACAGTTTTTGAAAGAGACGAGGAAGTTGGTGGGCTATTGAGATTTGGAATTCCTGACTTCAAATTAGACAAATCTATTGTTCGAAGAAGGGTAGATTTATTAGAGAGTGAAGGTATAACCTTCAAAACCAATACAAATGTTGGTGTTGACATAAAGGCAGATACTTTGCTGAAAAAATTCGACGCCATCTTACTTTCTGGCGGGAGTACTATACCTAGAGATATTCCTATTAAGGGGCGCGATCTTGAGGGAGTACATTTTGCAATGGAATTTCTAACTCAACAGAACCGCGAAGTAGCAGGGGCTACTTTCAACAGCGATAAGATCTCAGCCAATAAAAAAGAAGTGATTGTAATTGGTGGCGGTGACACTGGTTCAGATTGTGTGGGAACAAGCATTAGACATGAGGCAACATCTGTTCTCCAAATTGAAATTATGGATAAACCTCCTCTTGATCGATCCGAAAATAATCCTTGGCCTGAGTGGCCTATGGTGTTACGAACTTCTACATCTCATGAAGAAGGTTGCGAAAGAGAATGGGCTGTGCTCACAAAAGAATTTATAGGGAAGAAAGGAAAACTGACCGGACTGAAAGTAGTAGATGTTGCTTTCAAAGAAGGTAAACTGGAAGAAATTAGTGATTCAGAAAGAATAATTCCCGCACAGCTTGCGCTAATAGCAGCAGGATTCATCCACCCACAAAAAGAAGGCTTGCTGGCACAACTGAAAGTTACACTCGATGAAAGAGGAAATGTCGAAACTTCCGATTTCAGAGCTAGCATAGATAAAGTATTTGCAGCTGGTGATATGCGAAGAGGTCAATCCCTAGTAGTATGGGCCATTGCTGAAGGCCGAAAGGCAGCTTCAGCAATGGACAAGTATCTTGCTAGCTAGGTTTAGCTACCAAATTAGCCACCATTTCTTTTTCAATAGCCATGTGCTGTTCTCCATGGTATCCAATATCCATGCCTTCCAGCTCAAGGTCTTCAGTAATCCTACCACCTTTAGTGAATAGGGCTACTAGTTTAAACACTACAAAAGTTCCAACACCAGAATAAAGTACTGTTGCAACAACAGATTTCAGCTGAATCAAAAATTGACTTGGATTCCCATAAAGTACTCCAGATGAAGATGGATCAATGGCAGGATTAGCCAAAATTCCTGTAAGTAATGCACCAGCAATTCCGACCAAACCGTGCATCCCGAAAGCATCTAATGTGTCATCATGACCAAAATAATCTTTAAGTTTTACTACCCCCAGATAACCTACAACGCTACCGATAGAACCCAATATCAATGCTCCAGACACATCTACATATCCTGCGGCCGGAGTAATACAAACCAAGCCAGATATTGCTCCAGAGGCTACTCCAATTAAAGTAGGCTTTTTAATGATTAACATTTCAATCAATAGCCATACAACGCCTCCGGCGCATGCCGCAACATTTGTAACTAATAGTGCACTCGCAGCAGAAGCATTTGCTCCATATGCGCTACCACCATTGAATCCAAACCAACCAAACCACAATAATGCGGAACCCAGAATCATGAACTTAATTGACGATGGCTTTCTTTCTTCATGCAAATTGACACGCCTACCTACAAGCAAGGCCAAGACAAGACCAGAGACACCGGCATTGATGTGAATCACAGTACCTCCTGCAAAATCAAGATCACCATGCAAAAAACCTTCTGAGCCCCAAACCCAATGACATATCGGAGCATAGACAACGATGACCCAAAGCATTGAAAACCACATCCAAGTAGAAAACCTAATTCGCTCAATCACAGATCCACTCACGATAGCTAAAGCAATAGCTGCGAAAGTCCCTTGAAAAGCAACATCTAACAGCTTAGGGATATTGGCGCCCTCCACTAGATCAGTAACGTTGATGCCATTTAAAAACAAGTAATCAAGACCACCAACAAAGCCATTTCCAGGCGCAAAGGCTAAAGAGTAGCCAACTACCACCCAAACCAGAGATCCAATTAGATAAGCTACGTAACTCATTCCAACTGTGTTAAGTACACTTTTGCTTTGAGTAAGACCTCCATAGAATAGTGCCAGACCCGCTGGTGTCATTAACATCACCAATGCTGTTGACATCAACATCCAAGCAGTATTTCCTGTATCTATCGAAGCACCATCTTGTCCAAAAGCAAACGTGGGGATGACTAACGTGATAATTACGAGAAGCAAAACCTTTCTAATTGCAGAATTTTTCATAATTGTGGTTTATAAATGAACCTACAATTTAAGTATTTGCATAAAAAATTAGTTTTCAGGGTTAATTTTTATCCTTTATTCAATGAATTTTTGTAATTCATTGAATATACTATTGAATTTTAACCCATAAATTGAAAATTATCGAATTTTAGTATTCGAATTTTGAAATAATTGCAGAAGTAAAAATGAAGGCTACTTAACGCCTTTAATAGTTATCTGGGATAACTAGCATCATTCACATTTCGCCCAATAATTGTTCTTACGTTCGAAACACAAGTAAGCCATTTTCACCTACAACATATAAGTGTTGTCCGTCGGGGGAAAGTACCATGTCTCTGAAAATCAGTTGATCGTCTGATACTCTAGAGTCAGATTCTCCTGTATACTCAGAATTTAAAGTCAATTCGCTATTCCCAGGATCGATATCTAATGTTACAATTGTTCGGTACAACGAAGCTCCATATATCATATACATTTGATCCTCATATTCATTTAGGATTATTGACTCAGTATAGTAAGGTAAGTTTCTGACATATTTCAAATCTTTATCGGATTGAGCCCTATATATCGATACACCCAAGCTTATACTATACACATAGATAAATGGGTTTTTTTTCGAAATCAAAATCTTGTCAGGTTCTCCATCATCAACTCCCATCCCTTTCTTAATAACCTTCTGAAATTGAAGATCACCATTTTCTAAAAAATTAAATGAAATCATCAAATTTTTCCTCGGTGATGTGAAATATGCAGATTTATTGTTTGCTGAAAAAGCTATGTTGTTACCCCAATCCCAGTCATTAAATTTCCCTTTGGTATGCGAACGAGTATCAATTAGTGATAACTCTCCTGTGCTGGCGTTCCGTCGGAATGTAGAAATTGCTTCTGAAAACGATCCTGGAACGTATAGAAATTGATCATCAGCACTGAGACTTAAATACTCCATCCCATTAGTTTCTGAAAGGTGACTTCTTTTACAATCAAATATTCCTATTGACTCAAGAAAACCTGATTCATCAATTCTGTAAGCTAACAATGAGCCTGATTGACAAATGGTGTATAATGATTTCCCGTCTTTGCTTAATTCAAGCTGTAAAGAACTGCACGGAAGAGATAAGGTCTGTTTTTGAATCAGAGAACCTGATTCAGTATTTCTATCGAATACAGTTATAACATCTGTTAAACGTGCTAAAACAAATAGTTTTTTACCGTCCGGACTCATTTTAATTGAGCGACCTCCGTAGAGTTCAGCGATATCATCAACTGTATGAAGTTCAATCAATTTTAATTGAGAAAAAGCAATTGAGGGAAAAACAAAAAATAGCAATAAGGTTAGTTTCATGAGTGATTAGTGAAGCAATGAAAATACTTCTTGGGTAATTAGGTTGTCAAATAGATTACAGCAAACTCCATGTCAAAATCTATGCCAAAAGGAAGCTATTTTTTAGATGCCACATTCCTTATTTTACCCCCTTAATGCCCATAACTTCTTTGGGGCTTAAATGACGGAATTTACCTCGCGGAAGGTTTTTCTTAGTGAGTGAGGCAAACATTACTCGGTCCAATTTTTTAACGTTATATCCCAGATGTTCGAATATTCGTCTAACGATTCTGTTTCTCCCAATGTGGATTTCTACACCTAGTACTTTTCCATCTTCTCCTAACAGCGCCATTTCATTGACCGTAGCAGGCCCATCCTCGAGCGTTAACCCTCCCAGTATTTTATCAAAATCATCTTTAGTGATGGCCTTATCAAGCTCTACTTGATAGATCTTTTTTACTTTATGAGACGGATGAGTAAGTTTTTTAGCTGTTTCACCATCATTGGTGAATAACAATAGACCGGTAGTTTCTTTATCTAATCGTCCAACCGGATAAATTCGTTCGTCACATGCCTTGGAAACCAATTCCATAACCGTACGTTTGGCATGAGGATCTTTGGTGGTAGTAACAAACCCTCTAGGTTTGTTCAATAGTACATATTGATGAGTTTCCGACTTTAGCTTTTTCCCCTTGTACTCGACTGTATCGGTCTTCTTTACTTTGTAGCCCATTTCAGTAACTACCTTCCCATTCACTTTTACCTGACCAGCAGCTATTAAATTGTCAGCCTCCCTACGTGAGCAAATTCCTGCATTAGCAATGAATCGATTCAATCGAATCTCCGCAGGTTTTTTAATCTCCTTCTTGTTAGGTCTTTTCATGCGAAATGGGGTCAGATAGCCTGACTTTATTCTTTCTCCTCACCGATCTTGTTTTCCTCGGTGGTAAAGTCTTTTGGAGTTGGAAGCTCTTTCAGATCATTGATGCCAAAATAATCCATGAACTTCTGGCTTGTACCATAAAGAAGTGGTCGACCGACTCCTTCAGATTTGCCTTTGATTTCAACTAGTTCTTTTTCGAGAAGTTTCTGAATTGAATAATCACAACTCACTCCTCTTATTTGCTCAGCCTCACTTTTGGTAATCGGCTGCTTGTACGCAATTATTGATAAAGTTTCTAATGCCGAATTAGAGAGTCGCTTCTTCGATTGCTGCTTTAATAGAATCCCAATACTGGCTTGATACGCTGGCTTGGTTAGAAATTGATATCCTCCACCAGATTTTACCAATTCCATAGCAAAATCCTCGTTAACAAACTTTTCCTTAATGGTGGTAAGTCCATTGCTAATATCCTCAACAGGGACATCCGCATCAAACATCTCCTTTAGACAATCCTGAATTTCGTCTTCCGTGATTGGCTTTGGAGAACAAAAAACCAGCGCCTGAATATGGTTAGCCAGATAATCCATTAAGACTGTCTATTCAGCTTTGCATCGATACTTTGAGTAGTATGAGGGACTGCCTTCAATCTTTCTTTGGAAATCAACTTACCTGTATCCACGCAGATACCATAAGTTCCATTTTTGATTCTTATCAGAGCGTTTTCAAGGTTGTTGATAAACTTTTGCTGACGCCCCGCCAATTGACTTAAGTGCTCCTTCTCAGCAGTATCTGCTCCATCTTCTAAAGTCTTCACTGAAGAAAAGCTATCTCCACTATCGTCAGATTCTCGCGTAAGAGATCCTTTTAACGTATTGAGTTCATCCTTGGCTTTCTCAAGTTTTTGAAGGATCAACTCTTCAAACTCTTTTAGCTCTTCATCAGAATATCTAGTCTTTTCACTCATAATAAGTAGGATTTATTAATTCTAACAACGAAAAATCAAGCGAAAATACTCAGGATGAAGCACAAAAAATAATTGGATAAATCCAAAACATGCTAATGAGCTAGAAATCTCTTCCTACAACGACAGTTTCCTTAATAATTTCAGAATTTCCGTTACTATCATAAATCTCAAAAATGATCAGGTGGTAACCCATCCTTGCCATTTGACCACTGTTGGTATCCCCATCCCAACGTAAAAACCCTGAGGTTGATAGTAGCACCCCTTCTGCCAAGTTCCTTACTAACCTTCCCCGCTGATCATAAATAGTAACATTAGCAAACTGACCAGATTTGGTCAGTTGATAATTAATTGTTGTAAAGTCAATCCCTGAACCTGAATTTCCTGGAATAAAAACCGCTGGATTTACTGAGACTTTCCCTAGGACATTACTACTTGCTAACGATTGTGAATTGAGATATCCCGGAGTAGCAAAGCCTTCAACACTACTTGCTGAACGCCAATTATCTCTACTTGTAACATATTCTTGAAAGGAAACTCTTTCAAGAGATACTCCCTCCACACTTTCTAGCAGGTTGTAGTGATAATCTTCATCATAGACCAAAGATTCAACAATCTCACCTTCTTGATTGATCAACAAAACGGCACCGGCATCATTAGGATATGATGGCATAGAAGGGATCTCAATAAATCTTGAAGATTTGCCTTGCGGATAATTAGTTAGTAAAATATTGGCGTCTGTTGTAATAACTCGATATTCATTCGGACCGATAACTAACACCTCATTAGAAATAAAATCAGAATCATCAATTACACCATCATCATCAGCATTTCCAATCTGCCAGTTTTTTAAGTTTAAATACTTATCTGAATCATTATAAAGCTCTATAAAATCAACACCACCAGATCGAGGGTTAAATAAAACTTCGCTCAGCTTAATTTCATCTCTCTCAGGTATTTCGGAAAGTGCAAAAAATGATTTGGTATTTTGAATTTCGTTTCCTGAGCAATCCGTAATATTATTTACCGTAATCTGATATGAAGAACTCTTAGCTAACGATCCATTTAATTCTACGAAAAGAGATGATGGAATACTATTATTGAAGGTAACTTGCTCTATCTCAACACTAGGCGTCAATATTATTTCTGTTAAAGAAATATGGGATGGTTCAATTTTCTCATTGAAATCTACACGAATTGAATCTGACTTAAAAGCAACAACATTGATGATCTCTGGACCGAAATTATCAGGAATTATTTCAGATATTGAATTCTGTTCACCTGGAGTTCCTCCTCTTATGTCCATTGAACTCCCCCAATTAATTCCACTCTCCAAGCATGGATTGGTAACATCTTTCATCTCCAGTGAATACCCGCCATCAGACTTAGCTTCATCATGCCAGGAAGGATCAAAAGCCAACGAAAATATCAATTGCCCTTTATTGGATAGGAATATTTCTTCACCACGATTATTAAGTGATGGAAATCCTGGAATACCAAGAGCATTTACTGGGAATTCGAAAACTGCCGAGGTACTTGCGAGCACATAATAACTCCCAGGATTTAAAATGAAAGATGGCAGTTCTATTGATTTACTTGCATCAGTTAAGTAGAGCTCTTTCGTAGAGAGTATTTCTGATGTCGTGTTGTAAATTTCAATGAATTCACGGCCTGGTAGTTCAACTTGTGGATCTGGATCAAACATGATCTCAGTAATAATTAATTCGTTGAACATTGGAGCCCGACCAATTCCAAATGAAATAGAAGTATCCTGGATTTCATTACCTGAGCAGTCCAATACTTCAGAAACAGTAAGTTCATAAACTACTCCTTCTACAATTGGCTCATTAAATGAAATTTCAACCGAAACAGGAAAGTCACCAGTTGGAATGATCTCGTTTGGAGTTAGCCCTCCAGTAATATTATAATTTCCGGAGAGAAGACTTGAAGCATCCATTACCTCAGAAAAGGTGATAAATAGATTAGCATCAAGGTTGAATCCTGAAACGGCAGGAGGTTCCGTGTCATTAGAATCATCAAAGACAGAATTCTTTCTTCCCGGTGTGCCGCCATTCGAATCAATTGATGACAAATAACTTTTCGCTGAGAGACACGGATCATAAGGATTTACCAGCTCTGTAGATATACCGCCTGCTGATCCACTAAAACTTACTTCATGAATTGTGCTTGCATCCTTGTTTTGCAAAAGGATATGATCAAGTGATGAGTTATTCAGACTTAGTGACGAAATTGAAATCACTTCAGGATATGAAGAAAAAAGAACTTCATCATTATCATCAATAATGATAACATATTGGCCTGGACCTAAAATATAAGTTGGAAGAGTTTGACCATCCAATGTCCAATCTTTTAAATCGAAAAATTTTGATGATCGATTATAGAGTTCTATATACTCAGCGTCAGGAAGAAAGTCTAAAACGGGGTTGGGGTCAGCCATAAATTCATTTATCAATACATCTTGTTCAAGTGGTTCTTCTAGAAGAAGATATTGAAAGCTTTTTTTGCTGTCTTGTGCAATTACATTTCCATTCAAATCCTCAATATTGTTTATGGTAATTGTGTATTTATCTCCATTGGAAAGAGTAGATGTAGTTAATCGCAACAGTGATTTATCAAATTCATAAAGAACCGCAGAAATTATAGACACTCCTCCGTCCAAAACATAATTTTTAGTGTCTTCTGCAGACAACTGCTCTACTTCCTCATTAAATTTTACTTCCAGATATGTTGAAGAAACTGCTTTCGCTTCTTCAATTGATGGTGGTTCTTTATCTTCAACAGGTGTGACAGTCGATAAAAAATCATCAAAATAAAATCCATTATCTCTGGAGTTAGCTGTATATCTGATTTGCACACCAAAGTGAGTCGAAGCATTGTATGTGTTATCCGATGACGTCCCCTGACTGACAGCATTTACTTTCAACTCCCATAAACCAGTTTCCGATCTGGAGATCTTCACTCCTACAAATTCTTGAGAGGTAAGTTCCTGAATAGACTCAGATAAGACTAGCTCAGTAATAGATAACCCGTCTTGCCTATACAGCCGTACTTCATTCACATCTGTAGAAGGATAGCGCAATTCAACAAAATATCCGTTTAATGCTTCATTTAGGTTTGGAGAATTGCTTATCAAATAGACTCTAGAAGTATTATTCGAATTCGTTGATTCTGAGCCGGGTTGGGTAAATCCAAGACGCATGCTAAATGACCATGAAGCAACTGAAGAACTTAAATCCAAAACATTTGCAGTGCTTAAATAAGCCATTCGAGTACCTGTCCCCATATTCAAATCTTGACTCCTAAGTTGGTTCTCTATGCCATCTATCTCAAATGGATTCTCTACACCAAAAGAACTAGAGCCAGACCAGATTGGATTCGCAGTGAAATTCCCATCATCAAAATCATCGACTATTTGCCCTATTAATTTGACGGAACACAGTAAGAAAAATAGAAAGATATTGGTCCTCATTTCTGTTGACTTTTATCAAATGTATTTGGCGACAAGAGATATAAAAGAGAATAGCATTATCAAGTCCGCGGGACTATACTATTAGTATACCAATCATACTCGATAAATAGCGCTCATCCGTATAAAAGCTATCTAAGCGACCTTAAAATTGTTTTCTACAGCGTTTTGTGTAGTAATTTTGCAATCCAATTTTTAGAATAAATCAATTATGAAGGTAGCAGTAGTTGGAGCTAGCGGACTTGTAGGTCAAAAGATGCTCCAAATCATGTCTGAGAGAAATTTCCCGGTAGAGGAGCTAATACCTGTAGCTTCTGAAAGATCCGTAGGAAAAACCATCGAGTACAATGGTAAAGATTACACCATTGTGTCTATGACAGATGCTATTGCTGCCAAACCTGACATTGCATTGTTCTCTGCAGGAGGTTCTGTGTCATTAGAATTTGCACCAAAGTTTGCTGAAGCAGGTGCGGTGGTGATAGACAACTCTTCTGCCTGGAGAATGGATGCCAGCAAAAAGTTGATTGTTCCAGAAGTAAACGGCAACGCACTTCGTATTGACGATCGAATCATAGCCAACCCAAACTGCTCAACTATACAAATGGTAGTAGCATTGAAACCGTTACATGATGCATTCAAAATAAAGCGAGTGGTTGTGTCGACCTATCAGTCTGTAACCGGATCCGGGAAGGGTGCTGTAGATCAACTCGAAGGTGAACGAGCAGGTAAGGACATACAGAAAGTTTACCCTCACAAAATAGACATGAATGCACTTCCGCATATTGATGTTTTTCAGGATAATGCTTACACCAAAGAGGAGATGAAAATGGTGAATGAGACCATCAAAATAATGGGCGATGACTCTATCAAAGTGACTCCAACTTGTGTGAGAATACCTACAGTAGGCGGGCATTCTGAAGCAATCAATGTTGAGTTTGAAAATGAATATTCTTTGGAGCAGGTTTATTCCATTCTTGACAAAGCTCCGGGTGTTACCGTAGTAGATGATCCCTCGAAAAACGAATACCCAATGCCACTAAATGCGCATGACAAAGACGATGTATTTGTTGGCCGTATTAGAAGAGATGAGTCTCAACCCAAAACATTGAACATGTGGGTGGTTTCAGATAATTTGAGAAAAGGTGCCGCTACAAATACGATTCAGATAGCAGAATATATGCTGGAGCACAGCCTGGTTTATTAGAAAGCATGAATGCGCTTATTAATTTTCTCACGCAAGAAGATGTTAAGCAATTCATCAAGGATAACCTTTATTCAGACACATCAAAACTTCTTTTGAATCCTCCTAAGGATCTCAAAAGTGGAATAAATGATATTGTCGATCAGATTATTTCAAGACAAAAAGCTAAAGGCAAGCTTGAAGATTGGAGAAATAATTTTGATTTAATTATGCCTCCTCCTCTTTCATTAGAGCAGGCTTCCTCAAACACTACTTGTAAGTATAAGTCAGAACTAATTTCTGGACATCACCTCATTGATCTTACAGGAGGTATGGGAATTGATTTTCTGGCGCTAAGTGAATCTTTTGAAAGAGCCACTTACGTGGAAACTCAAAAAAATCTCTGCGAAGTATTCCAACACAACTTAAGGGAACTGAACAAAGATGCTGAGGTAATAAATTCTGATGCAATTGACTTTTTATCTGATCTGAGTTCAGAATCTGGCAATAGAATTATTTATCTAGACCCAGCACGGAGGGATGACAACAAAAGTCGCGTTTTTGCTATTGAAGATTGTACGCCAAATCTTACCGAACTCCTTCCCACACTTAGAAAAAAGTCGAGCAGGGCATTGGTCAAATTTTCACCGATGCTTGACATCCAGTCAATACTCGACTCTGTTTCGAACGTTAAAGAAGTACATGTCGTTTCAGTAAAAAATGAATGCAAAGAGCTACTCCTTTTAATTGATTTTGAATTCAATGGTTCAGCAGAAATTATTAGCACAAACCTTGAAACCAATCAACCAATCTATTCATTCAAGATTGAAGAAGAGAGAAAAATCACTGCCACAAATTCTTCCGAACTCGAGTACTTACTGGAGCCAAACAGCTCCATCATGAAAGCAGGTGCTTTCAATAAGCTTTCTGTAGATACGGGAGCTCATAAAATCTCAGCAAACACGCATCTATACACATCAAATGATCCAATAGAGAACTTCCCAGGAAGAACATTCAAAATATTAGCTGAGGTAGATAAAAAGAGTATCGCTCGATATGCTACGGATAAGAAGATTAATGTGATAACAAGAAACCATCCTTTGTCTGCAAACGAATTGAAGAACAAATGGAAACTTAAAGATGGAGGGGAATACTTTCTAATCGCATTCAGAAATCAAACAAATAAGCCTAAGATTGTAGTGGCTGATCGTCTTGATTAGTCAATATTATTCTAAACACAGAGCCTTCGTTTAAGACGCTTTCTACTTCCATCTTCCCACCAAGACTTTTTGCGAAATCGTAACATAGCGCTAGACCCAAGCCGTTTCCTTTTTCCCCTTCAGTCCCATCGGTACTTACTAGACCACCATCAAAAACAGAATTAACCATTTCCTGCGACATCCCTATTCCATTGTCAATCACTTCGATGACCTTAGTCTTTTCGCCTTCAATCACATTGACCTCTACTTGCGCGCCTTTATTAGAAAATTTAATCGCGTTTACGATCAGGTTTCTCAATAGAATTCGAACAATGCCTCGATTAGAAAATATGTTAAGCCCTTCAGCGGCAGCAAGCTTCAATGAGATTTCTTTTTCATTCAATCTGTCATCCAGCTCTGACCTTAATTCATCAAAAAGGTTTTGAATAAAAAACGGTTCCTTTTTAAGATTTTCCCCTTCCATCTGCCCTTCAGCCCATAAAAAGACATTATTCAAGAGATTCATGAGGTTCGCAGTCTTTTCTCTCACTTCCGGCAATACGGGCTCTATTTCCTCCTTACTTATAAGCTTTTGATTGAATAACTCAATCACTGATGATACGGATTGAATCGGAGATTTAAGATCATGAGAAACAATGGCAAAGATCTTGGTTTTAAACAGGTTGAGTTTTTCAAGTTGTCTTTTACGAATACCCAACTCACGTACAACAAGGAAAATAATTGCGATTAGAATCCCTGCTATTAATAAGGCAACTACTAGTCCCTGAATAATGAGTTGTCGTTGCTCGGCAAGCTCTTTATTGCCAGTATTCTTAGATTCTAATACTCTCATCTGGAACAACCGCTGATAATAGGATAGCAGCTCCAATTCATTAATTATGGTTATGCTTTGAACACTATCTAGATATTGTTCATGAAGTTGTTGCTTCTGGTATGCTTGGCTGAACATTCCAAGGTCACCATAGCATTTGGATAGTGTCTTGCTTGTTATGTAAATAAGCTCTTTTACACCGCTTTCTTTAGCTAGCTTAAATGCGAGTTCAGCATTTTTTAGTGCCTCCTCACCATCATCCATTTTTAATTTCCACTCTGCACGAAGTTGATTTGCCCTTATGATTCCACGATTGCTTTTGTATGTTTCGGCACTATTCAGCGTCAGTTTAATTAACGAATCGGCCATAGAATTTTCTCCCTCCATAAAATAGAGTTCAGCCTGATTGAAATAATAAATTGAGTGGAGATGCTCAAATTTCGGATCTAGAAAACTCGAAGCTGAGGCTAAGTAATATCTGGCAGAATCATAGTTTTTCAAATTAAGAAAAGCCTCTCCAATGCTATTATTAACAGTAAATAATCTAAGGGAGTCATTTACATCTTTTTGAATTTCGAGTTCTGATTTAAAATATCCAATTGCATCTAACATCAATCCACAGGCAGCATAGACATTGCCTATGTTGCCAAGGTTTTTTGCCATTATAGCTTCATATTCATTGGTCTCAGAAATCTGAAGCGATGCTTGGATTTTTTCAAGTGCATGCATCTGATCCCCAAGTGACCAATAAGCAGCACCAATTCTATTTAAAATTAGTGCTCTAATTGAATCTTGATCCAAAGAAACAGCTAGGTCATTTGCCTCATTAGCAAGCTCAAGACTGCGTTGTGGCCAATCATACAGGAGTGAGTCGCTTTTACGAATTAGGTCAAGAATGTAAGCTTCTTCAACTTCATCTTGAGCATTCGCATTAAAAATAATAGCTAGCGCTAGTACAGTATAAAATATTTTGGTGAGCACAAATGAATTTATTACTCCCCAAAGATATGACAAATCAGAACCTTCCGAAGCGGAAACTGATCATTGCTGTCGTTCCTGATACGTCATCATTTTTGACGTTCTCCAGTTCTAACCCAGAAACATACCTGTAAGTAGCTCCAGCCCCTAATCTGAAGTACTTAGTGATATTGAATTCTATTTCCAATCCAGGCTCTGCTATGAAAAAGACAGAGTTTTCAACGGTAAATTCAGAATCCGCTGGATTGTTAGTGAAAAAATCTTTATCAACTACTTCAAGAGAACCAGCCCCAAGTAAAATTGGAATACTGATATGTATTAACTCTCTAGGCGCTATCGTAGGGCCAATTAGAATTCCTCCATATCCTCCATGCAGATTAAGCTGTTTAGTTTCAGGCTGATCTGGAACCAGTCCTTCAAATTCAAATTTTGTAACTAAACCATAACCAGCAACTCCGAAAAGATACCTTCGATTAATTATAAAACCTCCATAGGCACCTACCAATAGACCTCTCTCAGACACTAGATTAGTAACTTTGAGATCGGCTGCTCCAAAGGCGTTTAGGTCGTTTTTCTTGCTAAGGAGAGATTTAACTTCTTCATCTTTTGGATCATTGGTATCTACATATTTCTGACCGAAAGCTGATATGCTAAATACCGCAAGAAGGGTGTAAATGAGCTTTTTCATAAATCAAAAAACGTATTTAAATGAAATTGCTGCATCCCAAAATCTCGTTTTCGTATGTCGCATACCTATGAAATTAAAGTACGGTTTTATATCGAAACCAAAAGTGGCAGGGACTTCAAGCCACCTATATTCTATTCCTAAACTGGCATCAACACCCATCGTGAAGAAGCTCTTCTCTTCATAAATAAACGCATCTCCAGCTGCATTAGATAACGTTTTGGCTATATCATCAAACTTTTCATAACCGACATGACCACCAATACCATAATGCAAATAGAATCGATCATTAAATGAGAATTCCATTGGTTGATGAAAGAGGTATTGGGCAGTGAATTGCATACCTTCGTTTCTGCCACTAAGTATCATTTCAACTGCTTCATCCTCGGTGACAAACTTCTTATAAGTAAGCCCAGACGTATGCCCTAGGCGTATTCCTCCAGACTTCTCATAGAGCTGCTGGCCGGTTGAAGCATACGATACCAGCATTAAAACAATGGGAACAATTTTTTTCATTGGGTTGTGAGTGGTGACAGGATGAATTTTAATCTCGATCTACAAAAATGGGTGTTTCCTTTATTGAAATAATAAGCTCTCCACCATCTGCTTCTACCATGAGTTGACCGTGACGAGTGTTGGTATTTCCAACGAAACCAGAAAGGGATATTCGCCCTTCATCTGCAAAGTTTTCTTTCTGCATTGTGAGCATGCTATTTGGAAGTATCATCCGATCTTCCGGCCCTTTTATATAAGTTTTTATGTATGAGGCTTGATTCAATATCAAATTAATATCTGTAGATTTTCCAGTGATATCAATGCTATTAAAATCCTTCACAATTTTGCTGAGATAGATATCACCATAACTAAAATCAAATCTTGCAGAGCCTCTTAGTAGGTCCGAGGTGAGGTTGGTAAACGACCCTTCACACATTATCTCATTGGCATCAAGTAAATGAATTTTATCATTTCGAGAATTGAATTGAATACGGTCAATCTTATCTACACGAATTTCAGAACTACCACTTTCAATATTTAAATTGTTGGCCTCATCAACCCTCATATCTACGCCACGTAAAGTGAAAATCCCATCATTGATTGTGCCGAAAGATGACTTACCAAAACTGTGCTTTAGGTTCAGTGAAGAAGCCAGATCACTTGCCTTAATATCACCATGAGAAATATCAATGTTAACTTTACCGTCTAGGTTGGCCATATACAAATCACCAAATTTGTTTTCAACACTTAGCATGATGTTTTTTGGCATCCAAACTTGATAATCTACCTTAAGCTTATTGTTTCCAACAACGCCTTCAACCTCATTTAGCACATTCCCAAAAAAGCCTCCACTCTTCCCAATTTCTGTAACAGCGGAAATGACACTCCCTACTTTACGGAATCTTACATCAACTCGAGACATCGACTTAGTAACCGCTGAAGAATTTCTTCCCTCTGCCCGAACAACTACTTCGAATCGCACGGAATCTAGCTCCCAGGTGCGAACAATAACTTCTCCGTATTTGCTTACTACCTCCACCTTCGCATTTTCAGGGACAGCAAACGAACGTTTAAAATCACGCTCTTGCCTAACCTGACCAAGGGAAGGAATAGTTACCAATATGGCAATCAATATGTTAAAGTACTTCTTCACTTTTCTCTTTTTCCAACTCTTTCAAAATTTCTTCAAGGATTCTAAGTTTAAGCTGATAGTTTTCCATCATAGCAGTGATCACTTCTTGATTATCCACATTTTCACTTAAATCAGCTTTTAACTCAGCAAAAGCTTTGTCCATTGTAGCTAAATCTTCAAGGATACGATCATCCTTTATGTGATTCTTTACAAGTGTGATTTTTTGATTGATTTCGGTGTTGTAAAAATCCTCTAACTCAGCAATCTCGTCGCTAGGTTGTGTAACAGGATTCATAAAGAAAATCGTAGAGCTAATAATGAGTGCAAAGCACGCAGCCATTCCAAACAACTTCCAAGGATCGTTCTTTTGAGCAGGGGCTACTTTCCGGCTAATTGCCTCCCAGCCTTTTTCGCTATCAAATGGGTATATTTCAAAGTCCTCTCTCGACTTGTCAATATGGTCTTTTAAATTATCCAACATTCTGACTCCTTTCTTCTTCTAATATCTTTCTGATTCTCGCTTTCGCTTTACAGTACTGGGCTTTCGATGCTGACTCTGTAACTCCTAAAACCTCTCCTATCTCCTTATGATCATATCCTTCAAATAAATAAAGATTAAGTACAGCCTTGCATCCCTCTGGAAGCATATCAACTGCCTGCATAATTTGAGATGCTCGATATTGGGTATATTCAAAATCGTCTTCCTCTTCTTCAATAAAATCAGCTCCATCCTCTAATTGTGCAGTATCCAGCTTCTTTTTTCGAATTGCGTTTATGCAATTATTTACAACTATCCGCTTTATCCAAGAACTAAAAGTATTTATCTCTCGGAGCGAAGGAAGCTTTTGAAATGCATCAATAAACGACTCTTGAAGTAGATCTTTCGCTACTTCTTCATCACCCATCATCCTTCGACAAATGTTATACATAGCCTTGGCATAGAGGTCATATAGCGACGACATTGCCGCTTGATCTCCCTGCTGACTCTGCAGTATCAGGTGCTTATGGATGGTGTGTGTGGTGCTCACGTTGTACTAATGACAGGTTTATTTATCAAAGGTTTCTATATAGACGAGAAAAAACTTGTTTTCGATGTAAAAATATTTCGTTTACCAATTGAAATCCATTATCACATAGATATTGATGAATATTTGACAAGGATTTTGATTCCAAATTGCTAGCTATTCTGAAGAACACGTGCATCACTTTCATCAAAAATTTATTTTGATTTTTATTATCAAAATCTGTGACGATCATTAGTCCATCATTCTTCAGCAATTCCTTAATCTTGAAAATCACATTCTTCAAAGAATCATCAGAAAAGCAGTCAAGAAAAATGGACAAACAATGACATCATACTTATGGCTAGGCTCATACGCTAAAAAATCAATGTTGATAAATGTTAGCTCATTTTCAGAATGTCTCTGCTTAGCTCCATTTATCATTTTTTCAGATTTTTCTAAATAGTGAATTGTATTCGCTTTAGGCAGGCTTGATATCAGTTTTCCTGTTCCGCCTCCAAGTATTAAGACGTTATGATTTTCCTGAATTTTATCTAAAAAAATGACTGATGCCTTTTCCAGATTATCTCCAAATACAACTTTGGCCAGCCGATCATAAAATGGAGCAATGAAATTAAAGCTGTTTATATCCATTCCCAGATGATTGGCAATAAAAATACGCCATCTCCGATGGTTCTGTAAAGTTGATTTTTTCTAAGACTCTGAGGTTTCAGGATCATCATAGCATAAAGCCCAAATGATATTAGAAAAAAAAGATGTATCTCATTGAAATTGAGAATAGAAATACCAAACCCAAAACTTACAAGTATCAACATTAGCTTCTCAATGCCATCGTGAGACAATCTCGTAGCTAACGACATAAAACCATCTCGCTCGTCTTGATCTTTCTCATACCAGCTAAAAATTACCAGATTAGTAAATGTTAATAAAAACAGGAGTATTAGATATGACCATTCAGCTTTCCCACTTAATAGCGTCGGGACCATAAGAATACCAATAGAGTAGACAATCGCGACATAGAATTCCTTACAAAGCCAAATTGAGAGTTGGTGCTGAACCAGCAGATAAATGAATGAAAAGGCAGCTAAAATTATCCCGGAGATGAGAATAATTGATGGAATGTAAAATATTAATGCCAGCATCAATATGATGACTACAATTGAACTAGCTATTAAAGGTCGTTTGAATTTATGATGAAATAAGTATCTACTGCGATTAGTCATTTTGGCTTTTTCAGCGTCTCTGATGTGGTCTGCTGTATAAATCAACCATACAGAGCAAGCTAGTAGTGCATAAACCTGCCAATCAACTCTTATTTCGAAATGTGCACAAAAAAATCGGAGCAATACAACTACTCCGATTACAATATCTATTGATAAAATTTGAATGAACCGATATCCTCGGCCAAACATTAAGACTGTGCTAATGCTTCAGCACCTCCTACAATTTCAAGAATTTCTTTTGTGATTGCTGCTTGTCTTGTTCTGTTATAAGTCAATCTTAGATCTTTAAGCAATTCATCCGCATTTTCAGTAGCCTTATCCATTGCTGTCATTCTAGCTCCATGCTCTGATGCATTCGATTCTAATAATGTCTTATAAAACTGAATCTTCAAAGATTTAGGAACTAACTCATCAAAAATGAAATCTTTGGATGGCTCATAGATATAATCAACTGCATTTAGATTATCCTCGCTTTCATCAACTTCTACCTCTTGAATCGGTAAAAACTGTTCCTTCTGAACAATCTGAGTAGCGACATTTTTAAACTCATTGTAAACAATATCTACATGGTCATAGGCTCCATCAATGAAACTAGCCATAATCATTTCAGCCGCTTCCTTAGCCTCATCAAAGGATAATTTATCTATCAGATGAGAATACTCACTTATTACTTTGTACTTTCTTTTTGAGAAGTGTTCATAAGCTTTCTTCCCAATTGTCAAGATTTCCAAATTCCCAGTTGCTTCAGATTCGCTGTATTTTTCAGCAATTAGTGATTTTACTCCTTTAAAAACACTACTGTTGAACGCTCCGCACAAACCTCTATCCGAAGAAACTACCACGATCAAAACTCGATCAATAGTTCGTTCTTGAGAATAAGGATTGTCGCCAGAATCAGCTTCCCCCGCAGAAACATTTTGAATAATTTCTGACAGCTTCTGAGAATATGGCCTCATTTGAACGATACGATCCTGCGCTTTTCTCAACTTAGCAGCTGCCACCATTTTCATAGCTTTAGTGATCTGCTGTGTTGAAACAACCGACTGAATCCTACCTTTTACTTCTTTAAGATTGGCCATTTTAGTCTATTATTTTTTGTGTCTTGAAGCTATATCTTTAGCGATTTCTTCTGTTTTTGCAACAGCTTCATCACTCAATTTACCTGCCTTAAAATCTGCCAATGCATCCTTACCTGAATTTCTCATAGCTTCGATAAATTCAGCTTGGAATTCTTTTGCTTTTTCAACTGGAACTGGATCAAGGAATCCCTTAGTCGAAGCGTAGATAATTGCTACTTGCTCCTCCACAGGTACTGGCGAAAATTGAGGCTGTTTTAAGATTTCCTGATTCTTTCTACCTCTATCGATAGTTCTCTGAGTAGCAGCATCAAGGTCAGATCCAAATTTCGCAAATGCTTCTAGTTCACGGAATTGAGCTTGATCTAGCTTCAATGTTCCTGATACTTTCTTCATTGATTTGATCTGTGCACTACCTCCCACACGAGATACAGAGATACCCACGTTAATTGCAGGTCTGATACCTGAGTTAAATAGGTTAGTCTCTAGGAATATCTGTCCATCGGTAATTGAAATCACGTTTGTAGGAATATACGCTGAAACGTCACCAGCTTGTGTCTCAATGATTGGAAGAGCCGTCAACGATCCACCTCCTTTAACCTTGTCCTTTAATGAAGGAGGAAGGTCATTCATTTGGCTTGCAATAGAATCGTCATTGATCACTTTTGCAGCTCTTTCTAACAATCTTGAGTGAAGATAGAATACATCACCTGGGTAAGCTTCACGTCCTGGAGGTCTTCTTAGAAGAAGAGAAACCTCTCTATATGATACCGCTTGCTTAGAAAGATCATCATAAACAACCAATGCAGGTCGTCCTGTATCTCTGAAGAATTCGCCAATTGCAGCTCCAGTAAATGGTGCGAAAAACTGCATTGGAGCTGGATCAGAAGCAGAGGCACTTACTACTACTGTATAATCCATTGCACCAGCTTTTTCAAGCTGCGCTACGATACCTGCTACTGTAGAAGCTTTCTGTCCGATTGCTACATAAATACAGAAAACAGGCTCACCTTTATCATAAAATTCTTTTTGATTGATAATGGTATCGATTACCACTGCAGTCTTACCTGTCTGACGGTCACCGATAACCAACTCTCTTTGTCCTCTTCCAACAGGAATCATAGAGTCAATCGCTGTAATACCAGTTTGAAGCGGCTCACTTACTGGCTCTCTGTAGATAACACCAGGAGCCTTTCTTTCTAGAGGCATTTCATAAGTTTCTCCAGAAATCTCTCCCTTACCATCGATAGGCATACCTAACGTATCCACTACTCGACCACACATTCCATCGCCAACTTTGATTGATGCAATTTTTCCAGTTCTCTTTACAGTATCACCTTCATTTACATCACTTGAGTCACCAAGAAGTACAGCTCCTACGTTGTCTTCTTCAAGGTTAAGAACGAGTGCGTTTAGACCATTATCAAATTCAAGAAGCTCTCCAGCTTGAGCATTTGATAATCCATAAATTCTAGCTACACCATCACCTACTTGGAGTACGGTACCTACTTCTTCGAGTTCAGCCTCTGTCTTATGTCCAGAAAGTTGTTCTCTTAAAATTGCTGAAACCTCATCAGGTCTTACTTGTGCCATAATTTTATTTGTTTAGCCAAACTGGCTTAGTGTTATTTATTTTTCGAAAACTTCAGTTTTAATTCTTTCAATTGTCCGATTACGCTATCGTCAATCTGACGATCTCCAGCTTTAAGGATATATCCTCCGACAATATTTTCATCAACTATTTCATTCAATACCGGCTCTTTTCCAGTAATATCTTTAGCAAGTTTTTCAAATGCTTTTCTCATATCTGCATCAAGCTTCACACTAGTTGTAACAGAAACTTCTGCTAAACCTTTCTTGATGTTGTAGAGATGTAAAAATTCTTCAGCGATGTCTTCAAGTAATGCTTCACGACTCTTTCTTGTGATGATATCGAAAGCTCCGAGAGTCAATTCATTTACTTTTCCAGTAAAGATCTTTTTTAAGATATCAGCCTTTCTTAAATGCGGAATGATTGGGCTTTTAAGCATAAGAGAAAAATCTTTGCTCTCTTTACAAATAGCTTTAAAAGATTCCATGTCAGCTTTAACTGCATCTAGGATATTCTTCTCTTCCGCCAACTCAAGAATTGGTGTAGCATATCTAACCGCTATTCTGCCTACTGACATTCTTAATTAACTTTTATGTCTTTAATAAACTTATCAACCAAAGCCTTTTGAGATTTATCATCTTTAAGCTTTTCTCTAAGCACTTTTTCGGCGATCTCAATTGATAATGAGCCAACAAGATCTTTTACTTCAGTAAGAGCTGCTTTCTTTTCTACTTCGATAGCCTCTCTTGCATCTTGTATCATTTTTGAAGTTATATCAGAGGTTTCAGCTTTTGCATGTTCTACAATATGCACAGCTTCTTCCTTGGCTTCCTTCAAGATTACATCTCTTTCAATTCGAGCTTCCTGAAGAAGATATTCATTGTCAGCTTTGATTTGCTCCATCTCCTCTTTTGCATTGTCTGCAGCTCGAAGAGAATCTTCAATTTGATGCTCACGTGCTTTTAGCGCACTTAAAATTGGCACCCATACGAATGCTCTTAAAATGAATAGTACTATTAGGAAAATGATCAGTTGCCATATGATCAGTCCAATGTCGGGGGTTACTAGTGCCACGATATATATTATTTAATAGTAAATGTCTTTTTAAAAACCTGGCCATGCCACCTAATGTGGTCATAGCCAAGTTTGATAAGGATTAAGATCCAGCCAATAGTCCAACTACAACGCCGAATAGAGCCGCACCTTCAATAAGGGCTGCTGCAATAATCATTGCTGTCTGGATTTTACCAGCTGCTTCTGGTTGTCTTGCAATACTTTCAGTCGCTCCTTTACCGATCAAACCGATACCAAGACCTGCTCCTAGTACTGCTAAACCTGCTCCAATTGCTCCCATGATTTATAATTTATAGTTTAAAAATTGGTTTAAAAATTAATGATGCTCTTCTACCGCCTGTCCGAAATAAAGTGATGACAACAACGTGAAAACATACGCCTGCAACACCGCCACAAACAACTCTAACATATTCATCACTGTAGCGAACAATGCTCCTACAACTCCTATCGTCAAACTTTCAAATATGAACGCTAAACTGATGATACTTAAGATCAAAATGTGACCTGCAGTGATGTTAGCAAATAGTCGAATCATCAATGAAAATGGCTTAGTGAAGATTCCAATAATTTCCACTGGCCATAATATTGGATATAATAATATTTTACCTACTGTTGGTAAAGATTTTCCTAATGGATCAAAAATGTGAAGCCAATATGTCTTTCTACCAGAAAATGTAGTAATTACCCAAGTAAGCACTGCTAGTGTTAGTGTTACCGAGATATTTCCTGTCATGTTTGCCGCTCCTGGCAACAATCCCAATAGGTTACCAAACCAAATAAAGAAGAACACGGTAAGTAGAAATGGCATGAATTTGCCATACTTGGGTCCGATATTATCCTTGGCTATCTCGTCACGGATAAATACAATTATTGGTTCAAAAAACGATTGTATCCCTCTTGGAGCTCTTCCTTCATTTTTCTTGTATCCACGCGCAACAGCAGTAAATACTAAAATAAGAAGCGCAGCATCGATAAATAGGAATAAAACATTCTTAGTAATTGATATATCAAATACATGCCCGCCACCTTCAAGGGTAATATGATCATGATCCATGATGTAGCCATTATATGGAACTACTTCCTCATGATCGTAAAAGTTAGCCGATGAAAAAATATCTAAACCTTTTTCCTCAGAATATACGATTACTGGCAAGTGAACTGTAAGTCCATGGTAAATTTCCCAAACGTGAGAATCGGAAATGTGATGATTAATCAATTCGCTTGGATCGAATTGTTCATCTCCGTCTTTTTTTGAACTTCCGCCGGCTAAAACAAGGCCTGGCATAATGAGTAGCAATAATGCTAAAAACTTGTTGATTTTCAGAAAGTTAGATTGCTTCAAAATAGCGCCTATTTTCATAGGATTTTAGTTCGTTCCTCAATTTCGGCGCAAGTTAGTCAAAGCCTCTACTATTTCAAAGATCATATATATCAAATAGAGAATAATAAACTGAAGAACGAGCTCAAATTTCTGATCCTCAGAATAAATCAGCACCAAAATAAATACCATCGAGGATAATAGTCTGATGACAATCTTCACCATGGAAATCTGAACCTTCCATTCTTCTGGTGCCCAATGGTCAATTCTAAATAGCACAAATGCTTGTGCAGCAAAGAAAAAGACCATCAGTTGGTAGGCCGGATGGAAGTTAATTGTGGATGCAAATATGTATTCCGCGACTAGCAATATGGCCGTGATAAGAATTAAAGCAATCCACTTTTTCATTTTAATGATTTTAAAAGTATCCAGATTGTTCCTCCCATAGAAAGGAATGTGGCAATGAGAATAATAGCCGGACTAGATGACAAATAATCATCTAAATAATATCCACCTACAATTAGAATAAGATTTAATGCCACTAACTCAAAAGCTAATGCATAGAATTTCATGAAAGGCTTGGGGCCCTCTTTTGAATTGTTAGGCGTTGAGTGCTTGTTGTCCTGCTTCTTCAGGCTTTCCAATTTTAATCTCTTTGCTTTTCACGCCCATTTTACACTTTCCATTGAAAGTAGCGCCAGACTCAACCAATAACTTATTCGTGACGATATCACCATCAATAGTTGCTGTTGCCTTTAGAACAAGCTGTTCTGTCACTTCGATAGTACCAGTAATATGTCCTGCTACTTCAGCATTTTGAGCAAGCACACTTCCGTCCACTTGAGATGAGTGACCAAATGCAGCTTTAGATTTCGTTTTAATATCCCCTACTACTTTTCCTTCCACACGAATGTTGCCAAAAGTTTCAATACTTCCATTTACTATCGTGCCTTTACCGATGATATTACTCGAATTACTCAACTCTTCTACTTCTTTTTGATTCTTGTTCAACATAGCGTGATTTTATAGTGCAATATACTCTTGTGGGTTTACAGGGTTACCATTATGCCATAATTCTAAATGCAAATGAGGCCCTGAGGTAAGTTCGCCTGTATTCCCTATGGTGGCTATAACCTCCCCAGCAGCTACAAAATTACCAACGTTTTTAAATAATTCCGAATTGTGCTTATAGACAGAAATTAAATTGCCTGGATGCTGGATAGCTAAAACATAGCCTCCATCTAGTGTCCAAGACGACATTATGACGACTCCATCAGCTACAGAACGAACAGGTTCATTCGCAGGCGCAACTAAATCCACTCCATAGTGATCTATCTTAGGATTAAAGCCGTCCGTTACTATGCCATCCATGGGGCTAATCAAATAAATATCCCTTAAATCATATTCATCAGAAGATACGGCGATGGGTAATGCAGTTATTTCTGCTAATTCAGATTTTTCAAAATCAGCTCTAAATTGCGAATCCAGCGGCTCAATTGATTCATTTATTTCGGCAGGCTTCAAATTAGACTCTAGGTTCGTTTCTAAATCCTGATTTATTTCTTCTCCCGCAATAACCCTCCTTATATTTTCAATATAAATATCCTTATTGTTGACTTCCTGTTCCAAGGAATCAATAGTCATAGACAATTCTAACACCTGTCTATTTGCCTCCATTTGTGCATGTCTTGGATCAAGCCACTGCTCTAAAGCAACTGTAACTAGATAGACAGCCAGAGATAGAAGTAACAATCCAACGCCCGCCAATAAGAGAAAAAGCCGAGCATAGTTGAAACTAAATGTGGTCTTTTCCGCAAAATTTTCTTCATTGCGGATAATGAGTAAATATTTATTAGTTAGCCAATTACTAAATGTCTTTCTTGCAGCCATGATTGCAATTTAAGTGCGCAAAGGTATGCAAACACCCCATGTTTTATCTTTACACCAATTTGAAATTAAGATCGTTATTAATAGAACTAGGATAAATCTATTTTGAAGAAACTTTTATCATCAATCTTAATCATTATAGCAATAGGTTGTTCGCCCTATAAGAACAATCCAATAAGCAATTCTTTTCATGATCTAACGGCACACTACAATGCCTACTACATTGCCAATGAAAGAATAAAAGAGATTGAAAAAACAATTTTCGAAAGTCAGCAATGGAATTACAATAAAGTACTTCCCATCCATGCTCAGTATGACACAACTACTTCGTCATCTTTAAAAACCCAAATCGAAGATTGCATCCAAAAAGCATCTATTGCAATACAGCGACATCCAAACAGCAAATGGGAAGACGACAGCTATATTCTTGTCGGTATGGCTAGGCATTATGCTTCTGAATTTCCAGACGCGATAGAAACTTATAAATATGTAAATACGCACAGTGAGGATGATAATGCAAGACATTATGCACTTACTGAATTAATAAGGAGCTTTACAGAATTTAAGGAATATAAAAATGCTGAAGCAGTAATAGATTACTTAAATAAGGAAGAGCTAAGCAAAGACAATCAAAGAAGATTTCATTTAAATTCAGCATATCTCTACCAGAAAAAAGAGGATCACAGTAAAATGGTTGGTAGCTTGGTGAAAGCCGAAGAGCTCCTTAATACCTCTGATAAGGCTCGCATAAATTTTATAATAGGACAAGTATATCATGAATTAGATTTTGAGGGTGAAGCCTTCAGGTACTATAGAAATGTGCTTAAAAACCACCCAAATTATGAATTAGAATTTTATTCGAAATTGTATATGGCTCAAGTAACTGAGTTGGCTGATGAAAGTGATTCTAAAAAAATTCAGAAATACTTTAAGAACCTATTGCGAGATCCTAAGAACAAAGAATACCGAGACAAAATCTACTATGAATTAGCAGGGTTTGAACTTAAAAACGGTAATATAGAGAGTGCCATTGCAAACTATAAACTCTCTGTAGAAGCAAGTGAAAACAACAATAGGCAAAAGGCATATTCCTACTTAAGCCTTGGAGAGATCTATTACGATACATTGAAAAATTTTGTGCTTGCCAAAAGCTACTATGATAGTACCGTTAATACAATGCCAAAAGACGAGGAGAACTTCGAGGCGATAAAAGAACGACAAGAAATTTTAGTAGACTTTGTTAAGCAGATCGTAGTAATTCAAGAAAATGATAGTCTTTTACATCTTGCTACTTTGCCCGAAGACTCTGTTCTGTCAATGTTCGCTGCTAAAATAGCTAGTGAGCGAGCTGCCGAGCAAGAAAAAAAGAAAAAGCAAAGGCAAGCTGCAATAAATCGAGCTAGAAATATTACCCAGAACAGTGGCGACAACATAATAACAACAGCCTCTGCAGGATCAGTTTGGTACTTTAACAATTCTAATGCGCTAAGCAGAGGAAGAAATGATTTCATTAGGAAATGGGGAGATAGAACATTGGAAGATAATTGGAGAAGAAAAAATAAATCTGTTGGCATAACCCAATCGGAAGAGATAAGCTATACATCAGAGATTTCTGAGTCAACTGGCGAAGAAAAAGAAGAGGAAACAGTTGAAGATGAGGCTAGAAAAATGATGTCGTCAATACCAAAAACGGATGCAGATAAACAAGCACTTTTGATCGAAATTGAGGACGCTCTTTACAATTTGGGGAACATCTATAGCCTTAGATTACAAGAAGATGCCAACGCAGCTGAGTCTTTTGAAAACTTGCTCAATAGATTTCCAAACACTGAATATGAATCTGAGGTTCTTTATCAGCTATATCTTCTGTACAAAGATTTGGACCCTGAAAAATCTACCGAAAGGGGCGAATTGCTGAAGAAAAAGTACCCGGAGACTATCTATGCTAAACTCGTTGACAATCCAAACTATCGAGAGGAGAGCTTCGCAATCAGCGAACAACTTAAAAAGCTTTACAAGAAATTATATGGAAACTATAAAAATGGCTATTACAATCAGGTGTTATTCTCATCTGACAGTGCACTATCACAAAACCCTGATAATGAGTTTAGTGATAATCTAGCTTTATTAAGAGTTTTAGCTATTGGGCAAACTGAAGAAGACCACAAGTATCAATTTGAATTATCTGAGTTTATAAAGAATTATCCTGATAGTGAGCTTAATTCATATGCTCAAACATTATTAAGTACATCGGAAGACTTTCAACAAAACCGATACAATAGTGCCAAAGCTCGCTTCATCGAAGATTTTGTGCAAAAGCATCTTTTCATAATCGTTTATGACATTCAGTCAGAAATGACTACAAAGTTGGGCCCTTTGATGGATGATTATCTTAAAGAAAAGAACTTGCTCAATTTAAAAACAGCAAATCTCATTTTGAGTGATGATAAATCGATGTTACTGGTTAACATATTTCCTGGTAAAGGCACTGCCAATAATTTCAAAACAACATTCGCAGCAGATGTCCCATTAAGAGATACATTTAAAGGGTCAAAGTTTGATGTTTTTGTTATAACTGAAGATAACTTTGATATTTTGTACAAGACTAAAGATGTATCTGCGTACTTGACGTTTTTTGAAAAGCATTACAATGAAGAATAAACTTCTAAAATATTCACTTAGAACTATCTGGATATTATTCATACTAGGGATTCTTGGATTACCAACAATATTTTTAATGGTCAAAAACGATGCTTTTGGATGGTTTGGAGGGCTGCCAAGCCTCCAGGCGCTGGAAAGGCCAGATCCTGATTTATCATCTGAATTGATAAGTTCCGATGGAGTATCGCTAGGTAAATACTTTAGAAAAAACAGAACTCCAGTTACCTACGATGAATTATCTCCCGAGCTAATAAACACGTTATTGGTGACTGAAGATGTAAGATACAAGAATCATTCAGGCATAGATCTAAAAGCGATGGTGAGGGCTGTGATTGGAAAACTAACATTTCAAAATGCCGGGGGTGGTAGTACGATCACTATGCAATTGGCAGAAAATCTCTATAAAACTTCATCAGTTAACAGAGGATCTCTTTATAAGAATCATGCGATTGGTGAAATAGTCACAAAGCTTAAAGAATATATCATTTCTGTTCAATTAGAACAATCTTATACAAAAGAGGAAATTTTAGCTATGTACTTTAATACGGTACCATTCGGGAGTAATTCTTTCGGAATCAAAGTAGCTGCGAAAACATTTTTTAATAAACTTCCGTCACAGCTAGATTATCAAGAATCAGCAAGTCTGGTTGGCTCTATCAATAAACCTACTGCGTTTAACCCTGTTCTGAATCCTGAAAGAGCTAAAGGTAAAAGAACCGAAGTATTGTGGAATCTTCATAAATATGGACTTATTGAAAGAGAATTATACGACTCTTTAAACAACAAAGAATTGGAATTAAACTATCTCGTACAAAATCAGAATGAGGGTTTAGCAACATATTTTAGAACACAGGCTAGGAACTATCTTTTGCGCTGGGCCAGGGAAAACGACTATGATCTTTTCGATGATGGACTAAAAATTTACACTACCATAGATAGCAGACTGCAACAGTATGCAGAAGAAGCTGTATCAGAAAGTATGGATACGTTGCAGCAGATTTTCAATAACCATTGGAAAGATGGAAATCCTTGGATTGATGAGGACAACAATGAAATTCCCGAGTTTTTGGATAATGCTATCAAGCGAACAGATGCATACAAAAGCCTAATTAGGAAGTACGGAGAAGATTCTGACTCAATCAATTACTATCTCAATCAGAAGAAAAATATGACCGTATTTTCTTGGGAAGGTGAAATCGATACTACATTCAGCTCCTACGATTCACTGAAATATTACAAGAGATTTCTTCAGACTGGTTTTATGTCTATGGATCCAAATACAGGATATATCAAAGCCTGGGTAGGTGGTATTAATCACAAATACTTCAAATACGATCATGTGAAGCAAAGTAGGAGACAACCAGGATCTATTTTTAAACCTATAGTTTACGCCAAGGCAATTCAAAATAGCTACTCACCTTGTCAAACCTATGTAGATGCTCCTGTTACTATTCCATTACCTGGTCAAGACCCTCCGTATTGGAGGCCTAAAAATGCAGAAAATAAATGGAGTGGTAAGGTGATGACAATTAGAGAAGCAATGTCTAAATCGGTGAATTCGATTACAGCTCATTTAATGGGTGAAATAGGACCCGAAAATGTGATCGATTTAGCACGGAAATTAGGAATCGAAAGCAACTTACCAGCTGTATATTCAATAGGACTTGGAGTCGCAGATGTCTCTCTTTATGAAATGCTGGGAGCATTTTCAACATTCGCCAATAATGGAAATTACATCAAGCCATATTTTATCTCAAGAATAGAGGATAAAAACGGGAATGTCATTCAGCAATTTGTGCCCGAAGAAAAAGAAGTTCTTAATGAAGAAACTGCGTATTTGATGTTACACATGCTGAAAGGGACTGTCGAACTAGGAACGGGTAGAGTTCTTGACTATTCATTAAAAGTCGACAATGAAATCGGAGCAAAAACAGGTACTACTCAAAATGCCTCAGATGGTTGGTTTATTGGCTTGACCAAAGATTTGGTTTCTGGTGCATGGGTTGGAGGAGATGATAGAAGTATTCGATTCAAATATTGGGCTATGGGACAAGGTGGTAGAACTGCATTACCTATTTGGGAGCGTTACATGACAAAGGTATATGCTGATGAAACATTGGGATACGAAAAAGGAGATTTTGAAAAACCAACCAAACCGCTCAGAACCGTTATTGATTGTGAGTTATATGAAAACCGTACCAATCCATCCGATACAGTTGATTATGATGTAGTAGATGAGGATGACTTCATGTAATGCAGTTTCAACGGTTTTCAAGACACGATTATCTTAAACTACCAGAAAAACCTGGTATTTATAAGTTCTTCGATTCTGATAACACAATTATATATGTAGGTAAAGCCAAAAGTCTCAAAAAACGTGTAAGCAGCTATTTCACAAAAGCGAATCAAAATAGTGGGAAAACCCTAAGACTAGTTCATGAAATAAAGCAAATTGAATTTGTAATCGTTTCATCCGAATTTGACGCACTGCTTTTAGAAAACAACTTAATTAAGGAAAATCAACCTAAGTATAATATCCTCCTTAAGGATGATAAGAGCTTCCCAAGTATTTGCATTACAAAAGAAAGATTTCCAAGAATCTATTCAACAAGAAGAATAGACCTTACTAAAGGTGAATATTTTGGACCATATACAAATGTGAAAGCGATGAATGGTGTTCTTGACCTGATTAGAAAGCTTCACAAGATAAGAACCTGTAAATACAACTTAACTGAGCAAAATATCAAGGCCAAAAAATTCAAAGTCTGCCTTGAGTATCACATTGGCAATTGTCTCGGCCCATGTGAAGGATTACAATCAGAAAGCGATTATCTCAAAGACATTGACGAAGCCAGAAAAATTCTCAAAGGAAAAATCGGCATTGTAAGTCGTTCTTATAGAGAAAAAATGCAACAATCCGCTTCTGAATTGAAATTTGAATTGGCTCAATCGTACAAAGAAAAGATCGAGCGACTAGAACAATTTCAATCTAAAACGCTAATTGTCAATCAGAAGATCACCAATACTGATGTGTTTACAATGACGTTATCCGAAGGTGAAAAATCAATGTTTATTAACTATCTCAAAATAGTTAATGGATCAATAATCAACTCAGAGACTTTAGAGATTAAGAAAAAAATTGAAGAGGATAATGGAGAAGTATTTCGATTCGCAATTTTCGATATTCGAAAAAAATACAACAGTGACCATCCATTTATATTAACCAACTTCGAAATTGAACCATGGGAAAATATTGAGATAAGTGTGCCCAAAATTGGCGATAAGAAAAAGCTAGTCGATCTATCATTAAGAAATGCGTTATTCTTCAAAAAGGAAAAGTTCTCAAAGAAAAGTATTCAACCTAACGAGCGACTTCTACAAACTTTACAAGAAGATCTAAAGCTGAGAGAATTACCAATTCACATAGAATGTTTTGATAACTCGAATATACAAGGCACCAATCCTGTAGCATCAATGGTGTGTTTTAAAAACGGGAAACCATCGAAATCGAATTACAGAAAATTTAATATCAAAACAGTAAAAGGTCCAGATGATTTTGCCTCTATGAAAGAGGTAGTAGGTAGAAGATATTCGCATCTTAAAAAAGAAAACCTACAACTACCTAATCTAATAGTGATTGATGGTGGAAAAGGTCAACTAAGCTCTGCCTGTGAAGCACTAGTTGAAATTGGATTATATGGTCAAATCCCTATTATTGGAATTGCAAAAAGGTTAGAGGAAATATATTTCCCAGAAGATAGTATACCAATTTACATAAGTAAAAAATCTACTTCATTAAAGCTTATTCAACATTTGAGAGATGAGGCGCACAGATTTGCAATCACATTTCATAGACAAAAAAGGAGTAAAGAGTCTGTAGCTTCTGGATTAGATTCAATTGTTGGTATTGGACCAAATACAAGAGATAAACTCTTTAGAGAATTTGGCAGTATTAAGAGACTAAAACAATCATCAGAGAAGGACTTAATCGATTTAATAGGAAAATCTAAAGCTGAATTAGTGCTTGAAGCAATAAAAAAGGGAAGTATTTAACTTCCCTTTTTTATCTATTTATTTTAAAATCTTAATCTTTGATGCATCGGCAACTATTTCTATGCCAATCACCAATTACACTATGATATATTTCCTTGGAGCCTTTCTGAACAGATACAAGACCTGAAGTATTATCAGATTTTTTCTCTGCATCCCAGTAGTTACCACTTATTCCAATATTCTTGAATACTCTTCCTGGATCACCGAAGCCACCTAGTGTTAGATCTATACCACTTTCTCCACCTTTTTGTAAGGCAATTCCAGCGTCTCTTATACCACCGAATGTTTGAAATAATAAATTCCATTCAGCAATCGTTGGAACATGCCATCCATCTGGGCATGCAGCCTCAGCAGCTTGGAATGTATACAAGCGACCAAATGCTTCGCAGTAAGCTTCTTCATTCTTGTAGCAGAAGGAATCTGGTACTTCATAAGACAAATTTTCAGCCATCCATGTTCTTTTAACAAAGACGCCTCCTTCTAACTCAATATCGATTGTTACTATTTTATAAGTTTTACCATCTCTGGAATCGTTTAACTCTCCATACTCCTGAGCGGAAACTCCAAAACAAGCAATCAATAACAATGTGAAGAGTAAATATTTAATATTCATCGTACGGTGGATTAGGTAAGGTTTCAAATCATTCAAAAAATTAATATTCCCAAAGTTCCGATTCATATTCCATTAGATCGTATTCGTACTTTTGTTGAATAACAATCACACTCATCGGGTCTTTTGCCATTTCATCTTGATATAGCTGTCTGATATCTAAATCAAGAGGATTAGAAATTTTTGTGATAGGAGCATTAAATAACCTAAGCTCAAAAGCATCACTCATGTTCATGTGCTTTCCAGGATTTTGTAGATTATAATATATCGCTCGATCAGCATATGGACCTCTAAATAATTCAATTACATCATCATATCTAAAGTGTGCCACTTTCTTTTCGAATCCAGCTGGGTTATATAATGAACCAGCATCTCTTGGTAAAGCAAGACTTATTGAACGTATATAGTTATACATTCTAGACCTGTTTCTATCAAAGATTACATCCTCTTTGATGTAAAGTACTGAAAATAAATCTTCAGGAATAGCCTCTTGTCTTGCCTCTTCTGCTTGCTCCTCTGCTGCATCTGCTCCTTCTTCATCTCCAAATGAATCAAATCCTCCAGAACTAAAACCTCCACCTACAAATGGGTTCTGCTCTCTTTCAACAGAAATATTTGAGATGAAAATGATATCCGGCATGAAGTTTATACAAGAATCAGAACGATACGGAGTTAGCAATCCTTCGTCTACAGCTTCAATAAGCAATCGAGATATTTCTCCATTTAAAGAAAAGAATGGACTGTTTTGCTTTTCATTCATATCCATTCGTCTCCATACTGTCTTCTTAAACATCACTTGAGCCTTATCAACCTCTGGCTTAACCAAAGGAGCTAATTCTTCTTGTGCGTATCCAAAAGAGACAGCAAGAGCAAAAACAACTACATAACCTAATTTTTTCATAACACTGTTTGTCTACAAATTTATTTCAACGAGATATTGATAAATCGTTGGAATTTTTTGAAGTCCTCAACTTGCTTTCTAAAGTTTTGTCTTTGGACTTTCTTAATTTCAATAACCAACTGATCACCTTTTCTTCCTGACATTCCTCTTAAGTTGATCTTTTCTCCAGCTCTGATAGAACCTCGACCCAGACCACCACTAACCAGGGTAATCTCAGCTTCAGCTACTCTGAATTTAGCATCGTTAGGAAGGAAAGATGCAAAACTCTCATCAGGAATAGCTCTAAGGAACAATTCTGGAGTTCTAGAAGGAATACCTTCTTTTTGATTTACTTCACCTGCACTTGTGAAGACTTTAATATCTGGTGCTGGAATTGCTCTTACTCCAAATTCTCTTGAACCAATTACATTTCCATTAGAAGCTACTGTCAATGTCACTTTCTGTGCTCGAGGCACTACAGTAACTTGTCCTGTAGTAGATCCTTTGATAGCATCTCCACCCTTTGCAGTAAATGCCGGGTTGTACGAAGTACCTAAAGCAGGAACTTGCACATCTAGAGCGTTACCACAATTGTAGTAGAGTGCATTTACAGATTGTGATTGAATTTGAATTACTGGACGAACAACATAATAGTCTATAGTGTCTGTGAAAGTAGTATCAGTACCACCTCCTTGAGGAACAGTGATTGAAGCGATGATTTGCTTTTTAGCATTACCGTTCTTGTCATAGTTACCTGGAGTAGCAGTAAATTCTACTTTACCAACACCAGCAACAACAGGAGCATCTTCTCCATTGTACGTCATTTTCATTTTATCATTCAAGCCAGAAGCAGAAGCAGCAATAAACATGTCTGCTTTATACTTAGTACCTGCAGCTACATATTGCGACTCAGGCATTACTACTGGCCTGATATCGTCAAATGTTAAATCTTTAAGACCTACTCTTTTTACAAGAAAGTCTAATGCTGAAGTTTCAAACGATAATACGTTTGCTTGGAACTCACTTACAGTTGCCAATCCAGCGTGTGTTGGAGAGTTTTCATAAGCAAGTTGAGACCATTTCTTACCCTTTTGATTCTCATCTTTACTGTAGATAGGATCTTCTTCGGCATCCAAAGCTATCTTATGGTACAACTTCAGCTTGGACTCATCAGCACCATTCTTCTTAAGTAATTCTTGGATGTAAGTAGCATAGCCATTCAATAATTCCTTCATTCTTGCTCCATTTCCGTCGCCACCTTCTTCAACAGGCATCATGTAATTTCCAACTTTATCATAGTCAGTTTTACCATTGATAAACCTCTTATCTCCATCATGACCTTCCATATATCCACCTGTGATTTCTACAAATGTTTCTTTATAGTCATCCAGTTCTGACATAATCTTCTGTGTTTCGGCGCGAAGCGCTTCAGCATCAGAAACTACTTTTAAATCATCAGCTCTATTCCCCTTGTCTTTTGCGGCAGATTTCATACCAGATATAGTTCGAGCATTTCTTTCTGATGTTTCAGAATTCGCTCGCTCCAAACTTTCATTGATAAAGGCGAATTTGTCCAGAACTGTGGAGCTTACATTTAGAGCCAACAATGCTGTTAGCACTAAATACATCATGCCGATCATTTTCTGCCGTGGTGTTTCTTTTCCTCCTGCCATAATTAATTCGTTTTAAGGGTTTATTGTTGATTACCTCTCATTGCGGTAAGCATATTACCGTATACTTTATTAAGAGCAGAAATGTTCGAAGTAAGCTTGTTAAGTTCTGACTGGAATGCAGAAGTTTCTTTTCCTGCTTCAGCCATGCTTTCAAGCGCACCACTCACATTAGAGTAGAATTTGTTCAATGCTTTAGTATGACTTTGAGCATCTTTCAACTCCATTTCATACACAGCATTAAGAGCACCAAGGCTTTTAGTTACATTTTGTACTTGACTGTGATATTCTTTAGTATCCTTTGTTGCATCCGCCATTCCAGACATTGCCTGCATTGCAGAAGCATATGACTTATTCATCTCAGATAGAGACTTAGATGCAGACTTAACATTACCAGCATACTCATTAGTAGCAACAGCAGCGTCACTAAGATTTGACATCTTCTTAGCAGAGTCAGCCATATTGCGCATACCATCACCTAAACTTTTAATTAAATCTGGGCCAACTTTCGCATCAGCTAGCATTTTATCCATTTGTGCTGAAGCACCAGTCGCTTGCGGCACAGCTTTTCTAGGCGCAGCAGCAGGACCATCGTAATCGTCTGCTAACTCTGGATAAACCTTTGCCCAATCTGGCTCAGCGTGCTTTGGTTCGAAAGCACTTAGAAAGAAAATAACTGCCTCTGTGGTGAGACCAACCCCAAGCATTAGGGCTGCACCCGGCATGTGCAGAATTTTAAACATCGCTCCCACGATTACAACTGCAGCTCCTATTCCGTAAATTTTCGGCATTATAGTGGAATAGAGAAGCTCCTGAAATCCGCCTTTTTTGCTCATTGTAATAATATTTAGGTTAGTAATTTATTCGTTATTGATTTATTAAAATTCGTACCCTGATGATCTTCCAAGATACGTCATTGCGCATCTAAATCCTATAGATGCTCTTGTGGTGTCCTGGTGCTCATAAGAACGAGTACCAGTTTCAAGATAGTAAGCAATATCTTTCCATGATCCTCCTCTGATAACTTTGAAAGGCACGTTATCATCAAAATACGTAGGATTCAAGTCCCAGGTTAATGGCATCGCAGATGGGTTGTAAGCATCTTCACACCACTCAGCCACATTACCGGCCATATCATATAGTCCATATTCATTAGCGAAGTATGTACCTATAGGAGATGTGTATGCATATCCATCATCAAAATAATTTCCACGTCCTGGCTTAAAGTTTGCCAAAAGACAACCTTTAGCATTTCTTATGTAAGGATTACCCCAAGGATATTTTGCCATATCTCTACCACCTCTTGAAGCGTATTCCCATTCAGCTTCTGATGGTAGTCTAAAGTTCGGCATAATTGGAAGACCCACACTAGATCTGTAATCATTCAAGTATTGAGTTCTCCACTCAGAGAAATATTTTGCAGAATTCCAATCAACACCAACCACTGGATAATCATCAAAAGCTGGGTGAGACCAATAGTATACAACCAATGGATCGCCCATGTGGTGGGTATAGTCTCTTGTCCACACAGTGGTATCAGGCATCAAGTCAGCTATTGAATAACCCGTAGGTAAATCAATTTCTGAGCTCTCCTGAAGATTTTGGGTAAACTGTCGGTATTCATTATTGGTGATTTCAGTATCATCCATAAAGAAAGCTCCGATAGTAACTTGTTTGTTGAAATTTATCTGAGTCGCAGCAACGTCTTCGTCTGCTTGACCCATGTGAAAAGTACCAGATGGAACTGAAACCATACCGTAAGGCCTGGTCATTTCCCACCCCTGTCTGTCGGGAGCTCCAATTAGCTCACCTTTGTCTCCTTGATCTCCGCCGAAAAGCCCACATCCTGATAGGATTATTGCACAGCAAAGAACAATACAATTTGAGATTGTAAAAACACGCATTTTAATCATAACACCTTTATTGAACATGCAAGTATGTAAAATAAACAAACTTTAACAAGAATTATTGCACGATATTCTGCCTAAATATATAATCATAAATCTATTTGGGACAAGTTTTGCTTTCAATTTTGGATGAAGGCATTTACTTATTTGACTAAAAAGTGAACCTAGGAGTTTTCACAGCCTTTCGTCCACCGAACACTAAGTCTGGCAAATCATAACGTATAAACACCTCATGGGAGGTTGGTTCTTTTGCATCCTGGTCTTTAACAACATAGTCAAAAGAATAGCCTGCTTTTAGCTTATTACCTTCCAAAAAGGAATATCCTAAGAGGATACTTAATGATTCCGCCCTTCTAAAAGCAAGACCTCCCCACATTTTATCTTGATACATGGCAATTGCACTAATATCGTAAGTATATGTATTAAGATCCGACCTTATCAAAATTGTTGGCTTCAAAACCAAATCCCTTAAGATACCAAACGAAGTACCTCCCATTAAAATATAATTGGCGGGTATTTTATTACTGGCTTGAGTTCCAAAGTCAAAAGTAGGTTGCAATATATTTTCAACAGATGCGCCTATGAAATACTCATTTCTTGACTGAAAATAGACACCAGCATGAAGGTTTGGCTTAAGCTGCGATTCACTACCCGATGGAATAAAAGTATCGCCTTGATCCACAAATCTGTACCTAGTATTTATTGATGCTGCATTTAGCGATGGCATTAATCCAACTGAGATCTTGCCGAAGCTAAATTCTTTCATTGCTGAAACTGAAATTCTAGCTTGAACGGAATTTAGAGGACCTGTTTGATCGTTAGAAACTGAAACTCCAAAGCCAGAAAAAGTTGATTTTACTGGGACTACCAAAGAAAGTAGTTGAGTTGTGGGAGCTCCTTCTGGGTCAGAAGTGGCATTATATCCAGCCCATTGACTTCTATGATGTGCTGCAACAAAGGCCTGATTATCCGTACCAACCCATGCTGGATTGAAATAAGATGGATTGAACATGTAATGATTAAAAAAGAAATCATTTTGTCCATATCCCAAGAATGAAACAAAAAACAGTAGTCCAAAAGATACGATTCTTACGCTACCCTTCATATTCTTTTTTTTAAAGGCCTTGCAGAAATCATAGAACTCTCAAAGAATATTAAATGAGGTCGCTAAAAAATTGATTTCTTAGTGTAAGTATAACTCTTACAAACTATATACCCTTATTTCTAAGAAATGTTATTTGCTTCTTTAATGTAAACTTCAATCGCACCAGTCATAGAAGGTGCATTTGGAAGAGGTGCTTGAATGTCCAATATTAAGCTTGCATCTTTAACCGCCTTTGAGGTAGTTGGGCCAAATGCTGCAATACGAGTATTGTTTTGCTTAAACTCAGGGAAATTCTGAAACAATGATTCAATTCCTGAAGGGCTGAAAAAAGCTATGATATCATAAGTAACATCATCCAAGTCAGATAAATCAGCAGCTACTGTTCTGTAAATGGTTGCTTCAGACCATTCGTATCCATTCTCATTTAAAAAATCAGGAATATGATCCGTTCGGATATCAGAACAAGGAAAAATAAATTTCTCGCTTTTGTGCTTTTTAATAACACCTAATAGATCTTGAGCTGTTCTCTCTCCTGTGAAAATCTTTCTTTTTCTGATTACGATGTATTTCTGAAGGTAATTTGCAGTAGTCTCAGAAATACAGAAGTACTTCATGTCAGTAGGAATCTCGATCTTACTTTCCGTGGCAAGTCTAAAGAAATGATCTACTGCATTTCTACTTGTAAAAATTACTGCAGTGTGATCTAAAATATTCACTTTTTGTTTTCTGAACTCCTTGATGTCAACAGGATCGATATCTATGAATTTGCGAAAATCAATTTTCAAATTGTACTTTTCCGCTAACTTATGATATGGAGAATTCGGATTAGATGGCTCTGGTTGAGATACTAAAATACTCTTTACACTTTTCAAACGCTCTTTATCCGTTACTAAAAGATCATTAGTCGCACTCATTTAAATCTTAGCTTTTTGTGATTATTTTAAGAACCATCCAAGCAAAATAATGACAGGGATGATTTCTGTGGCACAAAGGTAGGAAATAATACTAAGTTTTTTACGAGAAGAATTATTAACAAACTTTAAAGTAAACCAGACAACGAATAGAATTAGCATGACTGGGAATAGCATCATGAACCCTGATGAAATCCAAGATTGGGATTTATCATTTATCACGAAATCGAAAATTATGAAAAGCAATGCTGGTACTAATAGAACTAAATTGAAATTTAAAAAGTCAAATAGTTGAAAATTTTCCAGATCTCTAAAGCGAAACAATTTCGCTATAATCGAAATCACCAGCCACTTAATGATAAATAGACCAAATATTGCTCCTGATATTTTTAACCAATTAAAAATGAATCCAATAAGAGATTCGGGTTGTTCGAAGAGCTTAAAATAAAGTAGCGTATCTAGGTAAACACCAACAAAAGCCAATGCAAGTGAATAAAATACCAGGAGATAAATGCTAGCACCCGTGTAGAAATTTGTATTTACAAATTCATAGGCACTTGCTTTTAGGGTAAAAGATTTTTCAAGGAGATATGAAATTCTCGATGGATATTCAACCATAATAAATCCTAAGATCAATATTAGAATCAGAAGAGAGATTAATGTGAACTCCTCAAATACACTTCTTACTTTTCTCGGAAGTGATACTTGATCTTTTATCACCTGAAGTTCTTCAAAAACAATTAAGTCGCAGTTCAAATCTTCTAACGTAGCTTGTGAACTAAATGAAATAAAAACTGTATCCGATTTGGCTACTGAAAAAAAAGTGTTTGGATCAAAAAATTTGCATTCATTGATAACATCTAATAACATCCCATTCGTCCAAACAAAAAGTTCATTCTCTGAGCATATTCTGATACTACCATTTGGTATTTCATTTAGGAAAAACCCAGCATGAGAAACACCTTCCAAAGTGGTTACAGGTATGGTTCTACTTGATTCATCCGTACTAACCATTACTTTGGTATAATCAGTAACAACGATGGTATCCGTTTGGGCCATCAAGCATATTGAAATTGTACTTGCTATTAGGTATAAAATTATCCTCATTTAGAATCTGGAAATGTATCCAAAGTGTGCTTTTAACGTCGAAAAAGATAGCTCTTGATTGTCTGAACTCCCTGTTGCTAGCGCAAATCTAAATTGACCAGCTGAAGTATCAAGCGCAAATCCTAATCCAAAACCAAATGGGCTTTCACCTTCTGCCCCATTTCTATATAATAAATGATCATAAAATGCATATACAAAACTTTCATTTTCAAAGAATGATCTAAATTCAAATCGACTCATTAAATAGCTCTCTGCAAAAAATTCCTTTTCATTGAATCCTCTTACAGAATTCAATCCACCAAGTCTGTAAAGCTCATTTCTTAGTAATTGATCATTTTGAATATACCCCATAGTCAAATGATGAAATATGGCTTGTCTCTTGAGTATCTTGAATTGATAGGCCAATGTAGTTTCCAATCTGTAAAAACTTGTTTGAGTAGTTAGTGTATCATAAAATGAATCAGGTAAACTCAGGTTATTCTCAATCTCTTTAGTGCCGCCAGAAGCTCTTACATTCCAGACATAATTAGCGCTATATTCATTCAGATTGCTTAAAAATCCTTTGGTCAGCTGTAGTCCATAGACCCGCCTTTTGTAATCAGCTAAACCTAAATTTCTAACGGCCTCTAAGCTTGTTGATAAAAGTGTTCCATTGGTCGATTCATACTCTGCAAGTAGCTCTATTCTGGGAGAAACATACGTGTGAATTCCGATGTTTAACTGTCTGGTCAGAAATGAAGAGTCCTGTTTAAGAAGACTGAAATTAACTGATGGTGAAATTTTAGAATCTAAGAAAAAAGGATGTTTATAATACACATTGAGGTTTTGCGATTCCTCCGCGAAACGTTCCCATAAAAATTTAAATTGTTTCCCCGATCGGAATAAATTTTGAATATCCAATTCCAAAGTGCCAACAGCACTTGTATTTCCATTCTGAGCTTGTTGAAGACCCACCACTCCTCGAAATGAGCTTGAGGCGGTTTCTTTTATATCTAAGAAGACCTTTGCTTTTTTGTCTTGAAAAGACAAATCAGTTGGTCGTTCAATTCTCAAAAACGGAGAACGTTCTATTTTGAGTTGAGCAAGTCTATAATTTCTTTCACTAAATCTTTCATTCGGTATCATATCGACAAGTTGATAGATATATGAGTGACTGGTTTTTAATTCCTGGAAAAAGTGTGCAGAGTCATAATAAATCTCCGGTCCTTCACGAATAGTAAATTTTCCAGTTAGTGAACCATCGGAAAGGGAGGAGGAATCAATGCGAATAGACGCAAATGGATAACCTCCATTTGAGTAATCGTCGAGTCTCTTCTTTAAATAAGAATGAACTCGTTTTCCTTTAAATCCAGATAAATTAAGTTTCGTCCTATCTCCCTTATGGAGATGGATTTCAGAACCTTCCGCATCAAATTTTATTGAGTCTAAACCTGAAAAGTAAAATCCCTCATTCACCCAATCAATCATAACTTTGTTGATGTATTTGACTTGATCCAATGAGTCTGTGAATACTCTTTTTTCTGAAAAGTCTCCATCTACAAAGACATCGGCCTGAATCTGTGCTTTTACAGCAAAGCAGGTTATAAAAAAGAGTAGAACAAGGAATCTTTGCATTGGACTATGCAATTTAGCTTCAAATAATGGCAGGTATTTACATCCATATTCCTTTTTGTAGGCAAGCATGTCACTATTGTGACTTCCATTTTAGCACAAATCTGAAACCTCAAAAAGAGATGATAGATTCTATTTGTCAAGAAATTTCAAATAGAAGAGACTATTTAACTGAAGAAATAGAAACCATCTATTTCGGTGGTGGAACCCCTTCTCTTCTTGAAACGGAGCAACTGGAGCATTTATTGGCAGTGGTATATGCCACTTTCAATGTTTCCAAACATGCTGAGATTACTTTAGAAGCAAACCCTGAAGACTTAAGTAAAGTCAAATCAAAAGAGTTATATGAATTAGGTATTAACAGGTTAAGTCTTGGCATCCAAACTTTTGATGATGGAAAACTAAGTTGGATGAATCGTGCACATGCAGCCAGTGACTCAATAAACGCATTTCAGAATGCTCGTACAGCAGGGTTTAACAACATATCGCTAGACTTAATTTATGCTATCCCAAATCACGATGAAAAAAAATGGAATTCCGATCTTGAATCAATCACCAAGTTAGAGCCTGAACACATTTCTCTATATGGGCTTACTATTGAAAGTAAGACCGTATTTGCTAAATGGGAAGAGCAGAAAAAACTGATAGAACTACCTGAAGAAGAAGCTGCAAAACAATATTTATTTGCTATTGATTTTTTAAAGTCTAAAGGATATCAGCAATACGAAGTATCGAACTTTGGACGAGAGGAGCTTTATTCAAGACATAACACTAACTACTGGGCAGGCATCCCCTATCTCGGGGTTGGTCCAGGAGCACATTCGTATGATGGATCTTCGAGAAGATTCAACATTCGGAATAATGCCAAGTATATATCCGGAATCAATAGCAATGTGTCATATTTTGAGAGCGAAAATTTAAGCGCAACACAATTGATTAATGAGCGTATTTTGACTCAATTGAGAACTGCAAAAGGACTTGATTTAAACAGTCTTGAATCAATGCGGACTCAATTTGAAAAAGCTCATTCTGACTTTCTTGAAGAGCTGACCAAACAGGATTTGATATGTGTTGAAGGTAATTTTATTTCGCTAAAACCAGAGGGTTTCTTAGTTGCTGATGAGATTGCGCTAAGGTTATTCTTTGATGAATAAAATCTCCTAAAACAAGAGCTAGGGATAATGACTCTTAAGACCTACTTTTGCGAGAGCTATGGACGCCACAACAAAAAAAGCCCTTCTTCTGCTTAAGTCTCTCATCTTCCATTACCACGGTTTGGATGATGATGAAAGAGCCATGCTAGAAGATACAGCTTCTAAGCTTCAGGCCAAAGATGAGATGGACTGGGCAAATAGATTCATTTCTGAAGATTACCTTTCTGCCTTCGAGCGGTCAAGAGAGTTCCTTTCCAAAATTTTCACTAAGATGAGCTCATCAGATCGATTAAAATACCTAATGGAGGTTTGGGAAGAAACACATAAAAAGGGCTATGTAACCGAGATGGAAACTACAGCCATTCTAACGCTATCAAAAGATTGGCAAGTGGAAAAAGAGTTTCTTGATGTCGTAAAAGATTAAAGACTCATCATTTCTCTAAACCTAGCGGACTGCCGGCGACTTACTTCTATTTTTTCTCCCCCTTTTAGCTGTACGAGCAACCCACCATTAAACCAGGTGTCAATTGACTCAACCCATCCTAAATTAATTATGTGCTTTCTGCTTGCGCGGAAAAAATGTCGATCATCCAGTCTTTCGTCTAATGCATTCAAAGACTTATGAATCATGGGCTTAAACTTGTCAAAGTAGACTTTGATATAGTTTCCATCTGATTCAAACAAACGAACATCTTCAAGCTTCACAAACCAACATTTGTCACCATCCTTAACAAATACTTGATCCTTGCTGCCAAGTTTTTGATCTTTAGCTGGCTTTTTCGAAGCTTTAATGGATACTTTATTTAGGCTTTCTGAAAGGCGTTCCGGCTGAATTGGTTTTAATAAATAATCTAGCGCATTATACTCAAATGCCTTGAGGGCAAATTCATCATAAGCTGTCGTAAATATTACCTGAGGCACGCGCTCCATTCCTTCGAGCATTTCAAACCCTGTCTTTCCTGGCATTTGAATATCCAGAAAGATAACATCAGGATCATGCTTTTCGATCTTCTCTACAGCCTCATCTGGGTTAGCAGCCTCATCAACAATTTCAATTTCTGGATGACTTGCCAGAAGTGACATTAACTCCTTTCTTGCTAGTCTTTCATCATCAACTATAATAGCCTTCATACTATTTAATTATTCATTTAGTTCTATGGTAGCGCCATCCCTCAGCGGGATCGATATTGTAGTTAGAACCGTAGATTTATTTTCATTTTTAATTTCAAACCTGGCTAGTTCTCCAAAAATCAACTCCAGCCTTTTCTTAGTATTTGCCAATCCAAAACCTTCAGTCACATTCTTATCTTTAGAGAGCTGTCCCGTATTACGGATTTGCAACTGAAGTTGTTTTCTTCTGACAGATGTGGAAATACTAATTTCTCCTCCATGCTTTAAGTTAGATATTCCATGCTTAATGCCATTTTCCACTAACGTTTGTAGCATTAGAGGCGGAATACTGAATTTACCGGAGTTTCTATCTATGTCAAAACTTGTAATCAGCCTTTCTTCATACCTGATAGACTCCAAAGCCAAATAATCCATTACCGTTTTTAATTCTTCTGTAAATGGAATCAACTTCTTCCTATCACTGATCAAGGAATTTCTCAGAATATGCGATAGCTGTGTGATTGATTCTTTAGACTTTCTTGGGTTTTCATCTACCAGCGCACGGATGCTATTCAATGAATTAAAAATGAAGTGAGGATTAAGTTGAGCCTTAAGATTTTTCAATTCTACTTCTCTTGCGGCAGTCTCCGCTTTGAGTGATTTGTTGTAACGCTGGACATAGTGAAAGGCGAAATAAAATAGACACCAGATGAAATATATTACCCAATATATAACGGTATTTATTGATGCAGTAAAAAGCTTTAATTCTGTATTGGAGACGGTATGCGTCCCAAAATCAATTATCAATAGGTAGACATAATTCAGGATACTTAACACTAAGGTTACAAACAGCAGTCTTGGAATAAGGTGAGGCAGACGTAGGTTGAGCCAATCTAAACGTATGATAATGCCGCGCAAAAAATGCGTGGTCCCGATAAAATAAATAACCTGATATAAGATTCCAACAGCCTGAATGAGATCAAAGCGCTCAGCCATTGAATAGAAAAATACTTGCATGAATCCATAGGATCCCCAGCCAAGAATTTGACACAACCAATATAATCGGGCTTTCGTCATTGAGCTAAATCTAACAAAGGTGTTGGGATATCTGTCTCGAGATTTTCATAGAAGAGAGCAATAATTGATAAGTGGTTTAACATAACGTTAACCCTACCGTTCGCCATTATTAATGATAATTAACAAACCCAGGCAGTTATTCGTCGTATGCTTAAACAGGACTAAACTCAATTTTTAAAGGACAAATTAATGAAATCGCTACTATTGCTACTGGCTCTTACAGTTTCCGCATTTGCTGGAACTGCTGAAGCCCCAGCGCATGCCAATCAAGGATTGTACATGCAATTAGACGCTGAATTGGTCTTCGAAAAAATGGTAAAAATTTACAATTACGAAGGTGATTTAGTGAGAGAAATACCCTTAAATAAGGTTGCTAATAATGAAATCTCAGTTTTAGATAATATGATACTTGAAGAAAGTGATTTTGCTTTCGATTTTCAAGGAGATTATTACTACTTCGGAGATTCTGAATATATCGAGGCAGTTGTTAATTAAGCTCTTCTCTCAAAAACTTGGCAGTATAACTTTCTTTCACCTTAGCGATCTCTTCCGGAGTGCCCTGCGCAATAATTTGCCCACCGGCATAACCACCCTCCGGTCCTAGATCGATAATATGATCTGCTACTTTTATAACATCCATATTGTGTTCTATGATTAGTACCGTATTCCCTTTTTCTACTAGCTTTTGAATCACATCGAGCAGGTGTTCGATATCTTGGAAATGTAAGCCAGTAGTTGGTTCATCCAGGATATAAAAAGTCTTTCCGGTATCTTTTTTGGATAATTCTGTAGCCAACTTTACTCGTTGCGCTTCTCCTCCTGAAAGCGTGGTTGCATGCTGACCAAGGGATATATACCCTAGTCCAACTTCATTTAAAGTCTTGAGCTTTCTGACAATTCTTGGCTGATTTTCAAAGAAATCAACCGACTGTGCTACTGTCATATCCAAAACATCCGATATCGATTTTCCTTTAAATCTAACTTCGAGCGTTTCTCGATTATAGCGTTTCCCTTTACATGTTTCGCAAGGCACATGAACGTCTGGGAGGAAATCCATTTCAATGAGACGCATTCCTCCTCCTCCACATGTTTCACATCTTCCCCCTTTGACATTGAATGAGAATCGCCCAGGTTTATAACCCCTAATCTTTGCCTCAGGAAGTTGAGCAAAAAGGCTACGTATCTCTGAAAAAACACCCGTATACGTTGCTGGATTGGATCTCGGTGTACGACCGATTGGAGATTGATCTACTTCAATGATTTTATCAAAATAATCGACCCCTTTTACATCTTTGTATGGAAGCGGCTCTTGTCGGCTTTTGTAAAGATGCTTTCTGATAATTGGGTAAAGTGTCTCATGGATCAGCGTTGACTTCCCACTACCAGACACTCCTGTAACTAGAATCAAGTTGCCAAGCGGAATCTTTAAGTCAACATTTTTAAGGTTGTGACCAGAAGCACCATAAAGTTCAAGCCATTTGCCATTTGTTGATCTCCTCTCCGCAGGCACTTCAATTTGACGCTTACCATTCAAGTAATCTGCTGTTGAACTTCCAAGTTTTACAAATTCTTGAGGATTTCCCTTGGCAACAATTTGACCTCCGTGAATTCCAGCGCCTGGGCCAATATCAACAACTTCGTCGGCCTCAAGCATCATGTCTTTGTCGTGCTCAACAACGATAACCGTATTGCCTAAATCTCTAAGGTCTTTCAAAGCTTGAATTAGCTTAACGTTATCTCTTTGATGTAATCCTATACTTGGCTCATCCAGAATATAAAGGACATTGACTAGCTGTGTGCCAATCTGAGTTGCAAGTCGAATTCTTTGAGCTTCACCGCCGGAAAGTGTTTTTAGTGGACGATTTAGACTCAGGTAATCGAGTCCCACGTCTAAAAGAAAGCCAATTCGCTTTCTTAGTTCCTTTAAGATTTCCGTTGCAATTACTTTTTGTCTTTCATCAAGCCTCTCCTCAATGTTTACCATCCACTCACCCAGCGTGTTGATGTCCATTTCGCCAAGTTGCCCAATATGCTTATCAGCAATTTTGTAGTGAAGGGCCTCCTTTTTAAGTCTGAATCCATTACAGCTGGGGCATATTTTTGAATCTGTAAATTCTTTCACCCAGGCCTGAATTTTCTCAGAGCCACCATCCTTTTGCTTTTCCAAAAAGTTGATAATCCCCTCGAACTTGGTATTCCAATCTGTACCCGGATACTTCACCGAACTTACTGCAACTGGTACACTATCACCATAAAGCAATATGTCTATCACCTCTTCGGGAATCTTATTGATCGGTGTTGACAGATTTACCTTGTTTCTTTTTAGGATGGCCTCAATCTTTTTAAAGATCCAGATATCCCTATACTCACCTAGTGGAGCGATCCCCCCGCGGCTAATACTCAAAGAACTATCCGGAATGACAGATTCTTTTGAAATTTCTTCTATCACTCCTAATCCATTGCACTCCGGACAAGCACCGTATGGGGAATTGAATGAAAATGTATTTGGAGCAGGCTCATCATAAGCTAAGCCTGTTTCTGGATCCATTAAATTTTTTGAGAAATGAGCAATTTCTCCATCTTCTTTCTGAATCATCATTACTCCATCACCGTGACGCAATGAAGTATTAACGGACTCTCTTATCCGCTTTTTATCTTTCTCTGAAACCTTGATTCGATCGGTTACAATTTCAATGTCGTGAGTCTTGTACCTATCCACCTGCATTTTAGGTACCAGATCTTGAATCTCTCCGTTTACCCGAACCTTCGTAAATCCTAACTTGCGTATTTGAACGAAAAGTTCTCTGTAATGACCTTTTCTCCCTTTTACAACAGGAGCCAACAAGACTGCTTTTTGACCATCATAATTTTTGAGGATCATATCTATGATTTGATCCTCAGATTGACGCGTCATTTTCTTGCCAGAAAGGTATGAATATGCTTCGCCGGCCCTCGCGTATAGCAGTCTAAAGAAGTCATAGATTTCTGTGACAGTACCTACGGTGGATCTAGGATTACGAGAAGTGGTTTTTTGTTCGATAGAAATCACTGGGCTCAGACCATCTATTTTGTCGACATCTGGCCTTTCCATGTCGCCGATGAATGCTCGAGCATATGCGCTGAAACTTTCCATATATCGACGCTGGCCTTCCGCATAGATGGTATCGAAAGCAAGGGAAGATTTACCACTCCCACTTATGCCGGTGATTACAATCAACTTATTGCGCGGCAGCGTAACATCAATGTTTTTAAGATTGTGTTCGCGTGCCCCAATAATCTCTATCACTTCCTCTCTCTTCTTCAATTTCTGGCTATTAGAAGTTAGGACTTAAGTTGTATTTGCTGTAGAAGTCATCAATTACTCCAACTGCTTCTTCTGCTGTATCCACCACATTGAAAAGGTCGAGATCAGTGGTGCTAATATTTCCTTCCATATCGAGCATCACTTGTTTTAACCAGTCGACTAATCCAGTCCAATATTCTCTACCGACTAAGACAATCGGGAATCTTCCTATTTTCTTTGTTTGAATAAGGGTTAATGCCTCAAAAAGTTCATCCATTGTTCCAAATCCGCCTGGCAGAACAATAAACCCTTGTGAATATTTTACAAACATGACCTTGCGCACAAAGAAATAATCAAAGTCAATGCTCTTATCAATGTCTATGTAAATGTTATTGCTTTGCTCAAAAGGCAGGTCAATATTTAATCCCACAGATTTTCCGCCTTGTGCATTGGCTCCTTTATTTCCAGCCTCCATGATACCTGGTCCTCCTCCTGTAATAACTCCGTATCCATGGCGTACTACTTTTGCCGCGATTTCCTCGGCCATTTTATAGTATTTATTGTCCGGCTTTGTTCTTGCCGATCCGAAGATTGAAACACACGGCCCAATTTTGGCCATCTTTTCAAATCCCTGAACAAACTCGCCCATCACTTTAAAAATAACCCAAGAGTCTGCACTCTTGATTTCATTCCAATTTTTTTCCTTGAATGCTTCAAGGATTCTAGCTTCTTCTTCTTTACTTATCTTCTTCTTTTCTTCCATGTCAGTGTAGTAAATCTTTAAGCGAATCTTCTAACGTCGCAAATTGAAAATTAAATCCTGTGTCTTCAATTTTCCTACTAGACACACGATTACCGCCCACTAATATATCCGCCATTTCTCCCACAATCAATCTAAGTGCGAATTTAGGAACATTCGGCAGCCAAAGTGGTTTTTTCAATGATGAAGCTACGTGCTTAGTGAATTCTGCATTTGTACGAGGAATTGGCGCAACACCATTATAGGTCCCTTCCAAAGAATTTTCGAGTATGTGCGAAAAAATTGAACACAAATCTGCAGTGTGAATCCAACTCATATATTGGCTCCCAGGTGATAAAGCTGCTCCAAAACCAAACTTGATTGGCTTCATCAATTCAACTAGCGCACCTCCATCACTGCTCAGTACAATACCAACTCTAACTTTTGCAACTTTAATTTTCAATTCGTTGAACGCATCAACTTCCTTTTCCCAATCATTGACTACATCAGCAAGATACCCGGGCCCTTTGGAAGTATTCTCGTCCAGCCACTTATCACCAGTATCCCAACCATAATACCCTATTGCAGATGCTGAGATGAAGTGACTTAAGTTAGGATTTAGCTTTGCTACTTTTTCTTTTAGTAGCCTCGTAGAATCTATTCTACTGTCATAAATTTCTTTCTTCCATTCTTTTGACCATCGTTTGTCTGCCACGCCAGCGCCTGCAAGATGAATAATTACATCTGCAGAAGTAATTGCTTCGTCATCTATTTCACCTTTTTTTACGTCCCAATAAAATGACTGGTAATGTTTTTGCGTTGGGTTGCGAGAGAGGTGTGTAACCTTATACCCATTATCGGTCAGGAGTGCACTAAGCTGTGTTCCTACAAGGCCTGTTCCACCGGTAATTAGTACTGTTTTGATTGGGTCGTTTAGATTTGTTGAAGACATGAGAAAATTCGTTTATAAACATACTCTTGGATACGTTCTTTTGTTCGCTATCACATCACTTTTTGCTCAGAAAAAGTATTCTGTCGAGGCGACTTCTGCTCAGTTGAGTTTGGAAGGTAAGTCATTGACGGGATATAGAACAAATTTTGATTTTGCATGGGAGGACGTTCGGAAAGGCTGGTGGAAATATGCAAGGGAATTTGCCAATCCTTTGAATATGAAAACCTATTACAAGGTGACCGTTCCATCTAGCAATACGGACGGAAATGTGGACTTAGAGATATTTACTCAGTCGAGTGATGGCCAAGGTGGCACAGACTTTTTTCTTGGTCTGGAAAACGAAAAATACAAAGATCAGGCGCTTTCTATGCTGCTGGATTTTAAGAAGGAATTCTACATCAACGATTTGCTAAAACAAATCGCCTCTAACCAATCAGAATCAGACAAGCTCAGTTCGGCTTACAGGGACACTGTCATCGAAAGTGAGCGTCAGAAGTATCTAGGCCAAATCAAAGAGTTGGAAGAAGTTAATCTCAGTCTTAAAGAGCAGATCAAGCAAATTGAAAAAAGCTAGTGCAAAAAAATAAGCCCCGCTAAGGGCTTACTTTTCTATTTATCGATAACTCTAAATCTTAAAAATTATATGTGTATTTGAGGGTAAAAAGCCTGCCAGGCTGCTGCTTGGAAAACAATTCCTCCTGACCATCTGACTTGTATATTAGATCATTATCATCGTTTAGAATATTCGTTACCCTTAAGCTTACAATTGACTTGTCAGTAATATTTTTTGATACCTTAAAGTTTAAAGAATGGAAAGGCCTAGTGTACACTTCTGGCACCCTTGCAGCACTTACAAACGTTAAAGTCTCTCCTTGAACGTTATAGGATAGATTCGCGGAAAGATCTTGGCTAGGAAGTTCATAATTTAAAAATGTATTAATAGAAAATGGAGCTTGTAAACTCATATTTCTAAACCTCCTTACACCATCTGCTGAACCTCTAAAATTTACTTCGCTTTCATATTCATTCTCACCAGTTTCACTTACTGTTACTGTTCTTCTATCCACGCGTGATATGGTGTATGAATAATTACCTCCAATCATAATATTGCTGAATCTATCATTAATAAAATCTAGTCTTTTTCTGAATTCAACCTCTGTACCATATGCACGAGCCGAACCTACATTTCTTGGTGTAACCTGGTTCGGAGCAACATCAAAAGCCACAATAGCAATGTGATCCGTGAAGTCTTTATAAAAGAACGATACTGAAGCCATTTCTCCTGGAGTAAAGAAGTATTCCCATCTTAAATCATAATTCAATATTTCCGCCTGTTTCGTATCAATGTTACCGATGAAGAAAATACCAGTAATTGGGTCTGCAATAAAAGCTTCCGACTTTTCTCTGAAAGAAGGACGTGCCAACGTCTTATTAAAAGAAGCGCGAAGATTCATTTCATCACTAAGATTGTAAATAAGACTAACCGATGGCAAAAGGTTCGTTCTACTCAAAGTCTTTCTATTGTCGACTGGTGCTTGTGATCCATCTTCTTGTTCCACAATTCCAGTATAGAACATATTTACAGACTCTAATCTTACGCCGTATATTGATTTAAATTTCTCCGTAATCGCCATTTCATTCATGATGTATCCAGCAGTTAGATTCTGCTTTCCATCATAAGCATTACTAGGATCTGTTGCATTCTGTATAAACAATCCATTTGTGCGGTCGTTGCTAATCACATTTTCTGGAAGCAAATCATTTGGATCTGTGCTATCCACATTGCTTGTTAAAAGGTTACCGTATGAATAGTTAAAGACGTCAAACTCTCTATCTCTGTAAGAATACGCTCCTCCAAGTTTGATCTTATTGTTTTTATTCAGTTTGTATTCTAGATCTACTTTAAAGCTTTCATTTATTTCAGAAAGTTCTCTCCAGAATCTATTGATTAAGCCGCCGTTTCTGAATCCTAATTGACCATCATCTTCATTAATTGCAGTTTCTCTATAGTCCGGCTCGTACTGCCTTGAGAAGATAATTGAATTTGTCCATTCCAATTTCAATTTATCATTTAACTGATGCTTACCAAATAAGATATTATTGGTCATTTGGCGCTGCGCATAGGTTAAAATATCGTTGTACAAGAAGGTAGGATTATTCAGTGAAGTATTACTTCTTGTTCTGTCTAGTGCAGAGCTTTGGCCATTCTGGATATGAAGGATATTGGTTCCAATAGTAGTTTTATCCGTTTTGGCAGCGAGTGAAATTAATCCACTCCATAGCGTCTCATCTGTAGAAAGGTCACCGATAGCCGTAAAGTCTCTTAAAAGCTCAACTTCATCACCAGTTCCATCTCTCTCATATCTTCTTCTTTCAAACCCTTCAAAGTAGCTAATTCTGTTTCTGTATGTGAATAGAGCGTTGTAGCCCCATGTGAATTTTTTACCAACGATCTGGTTTCTATGACTAAATGAAAAGCTGGTATTCATGAAACTGGTACTTCTTGTTCCAGCCAAGGTTGGATCAAAGAGGTTTGTAGTTTCACTGCTTTGAGGAAGCTCTACATTTGATGATACGGGCAATTCCCGCTGTCCATTATCAAATCCTAACCAATCAGTTGAAGATCCACTGTAGCTTAAATAATTAGAATTGAAATGCATATCTGGATTAATCCCTACACTAAAAGATACCGAAGATGATTTTTCTTCTGGGAAACTTTTCGTTTGGATATCTATCAGTCCGCCGGTAAAAGAGCCAGTCAAATCAGGTGTAAACGTCTTGTAAACAAGAACATTCTCAAGGATTCCAGTTGGGAAAATGTCGATTTGAACATCGTTTCGATCTGGGTCTAGTCCTGGAATTACCATCCCATTTATAGATGTCTTAGTATATCTGTCTCCAAGACCTCTTACATAGACATATTTATCGCCTTGAACGGAAACCCCAGTGACTCTTTTCATTGCACCTGAAAGATCACTATCTCCAATTTTTTTGAAAGTCGCAGAAGAAATTCCATCCAAAGTATTGATTGATTTCTTTTGAACCAACATTACTCCAACCTCATTGTCTCTGACAACCTGTGCAGTCACGACAACTTCTCCGAGTTGCTGTACATCCTCTTTCATTACTATTTCAAGGATTGTAGCCTCACCCGCTTCGATTGTTACATCGGGGATCACAATATTTTGAAAACCAATTGATTGAAAAACTATGGTATGAGTACCCCCAGGTAGCGATAAAGAATAGTTACCATCAAAATCGGCAACTGCTCCAATAGTGGTACCTTGCTTAACTACTGTTGCTCCAAATAAAGCCTCTCCAGTCGTTTCATCTATTATCTTTCCTCTCAAGAATCCATCTTGAGCGAATGAAAATAGCCCTGCAAATAATAGCAGACTAGTAAAAAGCGTTGTTTTCTTCATTTCAAAAAAATTAAATTGATCCCTTATATGTAATCTTTTGTTTTAAAAAAGGAAAAGCACCTTGATAAAAATCAAGGTGCTCATATTCAAATATGTAATGTTTGTGTATTCAAATATTTATTCGAAATCGTCAGTGTATACCGAGAAAGCAGCATTTACCATCTCAAACACAAGATTTCCATCAATAACATTTTGTGCTGCATCCTCTTCAGAAGTAAGTGTTTCTGTGTCAAAAGAAGCAGATAATTTAACAGTACCACCATTTGCATTTAGGTTGCTGACAGTACCTCTTGCTTTTGATTTAAAATCACAAGTAATTGAAGCACCACCTTCAGCTTGGATAGTTCCGTTAGTCAATGTGAAGTTGTCATCGTTTCCACCAAGAAGATCACCTTCTCTTCCATCGATTTCAAGACCTTCGTCAGAGTTAGCATCCACAGTAACTAGGTAGTTAGATACTTCGCCAGAGTAAGACTGATCGATATCGATAGCATCATCACCAACTTGAGTTACTACTAAGTAGTCAACGTCAACGTTTCCTCCGAAGAATTCGATTCCGTCATCGCTGTTTGCGTAGATTTCGATGTGATCGATAGTAGTACCAGAACCAACACCTCCAAGAGTGAATCCGTTGATTTCATCACCAGCAGCAGCATCGATGATAGCACCACCGTGTCTAATAGATACATATCTGATAGTACCAGAGTTATCATTAGCGCTAGTTCCTCCGTAAAGACCATTAGTATCATCTGCAGGTACACCTTCGATTTGAGCAGGAACTGTTTCATCTGAAATAGGAGCGTTACCAAGCATAACTAGACCACCCCATTTTCCTTTATCGTCTGCAGTTAAAGTTCCATCATCAGCAGTAGTAGTCATGATTATTGGCTCAGCAGCAGTACCAATTGCATTAAGTGTTCCACCTCTTGCAATCATAAGCACAGCAGCATTTACTCCTTCAAGTGTTTCGTTACCAGTAACTACTGCACCAGCTTCAATAGTAAGAGTTACACCGTCAAGTACAGTGATTCTTCCGTCTAATTGGTGAACTACATCTGCAGACCAAGTCGCGTCTTCTGAGATGTTAGCCTCATAATAAACTGTATCTGGATCTTCATTTTGAGAGATTCTTCCACCACCGCTAGTAAGCGTCCAGTCGAAGTTTGAATCAGATGGATCAATTCCAGCCGCATTTGCATCAGTTGATACCTCAGTACCTACAGCGTCTACTACAGCTTGAATTGCCGCTTCCTGAAGTTCTGCATCAGTTGGTGCTGGCGAACTGTCATCGTCACCACAAGAAACCATTACTAAGGTTCCTGTGATCAACATTGCGATAGCAAATAATTTTTTCATTTCGTTTTGCGATTTAAATATGTTTGATAGATCAATTTGTAATCGCAAAAATGAAATTCAGATATTACCTGTGGTCGGCTTAGCTGTTATGAAAGGGTTAAAAGAATATCTTGTTCTATTAAACTGATATTAGGAATATTAAGACAGTGTTAAGAGAATGGAGAGCTAAATAAAAAAAGCCCATCAGACATTGTCTAATGGGCCTTAAAACTTAATATTCTACTATTTACTGGCTAATATTAACCTTCGACAATATTGACTTAATAATGTCATGTGTGGTTACTTCGTCAGCCTCCGCTTCATAATTTAATAGAATCCTGTGATTGAGGACATCATCGGCGATTTCTTTAACATCTTCTGGCAAGACATAATCTCTTTGGTTGAAGAAAGCCATCGCCTTCGCAGCCAAATTCAAGTTGATGGATGCTCTTGGCGAAGCACCAAATTGGATGTACTGCGCTTCTTCATCCAGTTTGTACTCTAATGGGTTTCTCGTAGCAAACACCAATTCGATAATGTATTTCTCAATGGATTCAGAAACGGTCACTTGATTGATTTCATTTCTGATAGAGAAAATATCTTCTTTCGTGAGTACCGTTTCTAATTGCGGACTGAAACTTAAGTTAGAGATACGTCTCATCACTTCCATCTCGTCTTCTTTGCTCAAGTAGTCTACATGAATCTTAAGCATGAATCTATCTACTTGTGCCTCAGGCAATGGATAGGTTCCCTCCTGATCGATTGGGTTTTGTGTAGCCATTACTAGGAATGGCCTATCTAGTTTATAAGTAGTCTCTCCGATAGAAACCGTCTTTTCCTGCATGGCTTCAAGCAATGCAGATTGAACCTTAGCAGGAGATCTGTTAACCTCATCAGCCAATATCAAATTGGCGAAGATTGGACCTTTCTTTACTTCGAACTCAGCCTTCTGCTGATTGTAGATCATCGTACCTACTAAATCTGCTGGTAGCAAGTCTGGTGTAAACTGGATTCTTTGAAAATCTAATTTCAATACATCCGCAAGTGCATTTACTGTAAGTGTCTTAGCAAGACCTGGAACTCCCTCTAAAAGAATATGTCCCTGAGTAAATAGACCCACTAATAAGCGATTGACCATGTATTCCTGGCCAATAACCACTTTCCCTACTTCGGAAATTACTTTATGGATCTTTTGCTGATGTTCCTTTTGAAGATCTTTATCTAGTACTTGCTCTTCCATTATTCACTTTGACTTTAGCCTGCAAAAATATGATTTGAGTTCAAATATTAAAGAACCATTTGAAGTAAGGAAAAAACGAAGGATTTTCGGTGTTAAATCTTGTTAACGAACACTCGGCCTGCGAATAAACTTTCGGTTGAAAGTCCTGATGATCAATCTTGTTCCTTTGTCGTAAGTCAAATAGCTCCAAATCCAGTTGTTAAGAGTGATTAACTTATTTCGAAAGCCTATCAGATACATGATGTGAACAAACATCCAGATAATCCAAGCAAAGAAACCTTTGAACTTCATTCCGTTTGGCATATCTACAACGGCTTTGTTCTTTCCAATCGTAGCCATAGATCCCTTATCGAAGTATTTAAATTCCTGTGGGCTTTGACCATTTATCAGGTTTTTCAAGTTCTTGGCAAGATGCCTTCCTTGCTGCATTGCTACAGGAGCAACCATTGGATGTCCATTCGGAAATTTATCCGTCTGCATCATCGCAACATCTCCAACAGCAAAAACATTATCCGTGCCTTTTACTTTGTTGAATTCATCAACTAAAATTCGACTCCTTGTCACAGAAGATTCGTCAAGCCCATCAACTACATTTCCTCTAACACCGGCAGACCACACCACAGTTGCAGTTTCAATTGTTCCACTATTCAACGTTACCGTATCCCCATCATAGTCTTCCACAAAAGTGTTTAACTGTACATCAATGCCCATTTTCTGGATGTAGCTTAGCGCCTCTTTCCCTGCAAAATCACTCATCCCATTGAGCAGCCTTTCAGATCCTTCGATCAGGTGAATTTTCATTTTTGAAAAATCAAGATCTGGATAATCCTTTGGAAGTATGTAACGCTTAAGCTCTGCCAAAGCACCGCTTACCTCCACACCTGTAGGTCCACCACCAACTACTACGATGTTCATCATCTTTTCCAGCTCTTTTTCATCCTTTGTCATCACCGCTTGTTCAAAATTTTGCAAGATGTGGCTTCTCACATCTAAGGCATGAACGATGCGTTTCAGAGGAAGGACTTTAGGCCTAAAGTCTTTCTTATTGAAGTAGTTTGTCACTGAACCATTAGCGAGTACCAGATAGTCATAAGTTAAGTTTCCTATACTCGTAATTACTTCATTTTTTTTTGGATCTACCCCGGTGACTTTTACCATCCTGAAATAGTAATTTGGATTTCCTTCGAACGACTTTCTGAGTGGTCCTGCTATGGAATCAGGTTCAAGCCCAGCCGTCGCCACTTGATAGAGCAATGGCTGAAATGTATGAAAGTTGTTCTTGTCTAGGAGTACAACTTGTGCCTTTACATGCTTCAATGATTTCGCAAGATTGAGGCCTCCAAAACCACCTCCAACTATAACTATTCGTGGAAGATCTGATTCAGGTATTGCAGGAGAAAGATGAGCTGGAATTGGCATATCAAATTCGTTTCTTTATAAACAATACCAATTCAAAATAAATTCTCTTTTAAGTTACTTTATTGAAGAAAATATATACTGCATTTCTGCCGCTATTTGCGCACACCTCTCATCGTATTTATTTGCTTCTTCCGGTGTGCCGTCAGCCACCTTCGGATCTTCATAAAATAGTTTAATTCTTGCTTTTGCTCCGGGCACAAAAGGACACCCTTCATCCGCATCTGAACACGTCATCACTGCAGCAAAATCTGATTGAGGATTGAACGAATCGTCGTATGTTTTTGAGAAGCAAATCATGGGTTCTTCCTGATCAGAATAGGATACTTTGTATCTCGGATTTTCACCACCATCTTGTGATATATTAAATCCTGCGCGTGTTAATGCAGCAACAGCATTTGGGTGGAAAGCAGTAGCTTCGGTACCTCCTGAATATGTTGAAAGACTGATCCCGTGATAATTACCCATTACTTGGGCCCAAATTTGGCTCAAATGACTCCTTCTCGAGTTGTGCGTGCAGATAAAGTTGAGCTTAGGGTGATCATTTGATTTGATGTAGTTGGCAAGCACATCGAGTACTTCCTTTCTTGAATCATCAATTTGATGATCCAGCTGATCAATGTATTTTTTGATTTCTTTATTCATAGCAAAAAGGGCCTTTCGGCCCTCGAAATTAGCAACATCCTACAAGTTCCTTATTTTCTTCAGAGATTGATTGTCTGCCTCCCATCTTGTCGTCATCTTTGAGAAAATGGTATACTTCCCATTCGTAGCCATCCGGATCTTTAACCCAGAATTTATCCTGTACAGCAAAGCAGCAAGAGGTATTTTTTTCTTCAAGCTCTATTTTCATTAAGTCCTCAAGTTCGTTCTTCTTTTCAGCTAATTCTTCTTGCGTATTTACTCTTATCCCCATATGACCAAAAGAAGGACTTGGATTTTTTGATTCGATAAATGAGATGACAAGTCCGGGATTATCTAATTCAAACTTGCTATAGCCGCTTTCAACTTTGACAGGCTCCTGCCCAAAAAGTCTTTTGTAAAAACTGGTTGTCTGATCTATGTCTGACACATTCAGACCAACATGAAATTTAAATTGTTCCATAATTATTGTATTTAAGTTATTATCGTTATATCGTATTATTACGATTAATTTGTTTAAATTTTTTTAGCAACACTCTGGAGGGGCATAGCTGTCAAGCAAGCCTTGCAACCTATTCTTAACCCCATTCCATACTTCCGCATTGATACAATAGCACATTGAAGTCCCTTCTACCGTCCCTTGAATGATCCCTACCGTCTTCAATTCTTTCAGGTGCTGAGAAATTGTTGCTTGGGCCAAACCCAACTCTTCTACCAGATCACTGTTGATGCATTGGTTCGCTTTAATCAAATATTCAATGATTGCGACTCTAGCAGGATGTGCAAAAGCCTTTGCTACAAGAGCCAATTCATTTTGCTTTTCTGTGAATAAATCTGTTTTACTAATTCCCATATATCGTAATATTACGATGTTTAAATTATTTAGTTGCTTTTTTCTTAAATATATTGAAAAAAGGGACTGAAATGATAGCTCCTAAAATTGGAGCGATAAGGTAAATCCAGAAAAAATTAATAGTACCTGAAGCTACTGCCGGGCCAAATGATCGTGCAGGATTCATAGAAGCGCCAGTAAACGGACCCGCAAAATAGGCCGCTAGAAAGACTACCAATCCGACGACTACAGCAATAACTTTCAGGTTATTGGTTTGGATTACGAGCAATATCGAAAGCATCAAAATAAAAGTGATGAACACTTCTATCATGAACGTTTGCCATATTCCACAAGTAGGCATAGTCTCTCCGTAGGTTAAATTCTCCGGCAGGCAGACGAACAATAAAAGTCCTGCTAATAAACCTCCTATTAATTGAAAAGGAATGAATAGCAGTGCATTACGATCTTTCTCTAGCAAGTAGAATCCAATACTAACCGCAGGATTGATATGTGCTCCGGAAATATTTCCAAAACACAAGATCATCAAGGTCACTATTAGTCCAAAAGCAACAGATATCCACAAATGTGGCAATGCAATTGCAATCGAACCAGCACCAACAAGTACTAGCGCAAAAGTTCCGATGAGCTCTGCAATGTATTTTTTCATTATCGCAATATTACGATTGATATTCTTCTTGCCCAAACCCAGAAACCATTTTATCATTGCTTTTGGCAATGAAGAAGTTTATAGAAGTTCGCAGGCTAATCGCCGATAAAAACCCAACTATTTTGAAGTGGCTTCCTGGATTTATTATCCGTTGGGTAGAGCGAATCATACACCAAGATCGTATCAATGATTTCATGCATAGGAATGAAAATTCGGATGCGTTTCGATTTTGTGAAAATGCAGTGAAAGAGTTGAACTTACAGCTTGATATAAAGGGAGTTGAGAACATTCCTCAGGCGCCAGAAAGCTGCATATTTGTTGCCAATCATCCATTTGGAGGTATGGATGCGATAACGATCATATACTTGTTGAAAGATATTAGACCCGATATTAGCTTTATCGTCAACGATCTGCTTATGGCGGTTACTAACCTTAAAGAGAAGTTTGTAGGGGTTAATAAGCTTGGTCGAAATGCCTCACAATCGCTACAAAAAGTAGAAGAACAATTTGCTTCCGGAACAGCTACTTTTCTTTTTCCTGCCGGATTGGTAAGTCGTGAAATCAATGGCGAGGTGATGGATCTGGAATGGAAAAAAACATTTGTAACCAAGGCAAAAAAATATGGCAAGCCGGTAATTCCCGTTCATATTGATGGGAGGCTCACCAAGCGATTCTATCGTCTGGCTCGCATCAGAAAATTTTTAGGCATTAAATTGAACATAGAAATGTTTCTTCTTGCCGATGAACTATTCAAACAACAAGACAAGGAAATTGACATAGTAGTTGGTACTCCAATCTCGTCTGAGACATTCTCGAAGGAGAAGACTGATTTTGAATGGGCGCAATGGACGAAAGAAGAAGTATATAAATTGAAGAAGGCACAAGCATAGATGAGTGAACAACGAGAAATAGTACCTCCAATTGATCGAGACCTAATAGAGCAAGAGCTCAATGATGATCGTTTTGTTCGCGATACCAACAAGGGGAATAACAAGATCTACATTGTAAATCATCACAACTCTCCTAATACCATGCGCGAAATAGGAAGGCTACGAGAGGTTTCGTTTCGCTATGCCGGCGGTGGCACAGGAGAAGAAGTGGATATTGATGAAGCAGATACGTGCGAAAGATGCTATGAACAGCTTGTAGTATACAGTCCTGAAGATCGAGAGATCATAGGCGGGTATCGATTCATTACCGGAGAAAGAGCAAAAGATCCTGAAACCGGCGAATTCGAACTATCCACTGCTCACTACTTCAATTTTTCAAATCAGATGAAGGATGAGTTCCTTCCTTACTCGATAGAGCTTGGAAGGTCATGGGTACAACCTAACTATCAGCCCTCTATTAACCCTCGAAAAGGGCTTTTTGCTTTGATGAATATTTGGGATGGCCTCGGGTGCCTAACCACTCAGTTTCCCGAGATAAAGTACTTCTTTGGGAAAGTAACGATGTATACCAGCTACAACTCTGAAGCTCGTGACATCCTGCTTTCTTTCATGCAACACTATTTTCCAAACAAATTGAACTTATGCCAGCCTAAGGAGGAACTTTATTCAGGTTTCGACTCATCAATCTTTAATGAGCAGTTTACATCAGGCATGGATTATCAAGAGGGATTTAAACTCTTACACAAGCTACTTAAAGAGAGAGGAGAATTTGTGCCTCCTCTTATTAACATCTACATGAGCCTTTCGTCAACAATGATGACGTTTGGAACCGCCAAAAATCCGGATTTTGGAGATGTGGAAGAAACCGCCATCCTGGTTACGATTGCTGATATTCACCAAGAGGTGATCGATCGGCACGTGAACTATTAAGATTTCCAAACACTCTCCAATTCTTCCAAAGATTTCCCCTTGGTCTCAGGAATAAACTTTACCGTAAGGAAAATGGTGAATGCTATGAATGCCATAAAAATGAAATAAGGCAAAGACCCGTTCCAAGGTGCGGCGTTATTTACTTCGCTACCCATCACACGAGGAAATGTTTGAGCCACAAAGCCATTGAAAAGCCATTGTGCGGCAACTGCGATTGACATGGCTATGCCTCGTATTTTGTTTGGAAACATCTCTGATAATAGAACCCAAACCACCGGTCCCATAGACATTGCAAATGAGCCAATGAATATCAAGATTCCCAGCAATGAAAGCACTCCAACTGATTCGGTCATTAGTGTAATACTTAGTAAGCCGAACCCTAAAATCATGCCCAGAGAGCCAACTATTATTAATGGTTTTCTTCCCCATTTATCCACTGTGAACATGGCCAGGAATGTGAATCCAAAATTGACACCTGCAAGTAAAATCTGCTGTGCTAAGATGTCTTCCTCACCGAATCCAAGAGCTTTCTCGAAAATGTCTGCTCCATAATACAGTACCGCATTGATCCCTGTAAATTGCTGAAGCACCGAGAGTGCTGTTCCAACTAGGACGATGAATAAAAATGGTTTTTTAGTAATACTAGCCATCGATGAGGTATCACTTTTCTCAATCGACTCTGATATTTGATCAAATTCTGATGCTGCTACTTCTGACCCATGCATTTTTTCTAATAGCTCCTTTGCCTCCTCATTTCTGCCTTTAAGTACCAGCCATCTTGGACTTTTGGGAACAAAGAACAATAGGACTAGAAATAGCCCACAAGGAATTAATTCTGACCAGAACATGTCTCTCCAACCATTGGCAATGCGGTATTCCAGATCTCCAGAATTTCCAATCATGTACGTGGCTAAGAAGACTACAAAAAAACCGGTGACTATTGCCATCTGATAGAAAGTCACCATTTTACCTCGCTTGGCACTGGGAGAGATTTCAGCAATGTACATAGGTGCATTCATCGATGCTACCCCTATCCCTATACCTCCAATCAATCGAAAGAAAATGAGCAAATTCAAACTTTCTGGTAAGAAGGAAGGAAGTCCAGAACCCCAAGCCGAAATGGTGAATAAAATTGCAGATATAATTAAAGATTTTTTCCTTCCAATCCACTCACTTATAAACCCTGAAAATACAGCCCCTATTACGCAGCCATAAAGTGCACTGCTAACGATATCCCCCTTCATTCCATCAGTTAGCTCAAAGTACTTACTAAAATAAAATTGAGTCCCGTTGATAACACCAGTGTCATAGCCAAACAAAAGTCCTCCAAGAGAGGCAATTGCTGTAATCAGAATCAGGTTGTTCTTTTTCATTTCGTTGGGTTTATAGACTCATCTCTAGAGTCATTTATAAATCTTGATCTTCACAAGGATAACCATCATAAATATAACAATGTGACCGTTTTTCCTCTTTAGTTCAAATACCCTTCTACTTTGAACCCTTTGTCCATCTTATTAGCCAGGGCATTTTTTACTATTGCTTTACCAATTATGTACAGAAATATGAAGTATCAATTTATCACAACAGCATTTGCATTGCTACTATTATCCTGCTCTGAACCGCAGGAAACGTCAACATCAAGTATTGAGCGAAAAGTAGATAGCGTGTTGAGCAAAATGTCTCTAGAAGAAAAAATTGGTCAAACTGCTTTACGAGGGACTTCATCGAGAGGCAGTGGTTTATCTGAAGAGATTAAAGAGCAAGTGCGAAATGGTGAGATTGGCGCCATGCTAAATGTGATGAACACAGATCATATCAAAGAACTTCAAACCATAGCCATCGAAGAAAGTCCAAACGGAATTCCTCTCATATTCGCACGTGATGTGATTCATGGCTTCAAGACCATTTTCCCAATCCCACTTGGGCAGGCTGCTAGCTGGAACTTAGAACTGGTCGAACAAGGATCTCGAATCGCCTCCATTGAAGCCTCCGCTCAAGGTATTCGCTGGACATTTGCTCCGATGATCGATATTGCTAGAGATCCAAGGTGGGGACGAATTGCAGAATCCCCGGGCGAGGATCCATTTTTAGCCTCTGAGATTTCCAAAGCTTCTGTCATTGGATTTCAAGCGGAAAGCTTATCTGATCCATCGTCTATGGTAGCGTGCGCAAAGCACTTTGCAGGATATGGTGCGGCAATCGGAGGACGTGATTACAATACAGCTATTATCAATGACGAACTCTTGTATAATGTTTACTTACCGCCATTCAAAGCAGCTGTTGATGTGGGAGTTGGCAGCTTTATGACAAGTTTTAACGAGCTCAATGGTGTGCCCGCTTCAGGAAACCAGTTTTTGCTCAAAGAAATACTAAGAGACCAATGGAATTTTGATGGATTTGTGGTTAGTGATTGGGATTCTGTAATCGAGATGATCCCGCATGGTTTTGCTGAAGATGAGAAAGAAGCCGCACTCAAGGCAGGTTTAGCAGGACTCGACATGGAGATGACAAGCAAAACCTATGAAGAAAATCTGGCAATGCTTGTTGAAGAGCAAACTATCGACATGGACCAACTTGATGTGATGGTCAGAAACATCTTAAGAGTAAAATTTAGAATGAACCTATTCGAGGAGCCTCATTTTAATCAAGAAAATAAATCGTATTTACCTGAGCACCTAGAAGCAGCGAAATCAGCAGCAATCGAAAGTATGGTTCTTTTAAAGAATGAAGATGTATTGCCGCTCAACCCAGATCAGAAAAAAATCGCCTTAATAGGACCATTAGCTAATGCTCCACATGAACAACTTGGGACTTGGACATTCGATGGTGAAAAAGAGCATACTATAACTCCACTTGCAACTTTGAGAGAAAAATATTCCGGTCAAATAAATTTCGCGGAAGGAATGACGCACAGCAGAGACAAATCCAAAAAAGGATTTGATAAAGCTTTACTGGCAGCTAAAAAATCAGATATAATCGTATTCATTGGTGGAGAGGAAGCCATTTTATCTGGAGAAGCCCATAGCCGAGCAAATATTGATCTACCAGGAGCTCAGGAAGAATTAATACAAGAACTAGCCAAACTGGACAAACCATTGGTATTGGTAATAATGGCAGGCAGACCTATCACACTTGGAAATATTATTGACGATGTGGATGCTATTTTGATGGCCTGGCATCCGGGTACTATGGGAGGCCCTGCATTGGAAGAAATCTTAACTGGATCCATTTCTCCTTCGGGCAGACTGCCTGTCACCTGGCCAAGAAGTGTTGGTCAAGTTCCAATATTTTATAATCATAAGAACACTGGCAGACCAGCCTCTGCAGATTCCTATGTTGGCATTGAGGATATCCCTATTGAGGCTTGGCAAAGTTCATTAGGCAATGAATCTCATTATTTAGATGATGGATATACTCCATTATTTCCATTCGGATATGGACTTACCTACTCTCAATTTGAGTACGGAGAGATCGCAATAAATCAGGATCAATTCGTAGAAGGTGAGGCACTAGAAGTTAAATATACGATTACAAATACCGGAGATAGTAAAGCTGCTGAGGTTGTTCAATATTATTTTCAGGATGTCTCAGCAAGTATCACAAGACCTGTCAGAGAACTTGTCGGTTTTGATAAGATTGAATTGGAACCCGGTGAGTCTAAATCGATGACCTTCTTACTGCCAGTAGAAAAACTTAGCTACTATAACAAGGACGGAAAATCTATGCTAGAGCCTGGAAAATTCAATTTTTGGGTAGCCCCAAATGCTGAATCTGGAGAAAAAATTTCATTTGAAGTTAGGTGATAAAAAGGCAGGAAGTCACGCCTCTTCAGGCTTCCTGCTATTATTTATAATCCCAGTATGGTCGCCACAATCAAAACACAAACAAAGCTTACCAATGAAAGGATTGTGGTCATCAGTGTCCAACTGGCAAATGACTGCTTTTCAGTCAAGCCGAGGTACTGCTTTACGAGCCAGAATCCACTGTCATTTACATGAGACATTACAGAAGCTCCCGATGCGATGGTTATTGCTGTAAGTGCTTTTAATGATGCCACACTATCGGCACCAATAAGTGGAGAAACCAACCCAGCAGCTGTGATCATAGCTACCGTGCTGGACCCTTGCAGAACCCGAACTATTGCGGCAACGATATAGGCGAAAAGAAAGATGGAAAGATCTTTATCCGTAAACCAAGAAGCTAACATCTCCCCCGTGCCTGTATCAATTAAAACTTGCTTGAAAGCACCACCTGCTCCTGTCAATAAAATGATTGTTCCTGCTGGAGCTAGTGATTTTGTGCTCATCTCCTGCAGCGCTTCACGAGAAACCCCTCTCTTGACCCCCAATGTGTATAATGCCAGCAGATTGGCCATGATCAGCGCAACAAACGGGTGACCAACGATTTGAACAAAATTTTTCAGGCCAACTAAAGAACCTTCGGAACCAACAAGATTGCTACTCAAAACAGTATTAAGAACGATCAGCATTATTGGCAACCCAACGATCAAAACAGTATTGCGTAAGAGCGAAGTATCCAATTCTTCATCAGCATCTACATTGCTACTTGGGGCTTCAACAAAAATCTTTCTTGAAATAAATTTTGCAAATACGGGTCCACTTACAATAGCTGTGGGCAGTCCTATCAGAAATCCAAAAAGAATAACTAAGCCTAAATCCGTGTTTAAAATTTCAGCAATTGCGATTGGCCCTGGAGTCGGTGGGATGAATGCGTGTGTTATGGCAAGCCCAGCCAATAGTGGAATTGCATACAACAGTATGGATTTTTTTGTTCGCCTTTGAAGTGCATAGACAAGCGGTATTAAAATGATAAAAGCTACATCGAAGAACACAGGAATAGCGACAAAAAAACCTGCTACCACCATGGCCCAGCTGGCATTCTTTTCTCCAAATTTTCTGAGAAGATATTGAGCAATAGCTTGTGCGCCACCTGACTGCTCCAGAATAGCTCCAAAAATGGCTCCAAGGCCTACAACGATCGCGACATAGCCCAAAGTGCCACCCATTCCAGATTGGATCGTCTTGATAAGTGCCTCAGGAGGCATACCTGCCAATAAGCCCACCAAAATGCTTGAAATAAGCATTGCAATAAAGGCCTGCAAACGCACAATCAAAATAAGGAGTAAAAGAACGCCTACTCCAACGAGCACCGATGATAATAACCAAAAATCAATCATCACCTACCAGTTCGTATGGAAGAAAACACCGCGCTTCGAGTCCGTTCTTTCATAGGTATGAGCACCAAAAAAATCACGCTGCGCCTGCAATAGATTAGCGGGTAAGTTGCCTGCGGTAATCCCAAGCCAATATTGATATGCCGAGGAGACAACAGGAGATGGGCTTTTAGCCTCTATCACATATTTTAAATATAGAGAGACCGCCTCCTCTGCTTGCGTAAGTTGCTCTAATGTATGCTTGGAATCAAAGAGGTCTTGTTGTTCTCTGAATAATGGGATCAATCTTTCCATTAGGCTTGATCGGATGATGCATCCGTTGGTCCATACTCTAGCTATTTCTGAGAGGTCAATGTCCCAGCCGTTTTTGTTTGACAATTCATTTATCAAAGCAAAGCCTTGTTGATGATTGACAATTCTGGCAAATCGATAGGTATCTTCAATTATGCTCTCTTCAATATCCTGAATATTGACATCTCGCTTGACTTGTCTTGAAATTGCAACCCTGCGATCCTTCTGAGCTGATATATACCTAGCAAAAACTGCATCGGTCATCATGGTTGTGGCCATGCCATTCCCAAGTGATATCTGACTCGACCATGACCCGGTTCCTTTATTTGCAGCTCGATCTAATATTAGATCTAACAGGTATTGATCTCCTTCCTTTTTTCTAAGGATCTGGACAGTAATACCAAGCAAGTAACTGGATAAATCAGATTTATTCCAGCTTTCAAAAATGTCTGATATTTCCTCGTTGGACTTGGTGTGTCTCATCACCTCATAACATTCAGCTATGAGTTGCATCTCAGCATATTCTATCCCATTATGTATTGTCTTCACAAAGTTTCCAGCACCTCCCGGTCCTACAAAGCTGCAACACGGTTTTTCAGAAGCATCCTTGGCGGCGATACTCTCAAGTACTGGAGACACATTTTGATAGGCCTTTTTGGATCCTCCAGGCATGATAGAAGGTCCTTTCAAAGCACCTTCCTCACCCCCGGATATGCCACAACCTAAGTATTGAATCCCATGCTCTTCAACTTTTGCAATACGCTTTTCGGTATCTAAATAATGTGAGTTTCCACCATCAATGATGATATCATCCTTATCAAGGTAAGTGATCAACCCATCTATAACACTATCTACCGCAGGCCCCGCGCTTACCATGAGCAAGATCTTTCTTGGCGATTCTAGTGAATGGACAAAATCTTTTAATTCAGAGAATCCTATAACCAAATCCTGATGTTCATTCTCCTTCATAAAATCAGTCAGTAAATGAGCTTCTTGATCAGTATTACGATTATATACAGAGAGGGAAAAGTTGTTTCGAAGGATATTCAATGCCAGGCTCTTCCCCATCACTCCCAGGCCGATTAATCCAAATGATGATTTACTCATTTAGTAATTGTCTTAAGATGTTATTAATAATCGCATTGGGATCCTTTAAAATGTCCACTTTGATAGCATTTGCAGGCTCTTCTAAGATACTCAATTGTGACTCAAGCATATTCGCCCCCATAAAATGATCATTGCGATTGAGCATCCTTTTTCTCAAGGTACGCTCAGATCCATGAAGGAAAATCCAGTTTATTTTTTCAACCGATGTCCCTAGTAAATCCCTATAAGATTGTTTTAATGCTGAACAGGTAAATACTGCTCCATACTTGTGCTCACTATCTTGTAAAAGGCCATTGATTCTCTTTAACCATGGCCTCCTGTCAAAATCATTCAATGGAATGCCTTTAGACATCTTCTCGATGTTCTTATCGGGATGATAATCATCCCCTTCATAGAAGGGCAGATTCAGTCTCTCCGCAATTCCTCTACCGATGGTGGATTTCCCACTGCCACTTACTCCCATGACAACTACTAGCATAATGAATTCAAGTTTGGTGTATTGAACTATTCAATTACACTCCAAACTTCATCAAGTAATGTGCTTCAAGACCAAGTGATTCGGTTCGTAATAGACTGGTGAATGTTTCAAGCGAATACTTATTCGCTAGATTTCTGATAAATCTGCATCGGACCGTTATTATTTGCAATGACCAAAGCAGCCCTTCCATTCATTTCAATCACTGAAGAATGCTTAGCATCATGTTTGATTATCAGGCCACTTTCATTCATTGAAACAGGAGTAAATTCTCCATTGCCACTCCCCAGCATAAGCAGTCCAATACCTGCATCTGCACGAGGTGTCTCCACTTCGGAAGCGTGTAAATTTCCAATCAACAAAACATCTAGGTTTTCATCGCCATTCACATCCAATATCTGGATGTCATTTACTGGTGATATTTGAGCGATCTCAGGTAAGTCCAACGCTGTAAAACTTCCATCACCATTGTTTTGCAAATATTTACTAGCAAAAGTATTGGCGCTATAATGCAGTGAACTAGAAAGGGCGTCTGTTCCAAAAATGTCTTGCACTGTTGCAGTTGAGAATGAATTGTAATCTTTAAATGCTGATTTAAGAGCTGGAATTTGTTGAGAAGAACATTGTCTACCTCGCACTGGGAACTGAGCTCCAAAATTGTAATAGCTTAAGACTATATCATCCTTTCCATTTAGATCGAAGTCTTTTACAAAAACATCAAATGGTTCTTCCAGCGATGCTTTGTATTTATAGTTTTTTCCAAGATTCCCAAGTATTAAATCTTGATCCCCATCATTATCTATATCACCGCTTTCTAGACTGAACCACCAACCTTTACTATCAGCTACTAATGTTTGAGGTGGCAGTAAACGCTCCCCTGTATTTTCAAACCACAACACATCCATCCACTCGCCAGCAACGATCAGATCTTCAACTTTGTCATTATTAACGTCCATCCACAACGCATCAGTAACCATACCGGCTTTTGAGATTGTAGGAGCCAGCTCTTGCGTTTGATCTTCAAAAGTCAAAGTGCCTGTTTCCAATTTATTTACAAGTAAATGACTCGTACCAGGAAAAGGATAGTGCCTTGGCGACAACCGTCCTCCAACAAAGAGATCTAGATCACCATCATTGTCAAAATCAAATGGTCGTATGCAACCTCCACTGGAGTAAAATTTAGGTAAGCTGGCAGACTCAATCAACTGACCATCCTCATTGAGAAATAGCTGATCTTGATAATTTCCTGAAAGACTGTCGTATTCATTCCCTCCATTCACCACATATAAATCGAGGTCTCCATCATTGTCAGCATCGAAAAACGTAGCGTCAATATTTTCATAATTTTCTCCCTCGAAGGTCTGAGCAGTAATGAAGGTGCCTATTGAAGTCTGGAGGTAGGTTTTCGGATTTTGGCCGATAGCTGCGCCAATAAAAATATCATCCAACCCATCTCCATTGATATCTCCAGTAGCTAAAGCTGGACCGAGGTTGGACATTTTATGAGGCATTAGCACTTGAAATGCATAGTCATTGAAGTTGTTTTCTTTATGTATAAATAAAGAATCGACCGATTCATTTCTCGCTACGAATTGCGTTTGATTTTGAGAACTAGGTTGCTCAGAGTCCGAGCTTTCTTCTTGTGCTATCGAAATGGTTTGATTGCCTTGTACTCCAGCAATGGTAGAAACACCTCCATCGGGCCAGTTTACAACGATCGAATCCACACTATTTATTGATCCTAATCCGAAATGACTTATTGGTTCAACCGAAGACTGGAATCCACGACTTAGCATAACATGATTGGTTTGCTGAGAACCATTTGCATAAATGGTAATCTTGCTTCCAATTCCATAGCTATTTGAACTTTTGCCTTTAAGTCTAACTCTAAGGAAATTCGACTTCCCTTGATCGTTCAATGTGTTTTTATAAATCCAGCTGACTGAATCGATGTTATTTACTACCAAATCCAGATCTCCATCATTATCTAAATCACCATATGCACTCCCATTAGAAAATCCTTTTTGATCAAGATTCCAACTTTCAGTTTCGTTCGTAAATCCTATTTTCTTGTTGTTCAAATAGAAATAGTTTGCTACCGGTTCAGAAGGAATATTGAGGGCAGCTTCTAACAATTCTTGAGGAGTCATTTTACCCCTTTGACTTTCTATAGCATTAAAGTAATCCTTATTGTTGATCTCACGTCTTGTGCCATTGGTAATGAATAAATCTTTCCAGCCATCATTATTAAAATCTGCAAATAACGGAGCCCAACTCCAATCAGTAGAAGTGACATTAGCCAAAGCTGCAATATTGCTTAGCACAGGCAGATTATTGTCAACCCCCCTATTTAGCTGGAGCGTATTGTACATGTACTGATAATGAAATCCATTATTGACGGTACTCCAGAAAAGAGAAACATCCATACTTGCCATATTAGCCTTAGATCTTCGATTGTCTTCGGCAGACATATCTACTTGGAAAAAATCCGTTAATCCATCATTGTTAATATCAGCAGCATCGGCACCCATGCTGTAAAATGAGGTCTGCTTTGTGGTGGATTTTAATTGGTCTGTGAATGTGCCATCCCCGTTATTGATGAAGAAGTAATCCGGCGTACTGAAGTCATTCGAGACGTAGATATCTTGCCAACCATCGTTGTTAAAATCAGCAACTGTCGCACTTATTGAAAGGCCAAAAGACAGAAGGCCTGCCTCTCTCGTGGCGTCCACATACTTCCCATTTCCATCGTTACGATATAGACGATCACTCTTTTCTTCAGTGACCGTATTCATGAGATACTTGTACTTAAAGTTTGGTGTCTTGAAACTGGTGATCGGGTAATTTGCTACATATAAATCCAAATCCCCATCATTATCATAATCAAAGAAAGTGGACTGAATGGAATTTCCATTGTCAGCGATCCCATATTCGGCAGCTTGTTCTGAGAATTGAAGCTCGCCTTCATTAATGTAGAGTAAATTTTTACGATTTTCTTGAGGACCTGAAACACTGACATAAATATCTTGTAAACCATCCTCGTTGATATCAACAACAGTAACTCCTGTATGCCATTTTTTATCGTACGACAGCCCCACACTTTCGGTGATATCCTCAAATTTTAAATCTCCTTTGTTGAGGTAAATCTGATCGGAAACCATATTTCCTGTGAAGTATACATCAAGTAGTTCATCATTGTTCAGATCTACAAGAGCAACTCCACCTCCCATATATATGTATGGATATGTGAAGTAATTGAATGTGTCTGTTTCGGTCAGTTCATTAACAAAATGAATTCCTGAAGCTTCTGGGCTCACCTTAGAAAAACCTGCTTGACCATCGACTCTTTCCTCTGACTCACATGAAAGGATTGATAGCAAGGCGATGCAAGAGAAATACCTCCAGTACTTTTTCATTTCGTTATCTATTTAATAAAAAAGGGCAATTCCAATATAATTGAAATCGCCCTGACCTGTTAAAAAACCTAATTAGTTCCAGGCATCATTTTGCGTAAGGACTCCTCCACTTATATCTATAGCCCCGCTAGGTATAGGGAAAGTAAGGAACCTTTCAGCAAATGCTCCTGGATCGTATGCTGAGATTGTTCGTTGTTCGTTTGTTTCAAAATCTGATAAGATCTGCGTAGCATCAGTGGCACCATATCTTTTCAGATCAAAGAATCTGTGACCTTCCATTGCTAACTCCAACCGTCTTTCGTGTCTCACAGCAGCTATAGCAAATGCCTGATCAGCAAAAGCAGTATATGGCTCAACGTTGTAATTGATAGCATCACTTACTGGTGTCATATCTTTTGCTCGCTGTCTTACCTGATTTACATAGTTCAATGCAGTAGCCAGATCATTGGTCTCTGCTGCTGCCTCAGCAGCCATGAGCAATACATCTGCATAGCGAATCACATTGTAGTTTAGGCCTGAAGATTGCTGACCCCAAGGACCTGAACCCTGCGCATCTGAGAAGTCTGACTCTTTATAGGTGTTTTTCTTCGACAAGTATGGTCCAGAAGACCATGCTCCACCAGCATCTCTAATCCAGTCAGCTCCTGGGTTAAGTCCCCAGCCATTGAAATCAACTCCTCTTCTACCTACTGTATAGTCGATTCTTGGATCAAGCGGATCTGTATAAATGCTGAATGCCGCCGTGCTAAGAATCTCATTATCATTCGTGATATCACTGTCATTGTATGTATCTAAAAGCGGAAGACCATCAGCTCCAGTTTTAAATGCATTCGCTAAATCTTGAGTTGGTTGGAAAAAACCACAGCAAGATCCATATGGACCTCCGGCAGGGTGATTAAGTGTAGAACCAAGGTTTCCGTTTTCTGTGCCGCTTGCTCCATCTTGAGCTGTGAACTGAATCGCAAAAACAGATTCCGATCCATTTTCTGTTGTAGACTTGAAGTTGTCTTCAAATTCAGTCTCCAATGAATAAGCACCACTTGTGATTACCTCATTCAGTACAGTAAGCGCATTACTGTATTTTCCTTGCTGTAATAATACCTTTCCTAAGTATGCTCTCGCTGACATTCCATTGGCTCGAATTGAAGCTGCTGCAGGAAGGTTATCGATAGCAAATTGGAAATCCGCCTCAATTTCAGCCCAGATATCTCCTGTGTTAGCGATGTTAGCTGTTGTATCATCCTCCGAGATATATGGCACTTTATCCCAGCTTCTCTGCAATTCAAAATTGAAGTGTCCTCTGAGAAATCGTGCTTCTGCTACTAGGTCATCAACTCCTTCTACTCCTTCAGAATTGGCGATTACATTATTAGCGGTAACTACCCCACCAATAAGCGTTTGCCATTTAGTTAGGAAATAAGGATTCGATGCATTGTAAGTATAGTTTCTGAGTTGCTCCAAGTCCGGCTGATCAGAAACATCACTTCCTTTGTGTGCATCATCCGTAATTACATCAAACCACCAGTTGTCAGGAGTACCTAACCACGGATCTCCTACATTATTACCATAAAGGTTCGCGTATGCATTTATTACAAAGAGCTCAATTGCTTCTCTTGTAAAGTTGCCTTCAGCATCCTTTAAATTTTCTTCAGACAGTACCCCCTCAGCAGGAGGTGTTTCTGTGAACGCATCGTCACATGCCGAGTACAAAAAGGCTGTTAAAAGCAATGTTATTGACAATATTCTATTTTTCATTTTCTTGAATTTTAAATTCCTAATTCAACTTTTAAAAACCGGCTTTAACTCCAATGGTGTAAACCTGAGTAAGAGGAAATCTTCCAAAATCAACACCCATACTTAAGTTCGGTTGTGCAGATGCATTTCTGTTTGTGATTTCAGGATCAAAGCCATTGTAATCAGTAATTGTGAAGAGGTTGGTGCCTTGAATGTAGACACGTAGACTTTCAAGACCTTTTACTGAAGAAAGCACACTTTGAGGAAGGTTATATCCTATCTGAAGGTTTTTCAACCTAACATAAGATCCATCCTCAACAAAATAACTGTTTGGATTAGTCTCACCATTGTCCGCTCCATTGCCATCTAATGAAGGCAAGCTAGCACCTGGATTATTTGGTGTCCATGAATCTAAGATTCGAGTACTTCTATTACCATCAAACTGAGGAAAATCAGTGAAGAACTTTGTTTGATTATAAATTTCATTGCCCTGGCTGCCTGTTACAAATAGGGAAATATCAAAGTTTTTGTATTCCACGTAAGCGTTTAATCCAAAAACAAAATCAGGATGTGGGCTGCCTAAGTTAGTTCTATCATCTGCATCGATATCTCCGTCTCCGTCCACATCTCTATATCTGAATCTACCTACACCGTCAGCATTGGTAGCAAATCCTTGATCTGGACTATTAGCCACTTCAGTTTCATTCTGGAAAATTCCAATTACATCTAAGCCGTAGAAGTATGATATAGGGTTACCCACATCAGTTCTAGTAAATGATGACCCTCTATAAACATCTCCAGGGAATGATTCAGCACTTTCATCATTAAAAGCAACCAATTCATTTTTGTAAGCAGATACATTTGCTGTGATATCATATTTCACAGCACCACCTTTTGAGTAGTTTCCGTAAGATATGCTCAAGTCAAACCCTCTGTTTTCCATCTCTCCGATATTTACAACTGGTGCGGTAGTAACTGCAGGAAGACCTGCAACTAGCGGAGCGAAAATCATATCTTCCGTATTGATTTTATAGATGTCTAATGACACATTCAAATCATTCTGAAGCATTCCAAAATCAACACCGAAGTTGATTTGTCTGGAAGTCTCCCATGTAAGATCAGGATTACCTATCTGCGTTTGAACGATACCGACTGCTTCGCCAGATCCACTTCCATCTATGTCATATGCCGATTGTTCAGAAGCAAATCCAAATAGATCGACTGTCGGGTTAGATCTAGAAATCGACTGGTTTCCAGTTTCTCCAAAAGAGAATCGAAGCTTCAAGTTAGAAATCGTAGAATTTCCTTCGAGGAACGACTCTTTATGCACGGCCCAAGCTACACTCGCTGAAGGGAATACACCCGTATTGTTAGCATCAGTGAATCTTGAAGTTTGATCTCTTCTAACAGAGAATGATGCAAAATACTTTCTGTCGTAGTTATAGTTAAGGCTACCGAAAACTGAAGCAAGCGATGTGCTGATTTCTTCGTTTGGTCTACCGTTGGTAGGATCTCCAATTGGTACACTTATTTCTTGTGCTGCTTGAATTTGAACGAAGTTCTCAGTTTCTAAGAAGAACTCTCGACCAATCACTTGTCTTTTTGTGATTTGATCCTTAACTGATTCTACACCTATCAATGCTTTGAAGTTGTGGTTATCAAAACTCTTAGTGTAAGTAGCAGTATTTGACCAAACCCAAGAAAACTGCTCGTATGTATCTTCGGTCAACTGAGTCGTTGTAATAGGCTCCGAGTGCTCTGGGTTCTGCGGAGTGACAGTTCGTCTTCTATCAACTCGATTGTTGATACCTAGTGTAGTCTTAAATGTAAGATCCTCAATCGGATCAAATTCAAGGTACGCATCTCCAAATGTTCTAAAGCTTTGTAGATTATTACCCAATGCATTTGCTCTTTCTAAGGCTGCAACTGGGTTCGCTGCATTTCCTAAACCAGCAACAGCATTACCTGCAAAATTTCCACCTTGATCCCTCACAGGTATAAATGGGTGAATTCTTGACGCAAGTGAGATTGGATTATCATCACTAGCTTCTCTAGGAATGTCCTGTTGGTTGCTCGTAGAAATATTTAAATGCTGACCAATTCTTAAATTGTCTAGTATATTGAATTCACTGTTGATTCTTCCACTGAACCTGTCATACCCGGTATTTAATACTACACCTTCTTTATCTAGGTATCCAACAGACATCATGTATCTACCTCTGTCTGTTCCACCCTGAGCTGACAGGTAATAGTTTTGGAATGACGCTGGGTCAAATATTTCATCTACCCAATCAGTACCTCCTGAGCTTGTCGGAGTGATTCTGTTGGTGTCAAAGTTGTATGGCTGATTTTCATTAGGTGATCCTAAATATTGAGGGATTGTCCCATCACCAAAAGCATCTGCCCACTGCTGAGCGCTTAATAGATCTGGGAAGTTCGTTGGATTCTGCACCCCTGCAAAAGCTTCAAAGCTAAGTTTAGGTTTGCCAGAAACCTGACCTCTCTTGGTTGTAACAATTACAATACCATTTGAAGCTCTCACCCCATAGATCGCAGTTGATGCAGCATCTTTCAATACCTGGATACTTTCTACATCTGCCGGATTGATGTCATTCATGATTGTAGGATCAGTCGTTTGCATACCATCAATGATGTATAGTGGATCGTTGCCGTTAGGCGACGCAAATCCTCTAATTCTTACCTCCGGTGCTTCACCAGGCTGTCCCTGTGTAATGACGCTCACTCCTGGCGCTCTACCTTGAAGTGCTTCAGAAACGTTTGCTACTGGAAGCTTTAAAGCTTCAGCTACAGGTACCACCGCGATAGAACCCGTAAACTCTTCTCTTGACTGACTTCCATATCCAAGTACTACTACTTCTTGTAAAGACTGTAAGTCGGTCTGTAGGTTAACAGCAATCGATGTCTGATTATTGATTGGTATTTCCTGGGTTTGGAATCCAATCGACGAAAACACCAAGACATCAGATGATGACGCATTGATTGTAAAATTCCCGTCTACATCGGTTACGTCCCCACTGTTGGTGCCTTTGACTAGAATCGTAACTCCTGGCAATCCCTCTCCGTTCTCATCAGTCACTCTTCCTGATACTGTCTGCTGAGCAAGAAGGGTAAATGAAGACGCTAAAGAAAAGATTGCTAGTAGTGCAATTCTAACCTTTTGTAAAATGTAATTTTTCTTCATGATTAATGAATTAATGATTCTCATTGAAGTATGATTTCAAAACGCCATAGCGACTTTAGGTACATACTATTTTCAACATCAAACTTCAGATTTTTTGATTGAGAAAGGCATAGGGATTCGTTCCGTTATAGACTGGTGAATGTTGCATTAATTACAGTTTTGGAGTTGAAAAACGACGAATAATTGCCAAAATGGCAAAAAATCAGGTGAAACATTTATCATGCTTCTATTTCAGTTCCATATTCCGAAGGGTTCACCCCAAATTGTTTTTTGAAACAAAACCTGAAGTATTGAAGGTCATTGAAACCTACCTCATAGGTTATTTCAGAAATGGTCATCTCATTGGATTTAATCAGCTGAGCTGCCCGCTTTAATCTAATGGACCTAATGAGCTCATTAGCTGACTGACCAACTAGCCCTTTCAATTTGCGATAAAGCTGTGTTCTGCTTAACCCCATCTCTTTGCAAACGTCATCGATGCTGAGGTCAGAATTAGACATATTTAATTCTATAAACTCAATAAGCTTGCGTAAAAATTCTTTGTCCTTAGAGACCACTTTGACCTCACTAGGAGCAAGCTCAACATTGGTATGGTCCAGTAGTTGAGACTTCAGATTTTCCCGTGACTGTAAAATGTTTCGAACACGCAGCTCTAGTAATTTTGGATTGAATGGTTTAGTCACGTAGTTATCGGCTCCGATTTCAAAACCTTTCAGTGCACTATCGTTCGAAGCCTTGGCCGTTAGTAGAATGAATGGAATATGGCAGGTTTTATCATCAAGCTTTAGCGCTTTGCATAATTCATATCCATCCATTCGAGGCATCATCACATCGGAAATGATTATATCCGGAATTTCTTGTTGAGCAATTTTCAAAGCTTTTTCTCCATCTTCAGCCTCCATGATGCGATAGTTAGAGATAAGGTGTTCGCTGATAAATAGTCTGATATCTTCATTGTCATCCACAACCAATACGATTGGTAAATTTTCATTTTCTGGATCATCTTCAACCGTTTCTACATCAGATACATCCATAGGATGCCTTCGAACATAAGGTTCTTTTTCCTTCGAATGAAAATCATCTGCTATGTATGTTTTTTCCTCATCACTCAAGTGCTCGCCACCTTTTCTTAATTCAACGACAAACTTGGTCCCTTCTCCTTCTGTGCTTGTCACATTGATCACTCCTTTGTGCAATTCAACGAGCTCTTTGGTCAATGCTAGCCCAATTCCTGTTCCTTTCTTTTCCGTACTATCAATCTGATAGAAGCGATTAAATATCAAGTCAAGTTGAGATTTGGACATGCCAATGCCTGAGTCCTCAATTATCAACTGAATGGTCGATTCCTTTTCAACTATTGAGAAGTCTATTTTTCCAAATTCCTGCGTGTATTTAAAGGCATTGGAAAGTAAGTTGACAATGATTTTTTCAAGTTTGTCTTTCTCAAAAAACAATGAAATGTCTTCCTCTGGAAACGTACACTTATAATCGATGTATTGTTTTTCCGCATACGTAGTAAAGGAATGGACAATAGGCTTCACAAATTTCACCAAATCTTGCCTGGAAGCTTGCAATTGCATGTGTCCAGCCTCCAGTTTTGATAGATCCAATAACTGATTGATCAAACTCAAAAGCCGATCTGCATTTCGAGCCATCATTTTATATTGATTTTTGGGGTCGCCTTTGAAAAACCCATCGATCATGGATTTTAACGGACTAATAATCAACGTCAGCGGAGTTCTAAATTCATGAGAAATGTTGGCAAAGAATCGAGATTTCATTGAATCGAGTTCTTTCATTTTCTCTAGTTCAATGTGTTCTATTGTGAGGTTTCTTCTAAGCCTTTCTCGTTTTATGAATAACCATCCAAAACCAAACAAGGCTGTCCCTATTAAAAGCGTATATATTATATACGCCAATGTTGTATTCCACCACGGCCTTTTAATGTGGATCTTTAAGACTGCAGCTTCTTCATTCCACTTCCCATCATTGTTTGATCCTCTGACCTGAAATTCGTAGTTGCCCGGTGGCACATTGGTATATCTTGCTTCTTGGTAGTTTGATGGCTCTATCCATTGATCATCATACCCCTTGAGCATATAGGCGATTTGATTCTTCGTGGATTTCGAATAATTGAGAATAGCATAATCAATGATAAAATCATTTGCTTCGTGCTCGAGCTCAACCCTCTTATCCTGATTACTTAGTTCAAGAATTTCTCCCAGATATATAGAATGATCTGGTCTTGTCTCAAACTCCATTGAGGTTATAAATACATCGGGAATGTTATTATTAATGGTAAATGAGCCAGGAGTAAAATGATTAAAACCTTTTATGCCACCGAATAATAAATCTCCATTGGGGGCGGTAATTGCAGCACCTTTAATAAACTCTGAAGATTGAGCTCCATCCGTTTCGTCAAAAATTCTGATTGTATTGCTTGAGGTATTTAAAACTGACAAACCATTATTCGTACTTAGCCACAGGTTGTCATTATCGTCTTCGGCAATGGCATAAATCAAATTGCTGGATAGTCCATCTTCTTTGGTAAATCGTTTAAAGGAATGATCTTCTTTATCGTATCTATTCAACCCTCCACCTTCAGTTCCTACCCAGATGACTCCATTTTGGTCTTCGAAGATGATGTTGATGATGTTATGAGAAAGGCTTGATTCGTTGTCTTCCTCGTATTCAAAAAGCTGAGACTGTTTTAAATCATAGTTTTCATCAACCTGTACTTTATATAGACCATCACCTTCAGTGCCTATCCATATATCTTCATTCGAATCCTGATAAATTACTGTTGGTCTTTCACTAGTTATTTGATTTAGCTCTTCATCAGATTGAAATAACTTTTTGAAGATGCGTTGGTCTTTCAAATAGACGCTTATTCCGGCTCTAAAGGATGCGGCCCAAATGTTCCCACGGTCATCTTCCATTAAATCGAAGAGTTGATTGCCACATGGTCCCAACTCCAACCTGCTTTTGTTATAGGTATAGGTGATGAAAGAACTTCCCTGCTTTTTCATCATCCCTCCCCAAGTCGCTAGCCAAAGGTCACCTTGCTTATCGAGTAGAACATCCAATACTGCATTGCTACCTCCATGGGTTTCTAAATCAAATTTTTGATCCACAATACCATTGACTAAATCAAAGCGATTCAATCCACCCCCGTCTGTACCCACCCAAACAAAACGACTATCAATCGCAGCAAAAGACGAAACCATGTTTTGACTAATCTCAGTATCAAGATTTGCCTTGTTGTAAACATGCTTCATCCGCTGGTGATTAGGATCAACCTTTACTACTCCACCGTTGAATGTGCCAGCCCAAAGTATTCCAAGATCATCTACCAATAGCGACCAAACCGAATTACTAATGATTGTACCTGTAGGATCTCTTAGTTGGTATTGACTAAGCTTTTGATTGGAAATGTTATAATAAAAAAGACCTCCATTTTCAGTGCCTATCCAAAGATTACCATCAGCATCTTCAGCCATTGAAAGGACTGTGAGATCCATCAATCTTTGATAAACAGGATCTTGAGAATAAAGAGGTTCAAAATGATATTGATTGTTGCGATAGTTTATTCGAGCCAAGCCTTTGTCTAACCCTAACCAAAAATTTTGGCCTTTGAACATACATACAACATTGTCGGATTGTAATCCACGTTCAGTAAGATCATACCGAGTAAAACTTGAACTACTCGGTGAATAAAGACTTAACCCTGACCATGTCCCAATCCAGATATTACCTTGATTGTCTCTTTCAATAGCAGTAGTGTGATTGCTAGAAAGGCTTTTATCATCATCAATATTGGACCAAAAACGGTCTACCTTGTTGGTGTTAAAATCTATCCGATTGATCCCTTTCGATTTTATGCCTATCCATAGGTTATTCCCCTCAAGCAATAAGCTTCCAGATGCATTGGCAGATATTGAATTTTCATCGTACGCGTTGTGCTTAAATACATGAAACGTGTCCGCCGAATAGTCATATTTTAATACTCCAGAACCTTCTGTCGCAATCCAGATATCGCCGTTTTCGTCAAGCTCAATATCTCTTACATAGCTCCCTTCCTTAAATACTTCACCATCCTTCTTTCTTGGAAAATGCTGATAGCTTATTCCATCGAATTTATTTAGTCCGTAGCGTGTGCCAAACCACAAAAACCCATACTGATCCTTTACTATCTTAGTTACGGACCCTTGAGAAATGCCTTTAGGCAATGGTTCAAAGCGAATGCCTTCTTGACTAAAAATTTCAAGGCTAAAACATAAAAACAGACCTAGGGGCAACGAAGAGCGCATTTTTCAAAACTAATAAAGTAAAATGGAATAAATACCCGTCATCTTTGGATTAGGGTTCCATGCTATAATAGCACCCATTGATTGAATTTTGGATTCGAATACAAATAGCACTTTCGAATGAACAACACAATGTCAAGATTTGAATTATCAAAAATTGCCTTCACCCTAGCAATTCTATTTTTTACATACTCCTGCAACTTCAAAAGTCCGGAAAAAAGTGAATTTGATGATCAAGTTTCATCACTGATATCAAATATGTCTTTAGAAGAGAAAGTGGGTCAGATGACCCAAGTGACAATTGATCTTATACTCAAGGATGATTCCAATACTGAGGTGGACCCTGAGAAATTGAGAACCGCCATTCTAAATAAAAAAGTTGGATCAATACTCAATGTAAAAGGCAATGCATATACACTCAAAGAATGGCATGCTATAATCAATCAAATACAAGATCTGGCAACCAGCGAAACACCGAATGCTATTCCTGTACTTTATGGCATTGATGCAATACACGGCGCTAGCTATATTCAAGGGGGTACACTTTTCCCACACAACATTGGAATGGCTGCCACTAGAAATCCTGACTTAGCTGCTCAGTCTGCAAATGTTACTGCTCTCGAAACCCGAGCTGCAGGAATCAGATGGAATTTTGATCCTGTCGTGGGTATGGGTAGAGAGCCATTATGGTCACGCTTTGAAGAAACTTATGGCGAAGATGTTTACTTGACAAGTAGCATGGGTGCTAGTGTTATTCAGGCATACGAAAAAAATGACCTTAAGAAGACAGATGCCATTGCTTCGTGTATGAAGCATTTTATTGGCTATTCTGTCCCTGCCAGTGGTAAAGACCGAACGCCGGCCTATATTCCGGAAAGACAGCTCAGAGAAATCTTTTTACCTCCATTCCAGGCAGCTGTTGATGCAGGCACATCAACAGTTATGATTAACTCAGGCGAAGTAAATGGAGTGCCTGTTCACGGAAGCGAATTTTTCTTAAAATCAATCCTCCGTGACGAACTTGGTTTCAAAGGATTGGCTGTATCTGATTGGGAAGATATCATTAGGCTACATACAAGACATAAAATAGCAGCTACTCCAAAAGAAGCAGTTAAAATAGCTGTCAATGCAGGGATAGATATGAGCATGATTCCACTGGATTATTCATTTTACGACTACCTTGTTGAGCTCGTGAATGAAGGTGAAGTTAGCATGGCACGTATTGACGAAGCTGTTGGGAGAATACTTCAATTAAAATTAGATCTTGGGTTGTTTGACAATCCTTTGCCAGAAAATGAGGCTATCAAAAACTTTGGGAAAGAAGAATTTAAAGATTTGGCTAAACAAGCTGCATTGGAGTCTATAACCTTATTGAAAAATGAGTCCAACATTCTCCCGCTAAGTGGTAACAAAAGAATCCTGATTGCTGGACCTGGAGCCAACAACATCCCAAGTTTGCATGGCAGTTGGTCTTTTACATGGCAAGGAAACAATTCGAACTATTATCCTGAATCTACTCAAACAATAGTTGAGGTATTCAGCAGTTATTTTGCCGAGGAAGGATTTAATGGGAGTATCATTTCAAATGCCAATCCTGATTTTAACCATCCTGATAATTACAATACATCAAAATTGATCTCGGATGCAAAACTGGCTGATGTGATTGTACTATGTCTCGGAGAAAATTCATATGCAGAAGGGCCTGGTGTCATCGATGATTTGACATTAGATAAAAAGCAAATTGAACTTGCAAAAGCAGCTGCAAGTACTGGAAAACCTGTTGTTGTTGTTTTAGTCCAAGGAAGGCCAAGAGTAATATCTTCTATTGAGTCTGAAATGGATGCAATCGTAAATGCGTATCGCCCAGGGAGTCAAGGAGCATCGGCTATTTTAGATGTGCTAACTGGCACATATAATCCGTCAGGTAAATTGCCATATACCTATCCTAAAATGACTGGTGACATTGTTTTATATGATCATAAGTTTTCAGAAACAATTAGAGAAGATCAACCAAACACATATGGCAGTGGTGCTTATCGACCGCAGTGGCCATTCGGGCATGGCTTAAGCTATACCTCATTCGCGTATTCAGATCTTCAGCTAAGCACTACTTCAATCAAAGAGGATGGAGAAGTTGAAGTCAGCGTCAACGTGGCAAACACTGGAGAAATTGAAGGACATCACACGGTAGAATTATATGTAAGTGATAGATATGCAAGCGTAACACCTAGCAATAGAAAATTGAAAGGTTTCAAAAAAATAGCACTTGATGCAGGCGAGAGTAAGGTTGTTCAATTTAAATTGAAAGCTTCAGACCTTTCTTTTGTTGGCTTAGACAATGAATGGAGAACTGAAGCAGGAGAATTTGATATTAAAATTGGAAATCTAACTTCAACATTTAATTTGCAATAATGCATCACAATCAACTTATTAAAACTGGCTTAATACTTCTTCTATGCTGGAGTTGCGGCCAATCCAATCAATCAGAATCGACTGAATCAGTCGAAAAATATCCAACTATCGGATCAGTAGAACGACTAGATCCGGCAATAAATGATATCGTTTCTCAAGATGCCAAAGTAGAAATTTTAGCGGAGGGATTTCTTTGGTCTGAAGGCCCTGTTTGGGTCGAAGAGCTTAACTCTCTTTTATACTCAGATGTACCAGCTAATACTGTTTACAAGTGGAATGAATCTGATGGCAATCAAGTTTACCTCAAACCATCTGGTCATACAGGCATAGAGCCTTCATCAACTACTGGAGGAGCGAATGGACTTGCATTAGATCTCAATGGTGATCTATTGCTATGCCAGCACGGGGATAGAAGGTTGGCACGAATCAAAAAAGAACAACTCAGCATAGAGAACCCGGAATTTATATCTGTGATCAATCGATTTGAAGATAAAAGATTCAACAGCCCAAATGATCTAGCAGTGGCCAGCAATGGTGATATCTATTTCACAGACCCTCCATATGGACTTCAAAAGCAAGACGATGATTCGCTAAAAGAATTGACCTATAATGGAGTATATAAGCTTGCTATAGATGGGACATTGACACTTCTTACCGATGACTTAACCAGGCCAAATGGCATAGCTCTTTCTCCTGATGAGCAAACATTATATGTTGCCAACTCAGACTCAGAACGTGCCATATGGATGGCATACGACCTATCAGAATCTGGAGTAGAAAATGGCAGAGTTTTCTTCGACGCAACAGATAAAGTTGCAACGCTCGAAGGTCTGCCTGATGGACTCAAAGTCAATAAAGACGGGATCATATTCGCAACAGGACCAGGAGGTGTTTATGTTTTCGATCCAAGTGGTAAACATTTAGGCACAATATTGACTGAACTTGCCTCAGCTAACTGTGCGTTAAGTGACGATGAAAAAACGCTTTATATGACCACCCATAAGTACCTTACTCGGATAAAGCTTTAAATAAATAACTTCAAAACCTTGATGTTTATGTAATCAATCATTTCAAAGAAATGTCCAATGAGATTTTATCTTTGAGGTAAACAGATTACGATGGGTAAAAAACTCTTCCCTATTTGTGCGTTTGTATTAATAGCAAACTTTACGTTTGCCCAGTCTGCCCCAATCGTTATTGATGGCTTGTTTGATGACTGGACATCTAATCTTGCCACATATTCTGAATCCAGTGAATCGATTGATGGAATTGACCTGCTGGAATTCCAAGTAACTAATGATGAAGACTACCTGTTCTTAAAAATTAAGGCCAACGCAGAATTTGACTTAACGGAAAACCACCTGATCTCGCATGAAATCGGTTTATTCATCGATGGTGATAACGATGCTGCAACAGGGTTTGCTAGCCAGGAAGGATATGGTACAGAGCTAGGGCTACTTTTTTACGACCTGTTTGCTCACTATAATGTCCCAGAATACAGCCAGGTAAGTATGAACGATTTACAAATGCAAGTTGCACCGACGGTAACCTCTGATGAATTTGAAATTGCTATACGAAGAGATGTGATTCCTGATGGGCAATATCCTTTGTTTACCTCTTCTACCATCAAGATTTTATTCAAAAATGACATTAACGCAGATGCATTGCCTGTAGATGGAGAAGTATTTAGCTACACTTTTGACGATACACCTGTTACCCCGTACACTCCAATCACTCTTGAAAAAAATGAGGCTGATGATATCAGGTTCTTAGCATACAATACGCTGTTCAATGGTCTAGAGGATGAAGATCGAATCATTCATTTTGAGCGAATCATCAAAGCAATAAACCCTGATATCATGGGATTTGTAGAAAGTGGTGTAAGCAATTTATCTAATATCAAATCCATGTTTGATAGTTGGCTGGATACAGAAGACCCCAACGGTTGGTATACCGAGATCAATGGAGGTGAGCTGATTGTATCTAGATGGCCGATTATTAAAAGATGGGACCTTGAACGTCAATTTCCTGCATTAATCGATTTACCTGATGAATATGAAATGGACATTGTGTTTACTAATGCACACTTGAGTTGTTGCAGCAATGAAGATTCTAGGCAAAATCAAGCGGATCAGTATGCGAAGTTTGTTCTGGATCTAAAATCAGGAGGTGAAGTTCAAGAAAACACCCCCTTCGTTTATTCAGGTGATCTCAATTTGGTGGGCTTGGCACAACCATTAAACACATTGCTAGAGGGAGATATCGTCAATACATCAAGTTACGGTTCTGGAGGACCACTAGACTGGGATGATTCTGATTTAAAAGAGTTGAATGCACTGCATACGGAAGCACGTCTAAATTATACCTGGAGGTCTGATGATTCACCTTTCCCCCCAGGCAAGCTTGATTTCTTTATCTATTCTGACTACACCTTAAGTCAAACCAAATCATTCATTCTATTGACAGAATCGATGCCAACAGAAACCTTGGCTAATTACGGACTGCAAGCAGGTGACTCTTTTGGAGCTTCTGATCACTTGCCTGTTGTTTCAGATTTTCAAATCAAACCTAATTTGAATGTATTAAGTGCTTCTCGTGCAGACGATAAGAAGCTATTGGTTTACCCGAACCCTGTAGAGGATCTATTAAATATTAGATTTGAAAAAGAAGGAATATACCAAGTACAGATTTACTCGTCAATAGGAGCAGAAGTTGTGAATACCACCGTTAAAGGACATAAAGCTTCAATAAATACAAATCAAATAAGCAAGGGGCATTACATTGTTAAGATTTCAAATCAGTTTGGTAAGAAAGCTTCTTTGAGTTTTGTGAAAGATTAGCTAGAGCCTTAGCTAAAATAAAAAAAGCCCCTGAAAATCAATTGATTAACAGAGGCTTTAGTACCTCGGATGGGACTTGAACCCATACGACCGCAATGGTCACAGGATTTTAAGTCCTGCGTGTCTACCAATTCCACCACCGAGGCATGTTCTATTTTAGATTCAATCGATTTTCGATTTTAGTGATAAATGATCCACCATTTAACAAAAATGGCCCCAAAGGGCCAAAATTCTAAAATCATAAATCTTTTCAATCTACAATCTTTATTGAGCGGGAGACGGGATTCGAACCCGCGACCCCAACCTTGGCAAGGTTGTGCTCTACCAGCTGAGCTACTCTCGCTTATTCTATCAAGCTGTGCTTGCTTTTCCTTTGAAAAGGACTGCAAATTTATACGAAGCATCAATATTTACAACGATCTTGCTAAGAATTTTGAACATTATCTAACATCATACATTAGAATAGGTCTTTTTGCAAAATTCTAAGTCTACGCTAGGTTTCATAATAACAAATCTAGAGGCGCTATTTCTACCAATTAACCTTCAATTTGGATGAACCACACATATGTTTCGAGCGATTATTTTGAGTCAAAATTGACTAGTTATTTGACCTAGTTTAAATCTGGTAATTACCTGATTATTAGTGACTCCCAATTTCCTCACTTTTGTATTGTTCATTTAAGAAATAGTTAAAAACTACACCAAAACGATAAGAAAATGTTTAGAGAAGAAATTGAAATGACGTTAGAATGTGCAGTGAAAGTAAGAAAACACCTAGTTAGATTACTTGAGGGAAACAGCAACTCTGAACTTGAAGCTCAGCTTCAGTATGTAAACAGCTTGATCATGGAGGCTGACTCTATGCAAAGCAAAGTTTTGGCTGCTTAAGATCCTTTAAGCACTTCCTTTAATTCATTCAGCTTTAATAAAGCCTCCACCGGTGAGGTGGAATTCACATCGACTTTACGAAGTATATCCAACATGCGTTCCATACGTGGGTCTGCTTCAAACAAATTCATTTGGAACTGCTGAGTAGGCAGTTCTTCTAATTTCTGACGATCTGAGTCAGTAAGCTTTTCTTTCTCAAGATGCTTTAATATTTCATTCGCTCGAATCACAATTTCGTTGGGCATGCCAGCCATTTGGGCTACATGAATACCGAAACTATGCTCACTTCCCCCTTCCACGAGCTTCCTCATAAATATCACCTTATTCTCCAGTTCTTTAACAGAGACGTTAAAGTTCTTTACTCGAGGTAAATCTTTTGCAAGCTCATTGAGCTCATGATAGTGTGTAGCAAAGAGTGTCTTAGCCTTAGCTTTCGGGTGATTATGCAAATGCTCCACAATTGACCAAGCAATGGAAATGCCGTCATACGTACTTGTCCCTCTTCCAATTTCATCCATCAACACCAAGGAACGGTCACTCAGATTGTTGAGAATGCTAGCTGTCTCTGTCATTTCAACCATGAAGGTGGATTCGCCTCTGGAAAGGTTGTCTGAAGCTCCAACCCTGGTAAATACTTTATCCACCAATCCAATCTTGGCATAACCAGCGGGCACAAATGATCCAATCTGCGCCATCAATGTAATTAAGGCGGTTTGGCGTAGAAGAGCAGATTTACCAGCCATGTTAGGACCTGTGATGATCATCACTTGCTGAGATTCATTGTCCAGGTAGAGATCATTGGCAATAAAGTCTTCTCCTTGCGCTAAGTTTCTTTCAATTACCGGATGCCTTCCTTCCTTAATGTCAATGACCTTATCTTCAGAAATATTCGGCCGACAATAGTTGTAAGATTGAGCCTGCTGGCTGAAGCATGATAGGCAGTCGATTTGAGCGATTACTTTGGCATTTTGTTGGATGGCATCGATATAAGTATGTGCAAATGCCACCAACTCCATGTAGAGTTTTTGTTCGAGAACTGAAATTTGAGACTCCGCATTAAGAATCTTTTCCTCATACTGTTTCAGCTCTTCAGTAATATATCGTTCTGCATTAACAAGCGTCTGTTTTCTAATCCATTCCTCAGGCACTTTGTCCTTATGGGCATTGGATACTTCTAAATAGTATCCAAAAACTTTATTGTATGCAATTTTAAGCGAACTAATACCTGTTCGTTCAATCTCTCGGTCTCGAATTCCTGCTAGAAAGTCTTTTCCAGAGGTAGAAATTGCTCTCAACTCATCAAGTTCGGCATTCACACCAGTCTCAATTACCCCTCCTTGATGCAATTGAAGTGGAGCATCATCCTTGAGCTCGCTATCAAGTTTTTCAGTAAGCTTATCGCAAGGATTGAGTAAGTCAAAGAAAGCGTTGAAAGACTTTTTATCTTTTAGGAGCTCCCTAATGGGTAGAATCTGCGCAAGGCTTTTCTTCAATTGAAGGAGTTCTCTAGGATTTACTCGGCTAGTAGCGACTTTTCCAACCAGCCTCTCAAGATCTCCAATTTTCTCTAAGTGTTCTCTGATCGATGACTGCAGCTCATCTTCGTCTTTTAGCGTCTCCACGATATCCAGTCGCTGATCAATTTCAGGCTTACTCTTCAAAGGAAGCACCATCCATTTTCTCAAGAGCCTACCCCCCATTGGAGTCAACGTCTGATTGATCGTGTCGATTAAAGAAATACCGTCAGGTTGTGCAGATTGTATTAGCTCAAGGTTTCGAATAGTGAATCGATCTAGCCATACATATTTATTCTCATCGATTCGAGCTATCGACTTTATATGATTTGTCTCTTTGTGCTCAGTTTCATCCAAGTAATAAAGAATAGCACCTGCAGCTAAGATTCCTTCTGAAAGTTCTTCAATCCCATAACCTTTGAGGTTAGGTACGTTGAAGTGTTTGGTCAGCTTTTCGTATCCGTAATCTTTACTAAAAATCCAATCCTCTAATGGGAAAGACGAAAAGTGTTCTCCGTATTTGGTAGCGTACCAGTCACGGTTGGGTTTTGGGTATAAAATTTCTGATGGCTGAAATCCTCGAATAAGTTTATCAATGTAGTCTTCTGTGCCAGCAGAAACCAAAAATTCACCGGTAGATAAATCCAAGAAGGCAACACCACATCTATCCTTGTCATAGTGAATAGCAGCAAGAAAGTTATTCTTTCGTTGGTCAAGGACATTATCATTCAAGGACAGACCTGGTGTAACCAATTCTGTAACTCCTCGCTTTACGATCCCCTTGACGGATTTCGGATCCTCCAGTTGATCACAAATGGCTACTCGATAACCAGCGCGCACCAACTTTGGCAAATAGGTGTCCATGGCATGATGAGGAAACCCGGCCAACTCCATTTCCTTTTGCGATCCATTCGCACGTTTAGTAAGTACAATATCCAGGGTCTTACTTGCCTTAACAGCATCCTCTCCAAAGGTCTCATAGAAGTCTCCAACTCTGAACAAAAGAAGTGCACTTGGGTACCTACTTTTGATCGTATTGTACTGCTTCATTAATGGGGTCTCTTTCGCTTTGGTCTTGGTGCCTGCCATGCAGAAGGTTAAGTTTAATTTTGGCAAATAGATTGCAATATTAACTCGAAATGAGCATGATTGCGCAAAGTTCAAAATGGGAGAACCATTTCTTAGAAAATATGCTGTTTCCAACTAGAATTTTTATGGACCATACCTAATTGATTGATGAGAAAAATTAAGAATGAAGAGCTAAATCGTCTTTCTACAGAAGAATTCAAAAATGTAGAGAAAAACCCAGTAGCATTGGTACTTGATGATGTTCGTAGTGCAATGAATGTGGGTTCCGCATTTCGAACTTCCGACGCATTTTGCATCGAAAAAATCTATTTGTGTGGCATTACGGCACAACCGCCTCATCGTGAAATAAATAAGACTGCGCTTGGCGCTCAAGACTCAGTAGATTGGGAGCATAAAGAAACCGTTCAAAGCTGTGTGGACGAGCTGAAAAATAAAGGATATCAAATTGTAGCAGTAGAGCAAGCAGATGAAAGTACTTCCCTGCTTGACTTTAAGCTTGAAGATGGAGCCAAGTATGCATTGGTTTTTGGAAATGAAGTATTCGGCGTAAACGACAAAGTAGTTGAAAGCGCAGACGTTGTGCTAGAAATTCCTCAGTACGGCACCAAACACTCGCTTAATATCTCTGTGAGTATGGGGGTTGTTCTTTGGGATTTTGTATCAAAATTGAAAGGGTAGCATTAACCTCCACCTCCAAATACGACTGTTGTGCTTGAGTACGAGGTACCATAGTTGTAAACCAAGTTTCTTACTTGATTGAATGCGTCGATCATTTGATCCTTATACAACTCTCTCAATGGATGTGCATATACAGACCAAAGAATTCCATTTGATATTGCGTATTTAGCGTCCAATGCTCGATCAAAATTCGATTCCATTAAAGTTTTGAGATCCTCCTCAGACAACTTATCCTCTTCCACAACTGGTGCCATTATTCTCATCAGATTAGCCTCCTCGTCGACAATTAGAAAAAGTTGCAGCTCACCAACACTGTATTGAATCATGTTATCCGCCTCCTTTACAATAGTAGCCTCTTTGGCTAGTATCAATTTCAAATCGTCGAAAGTGGTGTCTTGTGCTGATGAAAAAAGACAAGCGGCTGAAAAGATAAATATTGCAGTTACTCGAAGCATACAGTGAATTTATTGAATGACCAATCTGAAGAAGTAACGAATTAGATTAATTATTGGTCTAACGTCACGCTCATTACTTCATGCCATAAAAAAAGGCTCTTCAGATTGAAGAGCCTTTATATGTTCTGTGAAGGTATATCAGCCTCCTTCGTATTTAATATCTAGGATTCGTTCTTCAAACATTCCGAGAGCAATTTTGTCTTCTCCCAAAACGTCGAACAACTCAAGCGCTCTTCTCGCAATGTATTCTTCCTCAATTTGCTCCTGAACAAACCATCTCATGAATTCTTCAGTCGCGATATCGTTATATTTTCTACACTCTCCTACAATTTCATGGATAGAATCTGAAACAGCTATCTCATGCTCAAGTGCCTTTTCAAAAACCTCTCTTAAGGATCCAAAGTCATGTTGACTATCGCCAACTGAAGGTGAAATCGCATCACACTCCATATCACATAAATAATGGAATAGCTTAAGTTGATGTTTTCGCTCCTCTTCAGATTGCTGGAAGAAAAACTCTGCACTATTATCATATCCTCTCACATCACACCAAGCAGCCATTGCTAAGTATGCAGATGAAGAATGTGCCTCCATTTTAATTTGTCTGTTGAGAACATTTACAATTTCCTCTTTCAGTACATGGTGTCTTCTTAGGATATCTTTCATATGCTTATGTGCTTTTTATACTCTTGATACATAACAACTAAATAACCACTCAAAAGTTAAAAACATTCTTTCTCAGAATCTTATGAATGGCACTATTAAGTGCTAAGGTATCGAACGTACCGTTTAGAAGCTCTCTAAATTGCAGTATCTCATGTAAACTCAATAGAAGAAAACGATCACAATGTGGTAGGTGTACTACTTCTATATCTGGAGCAGAGCTTTCCAGTAATTCAACAATATCAAATGCCATGATCTTTTTTCTGAATGTAAACAGGTCACATAGCTTGAACGCAATCTCCTCCTGATCAAAAGTCAAGTAAAAACTGTCAGTAAGCTCACATTGAGCTATTGAAGCACTTTTCGTTTTAAATATCTCTTCCTGCATTTTGGCACATTGCGTATAGTGTTGGACATGATTTACAGTATTTACCCTTCTTCTTCATGTACTTAAAACAGCACTCTTTTTTCAATTTCTTACCCTTCTTTTTTTTCTTCTGAAGGTGCTCCTCATAGAGCTTTGAAACCGGAAGTTCAACAGGGATACTACTCATCAATTCTCCTTATTTAGATAAATTCTAAATAGAGTACAAACGTAGCATTCAAACGTGAAGTATGCAAGCTTATTTAGAATAATTCTAAATGAATGCTAAGGGCGATAAGCATTCATTTCGCTTTGCACAAAAATTCATCTCAAAATGGAAAATTTCTCCCTTTAAAAAGGAATCCAATTCTAAAATTCTTGATTCCAAATAGTTGAATCATTTGGGATAGTGATCTTAATGAAATTATGCTTTGTCGTGTTATGGCATAGGTTGCACGAAGCGATCATAAGCTCATAGTTGTCCAAGAAAAGAACCTCATCCTTTTTTCGAATAGCCTCTTCTACTTTTTCGATTTTAGGCATAAGCATCGCCTCAGAAAGATTACTTAGGTTGTAATCATCGTGAATAACATTTCCTTCTATCAATTGCTCTGTAACCTCCTCCAACTCGTGTGTATAAAAGTCTGCAAGCTCCCAGTTTTCGTTCTTGCCGGCCAGCCAAAGTTTATGAGAAAATCGCTGATAGTATCCCATAGTTTCTAATACCGGATATTCTTCTACTTCTTTCTTTTCTGTGTTAGGGGCACAACCAAAAGCAATAAAAGTAAGCAATACGAAATATTTCATCAGATCTTAATTTCAAGGGTTAAATAAAAGTTTCTTGGCTCTGAAGGTATTATTCCAGGCCCTGGATAACCTGTAGCTCTGCGAGTGAAATAGCTTGTGTCAAGCAAATTATTTACTCCAGTTTCAATCTTGAATTGATTAAACTTATATGAAAGTGAAAAGTCCATGATCGAATAAGCAGGGATTTCTCCAATAATTCCATTTCGATTATCAGTATCAGCAGGGATAGCTGAGTTTTCCACATCGGTAAATTGCTCGGATATGTAAGTAAATTGAAGGCTACCAAGTAGATTTTGGTATCCAAATCTTAAACCAGTTTTTAGGTTTATAGTTGGAATAAATTCAACCTTTTTCCCTTCAACATTATTTTCATCTGAATCTAGGTATGATGATTCTGTAATTGCAGAATTAACAAACCAATTTAGTTTATGCTTCGTAGTTGAAAGTGCCAGAGTTTTAGCCAAATTCCAATCAGCAAAAAATTCAACTCCAACTATCAGTGCTGTTCCTATATTTCCTCTAACTCTGTTGGCCCGATCATCTAGAATGATCCCAATCCTATCATCATAAAAAAGTCCATATCCTCCAACATCATAGGAAATCAATTCTCCTAATTTTCCTCTAACTCCTAAATCAAATGTAAAACCCCGCTCATCCGAAATCTCCGGGTCAATGATGAAAGTAGGGCTTGTCACTCTGATATCGCTAAACGTAACTGAGCGATAGTTTTGTGAAAGATTTGAATAGATCTCAACGTTCTCGTTTGGCTCAAAGCTTGCCCCTATTCCTAAGAGGATAAATGAGCGCTCAAAAACACGATTATCAGTAGTATCACCAAGCGGTTGAACATTACCAACCAAATCAACTCCTTCACGATTATAAATGCCAGCACTTTCAGTTCTAATATATTCGTACCTAAAGCCTGGTGTTATAGAGAGTCTATCATTAATAAATAGAATATTCTCTCCAAAAAATGCCAAGTTTCTGTTCGGAAATGTAAAGTCAGACTGATTTATATAATTAGGATTTTCATTGGTTGCTAAGCTAAAATTTGCGTCTGTACCTCTGCTTCCAGGACCTTGTATACTGCTATTATTCGCATCGTAATATTTTGACCCCAATAGTAAAACCGCATCGCTACCCTTAAATCGATATCGTGTTAGGTATCTTACCTCAGCTCCCCAATTCTCAAACTTCCCTTTGATTAAATCTCGTGAAAAGAAATAGCTACCGTCAGTATCTTGCTCATCCACTTGGGTGATTGGATTAAGGTTCAGTTCCGTAGGATCTCCTCTAAATCCAACGGCATTTCTTCCAGCGTTCAGTGCAAAGAAGTTGATACTAAGATCACTACGCTTTGATAATTTATGGTTAAGCTTCAATGAATAGAGTTTCCAATTCACTTCAAACCAATTTCGGGAACGATTACTAAAATTAGGATCTGCTCTGAATTGAGTATCCGTTAAACCTCCTGGCTGTTGTGCTAAATAATTGAGTGAAGTAAACTCAAAATTGATTGAGGTTTTTTCTGTGAAATTGTAATTAAAACTTCCAAAGTAGTTGGTTGATTCGAATTCAGCATTTGGTCTAAATCCATCTCCCTTTTTGTAATTGATATAGGTGTAATAAGAAAATTTACCTACTGTACCACTCAAAGAATTGAAGGTGTTAAATAAGCCAAATGAACCAATTGATTGTCTTGCTGTAAATGCTATGGGTTCTTGAGAAGGTTGCTTCATTTTAAAATTTATTAGGCCTCCAAACTGAGTGCCGTATTGAAGCGAAGCTGCTCCTCTCACAACCTGTATTTGACTTAATGCATCCGCAGGAGGCGTATAATAACTTTCTGGATAACCCAAGACATCAGCACTGATGTCGTATCCATTTTGTCTCGTATTAAAATTAGAAGTTCTATTGGGGTCGAGCCCCCTTCCTCCAATATTCAGCTGCAATCCAGCATCAATACTTTCATAGATATTTAAACCCACAACCTGAGAATAAATCTGTCTTGCATTGTTAGTGGCTGCATTTCCAACCATTTGATCAAGAAGTACCACTTCTGTCTTTTTTCCCGCATAAATAGCAGTTCCCACAACCGGTTGTAAACGGGTTAGAGCAAAAATTTCTTCACGTTTCTGGCTTATTACCACTTCGGAAAGTTCTTGCTGAAATACCCTCATTGGAATAGTAATGTTCTTGTCTCCTGAAATATCCAGCTCTTCCTCCAATGTCTGATACTCTAATGAGAGTATTACAATTTTATGCTTACCTTCCTTTAGGTTGTTTATCTCAAAGTATCCCTTTTCGTTTGTTGAAGTCAACTGACTGCTAGTTCTATCATAGACTTCGGCGTTAGTAATTGGCTGATTACTTTCCGAATCAACTATTGTCCCTGACAAGGTATACTGTGCCAATACCTGGCATGACAGCAGAAAGAATATTATCGCTATGCTAAATGCCTTTGATTTCATCCTTGAATGGAAGTATCCAGTTTTTGTGATTGAATGATTCCTTGCATTTGGTTAGATCAACTGTTGGATCGATATATGGTTGACTTCTTCGCCCATTAAGCGCTACATAGCTTTCAACATATACCTCAACTTCTTTCCCTTGAGTTAAAAAATGATCGCGAAGATAATGAGCATATTCCAGAATAAAGTCAGGCTGAGTTGCCATCTGCTTCTCTTGAAAAGAGGTTAGGAAATCACTATTGTCGATATAGAATGTTTCGTTATTAGTTCGATCATAAATCTTAAAATTGGCATAGCCCGCTTTTTCAATTAACATGACTCTCCAAGAAAATCTAAAGCCTTCTTCAGTCCAAAACAATTCTTCAGGATAGGCCAAGTATCTCCATGGCATCAGGAGTTGAATTGTTAAGAATAAGCCCACCAATTTCAACTTCCATGCTGGAGTTGACACCAGGCTTACATCCGTTTTTGTATTCTTCAAGAAACCTTTGATTGGCTTTGAAATCACAGTTATAATCTTCTCATGTAGAGTTGGATCGAAAAAAATGAGAGCGCTAACGATCATGATATATGGAAACATCCCTATTGGGAAAAGGACTCGTGTTAGCAAATGAAATATCACAACCAATACAAAAGCTACGGTTCGTGTTCGTTTCCAAAAAAGCAAAAGCGGAATCGTTAAATCATACAATGCACCTCCCCAACTAAATGCATAAATCAGCCATTCTTGGTGCAAGAAATTGCCTAACAATGGAACATCATATTTACCTGGAAGCCATATTTTAAGGGGCATTGCCTCAATAAGCCAATCAGAATTAAGTTTTGCCAAGCCAGCATAGAAGTAAACGATTGCTAATAGAATTTTTATGCTATCAATACTCCAAGATGGAACTGTGATTGTGTGTGCGTGTCTTGAGTCCCATGAGCAATACCTTCCTGCAGGTAGAAAAATCATTAAAAAGCCGAGAATACTGATAAAATAGTAGTGATTCAGATAAGTGGTTTTATCCATCAGCTCGATATAAGTAAAACTCAAAAAGAAAATGATGATGGATAATTGATATCTTAATCCGACAGCCACTGCAAGTGCTGATAATCCACATATAATGAAAATCAGATAGGTGTAATTGCCTATTGGCTGAACCCATTCGAAACCGTAGTAGGAAAAAAAGAAATTTGGTTTAACATAAAGCTTATCAATCCATCCATTTGCCCAAAAACGGATAATGCTTATAAGCATCATTAAGCCAAATAAAATACGAAAGACTGCCAGTGGGGCAGCCTTAGTTGTTTTTAGAAAATATGGTGAATTGAGGAATACCATCAATCCCCATCTGCATCTACAAAGTCAACGCGAATATTTAGCGCCTGAAGCATATCAACTTTAAGATAGACGACATTTTTTTGAAGCTCATCATAGGTCTCTAACATGACAGTATTATCAGTATTTACCTGATCACTAAAATTCTCAGAAAGCGTTTCTGCTTTTGCTCTTGCTACTTCTAATTGTGCATTAATCAATTCTCCTAAATCTTCACCTTCACTCACCGTATTAAGAAAATCTAAATAGCTTTTAAAACCTTCTCCTTCGACGGGAAGATTTGAATTTGGAGATTTTCCGTTAAAGAAATCCTTCATCGCATCTAGTCCTTCCATAAAGAGATCTTTGGACCTTCCGCTGTAAAGACCTTCGACTTTATCGGCTTGCTTATCGCTCGAAAATACGCCGGCTGGAATACCAATTTTTCCAGCTCTTAAGTGCTTTTCGTAGTAGAAAATATAATCGTTAGTCAACTTGTTCACTGAAGCAGTAGCATCAGTTCCATTATTGTTAACGAATTCATCTCTATAACCATTATTCCAATCGTCAAGAACTGTCTGGGCTAAAGTTGCTAAGCGATCTGAAAGATCTGTTAGGTAAGTGGCGTAGGGCTTATTACCTGTCTCTTGAGAATATAAATCTATGATTGCTTGATCATCTGCTTCTATTCCATACAATAGATATTCAATAGCTGGAAATCCCTGCTCGTCTTGACGATTTACAGAGGTTAAATCATAACTACCTGACTCAATCGTAGCGACCAAGTCAGTAGTGTTTGTAGGGTAAACATTTGTGAAATTGATTAAGGTAAGTTCTTCAGCTTTACCTATTTCAAAAAGTGCAACATGCTGCCACGCAACATTTGCATCGTACCATGCATCACGTGCGTTATTAAGTGATTCTGTAGATGGATTCGTAGAAAAAGCATCAACTGCATCACCTAAATCTGTCAATTCAGAAACATACGTTTGATATCCTGGAACAATAATATTATCAGCCCAATTTACAAGCATAGCTCCTCTGTCGAAGTTATCCCCGGATTGGCCAGGATCATCATCCGAACAAGCAACTAATAGTGAACTCAGCACAATTGCCAGACCTAGTGATAATAATCGCATCTTCTTCATTTATTGTCCATTTAATATCAAAAGGGGATATCTCTATCCCCTTCAATGTTTTAATAATTTTAACTTCCAGCCTGAGCTACAGTGAATTCAAACTCAGCTGCAATCTCACTTGAAAGGTTATCCAATGTTGTTGTGGTCACATCCCACAGACCATTAGTTCCACCCATCAAGTCACTGATCATATTTTCAACTTCAGATCTTGTGAAGTAGGGAAGTTCACTATTCGGTCTCCTTGTAAACTGAAGACTGTAAATGAATCCATATCCTTCAGAAAGATCATGGAATACAGAAGCATAATCTATCGTATTGGATTCCAGTCCAGCCTTACCTTGTTGTAGATAATAAACAGCTCTTACTGCAATAACTGTCGATACTTTCTCTCTGATGATTTCAGCCTGAGCGTCTCTTGTTGTATAGTCTCTTGCCACAATTGCAGCTCTTCCTAGTTTGAATGCATTAAATAAATCATCAGCAATCCCTGCAAAATCATCATCGCCTTCAACTCTCCCAATGTATTTATTCAAGAAGCTATCGTCATCTCCTATTGTTGGATTCGGATTGGCTGTATTTGCAGATGTACCATATGCATATCCGTATGCTTCATCCCACTTATGTTCCATGTTGGTATATGTCTTTCCATCAGCCACCGTACCAGCATCGTTGTCTTCAACATTGGTACCAGCATCTAGTACTGATGTGCTTACATAATTGTTCACGATTTGGTCAACCATTAATGCGCCAATCAACCCTTTGTTGAACGCTTGATTGTACTCCAGACCTTTCTCATTTACATATCTTGTAGATCCTCCACCTGCTTCTTGGATAAAACCAGCTTGACCAGCAGCAGCTTCAGTTTCCCATTCAGGGAATACATCTGCTACTTGTGCAGAAATCCACTCATCGAAATCTTCTTTAATTGCAGTGGCATCAGTAGTATTTGCAGAAAAGAAATCAGCAGATGCCGCAGTTTTACTTCTTACACTTTTATCAGAAGCATTTAATCCGAAGCCTGTTGCATCTTCAAAATCATTAGCACCTTCTACGTGCGCATACATTGCGTCAATTGTAGCCTCACCAAGGGTATTATCCTTAAGTGCGTCAATGACTTCCTCTCCCATAAGAATTCTAGTAGTTTGACCGCTGAAAGAAACGGTGGAAGAACCATCTCGTTCGAAAGCATAAGTCTCTGGCTCATTGATGGAAATGCTTCCACCGTCATCATCTCCACAGCTGACAAGAGATATTGATAGCCCAACAAATAGGGCAAGAAATAATTTGTTCTTATTCATGATTTTATGTGTTTGCAAAAATATGTTTTGATCTTCTGTTTAGAATGATTCTAAACAATGCAAAATTGAATCTGGAGAAGATTCTCTGCAATCGCCATCAATAGGGAATATTTTATCACTAGTTATAGTGATGAGATCACTATAACTAGTGAGTGTGATTTCACTACCTGCCAGAAGCAAGCTGGGTATCACCCTTTTCCGAGAGATGCATTTGAATGACTTTACGAATTTCAGTTTTAGAAGTAGACTCACTATAATTTTCTCCTTTCATCTGATCTCCGAGTTCGAATAACCTCATAAACATGATCTTGTCATCTACCTTCATATTTAGTGAAAGCTGTTTTTTACTAGCAAAGATTTCATCCCAAATACTTCTTACGTCCGCCCAATACTTATGATTTTCATTCCACCAAGCTACAGCAGTCGAACACTGAGAGTCTTCAACTTTAGAATATGTATTCAAACCCTTTTCGCTTGCGAGTCTTCTATCAGATTCCTCTCTCATGACTTTTTGATTGTCTTGTTCGTGAATCCAGCCAAATTCAGTGATTTCGTGCCTGTTTTTACGAACCATCACATTATAGTCGCTTCGTTTACTAAATTCTCTTCTTGGAAGTGGAGCATCTGCTTGAGATTCCCAATAGTGCTTCCCATCATAATGGACCCATGTAGCACTTCCTTCATATCGGGGACTATCATCTACTTGAAATACTTTTTGAGTCCATTGACCTTTTACTTGATTCGCTGAAAGTTGCTTGTAATTCCATGTATTGTTTTTGTCATACAAGTACACGTCTTGATTCTCAAAGAGCCAATCTTGTCTCCAGTGTTTAATTATCATCGTATCTCCAATTACTAAGAGATGTTGTAATACAATCTTATCCTTTTCATTTATCACCGGGAAAATCCATTCCAACCCACCAGAATAGTAATTATCATGATATTCATATGATTTTTCTTCCGCAAACGTCTCTGCGAAATTGAAAGAAATTTCATAGCAGCCGCACATCCCAAGAATTGATTCAATGTCTTGTTTTTTCTTTTTCTGTGCATGGCCTAAAAGTGCGATCAAGCACAATAGTGTTGTAATTATTTGTTTCATTGCTAACAAGGTTTAAAGAAGTTCGATTTTAAATTCTGGATAACCTCGTTCTCCTGATTCTGAGGACAAACGAGTGAATTTTAGCTTGTAGTTATTTCCTTCAGCATCTTTGATGATATAGTATACATCTTCATTGAGGACTAAGCTGAAGTTTACTAAGCTTCTCCAGGTAGATCCAATAACAGAAATGTCATCCTCGACAAGTGAATTACTAGTAATGTCATCCGCAGTAAACGCATCATATGCTACCGTAGCTTCTTCTATCATAGCAGCGCTTACATTAGATCGATTAAGGATAACATAGTCATTGTATCCAATGGCTAGAAAAGCTCCAAAATTGGCAATTCCAGAATAGGTGCCATACATAATATCCCAAGACGTCTTCGATGGCTCAACAGAGACCACTCCATCGTCCAAGTCAAAATGAATGAAATTGTAAGATTCGTCTTTTGATATTGTTACCTCGGAATGTGTAGTTGCATTTATATCGGCATATTGTAGCGTATAGTTATCACCATCCTGAACTACCCTAACTTTTTTCCAGTCACGGCCATCTCCGTCTCTTTTTATTATGTAAACAAGATTTTCACTGTTAGTCGCTGAGATATCAAAAGCAGTTTGACTAAGATCGCCACTCTGATGATCGATCCACTCTGTAGCCTCTGTATCAACGTAATTTGAAATATACATTTTGGCTGAAAATCCGACCGTATCAGTTTCGGAAACGTCATCAATGTCTGTTTTGTCAATAGTTCTAGCCATTACATAGGCACTGCTATTCAATATGACATTATGAGATCCAGATTCCGTATTAAACCCAATATCCCAACTATACTTATCAACCGTATGCTGAGTGAGTTTACTAAGATCTATAAATGCTTGATTTGGAAATTCAGAACCACCTCCATCGATCTCAATAATTCCTGATTGGGCAATAAAATTCTCCGCTACTGTTATAGTAGCTGTCGTACTGGTTCCTAGTTCGAATTCATTTGACTCAATTACGGTTATTGTAATGGTCTCATCCTGAGCAATATTCAATGAGGAACCAGCTGAAATAGTAAGATTGACTGATTCATCACCAGTCTCATATTCCATTATAATCTCGTTATTGATTATTTCTGGATCTGTATAGAAATCTGCCTCCGTTCCGTAATTCAATGAAGTAGCAATTCCTAAAATGAGCTGTCCTGAAGTTTCAGATGGCCTAGAAAAATTGATTGCTAACTCAACTGATTCAGAAAGACCCAAATCGGAATTTGCAAAATTTAAATTGATAGGAACTGTTGTCGTGTCATCATCCCCACAAGCAGTAAAAAGCATCATAATGCTTGCTACAGCCAAGTAGATTGATCCTTTGATTAGATTTTTCATTTGTCTATTTTTTGAATTGATAATTAATGGTTAGAAAATAGGAGCGCCCAAATCCAACCGGTATGTTGCTTCCAGCAGTATGTGGTCCTCCTGTCGATCCTGTAGCGTTTAGTGTTGTCACATTAAGTATGTTTCGAGCACCAATTCCAATGCGAATCGATTTGATAAATGTTTTGGAAAGATTTAGATCTAGTGTATGATAAGATTCCTGACTAGCCAACCTCGGTTCGCCTTCTACCAGGCTATATTGTCTGAATGATCCATTGAACTTATAAAAGGCCGAAAGAGACAAATTAATAGATGACCATCTATAACTAGCTCTACTCATTATTTCAGGCGTGAATACATATTCTGGTACTCCTGTTTCATCTCTAAGATTTTGCAATCTTCCGACGTAAGAGAATCCAACTGAATTTGTAAATCGACCTTGCTCATATGAAGCCTGAATGTTACCTCCGAGGGTGTTCATTTTGGTGAGGTTAGTATAGGTTGTAGGCTCATTACCAATCGGCACAAGAATGGTTATCCCATTATTGATATTGTTATAGAAGGAGAGCAATTGAAAACTAAGAGGAATGGAATTCAACTGATGAGAAATATTGAAAGTGAAGTTGTGAGAATCCTCAGGTTTTAGATCAGGATTGCCAATCAGATTATGATTGCTATCGACAAATTCATGGAATAATTCGCGGATGGATGGAGCTCTATATCCTCTACCATAGCTCCAACGCAAATTTGTATTGCCTCCAAGTTTATACGCAAAGTTGACAGAAGCAGTAGGAATGCTTTCGAATAAACTGTTATATGAATACCTAATTCCTGGTCTGACTTTTAGGTCGTTAAAAATCAGCTCAGCCGATGCGAAAATCGCCAGGTCGGTCAAGTGTTTATCTCCATCATTAAGTGTACTACCACCGGATGTTTCTCGAGTAGACTCAACACCAACCTGAAAGCTTCCAGACTTTTTAGAAATCAGATTAATTGTATTCCTGGAGAAAAAGGATCGGTAATAGATCGTGTCATTTCCTGATGTGATTGGAATTTCAACTCCCGATAACGGGAAATTTCTAAAATTTGATGAAAGTCGCTCATAATCTGTGTAGGAGAAAACACTATTGATCGTGGTGAAATCAGAGACTCTCCAAAGACTCTGAATTTGATGAAAATATCGATCAGCATTGTACTGTTCATCAAATTTATAAGGCTCCCCTCCATTAGCAGGAACTATTAAATCACCAAAATTTGTGATACGCTCATCAAGGATATCTAACCGATAATACAACTCCCATCTATCAGTTTCATATCTTGTGAGCCATCCTCCAAACCACTGTTCTTTAGGATGCCAATCAAACTCGCCAGGCTGATTAATAAGGGCTTCGTTGATCCACCCACCAAATCGATAGTACCTTCCCGTCAATTGAGTAAACCATCGATCAGAAATTTTATACGAAGTATTTATTGATGGGCTATGAATTCCTTGATCAAAGAATGAATATTCACTTCCCGCGGTTTCTGTTTGAATATTAACTGATACTTCAAGCTGCGCGTCAATATCTTTCTTAGTTATGATGTTAATTACACCTGCTAGTGCATCAGATCCATAGCTCACAGCCATTGGTCCTTGAACAATCTCGATTCGCTCTATGCTTTGAACATCAAATTGTGCAAGATCAATATCGTTGCGAACGCCACCCTTTCCCACAGCCGGGATTCCATCAATTAATACTTTAACATATTGTCCTCTTAGTCCCTGCAATGATATTTCTGATCTACCTGTGGCGTTATCTCGATCTATTTTTACATTTAACTCATTGGATAAAATATCATGAAGTGAATTTGCATTTTGAGAAGCTATTCGATCGGAGGTAATGGTCTGCACTTTATAAACAGAGTTTCTCGCAGACTGTGGATTAAATTGACCAGTTACAACTATATCATCAAGATAAGTTGATGATGGTTTCATTATAACAATTTGGCCTGATTTTGAAATGGTAGTTGTTAAGGTCTCGAATCCCAAAAAGCGTATTTCTACATCAAAAGGTATTTCTATTGCAGTCGAGAACTCCCCATTAATATCAGATACCAATTTATCTGTTGCACCATCACTGCCAGTCACAATTGCCGTAGCACCAACAAGTGATTCAAATGAATCACTAACCCTTACCTTGAAAGTGCTTTGGGCAACTGTGACAGCAGATATGCAAACGAATAGAAGGGAATAGATCTTTTTCATCATTATTTAGAATGATTCTAAACAATGCAAAATTGGATTCGAAAAGTATCCGCGTCAATCGCTAATGATGGTGAAAAATGAATCACTAGTAATGGCTAACTATTAGCTATTACTCGCTATTCAAAATGACTATAAATCGTGATTGAATTGCTGATCTAGAGTAGTCATATTTGTCTTATTTAGAATCATTCTTAATAAGATTTTAAGTCCTGTGCTTGATGGAACGTCTAAAAAACAACTTTCTGATCAAGTGCAGGCACTATTTATATTAAATACAACATCGATGTGTATAAAAAATGACCACATAGTACTAGCCCAGTCAGACATCGCCCAAATAAGTTGGTGCAAAGGGTGCCGCAATTATTCGTTTATTTATAACAATTGCTGCTTTTCGTTTGATGATCGAGAATTATCCGTATTCATAAATATGCTCCGTCACCTAACCAAAAAAGACTATCATTTCGATTTTCTAGGAAAGCACTGCACAATTATTAAAAATCATAACGCACAAGTTGGCTTGTGCTTTACCGAAACCGATACTCAAGAAATCTTAAACATCCTTGAAGAAGCTACTACTATGAAAGAAGTTTTCGGGATAATTTATAACTAATACTACTATGTCTTCACCTAACGATTTCGACAACTTCTTTAACAATCTCATGCGAAAGATCGAGAAAAATCCATCCGAGCAATACCGAATAATCATGAGTGAGCTGCGCAATACATCTTGTCCATACATAAGAAGGAAGATCAAAAATATCTATCTAGATCAAAATAATTGACGAATACTTTCAAACTATCTATATAAAGAAACTTCAAGTGAGCCCCGAATCAGTGAAAGCACTAGTAGCTATTTTCGATGCTTTTGAGGTTATTTACAACTAAATCTTAAATCCTTAAATATGTCTCTCGATCAGCGAATTGATAAATCAGAAACCAGAATCTTCAAAGCGGTATTTCCAAACACTACCAATCACTACGATACATTATTTGGAGGTACCGCTATGCATGCGATGGATGAGGTAGCTTTTATAACCGCCACACGTTTTAGCCGTCAGCGAATGGTTACTGTAAGCAGTAGCAAAATTGATTTTAAAAAACCGATACCAGCAGGAACAATCGTAGAGTTGATTGGACGAGTAACGCACGTTGGGAATACTAGCTTGAAAGTGTCCGTTCAGATCTACATCGAAGAAATGTATTCCGAAAAAAGAGAGCAGGCAATAGAAGGAGAATTTTCGTTTGTCGCGATTGATGAAAATAGACAACCAACAGCAATTCCTAAGTAAGCTAGTTTCTTACCAATCCAGTTTCCAATGCATAAACGATAAGTTCTGCAGGAGAACTTAGGTTAAGTTTCTTCAAGATGTTCTTTCTGTGAGAATTAATGGTATGAACGCTAAGATGCAATTCATCTGCAATCTGAGCAGTGGTCATACCTTTTGTAATCAATTCCAAAACCTCGAATTCTCTTGAAGATAAGTTGGTAGGCTCGCAATCATCTTTTTCTTCAGGATTGTCCACCACCAAGTCTAAAATGTTGTTGCAAAAAAATCGATTGCCTTGCGCGACAGCTCTCAATCCACTTACAATTTCTTCTTCACTACAATTCTTGGTCAATATACCCTTTATGCCCATTGCAAGCATCTGCTGAATAGAATCTCTGGTTTGACTATTTGAAATCACAAGAAAGCTGGCTGTCAATGATTCTTTCAGCTCCCTAAGTTTTGGTACTAGTTCACGATCCTTATCTGAAATATCAATTACAATCATTTGAGGATCGGTAGCAGAAGCTAATTCAACTAATTGTTCTGGTGAATCAATCACTTTGACCAGCTCAAAACCAGGCATAGCCTTTATTAGAGAAGAAATCCCTTGTCGAGTCAAATATTGAAAATCAGCTAAGAGAACTGAAGTGGCCAATTAAGTATTTATTTAGAATGATTCTAAACAAAGGTATGTTGCATTCTTCGATTAGACAAAAAACAGTGAATAATTGAAATCTAAAAGCAGTATCCATTGTTAGATTTGCAGAAAAAAAATCCTAAAATGGAATATAGAATAGAACATGATACCATGGGTGAGGTAAAAGTACCTGCCGAAAAATATTGGGGTGCGCAAACGCAACGTTCCAGAGACAACTTCAAAATTGGCGGTGAGAAAAACCAAATGCCAATGGAAATTATCCAAGCCTTTGCGATTCTTAAGAAGTCAGCTGCTGAAACTAATATGGATCTTGGTGTTCTATCTAAAGAAAAATCAGATCTGATTGGGAAAGTATGCGATGAAATTCTTGAAGGCAAACTTGATGATCAGTTCCCACTGGTAGTATGGCAGACTGGATCAGGTACACAATCCAATATGAATTCTAACGAGGTGATTGCAAACCGTGCTCACGTACTTAATGGCGGATCACTATCAGATGACAGCAAGATCATTCATCCAAATGACGATGTAAATAAGAGTCAAAGTTCAAACGACACCTTCCCTACAGCTATGCACATTGCAAGCTATAAGATGGTTGTTGAGAATACAATCCCTAAAGTGAAGAAGCTAAGGGATACACTTCATCAAAAAGCATCCTCATTCACCAATGTGGTTAAAATTGGAAGAACACACTTTATGGATGCTACTCCATTAAGCCTAGGCCAGGAATTTTCTGGTTATGTTTCTCAGCTGGATCATGGATTAAAAGCATTGAACAATACGCTTGATCATCTTTCCGAACTAGCTCTTGGAGGAACAGCCGTTGGAACCGGACTAAATACGCCAGAAGGTTATGCTGAAAAGGTTGCTGAGAAAATTGCCAAATACTCAGGTATGCCAATGAGATCAGCTGAAAATAAATTTGAAGCTTTGGCCGCTCATGATGCAATCGTGGAAACCCATGGTGCTCTCAAGCAGCTAGCAGTCAGCCTCATGAAAATTGGCAACGACGTTCGAATGCTTTGCTCTGGACCAAGAAGTGGAATTGGCGAAATTGTAATTCCAGAAAATGAACCTGGATCTTCAATTATGCCTGGAAAAGTGAATCCGACACAATGTGAAGCATTGACTATGGTTTGCGCACAAGTAATTGGAAATGATGTTGCAATTTCAGCAGGAGGCATGACAGGTCATTTTGAATTGAATGTATTTAAGCCAATGATGGTTTTCAATTTGCTTAATTCAGCACGTTTGATTGGTGATGCATGCGAATCTTTCAATGACAATTGTGCTATCGGAATTGAACCAAATCATGCTGTAATCAAGGAAAAATTAGAAAATTCGTTAATGCTGGTTACGGCATTAAATACACATATTGGATATGAAAATGCTGCTAAAATTGCTAAAAAGGCACACAAAGAAGGCACAACACTAAGAAAAGCAGCTATCGAATTAGGACTTGTTACGGATGAACAGTTCACTGAATGGGTTAGACCAGAAGATATGATAGGATCGCTAAAAAGTTGATTCATTATCCATTATCAAGAGATTTTTGTACTTTAGTAACATTAAAATTGCGTAAAAAACCAATTTCACAGGAAGATGAAAAAAACAATATCACTTATCGCACTGGCACTTTGCTGCGTTTTTGCATTTGAAGCTGATGCTCAAATGGATAAAAAAGAAGCTAAAGAGTGGAAGAAAAGGATCAAGAAACTTGAGCCAGAGCAATACAAGCAGCTACTGGATGAAAACAAATCCTTGAAAGGACAGGTAACTAGTCTTAAGACTGAACTAGGAAACATTGACGACAGAATCGCGGAAAAAGATCAGCAGATTCTTACATATCAATCTCAAGTTGGTGATTTAAGAGAAGAACTTTCAAGACTTCAAAATAGCAAACCAGCTGAAAACGTTGCTACAACAAATACTGGTGGCAGTATCGATGAAAATAGAGGCGTTGTATTTAAAGTTCAGCTTGGAGCATTCGCGAAGAAAGAAGATCTTTCTAAATACGATAATTCACCAAACTTCAGCGCTGAAAATAAAGATGGCCTACAAAAGTTTACTGTTGGCGTTTTTAAAGAATACAGAGATGCTGATACTTTCAAAAAATATTTGAGAGAAATGGGCGTTAAAGATGCTTGGGTAGTTTCTTATAAGGACGGAGCGAGAGTTCCAATGAAAGATGTTCTTGAAGGAATTATCAACTAGTATTTATCAAAATACACGAATTAAAGGTCGGCTTTTACGCCGACCTTTTTTTATATCAGCCAGTTTGATCAGCCAGTTTAACGAGAAACAAAAAAGGCTTTTAGTTAGTATTTTTGCACTCCAATGATAAAGTATAAGACACCAGAAGAAATAGAAATCATGAGGGAAAGTGCCCTCATTGTTTCCAAGACTTTAGGAGTAATGGCAGAAAAAATTGAGCCTGGAATTACTCCCTTAGATTTGGATAAAATTGCTGATGAATTCATCAGAGATCATGGAGGTGTTCCGGCATTTCTGGGCTTATATGATTATCCTAAATCAATAATTACATCCGTAAATGAACAAGTTGTTCATGGGATTCCAACAGACAGACCTCTAGAAGAAGGAGATGTAGTTGGTGTAGATATTGGTGTCTTAAAAAATGAATATTACGGTGATCATGCATATACATTCCCTGTCGGGGAGATTAAAGATGATGTAAAGAAGCTGTTGCGAGTTACCAAAGAGTGTTTGGATAAAGGCATTGAGCAATTAGTCGCTGGAAATAGAATTGGTGACGTGAGCTTTGCTGTACAGCAGCATGCAGAGAACCACGGTTATGGAGTCGTTCGCGAACTCGTTGGTCACGGTCTCGGAAGGAAAATGCATGAATCTCCAGAAGTTCCGAATTTTGGTAAAAGAGGAAGAGGGAGCAAAATTCAAGAAGGTTTAGTTGTAGCCATTGAGCCGATGATAAATATGGGGACTCGAAGAGTGATTCAACTGAATGATGGATGGACCATTGTTACGGCAGATAAGAAACCATCAGCCCACTTTGAGCATGATGTCGCCGTGGTTAACGGTAAGCCAGAAGTGCTATCAACATTTAAATATGTGGAAGAGGCACTTGAAAAGAAGAATGCAGTTATTGTTTAATACAAAAGCCGGATTGAAGGGTTAATCGCCTTGATGTAATGGCAAATCAAAAAAGTACATTTAGCACCATAATGATGAAGATCCTGGTGTGGCGTATTCGTCATGTCAGCGATAATAACTTCATGATGGTTACTGCCGGATTAATCGGACTTCTCGCAGGTCTCGCTGCAGTTGTTCTAAAAAGCACTGTTCATATCATTATCCAATATTTAGAGCTTAATCATACGCTTTTCAGCTTTGATTACTTCTATCTGGGTTATCCCCTGCTTGGAATCCTGCTTACCGTAGTTGCTTCAAAGTATATCTTCAAAGAGGGTTTAGGACATGGCATCACGCAAATACTATACGCCATATCCAAAAATTCAAGCGTCATTCGGAAAACGCGCATGTATTCCAGAATGGTCACAAGTGCCATTACTGTGGGTTTTGGTGGTTCAGTAGGACTCGAGGCCCCTATTGTTGTAACTGGTTCCGCCATCGGTTCTAACTTATCCCGACTATTCCATCTAGGCTATAAAAAAAGGACTGTGCTTTTAGGATGTGGTGCTGCAGGAGCTATTTCTGCTATATTCAATTCTCCTGTTACTGGGGTCATTTTTGCAATGGAAGTAATATTGACGGAAGTAAAAATTAGCAGGTTTATTCCACTGCTTATTGCTTCTGTATGCGGTCAGCTAGTAGCGCTCGTTTTATTAGGAGAAGATATCCTGTTTTCGTTCACGCTTACAGAAACATTCATTGCGAAAGAAACTGGCTACTACGTTTTGTTCGGAGCTGTTTGTGGTATCATCTCTTTGTACTTCACCAGGATGATGTATGTTTTTGAAGGAAGCATTGAAAAACTTAAAAACGACTTTGGGAGGGCTGCAGTTGGAGGAATCTCATTAGCGCTAATCATTCTAACTTTTCCTCCAATCTACGGAGAAGGGTATGAAACCATTAAAAGTCTTTTGCAAGGGACTTCTTCAGACATTTTTCACAACAGTTTTTTCGATCACCTATCAGATAGTCAAGCTTCCATTATTGTATTTCTGTTTTTCATTTTATTGGTAAAACCAATCGCAACAGCGTTAACAATAGGAGCTGGTGGTAGTGGTGGAATATTTGCGCCTTCATTGTTTATGGGAGGTCTATCAGGATATGTTTTCAGCAGCACATCTAATTCAATTTTAAATACTTCTTTAAGTACCAGTAATTTCACGCTTGTAGGTATGTGTGGAGTAATGAGCGGAGTGCTACATGCCCCACTTACCGCTATATTTTTAATTGCAGAAATCACAAGCGGATACGTACTTTTTGTCCCACTGATGTTAGTGTCTGCAATTTCCTTCAGCACTATTTCATATTTTGAAAAGCACAGCATTTATACAAAACGGCTCATTGAGACAGGCGACCTTATCCAATACGACAAAGATCAAATCGTTTTGAGTTTGATTGATCTCAAGAAAATCGTTGAAAAAGACTTACTCATCATACATCCTGAAGCAAACCTTGATGACTTAGTGAAGCTAGTGATGAAAAGTAATAGGAATATTTTTCCAGTTGTAAATGATCAAAAGGAACTGCAAGGAATCGTTACCTTAGATGATATACGAGAAATGATGTTTGATGATGACTCGAGAAAGAACGTTATCATCAAAACAATAATGCAAAAACCCCCTGCAAGTGTATCCCCTCAGGAAAAAATGCAATCGGTCATGAATAAATTTGAGGTAACACAAGCTTGGAATCTTCCGGTTATAGATAATGGAGAATATGTTGGATTCATTTCTAAATCCAGGATTTTCAATGCATATCGTAAAAAACTCATACGTCAAACAGCTGAATGATTATCATTTGATAAGCATCTGATTTACAGCGTATTAAATCATTGTATTTAGAGTTATCAACAAAATAGAATAACAAGTATTTTATTATAAGTCTCTGATAATCAGATCAATAACTTCAATTGATCGATTAATGTGGATAACTTAACGTTTTTGTGGATAAATATCATTCGATTCATTTGCATAAATAATTGAGTCTGTTTTGAGTGTTATTTTCTAAATGCATAATGACATATTCCTATCAATAAGAAGAACTTACTGTTAAAAATCAATGTATTATTTAAATATTAACAGTTTGGCATGAAATGAGTCTGTATGAAGAGGCACTTCTTTATATAGTACAATATTTATCTTTATGCCCAGAAATTGAATAAACCCTTAATGTTGTAAATTCGTATCCCTTATGATGAAAAAATTAGCACTGGTTTTTTGTATCCTCGTATCAATGCATCTCACAGCCCAAGAAGTTGAAGTTGTTAAATTTTCTGAGCTACAAAAGAAAATTCTCTACACAGATGCTCCACTAACAGTATTTAATTTCTGGGCGACCTGGTGTGGTCCTTGCATTAAAGAGCTTCCGCATTTCGACGCTTTGGAATCTTCGAATGAGAATGTAAAAGTTTACTTAGTAAGTGTAGATTTTCAGAGTGAAATCGAGCGTGTCAAAAAATTTGTTGCTAAAAAATCCTTTAAATCAGATGTGCTTTTTCTTGACGAAAAAGATCCAGATGATTACATGGGGAAAGTGAGCAGTAATTGGTCTGGAGCAATACCTGCTACGTTATTTGTCACTGACCTTGGCAAAACGTATTTCCATGAAAGTGCGTTTACTAAGGAAGAATTAGAAAAAACCATCAATAAATACCTCAACTAAAATGTCCAAAACCATGAAACGAACATTTATTCTAATTACCGGTATTTTGACCGTAATTGCTGTCTTATTTATTAATGCATCAGAACCCCTTGCCGGATATGGTGTAGGTGATTATGCCAAAGATTTCAAATTAGAGAATATTGATGGTAAGAAAGTATCACTTTCCGACTATAGCGATGCCAAAGGTTTTATTGTAGTATTTACGTGCAATACTTGCCCTTTTGCCAAAGCATATGAATCTAGAATTATTGATTTAGATAAAAATTATGCAGCCAAAGGATTTCCTGTTGTTGCCATCAACCCAAATGACATTGCTCAACAGCCTGGTGATTCTATGGATGAAATGAAGAAAAGAGCAAATGATAAAGGCTATTCATTTGCATATTTAAGAGATGACAGCCAGGAAGTGGCTAAAGCTTTTGGAGCGACTAAAACTCCACATGTCTACTTACTAAACAAAGAGTCAGAAGGCAAATTCAAAGTTGAATTCATTGGAGCTATTGATGATAGTCCAAATGACGCATCTGATGTTTCCGAAACTTATGTTGAAGATGCTATCAACTCACTACTTTCAGGTGGCAAGCCTTCTGTGACAGAAAAAAGAGCTATAGGATGCACCATTAAATGGAAAAGCTGATAAACAAATCACATAAAAAAAGCCCCAGTCTCTAAGAGATTGGGGCTTTTTTATTTCTACTTAGGAGCTAATGAGCCATTGCTTTCTCCTTATGTTTTTTGAGCTGACGCCTCAATGCTTCTACAGCAGCATCCGCTCCGGCCTCAAAGGATCGTGCCTTTTCTTTTGAAAAGAACTGGTTCTTTGGCCCATTCAATTTTATCTCTACAATCTTATTTACGTTACTTTCATCTTTCTCTACTCTAAGGAATACCTCCCCATCGATGATTCTGTCATAGAAAGTTTCCAACTTATCAACTTTCTTCTGGATGAAATCGAGCAGTTTAGAATCTGCGTCGAAGTGAATGGAATGCATCTGTAACTTCATGTTTGTCACGTTTAAAGGTTATACATTAAGCTTTCGGATGGGCCTGATCAAAGGCCGCTTTCAGCTTTTCTATTGAATTATGGGTATAAACTTGGGTAGCAGCTAGACTGGTGTGTCCCAATAAATCTTTCACTGCATTTAAGTCTGCCCCTTTATTTAACAAGTGAGTTGCAAAAGTGTGCCTCATCACATGAGGACTTTTCTTGCTTAAGGTAGTTACCGCACTCAGGTACTTATTGACCTTGCGATAAATAAACATCGGGTATAAAGATTCTCCTTTATCAGTCAGCAACAAATTCTCTCCTACCATACCCATTTCATTTTTAAGTTTCTGATAGTTACCTATCATCTCTATTAACGAATTCCCGATCGGTATGATTCGCTCTTTATTCCTTTTTCCTAATACACGTATGGTATTTTCATAAAAATTAACATCTGATTCTTTTAATCCTTGTAGCTCAGCCAGGCGAATACCTGTAGAGTATAGAAGTTCAAGGAGCAGGCGGTCACGCTGACCAAAGAAGTCTGCTTCGAATTCCACTCTGTCGAGAAGCATCGTGATTTCATCCTCCTTTACAAAAGTTGGAAGGTCTTTCTCAGTCTTTAAAGGCTTAATCTGAGAGGCAGGATTAGCTTCAATATATTCTCTTCCTAATAAAAATTTATAGAACGACTTGAGGGTAGCAATTTTTCTATTGACTGATTTTGGAGAAATTCCATTATCCATCAGCGTAACTATCCAACCTCTAATTTGGGGATGCTTCGCTTCCTCAATGGAGTCTATCTCAAAATCGGATGATAAAAAATCAGAAAATTGCAGAAGATCTTTCCGGTACGCTTCTACCGTATGCTTGCTATAGCGTTTTTCAAAGGAAAGATATTTAAGGAAAGTCTCCACCATAAGCAGCATCACCTCTGGAAATGAGGTGAATACTAACTTATTAAAATCTTAGGTGAAGAAGAAGGAGAAAAGGTTATTTATTTTCCTCGTCTCTTAGATGCTGGATGTATCGTGCTTTGATGATCTCTTCTCTTCTAGCCACAGAAGGCTTTTTGAAGTGAGTTCTTGATCTAAGCTCTCTTAATACACCTGTTTTTTCGAACTTCTTCTTAAATCTCTTAAGTGCTCTGTCTATTGACTCGTTCTCTTTAACGTTGATTATTAACATTTCAGAATTTTTAATGGGCCGCAAATATAGCAGCAATTTTAATTCATTACAATTATTGATTCAATAAGGTTCTTGATATTACAACCTTTTGAATTTCAGATGTTCCTTCTCCGATAGTACACAACTTAGCATCGCGATAGTACTTTTCAGCAGGATAGTCTTTCGTGTATCCATATCCACCAAAAATTTGCACTCCATCATTCGCAACTTCAACGGCAATTTCTGAAGAGTAAAGTTTAGCCATCGCTGATTCTCTATTTACACTCTTACCTTGATTTTTCAATTCAGCCGCTTGATAGGTTAAAAGCTTTGCTGCTTCTACTTTTACTGCCATATCTGCAAGTTTGAATGAGATGCCTTGAAAACTCGCAATCGACTTTCCAAACTGCTCTCTTTCCTGAGAGTATGCAAGTGCAGCATCGAGTGCTCCTTCTGCAATACCACAACCTAATGCAGCAATAGAAATTCTTCCACCATCTAATACTTTTAATGCTTGCACAAATCCATCACCAACTTCACCAATTAGATTTTCTGCAGGAATTCTGCAATCTTCAAAAATCATTTCAGATGTCTCAGAAGCTCTCATCCCTAGCTTATCTTCTTTTCTTCCTTGCTTGAAGCCTGGATTGGTTCGCTCCACAATGAATGCACTTCCATTTCTAGATTTACCTGGCTCTCCAGTCCTTGCGATGACTACAGCAACATTTCCTGTATTGCCATGCGTAATGAAGTTTTTAGCACCATTTATTACCCACTCATCTCCTTCCTTTACAGCAACAGTTTTCATATTCCCTGCATCTGAACCTGTATTTGGTTCGGTAAGTCCCCATGCACCAATCCATTCACCAGAAGCAAGTTTTGGTAAATATTTTCTCTTTTGTTCTTCGCTGCCATGCTGAAGAATGTGACCTGTACATAGCGAGTTATGAGCAGCCATTGAAAGGCCTATCGATCCGTCAACTTTTGATAATTCTATAATTGCGGTAGCATATTCATGATACCCAAACCCTGCGCCTCCATATTCTTGAGGAACCAATACTCCCATCAATCCAAGCTCGCCCATCTTGTGAAAGACGTCGGCAGGAAATTCTTGAGTTTCGTCCCACTTCATTTTGTGTGGCTCTATCTCTTTCGAACAAAAATCGCGAACCATCTGAGCGATCATTTCTTTGTTCTCATTTATTTCTTCGGGGGATGTTAATGTTGCTGTTGACATTCTTTAAAACGTTTGTTTTAGTTCGGAACGCAAAATTACTAATCTTGTTCACCAAAAAATAGCTAAGGCTTATTTGAATTACTAAACAAGTTTTAGCTTTACGCCCCGTTAAAATTAAAAAAATACGAAAATGAAAATTGCGGTTGTTGGAACAGGATACGTTGGACTGGTTACCGGTACATGTTTTGCTGAAACTGGTAACAATGTTACCTGTGTTGACATAGATGAAGAAAAAGTTAAAAAGCTCAACAATAAGCAAGTAACTATATATGAGCCAGGTCTAGAGGCTTTATTTGAAAGAAACATTAGACAAGGAAGACTTGAATTTACCACGAGTCTTAAAGAAGGTATTAAAGGTGCCCAAATCATCTTTTTGGCACTCCCAACGCCTCCAGGAGAGGATGGATCAGCTGATCTTCAATACGTTTTGAAGGTTGCTGAAGATCTTGGACCAATGCTAGAGGAATTTACCGTAATTGTCGACAAGAGTACAGTTCCGGTTGGAACGGCAGAAAAAGTTACCGCCAAGGTAAAAGAGGGTGCGAAGGTAGATTTCGAAGTTGTTTCGAACCCTGAGTTCCTTAGAGAAGGGGTAGCTGTTGATGACTTCATGAAACCAGATCGTGTAGTGATAGGTGCTGAAGAGCCAAGATCTATTGAGTTAATGAAGAAATTATATGCTCCTTTTGTACGTCAGGGCAATCCTATTCTTTTTATGGATGTTCGATCTGCTGAGCTAACAAAATATGCAGCCAACTCTTTCCTTGCAACCAAGATTACATTCATGAATGAGATCGCTAATCTCTGTGAACTAATGGGCGCGGATGTTGACAAAGTGAGAAAAGGGATTGGTACTGATTCTAGAATTGGAAATAGATTCTTGTTTGCTGGAATTGGTTACGGAGGAAGTTGCTTCCCTAAAGATGTTCAAGCTCTTGCTAAATCATCTACAGAAGTAGACTATGATTTCCGAATCTTAAACTCCGTGATGGATGTCAATCAAAAGCAGAAACAGAAATTAGTTGAGCCACTAAGCCAATACTTCGACAATGATCTTGCTGGAAAGACAATTGCTATATGGGGACTTGCATTTAAGCCCTATACAGATGATATCCGTGAGGCTCCAGCATTAGAAAACATCCAAATATTACTTGACAAAGGAGCTAAGGTGAAAGCTTACGATCCAGAGGCGATGGAAAACGTAAAAGGGTTGTTTGGTGACAAAATCTATTTTGCAGAGAATCAATACGATGCACTTGAAGATGCTGATGCATTGATGATCATGACAGAGTGGCCAATTTTCAGAACTCCAGAATTTGATAAAATCACAACAACACTTAAAAATAAAGTGATTTTTGACGGTCGAAACCTTTATGATCTTTCTCAAATGGAAGAACTAGGATTTGAATACCATAGTATCGGTCGGAAGATCGTGAAATAAAAAAACACATTCAATAAAAAAGCCCTGACAATAATCAGGGCTTTTTTTATGTGCTTGTCCTTGGAACCCTATTGCTCATTCAAGTCCCAGTTATAATCCATCCATGCAATTTTAGCATTCTTATCTAATTTGGTTGGAGCGTATTTATTAATGTATTCTATCAATGTCCCTTCGGTCTTGAAGTCACCTCCATACCAATTAAACAGCTTTGACAATGTGGCCTTATTTGAACTTATTTTATTCTTAGAAGGATTAGCAAGAAACTGCTTCGCCGCTTGAGTTAACTGTTCCTCCAATTTTTCTGGAGTATATGCTCGATTTTGCAATTTAGGGCATGAGACAGCCGCGCATACCAGCGCAAAATGTATTCTAGGCTCATTAAATTCTTTTCTAATAATCCCATGCTCAATGTTGTTCAAATCGTATTCTTTGCCTCCAATGTTTATGAATTTAACATCCCAGGCAGTACTTACAAAAGGTATTTTGATAGTCGATCCTATCTCTTTGATGCTTTTTACAGGATAATGCTCCAAAATCAAATCAAGCGTATACGCATTGTATGCATTGATCCAATAAGTAAGTTTTTGATCCCTTGTCCATGACTTTTGAGGGGCATTATTCTCAAGAATAGCTAAGTAAGATTTAAGCTTGGCTCTGTCCTGCTTTAGACCTTTGTAATTGACAATTCCTTGATCATCGACATACTTTTGTAGAAGTTGATCAAAGCTATTGTGCGAAACGCCAGATTGACCAAATGAAGAAATTGATAAAAGAATTGATGCCAAAAAAACTGTGAACTTGTTCATATCATTTAAATTGTCAGATTAACACTAACCAAAACGTGCAACTTGCTAGATTGATTCGACTAGAACTAATTTAGTCGTATTACCAATGCAAGATGTACGCCAAAAGACAAAAATTTGGAATCACTAGCTACGGATAAGGAACTTATAGTGCTAATTGCTGGATTTTTTGTGATTGCTATTTCAGCGAATCAAATAGCTAAGGCATTTCAGCGTGTTAGACTTCCGTTGATCACTGGGTTAATATTCACAGGGTTGATCACTGGCCCATATATCATAGGATTAATACCAATATCAGCAAAATCAGGTCTTAATTTCATCAACGAAATCGCACTGGCATTTATCGCGTTTGCTGCTGGCGCCGAACTGTATTTACGTGAATTAAGAAGCAGAATAAGTTCTATTAAATGGAATACGTTTGGTCAGCTGGTAGTGACGTTTGTGCTTGGCACGATCGCTATTTTCTTTTTGAGTGATTTCATTCCGTATATGGCTGAGATGAATAATCCAGCGAAAATCGCTATTTCGATGATCACTGCCGCCATATTTGTTGCAAGGTCACCTGCATCAGCAATTGCAGTTATTAACGAATTACGAGCAAAAGGTCCCTACGTTCAGACAGTCATGGGAGTGACTGTGGTGAAAGACTTCCTCGTGATCATACTCTTTTCTATTTGTATTTCACTCTCTCAGGTTTTGATTTCCGGTACAGATTTCAACTTTATTGAACTGCTAATCTTGATCCTGGAACTTGGCCTTTCATTTGTTTTGGGATTCTTCGTTTATGGTTTTATTCTGAAGAAAACATTGGAGTGGAGAATTCGTCGATATTCAAAAACGGCGCTTGTGCTATTAATAGGATATTCTGCTTACCTGCTATCTTCTTTTGCAGATGAATGGTCCGAAGCACAATTTAACCATGGCATTCTCCTAGAACCTCTCTTAATATGTATTCTAGCTAGTTTTCATGTTACCAATTATTCTAAATCAAGGCCCGAGTTTTTAAAAATCTTAGAGGATGTTAGCATCCCTATTTACGTGTGCTTTTTCACATTGACAGGCGCCACGTTTGCCTTAGATCAAATTGGAAATGTTCTTGGTGTGGCATTGATTTTATTTGTTGTCAGAACAGCCACAATGGTAATCGGCGGGTATACTGGAGGAATGCTAGCTAAGGATCCGATGAAATTTAATCATCTTGGCTGGATGCCATATATGACACAAGCTGGTGTGGCGCTGGGTTTGGCGACAGTTGTTTCGAAGGAATTCCCTGAGTGGGGTCCTCAATTTTCTACTGTAATCATCGCACTAATTGTCTTGAATCAATTCATTGGTCCACCATTATTCAAATGGGCGATTTATAAAGTAGGGGAAGATAGAAGCAAAGCTCCAACTCCGGAGTTTGATGGTATTCGAGATGCAACAATCATAGGATTCGAAAGTCAGTCCGTGGCGCTAGCCCATCAATTACTTGACAATGGCTGGGAGGTTCAACTTGCCACGAAAAAAGATATCGGTGATTTCCAAGAACCAGAAGGAATCAATATGGTCTACCTGAAGAATTTATCTTTTGAGGAGTTGAAACGAGTAAATGCTGATAAATCTGAAGCCATTATCTGCATGCTGACTGACGAAGAAAATCTTCAGGTGTGTGAAATAGCCTACAACAAGTTTGGTACACGCGATCTAATAGTACGCTTGAATCAGCGTTTTTACTCACAAAAATTCCTTGCTCTGGGAGTTAAAATTGTAGATCCTTCGACGGCAATTGTGAGTCTACTTGATCATTTTGTGCGATCGCCGCAAGCAGCCTCTCTCCTACTAGGTATGTCGAAAGGAAAGGACACAAGAGATATAGAGTTGCTTAATCACGATTTACATGGTATAACACTCAGGGACCTTCGGTTGCCTGCAGATGTTATTATTCTATCTGTGGTAAGAGGTGGTCAAACCATCATCACGCATGGGTATACCCGTCTGCGATATAAGGATACTTTGACAGTTGTTGGATCGATTAAAAGCTTAAATGAGCTTCAGTTCAAATTTGATAAGTAGCAAAAAATTTGAGCCAAGAAGCTAAAAGAAAATAGCTAAATATATCTTTGCGGGCTATGAGCAATACACCAGACGGAGGATCATTAAAAAACATTGTTTCTCACTGCAAAGAGTACGGATTTATCTATCCTTCAAGTGATATTTATGATGGCCTAGGGGCAACCTACGATTACGGGCCGAATGGATCTGAACTTAAGAACAACATCAAGGAATATTGGTGGCAAGCAATGGTGCGCATGCATGAAAATATTGTTGGAATAGATGCGGCTATTTTTATGCACCCTACTACCTGGAAGGCTTCTGGTCATGTGGATGCATTCAATGACCCCCTCATCGACAACAAAGATTCAAAGAAAAGATACAGAGCTGATGTCTTGGTGGAAGAGTATATCGCTAAGATTGAAGGAAAAATCAAAAAAGAAGTGACCAAAGCAGCTAAGCGTTTTGGTGATGATTTTGATGAAGAGCAATTTGTGTCCACCAATCCAAGGGTTGTTGGTTACAAGGAAAAGATCAAGTCTATTGAGGATCGATTAGGCAACTCGCTGGGAAGTGGAGATTTAGCAGATGTAAAAGCACTGATAGAAGAATTAGAAATTGCAGACCCTGTTTCTGGCTCTAAGAATTGGACAGATGTTCGTCAATTCAATCTGATGTTCTCTACTGAAATGGGATCATTGGCTGATGGCGCAGATAAAATTTACTTAAGACCCGAAACTGCTCAGGGGATTTTTGTGAACTACCTCAATGTACAAAAGACGGCACGTATGAAGCCCCCTTTCGGTATTGCACAAATTGGTAAGGCTTTCAGAAACGAAATAATTGCACGGCAATTCATCTTCAGAATGCGTGAATTCGAACAGATGGAAATGCAATTTTTTGTGAAGCCTGGCTCTGAGATGGAATGGTATGAGCACTGGAAACAAAAAAGAATAAACTGGCATAAAGCACTAGGCCTTGGTGAAGAGAACTATCGATTCCATGATCACATCAATCTTGCTCACTATGCCAATGCGGCGGCAGATATTGAATTCGATTTTCCGATGGGATTCAAAGAGCTAGAGGGAATTCACTCTCGTACAGATTTTGATCTTAAGGCGCATGAAGAGCACTCTGGTAAGAAGCTTCAGTTTTTTGATCAAAATACGAATGAAAGCTATGTGCCATATGTAGTGGAGACCTCTATTGGATTAGATAGAATGTTTCTCGCAGTAATGTCGGCAGCGTATACAGAAGAAAAACTAGAGGATGGAAGTGAACGTACTGTTTTGAAGATTCCACCTGCTTTAGCGCCAAACAAGGTTGCTATTCTTCCCCTTGTAAACAAGGATGGTCTGCCTGAAAAAGCTGAAGAAATATTGAATGAAATTCGTTTTGATTTTACTTTCCAATACGATGTAAAGGACGCCATCGGAAGAAGGTACAGAAGGCAAGATGCTATCGGCACTCCATATTGTGTGACCATTGATCATCAAACATTGGAGGACAATACGGTGACCATCAGAGAACGTGACAGCATGAGTCAAGAAAGAGTATCAGTCTCCGAATTAATTCAAAAGCTTCATGATAAAGTAGACATGAAACATCTGCTAAAAATGCAATGATTTTAATTGTCATTTTATTTGGATTCATTGGCTTTTTGATCCTGGGGATATTTTATGATGTGATCTACTATTTTTTCCTGGAGGCGAAATCCCAATTATCTCCATATTTCTTCAATGAAACACATGTTAGATACCTGCAGAAGCATTTTGTCTATTACAAGAAGCTCCCTCCAAAATCGAAGAAATTATTCATTCATAAGGTTGCAAGATTCATGTCTAGTAAGGATTTCATCCCTAGGCAAATGCAGTCTGTTAGTGATGAAATGAAAGTTTTGATTTCTGCATCTGCAGCTCAGCTTACTTTCGGCTTTAGAGGGATAATATTTCCGTATTTCTATAAGATTTTCGTTTTTCCTGAGAGCTTCTATAACCATCAGAATAAAGCCTATCATAAAGGTGAAGTGAATCCAAAAATGAAGGCGATAGCACTTTCGTGGAAGGACTTTGTAGAAGGCTATTTGCAAGAAGATGGAAGGAACCTTGGTCTACATGAAATGGCCCATGCGCTAAGGCTTGAAAATAGGATTATGAATTCTGAATATGGCTTTTTAGATGATACAGTTTTAAGAAAGTGGGAAAATCATGCACGTAGAACGATGATAGAGATCAAGAATGGTGAAGAGACTTTTTTTAGAAAGTACGGAGGGGTTAACAATGAAGAATTCTTTGCTGTGGCTGTTGAAAATTTCTTTGAGAGACCTGTTGAATTCAACGAAAAGCATCCAATGACTTATTCAACACTTTGCAAACTGCTGCACCAAGATCCGCTATTGTTAGAAAAAACCTAATTTGTACGCATGAATTGGCTTCAACTTTTATCACATAAACGACCTGGCGAAAGTCAAAATATAGCACACGATCAAACAAGAAGTCGGTTTGAACAAGATTTCGATCGCATCATTTTCTCCCATCCTTTTCGAAAACTACAAGATAAAACACAGGTTTTTCCGCTACCCGAAGACGACTTTGTACACACCCGATTGACACATAGTTTAGAAGTATCAGTTGTGGGACGCTCACTTGCCAAGAATGCGGGAATCTATCTTCTAGAAGAGTATCCTGAGCTTAGTAAAGCAGGATATACTGTGCATGATTTTGGCGGCATTGTTGGTGCCGCCTGCCTTGCGCATGACTTAGGGAACCCCCCATTTGGCCATTCAGGAGAAGACAGCATTTCATCATTCTTTTTGACTAACCCACATGGCCAATTCTTTGAAAATAAAGTTTCAAAAGAGGAATGGAAAGACCTTACAACCTTTGAAGGAAATGCTCAAGGACTTAGAATATTAAACAGCAAGGGAAATGGGGGGTTGAAACTGACATACGCCACTCTCGGTGCATTCACCAAATATCCGCTTTCATCATCCTGCGAAAAGGAAAAAGGCAGAAAGAGTCAGAAAAAGTTTGGATACTATCAATGCAATGCTAGCCTATTCGCTGAAATGGCTTTAGAAATGGAGCTTGTAGAGCTAGCTCCAAACAAATGGAGCAGACACCCTTTAGCATTCTTAGTTGAAGCCGCTGATGATATCTGCTATCACATCATCGATTTGGAGGATGGTTGTAGACTTGGCCTTGTTCCTTTCGATCAAGTAAAGAACTTGTTAGCAGAGATTATTGGGGCATCCTATTCAGAAGAAAAAGTCCAGAAAATAGCATCCCAAAATGAACGATTAGGTACACTTCGTGCAATGGCAATTGGTCAACTTATCCAAGAATGCTCAGAGGCATTTATAGAAAATGAGAAAGCCATGCGTGAAGGTAGTTTTGATACCGATTTAACAAGCTTGATTCCCTCAGCACCTGCACTCAAGAAAATAATCACCTTATCAATAGACAAAATCTATCGGTCCAAATTAGTATTAGAAAAAGAGGCAGGTGGTTACGAAGTTATTGATAGCCTTATCGACTCATTTGCTAATGCAGTATATGCCAATCAATTTGATAAGCCATTGCCTAAGCATAAGTCAATTTTGAGACTTCTCCCTGAGGAATACGAAGTTCAACTAAAAGGTGTTGAATCTGTCTATGAAGCCTTGCAGATAGTCATTGATTTTATCAGCGGACTTACAGATTCTCACGCTGTTAGGCTATATAAAACGATTAAAGGATATAGACTTCCAGTCTAATCATCCACGGACTTTCCGTCTTTATCCAGAATTTCCCAGAACAAGATGTAGCTAGCTGTGCTATCTCTTTCTAGCAATGTCATACTGGTGCTAAACTTACCTGGGATATCATCTACTTTGAATTTGAAGACTCCAAGCTTGTCATTGAGGGTTACAAAATCATAGTCCCATAATTCAATTTCATTCCAACCTTCTGAAACATCCATGACGAGGCCAACTTGCTCTACATCACCTGTATCTACTCTATGATAGAGCTCTCCTTCAGGCCATATCTTATGACCATCCTTTTTTAGATACATTTCATCTTTATCTATCTCATCTGGTGTGGTGCATTGCACGGAGTTGATTCTCAGTTTTGGCATAGTCTCGGTTGTTTACTACTTAAATTTAACCAAGAAGCCTTAATCTTCTGCTTTAGAAGGAATCATGATTTTGTTGCTTTTCCAAATCGCTAAAGTGATAAACTGAATAAGAATGAACGGCAAGGTAACAAGTAGCAAAACTTCCCACCCAAATTCAAAGACTACCCAGCCAGCTGAAAGTGAGGCAACAGCCTGGCTACTAAAAAGGAAAAACTCATTAAATGCTTGCACTTTGAAGCGTTCACCAGATGTATGGGTTTGTGGCAATAGGGTGGTGCCTGCTACAAATAGAAAATTCCATCCTATTCCAAGTAAAATGAGAGCTACCCAATAGTTGTGCACAAAATGACCGGCAAATGCAAAGCCAACACAAATCAGGTATGCTATCAATCCCAATATCATAACTACAGAAACGCCAAATCTATTGATCAAATGCCCAGTGATTAGCGACGGCAAGAACATTGCAACTATATGACTTTGAATAACTGTTTTGGTGATATTCAACGAGTGACCATCCATGACATGCATACTTACTGGAGTTGCCGTCATTATGAAAGCCATTACTGCATAGCCAATAGTAGCGCCTAATATCGCAACCCAAAATGTTTTTTGTGACGCAATCACAGACATTTTCCGGGGTTTAGCTATAGCCTTTTCTTCTTGACTTATGGTATTCTCATATCTCAACAAAATCAAGAATCCCATTACAAATAAACCTCCCAACAATAAAAACGAGCCTGCAAACTCCGTCGCCAAGATATCTTTCCCCAGCAACGCCACTTCTGGACCAATGTAAGCAGCAGCAATTCCACCTAATAGTACATAAGATGCTGCCTTTGGTATTTGATCCTCAGCAACGCTTTCCATAGAGGCAAATCGAAATTGCATGATGCAAGCGCTAGTCACACCTAAAAGGAATGTGCACAAAGAAAAGAGGTAGAAATGCGATATATAAATGGCATAAGATGCCAATAATGCTATAATTAACGAATAAGCGGCCACCATCAAAAATGTCTTTCTTCGACCAAGATTTTTCATCATCATCGTCAAAGGGACCGTAGCCAAGGCAGTACCAACTATTATTGAAGCAACGGGCAAGGTTGCCAGTTTTTCTGAAGGGGCAATTTTATTTCCAATCAATCCTCCCGCGAATACATTGAGAGAATTCACGGACATAATGAAAGCTTGAGCAATGGTTAGTGTCCATACATTTTTATGCATTGCTGCAAGGTACCCAATCCTTTATCCACATAGCAATACAAATAGCAATAAGGTAAAATGGACGACTCAGAAAATTCTATCCAACTGTAAGAATTAAATAATCCTAAAAACAAACTTCGGCATACCTTTAGCAATGGTATTTGATGAGAATTAAATAAATGTTTAAATCTTCCATTAACTAAAGATCATAAACCCCTGAAAATCTTGCCTCTAAGCATGATCTTCTTACCTTTGCGCACTATTTTATTATGTGGTCCAAACTAGCTCATACAATCCTACGTTTCCGCGTCACACTAATGGTCTTTTTAGCATTGGTGACGGTGTTTATGGGATATCAATCTCAAAACATTAAGTGGTCTTATGACCTGGCCAATATTGTACCCGAAAGTGATTCGGATATGGTATACTTCCGTCAGTTTCGAAAAACGTTTGGTGAGGATGGAAATATAATGGCGCTAGGGGTTCAAGACAGTAGCGTCTACGAGCTTGAAAATTTTAAAAAGTTTAGTGAGTTGACATACTCCTTAGAAGCTAAGGAAGGAATAAGAAATGTTTTAGGACTGCCTAATCTTCAAAAGCTTGAAAGAAACAATCAAAAAAGGATATTCGAATTAAAGCCAGTTTTTGATGAAATCCCTCAGGACCAACCAACACTTGATAGCCTTCTAGGCGGGGCAAGAAGTCTCAAGTTTTACAGTGGTCAACTTATCAATGACGAGAACGGAGCTACTCTATTGCTTATCACTATAAAGAAGGAAATACTCAATTCGAAGAATCGAGACCAACTGGTGAACTTCATTATTGATGAGGGTGAAAAATTTGAACAAGAAACTGGCATCGATGTTCACTTTGCAGGACTTCCGTATTCAAGATCTATTACAACTAGCAAAGTAAAAGCTGAGTTAAATATGTTTTTGGTGCTTTCATTGATCGTCACGGGAATAATCTTATTCTTGTTCTTCCGATCATTTAAGGCTGTATTCTTCCCACTAATCATTATCGGAGTAGTTGTTGTATGGGTGATGGGAACCTTAGCATTACTTGGCTACAAGATCACGCTCTTGACCGGTCTCATTCCACCAATTATTGTGGTAATTGGAATACCGAATAGCGTATACATGCTAAATAGGTATCACCATGAATTTAGTGAGCATGGTGATCAGATGAAGGCACTGAGTCGAATCATTAGGAAAATTGGTGTGGTGACCTTTATTACCAACCTGACTACTGCAGTAGGATTTTTTGTATTAGCTACCACTCAAATTAACGTACTTGTAGAGTTTGGAATAGTAGCCGGCATCAATATCATGGCAACTTTCATTGTGAGTATCATCCTGATTCCGGGTGTGTTCTCCCTGTACAAGCCGCCATCACAGAAACATCTTAAACATCTTAAGTTCAAACTCCTCGATTGGGTGATTAAGAAAATTGATATTGCCGTTCATAAGATGCGTCCTGCTATTTTCATTATCACAATAGCAGTAGTAGCTGTTTCAGCATTTGGATTATCAAAAATTGTAGCTGTGTCTTACATGGTCGATGATATTCCTGAAAAAAGTCCGCTAAAAAAGGATTTGAGATTCTTCGAACAAAACTTCAGTGGAATAATGCCTCTTGAAGTAATTATAGATACAGGCGCTAAAAAAGGAGTTCAGAATTTAAGAAACTTGAGGAAGATCAATGAGTTTGAAAATTTCATTTCCTCAATTGATGGGATATCTCAACCTATATCTGTTGTAAGTTTTGCCAAAGCAGCAAGACAAGCCTTTTACAATCAGAACGTGGGTTTTTATTCTTTGCCTACCAATCGAGAATTGCCATTTATCATGCGCTTTTTAAGCGAGGGAGAAACAGAGGAGCTCTCACAATCTTTTATTGACTCAACAGGTCAATTTGTAAGGGTGTCGTTAAAAATTGCTGATATAGGATCTAACAAATTAGACTCGTTGGTAAACGGTGTAATTGCACCTCAAATAGATTCCATTTTCATGGATTCTAAATTGGATGTCAATGTAACTGGCACTACCCTGATGTTTATCAAGGGCAATAAATTCTTGATTGAGAATTTGCTTACCTCAATGCTTATTGCATTCGTCATCATTGCTTTAATCATGGCGCTATTATTCAGAAACTTTAAAATGATTATCGTTTCTATTATTCCAAACATTATCCCGCTGCTAATTACGGCAGGAATCATGGGCTATTTTGGAATCCCATTGAAGCCAAGTACCGCATTGATCTTCAGTATTGTATTTGGAATATCTGTTGATGATTCGATACACTTTCTCGCGAAGTATAGACAAGAACTTTTTGCGAAGAAATTTGATGTTTCCAAAGCCATAAGCAAGAGTATTAGAGAAACTGGATCAAGTATGATTTACACGTCAATTATCCTGTTTTTCGGATTCATCATTTTCGTTTTGTCAGAATTCGGAGGAACTATTGCACTTGGGAAGCTTACCTCCATTACACTGTTTTTTGCAATGATTACTAATGTTGTGGTTTTGCCAGCGCTAATCTTACAGTTTGACAGTGGCAAACGCGACAAGACTAAGCATCCCCTAATCGAAGATATACCTGAGCTTGCGGAGGGCATTGACGATGACAAACCAAAAAAGAAAAAATAGATTCAATTACAATTTTTACTGACAGTGAAGTATCCTGAATATAAAAAAGTCAGCTATTCAGAAATAGCCAAATCCGTTCAAAAATTTTGGGAGGATAATGGGATTTTTGATCAATCAGTGACTACTCGAGAAGGTAATGACACATTCACCTTCTACGAAGGGCCACCATCTGCAAATGGTACACCTGGTATACACCATGTGATGGCTCGTACGGTAAAGGATATCTTTTGCAGATATAAAACGCTTCAAGGATATCAAGTAAAAAGAAAAGGTGGATGGGATACGCACGGTCTACCTGTGGAGCTCCAAGTTGAAAAAGAACTCGGCATCACCAAAGATGATATTGGCAAAAAGATTTCCGTTGAAGAATACAATGCCAAGTGTCGGGAAGCAGTAATGAAATTCAAAAGTGAGTGGGATGAACTTACTCGCCAGATGGGTTACTGGGTTGACCTGGACAACCCATATGTCACGTTTGAGAAAGAATACATTGAGTCTGTTTGGAATCTCCTCAAGCGACTATACGATAAAGATCTTCTTTATAAGGGTTATACCGTACAACCTTATTCTCCTGCGGCAGGGACTGGACTAAGTTCTCATGAGCTTAACCAGCCAGGCACTTATCGAGATGTCAAAGACACCTCTGTCATTGCTCAGTTTAAAGTGAAGAATAATGATCGATCATCTTTCCTTTTCGAAAATGAGGGTGAGGATGTGAGAATTATAGCATGGACAACTACTCCATGGACACTTCCATCTAACTGTGCACTCGCTATTGGTGAAAAAATAACTTACGTAAAAGTTAAAACCTTCAATCAATATTCACATGAACCTGTTTCAGTGATTCTTGCAAAGGATCTTGTAGGTAAGTACTTCTCAGAAAAAGCAAAAGATTTATCCCTTAGCGATTACAAATCTGGTGATAAGCTCATTCCTTTTGAGATCACCCAAGAATTCAAGGGGAAAGACATTCTCGAAGTAAGGTATGAGCAATTAATGCCATACGTCACCAACCAAGAACTGGAAGAAAAGGCATTTAGAGTTATCCCTGGAGATTTCGTATCTACAGATGATGGTACAGGGATTGTGCACACAGCATCAGTCTTTGGAGCGGATGACTTTAGAGTCAATCAACAAGCTGGCGTGCCATCAGTAATGATCAAGGATGAGAAAGGAAAAGACCTGCCTCTAGTTGACAAACAAGGGCGCTTCGTTAAAGAGATCACTGACTTTGCAGGCTATTTTGTCAAAGAAGAATATTACAGCGATGAAGAAAGGAGTAATCCAGACTTCAAGCCAACGGATGTTCTCATTGCTATCAAGCTGAAAGAAGATAATAAGGCGTTCAAAGTTGAAAAATATGTACACTCCTACCCACACTGTTGGAGAACCGATAAACCGGTGCTGTACTATCCATTAGACTCTTGGTTTATTAAAACCACTGCTCTGAAGGATAGACTGGTAGATTTAAACAAAACAATAAACTGGAAACCGGCTTCAACCGGAACAGGACGCTTTGGCAACTGGCTTGAAAACCTGGTAGATTGGAACTTAAGTAGATCTAGATTTTGGGGAACTCCTCTACCGATCTGGGTGACAGAAGATCGTAGTGAAATGAAGTGCATTGGCAGTATTGAAGAACTTCAGAATGAAGTTCATAAGTCTGCTGAAGCTGGTTTCATGAATGCAGACCTTCCAGAAGACTTTGATTTGCATAGACCTTATGTAGATGATGTAATTCTGGTAAGCGAATCAGGACAGAAAATGATGAGAGAGCCAGACCTTATCGATGTCTGGTTTGATTCAGGAGCGATGCCATATGCTCAATGGCATTATCCTTTTGAAAACGAAGAAACTTACAAGTCAAACTACCCTGCTGACTTCATTGCAGAAGGTGTTGACCAAACAAGGGGTTGGTTCTTTACTTTACATGCAATTGCCGTTTTGCTGAATGATAGTGTGGCATATAAAAATGTAATTGCGAATGGATTAGTTCTTGATAAAAATGGCAACAAAATGTCCAAACGATTGGGTAATGCCATCAATCCATTCGAGACGTTAGATCAATACGGAGCTGACCCAACACGTTGGTATATGATTGCCAATGCAAACCCTTGGGACAATTTGAAATTTGATCTCGAAGGTGTTGCCGAGGTTCAACGTAAGTTTTTTGGAACGCTGACCAACACTTATTCCTTCTTTGCTCTTTATGCAAATTTGGATGGCTTCCAAATGGATGAGATGAATGTAACTCCGATTGCAGATCGTCCAAGGTTTGACCGCTGGATACTTTCTGAACTTCAAATTTTAGTTAAGGATGTTACTTCATTTTATGAAGACTACGAACCAACAAAGGCAGCAAGAGCGATTCAAGATTTTGTGAATGATCAGCTATCCAACTGGTATGTTCGGTTATCAAGAAAACGGTTCTGGAGAAGTGAGCTTAATGCGGACAAAAAAGCTGCATATGAAACGCTCTATGAATGCTTGATGGTGGCTTCACAGCTAATGAGTCCAATTGCACCATTTTACTCTGATTGGCTATATAAAAACCTTTCTGATGGAATCAGAGAAGCAGCAAATAAGAATGATACGCCTCTCAAACACGAGTCTGTTCATTTGAGCCAATTGACTGTTTCGGACGAGAGTAAAGTAGATCAAAAGTTGACTGAGAGCATGCATTTTGCTCAAAACATCTCTTCGTTGGTACACTCGCTGAGAAAGAAAGAAAAAATCAAGGTTAGACAGCCATTGCAAAAAGTATTGATCCCAATACTAAAGTCAGAAGTGAAGGAGCGAATAGAGGCTGTTGAAGAGTTGATTAAAACAGAAATCAACGTAAAGGAAGTAGAATATGTAGACGATGCTTCAGGAATATTGGTGAAAAACATCAAGCCAAATTTCAGAAAATTAGGACAAGAATATGGACCTAAAATGAAAGCTATTTCATCAGTCATTAATGGATTCGGAAAGGATGAAATAGCCATGATCGAACGAGACAATTCTCTGGAAATAGACGTTGAAGGTGAAAAAATTAAATTGACGTTGGAGGATGTAGAAATTACATCTCAAGATATCCCAGGATGGCTGGTGGCTTCTGAAGGAGGCTTAACTGTAGCTTTGGATATTACAATCACTGACGACCTTCGTAAAGAAGGATTAAGTCGTGACATGGTCAATAGAATTCAAAATCTGCGTAAGGACAATGGCCTTGAAGTTCAAGATAAAATTGTTGTTAGTTACGCTACATCAGACAATATGATGAGTGATGCACTAACAGATTTCGCAGATTATATCAAAACAGAAACTCAAGCTGTATCGCTAGAATCAAAAGATTTAAGCGGCGGTGAGAAGTTTGATATAGATGGAATAGAAATTAACGTTCAAATAGAAGTAGCAAATTGATGAAGAATCAAATAGTTAAATATTTCTTAATCACATTCGTGATAATTGTACTTGACCAAGTAGTAAAGATGCTTGTATACTATAACATGGATATGGGTACGAAAGGTCAGATTATGATATTTGGCTCATGGTTTAAGCTGCACTATTTGACAAACCCTGGAATGGCATTTGGGATGAAGCTTGATTTTGTATACGGTAAGTTAATTCTAACCGTATTTCGAATTGGAGCTATGATTGCCATAGGTTATTACTTACACATGCTTATTGTCAAGAATGCCAATAAGGGACTTACTATTTGTATTGCGCTGATTTTAGGTGGAGCCATAGGCAACCTAATAGACTCCATCTTCTATGGAGTTTGGTTTGATAACGCTCCATTTGATGCGCCATCAAGATGGTTTCATGGGCAAGTGATAGATATGTTCTATATCGACATTTGGGAGGGGTATCTTCCAGATTGGATTCCGTTACTGGGAGGAGACTATATGGCTCTTTGGCCAGTCTTCAATATTGCTGATGCATCCATTTTTGTAGCCATTTGTTTCATCATTATTTATCAGAAGAGATACTTTAAAAAAGATGAAGAAGAGGCTACCGTAGATGTGAATATGGAGCAAACACTAAATGAATAAACTTTGAATCAGATACACATTCTAAACGGCGATGCGCTCAAAGAGCAATTTCCTGAGGAAGTCTCAGGAGAGATTATTGTCGCTAGAGAATGTTTGGTTCAGGGGCCAGTCCAATCCAATTCACTTGAAGAGCTGCTCAGTATTAGAGCGGATTATATTAATGAAGCTTTTGGTGAAGCAGATTATAGCAGCTCAAAAGATGAAATACTTAAGATCGCCGCATTGAATGATGGCGAGATCAATCTATGGTTTGAAGAAGACCTCTTCTGTCAAATCAATCTGTGGTTTACCTGCAGCCTACTTTATTTAAAAAACCATAAAGTGAATTTGGTAATACCTAAGGACTCATTAAGGTATGGGTTTGGAGGTCTTAGTCAGGAACAATTGGTGCAGACATTTAAAACCCGTATTTCTCTTACTCCAATAAATGTGAATCAATTTGCGATCCTTTGGTTTGCCTACAAGAAAGACCACATTGAACGACTGCTAAAATTGGGTGTCCAGATGTATTCAGATTTTCCATTTGTGATGAAAGCCATCGAAGCCCATTTTGAACGACAACCGAGAGATGGAAATCCTGGATTGCCAGAACGAACATTACGTGAAATCATTAAAGAAGAGTCAACCAATGATTTTGGTACTGTCTTCAAAGCATTCTGTGAAAGACTGCCCATCTATGGATATGGCGATCTTCAGGTTAAGCAGATCTATGATTCTATTATAGCAAATCAATAGCATTCCTTAAAATGGAATGTCGGTCACTAGTCATTTCTTTTTGAATTGCTCATCAATCAAAATTTTCACTGAGTAGTTGTGCTAAGTTTACTTCATGGAAAGCATACACATAGTAATTGGAACTTTCACACTAGCTGCTCTTATTGGTCTTTATTTATTATTCTGCGTTGTAAGAAGAAAAAAACCTAAGTATTGGATTGCACTTTTACATGCTCTTTTTGCAGTAGCAGCAATGGCGTTCTTTACTGTTTACACGCTGATTAGTCAAGACACGAACATTACATCTTTTATCATTTTCATTTTCGTAGCCTTGCTCGGAATTTATATGCTATATCGTGAGTTTTTTTCAAAGCAATCAAAGCAGTCAGAATTGGCTGCAAGCACAGTGCCCACTCCTCTTGCTTTGTTACATGCGCTAGCCGCAGTTTCAGCTTTTATCTTGCTCCTTCTATCTCAGTTTGGATAAGCTACTATATGAATTTTTTCTCCTTTAAGCTCAATTTGGATAATTTCGGATATGGCGAAATCCAAAATCGACTTCCGGCACATATTCATTGAAGCAGTTCTTATTGTATTTACAGTGTCTCTTGCTCTTGCTCTGAGTGAATGGAGAAGCTCTGTTAAAGAAGAGCAAACCAGAAAGACTGTATTAAGAAATATTATCAGCGAACTTGAAGACAATAAGGCTGACCTAGAGCAGAAAATGCCATATCACAAAGCGATGTCTGAAAAACTGAACCAATACGTTTCGTCAGATAGCTTATGGAGCACACTCAATTATAAGTCTGGAATGGAAGCGATGATTCAAATCCTGGATAGAGGTATTTGGAATCCAAAGCTGCAAAGCGGTGCTTGGCGAAGTGCAGAACTTAGTGGAGTAGTGAACTCATTCGACTATGAAACTCTTTACAAGCTTTCCAATGTCTACAGTGTGCAGGAAGAGGGCCCAGACAACACATGGAAGCAATTGGCAAAGCTTTTTGTCGATCCTGATTCTTATGATCCTTCCAATGCACGTAGACTTGCAAGCATGCTAAGCCTTGGCTTTGGCGAATTATACTCACAGGAAAGGAGTTTAATCGGATCTTATACCGAGGTGCTCAATCATCTAAAGGAAGATCTGTGACTTTTATTAAAAACCAGGTGAGATTACTAATCACAAATGTTCTCTTCCAAGAATACCATTGCTTCTGTTAGTTCTTTCATCTTGCCTGCTTTGTTGACAATCTTTTCTTCCAATCCACACTCTTCTAATATCGCATTCTGTACTTCATCAACATTCTTTTTGTAAACCACAAAGAGGAGCTGCTTCACAAATTGGAATGGCTACAGTAGCTCTACTTTACCTCTTCTGTAACAATCTCAGGTTTCCCTTCAATGGTTTTATGAACTGGGCAACGATCGGCAATTTCAATTAGTCGCTTTCTTTGCTCTTCGGTCAAGTCCCCAGTAATTTTAATCTTCCTTTTGATCAAATCGATTTTACCACTTGAATTTTCTGTGTTCTCTCCATCTTTTTTGTGGACCTTGTTATGCGTCAGCTTCACCTCCACTTCCTTCAATGGCAATTTTTTATAGTCAGCGTACATCCTTAAAGTCATGGCAGTACATGCACCAAGACCTGACAGTAAATAACCGTACGGAGTTGGACCTAAATCATCTCCACCCACACTAGGAGGCTCATCAGCAACCATTAAGTGATTACCGGCGATCACCTCAGTGGTATATCCTTTTTCTCCTATTCTTGTTAGCACTTCACCTTCGGGGACCTCCTCTTGCTCAAGCTCTTCAATATATCTAGTGGCCCAGTTGGCAATGACAGAACCGACATACTGGGCATCTCCTTCTTTGGTCATCAAATGATCCCCTCCATCCAATGAAATAAAGCTCTTAGGATGTATCGCTTCCTGGTATATTTCTTGGGCGTTGTTAATACCCACAATCTTATCCTGAGGTGAATGAATGACCAATAGTGCTTTGTGCAAGTTTTTGATTACACTACTGCCTTTCTTTTGCTCCAGGTCATCTAAAAACTGTTTCTTCATCTTAAATGTCCTTCCACCAATATTTACATCGGCCACTCCTTTGGCTTCCAGTTCAGCTCTTCCACTATCAAGTAAATGACTTACATGGTCTGGAGTTGAAGGTGCTCCAATAGTCGCGACGGCTCTTACGTTCTCCAATTCACCAGATACATGTAAAACTGCAGCTCCACCCAACGAATGACCGACCATGATTTGAGGTGCTTCGTAATGTTCTTCTAGAAACTGATAAGCTTCCTTAAGGTCAGATAGATTAGAAGAAAAGTTAGTATCAGCAAAGTCTCCTTTACTCTGTCCCAATCCAGTAAAATCAAATCGAAGAATGGCCATGCCTTGCTGTGTAAATGCCTGACTTATATGATCGACAGATTTAAGATTCTTTGAACAGGTAAAACAATGAGCAAAAAGTACATAAGCCCTTGGTTTACCAATTAATGGAAAATCTAAACGGCCCGATAACTCTAATCCGTCGGAATTTTTGAAACTAACTTTTTTGTATCTCATTGGATGAAGTTTTTTTAGTCTATCTTAAACACGGAAACATATTAAAATAATTCCTGTCTTTAAGCTAATTGATTTATCGAAGTGATAAGAAGCCTTACTATACTATTATCTATGATTGTCTTCCAGGTAGCCCTGGGACAGACAGTTCATTATGATGTAGTGAAAGGCAGCAAGAAGTTGGGAGACATGACCGTAAAAAGAAAATTATCTGAAAATCAGGTCAAATATGAAATTAAAAGTGAAGTAACATTCAGAATTCTATTTGCCTTCACTGTTGATTACGAATCAACCAGCGAGTATAAGTATGGTCAATTAATCAAAGAGTTTACTCACAACCAACTCAACGGGTCAACACAAAAAAAATCAACCATCTGGTTTGATGGATCCAAGTACACATTAGATATTAATGGAACACAAACTACAATCAATGATCATATCGATTATTCAGTAGCAACTATCTATTTTGAAGAACCGCATGATGGGAAGAAAGTATTCTCCCCTCAATTTGGTGACTACTTAACTTTTGTCAAAGTAGGTGAACATCAGTATGAAATGGAATCTCCTGACGGTTTGAATCTCTATACCTATACAAATGGAATTTGCTCTGAGGTGAAAGTAAATCGTGATTTTGCCAAATTCTATTTCAAAATAACTGAGGAGTCTCTTCGAGAGGTACAATCCAATAAGATTGTTGGTGGAACTCCATCAGTGGATTAATAGCTCAAATTTTCCTAAATTCTATCGCTATGATTACTTGCATTGCTATCGATGACGATCCATTATTTCTCCAACTGATAAAATCATATTTTGATGAATTTGAAAATATGCAGTTGTTGAGCACTCACCCAAATCCAGTTAATGGCATCATGCAAGTAGTTAAGCATAAGCCGGATGTATTACTAATCGATCTTGAAATGCCATATCTAGACGGTTTTGAAACACTCGATACACTGGATAAAAAACCGAAGATTATTATGATCTCCGCACATGTTAATCAGCCTACTAAAGAAAAGAAACTTAAGATTGACAAGTACATTAGAAAGGTCAGCTTAGATAAAAAAGCCTTATTTAAGGCAATCCGTGATGTTACTAGTGACCCGACTTAATCAAGTCTTTTTCAGTCACCTCATTTTTATCAAACAATGGTAATCTTACAATAAAGGTGGTTCCTTTGTTTTCCTCGCTTTGTGCGGATATCTCACCATTATTCATGTCCATAAACTCTTTTACAAGCTGTAATCCTAAGCCTAACCCTTTCTCACCAGCTGTTCCATATGTAGCTCCTTCTCCATTCAAATTAAAGAGTTTGTCCAGTTTGGATTGAGACATTCCCACACCAGAATCCGTGATAGAGATTTCTGCCATTTCAGCATCTAATCTGGCTTGTAAGACAATGGAACCTTCATCAGGAGTAAACTTTATACTATTGTTAATAAGGTTCCTAAAGATGGTGTGAATACTATTTCGGTCAACCCATAAAAAAATCGGCTCATTTATTTCGGAGGTTAAGTGTATCTGCTTACCATTAGCCATATTAGAAAACATACCAATGATCTCTTCTATCATATCGGATATATCTACTTTCTCTGGAACATTTGGAAAATGACCTTGCTGCTGCATCGCCCAATTAAGTAAATTGTCTAGAAGGTTCGATAAGCGCTCAACGGAAGTTTCCATATGATCTGCCATTTCGAGAAGCTGCTTGGTATCTTTTTCTTTTACGAAATGACGAATCAATCCACTTACCCCAAAGAGTGAACTAACTGGGCCTCTAAGGTCGTGAGAGATAATTGAGAAGAATTTATCCTTCGTTTCATTCAGTCGCTCAAGTGCCACCTTTTGTCTCTTTAAAACTCTATTGGTTTTAATCTTAGATCGATAATAGATAAATATTACTATCACAAGAATGGCAAACGCAAATACAATTACTGTTGCAGTGACAATAACAGCTTGCTGATTTTTTTGCTGAGCCTTTAAAAGCTCAACTTCAGATTCTTTTTGAGCTAATTCAAACGCGGACCTTTGATTGGCCATTTGACGAATCACATTTTTATTCTCTATTGAGTCTGCTAATTCAGAATAAACTAGATGGTATGCTAGTGCATCTTTATATTTTCCTTTTGATTCCTTGATTTGATAAAGAAGGAGGTTCAAATCTCTATATAGCTCTGATAAACCATACGTGTCAGCAAGGTTCAATGCTTCCAACGAGTTCTTTTCAGCTTTAGAAACTCTACCTAATTCAAATTCAATTTGTCCTAAGAATTTCAAGAAGTCGGCGATGGCATAATAGTCATCCATCGTTCTTAAGCTTTCAATGCTATTATTCAAAGCCTCGATTGCAATCTCTTTTTGACCAAGTGCGGCTTGCGTGATTGCCATGTTACCTCTAATATATGCTAAAAGAGATGTTCTTCTGGTAGGATTAATATCAGAATAATTAGATACTAAGTGGTCTGCTTCCATTCCATACATTACCGAAGAATCCAACTCATTGATGGTGTAGTAATCATAAGCTGTGTTGAGCAATGCAATGGAAAGATTTAGTGTATCCTGCTGCTTTCTAAATATGCTGATAGTTCGATTCGAAAACTGGACAGAGGTTCTAATATCTCCCTGGCTAGCGTACGTTGCTGCAATCTCTCCAATAGATGATCCAATTAGTTTTTCGTCATTGTTGTTTTCCGCAATTTCCAGAGAAGCCAATAGGTGTTTTAAGCTCTTGGAAAGGTCTCCCATAAATCGATATCCTACACCAAGTTGCAGTTCGGCAGAATGTTCGAAGAAATACAATTCATTTTTTTGAGCCAACTCAAGAAGCTCGTTTGCATACGCAATTTTTTGGTACGTTTCGGGCTCTTCTGCCGTAATGGACCTGAGTATTGTCAATTTATCTTGAATGTTCTTGGTCGAGCTATACTCGATTAGAAGGCTGTCTAAAACAGGTGTTTGACATATTAAATCAAACGGAGATATGACTAGTAAGAAAACTAAAAAGGAGTTGAAAAAGAGTATGAGCTTTTTCATGTAGCTACAAGGTAGCTCTTAATTTTTGAAAAATGAATCAACAAATTCAGTCTTATTGAAAACTTGTAAGTCTTCAACCTTTTCACCCACTCCGATGTACTTTACCGGAATCTTAAACTGATCCGATATTCCAATAACAACTCCACCCTTAGCAGTTCCGTCTAGTTTAGTTATAGCTAACGAACTAACGTCTGTTGCTTTGGTAAACTCCTTAGCCTGAATGAATGCGTTTTGACCTGTACTCCCATCCAACACAAGCATTACATCATGAGGTGCCTCTGGAATAAATTTTTGAACGACATTTTTGATTTTCGAAAGCTCATTCATCAAATTCACTTTGGTATGTAGTCTTCCAGCGGTATCAATTATTACAACATCTGCATTCTCCTCTTTACCTCGTTTGGCTGCCTCGAAAGCTACAGCTGCTGGGTCGGTATTCATTCCTTTGGAAACAACTGGAACACCTACTCGCTCACCCCACATAATTAGTTGATCGACTGCTGCTGCTCTAAATGTATCAGCGGCGCCAAGTATTACATTCTTACCTAAAGCTTTAAACTGGGAAGCTAGCTTACCAATAGTTGTAGTTTTTCCTACGCCATTTACTCCAACGACCAAGATTACATACGGTCCTTCTGTTTGTGGAATATCGAAATCAACTAGATCTTCTGTATTATTCTCAGACAGCAGGCCGGCTATTTCTTCGCGAAGAATTCTGTTTAATTCAGAAGTATTTAGATACTTATCTTTTGCTACACGCTCTTCGATACGATCGATGATCTTAACAGTTGTATCTACGCCTACATCAGAAGTAATCAGTACTTCTTCCAACTCATCAAGGACATCTGCATCCACCGTAGACTTACCAACAACTGCCTTATTGAGTTTGGTAAAGAAATTCTCCTTAGACTTTTCTAATCCCTTGTCTAGTGATTCTTTTTTCTCTTTGCTAAAGACGTTAAATATTCCCATCGTGAGGCAAAAATAGAACGAATTAAAACAAAAAAAGACACCCGTTGTCTGGGTGTCTTTTTAATTAACTTTTTAATAAAAGCTATTGCTTAAGAATTCTATATGATTCTGTGTCATCCTCAAGCTCTATCTGCAAAATGTAGAGACCCGTTTGAAGCCCAGTCATATCTATTTCTTTGATACCAACCCCACTCTCTAATAAAGTACCAGATAGACTAACCAATCTAACAATGGCTTCTTCTGGCATTCCATTCATCCTTAAAACATCCTGTACTGGATTTGGATAAAATTCGAGATCTGATAAATCGAAATCGTCTTCGTCCTCGATGAGTGGCTTATTAGTTCTTGCGATGATCGCAGAAGCACCACCTACAGAACATCCAGTAATAACAACATCATCTATATATACCCAGTCACTGTTACCAGAAGCATCACATCTAAATCTCAACTGAGTGTTTGATGAGAATGGACCGGTAATCGTAACGGCATCGTTTTCTCTTACATTGTTTACAAACTCATCCCCTTGATTCCACTCCTCTACAGTTGTGAAAGATGAACCACCATTGGTTGAAACTTGTAACCAAAAGTCTTCATTTGCATTGTCCATGCTTCTAGCTAAGTAGCTAAATGAAACTGTTATATCATCGAATGAACTCAAATCAATATTATCGGTAGTCATCGTGGACGTTGAAGTATTGTCTCTTAGTCTGATACTGTATGTTCCATTTGAATAGGCTGCATCATTGGCACTTCTTCGGGCATCCGATCCACCGTCATTCCAAATACCCCATCCTGATTCAAAATCATTCGAATCCACTGTAACGTTTGAACATCCACCTGAAGGAGTATCAGTTGTAACATTACCCGACGCTTGACTTGAAGTGTTACCTGCAGCATCGAATGCTTCAACTGCTACATTATAGGTAGTCGATGCCGATAATCCTGTAACAGATGCAGATGTACCTGCTACTGTTCCAATTGATGATCCATCGAGATAAACATTATATCCAGTGACACCAACGTTGTCCGAAGAAGCATTCCAAGAAATATCAAACGATGAAGTAGTGATATTTGAAGCGCTAAGTCCTGTCGGAGTGGAAGGAGCTTGAGTATCTCCTCCTCCAGATCCGTCTGTCGTCAATGATAAATCATCAATCGCTATATCACTTGACCAGCCATTTCCAGTTGTTCCTACAAATCTCAATCTAACAACTCCTCCCGCATAAGCATCAAGGTTAACATCTACGGCGTTCCATTGATTGCCTTGGTTACCAGATAAGCTCCACAGGCTAGACCATGTTTGATCATCTACTGATAATTCTAATGATAGTGATCCCACATTTGATCCAAACAAATGATTTTGGAACGAGAATGTAGCACTGCTCGCACTACTTAGATCAAAACAATCACTTTCCAATATTGCTGTAGCATTGTTTCCAATTTGACCTGGACTGTTGTTTGTAGAAGCTTCTAAGAACAAGAAATATGATCCTTCAACCGCAGATGTTGGTCCAGTATTGTTGGAAGGAGTATTTGTATTCGTTCGGTACCAATCACCATCATCTCCACCTGCTTGAGTCCATCCTGCTCCTGACTCAAATCCTTCAGAATATGGATATGAGGTTACCGATGAAGAACAACTAAGCGAAGCAGCATCTGTATTAACGTTTATAGAAGAAGATTGCGACGACTCATTTCCTGCTGCATCTACTGCAGAAACAGCTACTGAATAACTTGTGCTTGGAGACAAACCAGTAACTGATGCAGATGTTCCTGTTACAGTCCCAATTGAAGATCCATTTAAATAAATATTATATCCTGTAACACCTACATCATCAGAAGAGGCATTCCAGTTAATGTCGAAAGAAGTTGATTGGATATTTGAAGAAGCTAATCCAGTAGGTGTGGATGGTGGAGTATTGTCAACTGCGCCACCTGCTGCAAGCACCGCCTGATAAGCATTGACTCTTCCATGACCATATTCATTATCAAATCCTGAAGGACCGATATCATCAGCTGTAGAATAAAGTATATTCTCAACTTCCGCTTTTGTTAGCGCTGGATTTACTGAAAGTACCAATGCCGCTACACCAGCAGCAATTGGAGTTGCTCCAGACGTACCTCCAAATCCATCACTATAGTTGCCAGAAAACCATCCGGCACTACCTTCTCTATCAATAGTAACTAAGTCATGAGCAGTGCTAATTAGCTGACCTTGAGCATTAAACTGCCAATCGTCATTGCTTGGTGCAACAAGATCCAAAGTAGGACCATAATTACTAAAATTACTTCTTGCACCATCACCTGAAATTCCTCCAACTGCTGTTACCGAAGTAAGATCTGCTGGATAAGAAACACAAGTGTTAAAGTCATTACCTGAAGCTACCAATATGATACATCCAAGTCCGCCCCTACCGTTAGTAGCTGCGTTATTAAAAGCAGATGTAATAGAAGATAAGTTAGCGGTACATGATGTAAAGCCCCAAGAATTGGATAGTACATCAGCTCCATTATTTACCGCCCAATTGATACCATCAGCAACATCAGCATTGGAAGTGTTGGGAGCGAAAATATTTACACTAAACATGCTTACACCAGGCGCTACTCCTCTTACTCCAGTCTCATTATGAAGCGCTGCAATAAGTCCAGCACACTGTTGACCGTGCCCGTCTGTAGATAATGACGGATTTCCGTTTCCTCCATTTGCAGGCGTATAACCAGGCAACAAAGTAGCCATGTCTTCATGGTTCTCAACGCCATCGTCAATTACAGCAACAGTAACATTAGTTCCAGTTGAAATTCCCCAAGCTTCTGGCGCATCAATATCTGCGTCATTTAAAAGTGCTTTTCCACCAAGGTCTGTTCCTCCAGTGTTATTCAAATGCCACTGATACTGGTAAAACGGATCAATTCTTCGTAAAATCTCCATTTTAAAATCAGGCTCTCCCCAATCTAGCAGTCCTCTATCATTGATCGCATGGATAAGATCGAATTGTTTACTTATCTGCTCAACCTCGAAAATGAATGTATTAGCATCCGTTAGATTCTTCACGAATTCACCTCCGTTTTTGGTGATGATATCTTGTACTTGTCCAAGATCTACACCATCCTTTAGGCGAATCACAACGCGCTTAGTTAACCAAGCTTGCATTCCATCAACTTGAAATGCAGGAAGCACCTCATATGCTCCATCAAGGTTAATGTTATTTAAAAATGTCGCTCGTTCTCTCTCATTTCTGATTGAACTAAACCCTTTGGATGATTTGATTTGAATCATGCCTTTTAGATCCATCACATTTATGTCTGAATCTGAAAGTTGGGTATTGGTTCTAGATAAAGTGCTTTTGAATCTATTGTTGGCGTCACTACTGATACCATCTTTAAAATAAATTGCCATTGCACTGTGATCAGCTTCAATGAATACTTTCCCTTGAGAGGAAATGTAGTAAAGCTCTGAATTGTTGGATGTCCAGTCTTGTCCTTTGGCAACAAACGCCACAGCAAGACAGACAAGTAGGTAAAACTGTCTTCTCATACGATTAGGAGTTAGGTTTTGAAATACGATTAGTTATTCAATAGTACTAATTTCATTCCTAATTTTACCTATATGGCAGTGATTAATTTGGGTAAACATTAAATATTCAGAATATTCAATGCAATTTATTATCAAATGAGAATAAAAAAACCGCATAACGGTCGTTATGCGGTTCGTTCTTTTAGGATTTAATTTCTTATTTACCCAACGTATCTTTTACGTCACCTTCAAGGACCATTTCCTCTCTGTATGTGTAAGATCCGTTTTCGCCTTTGATCGCTTTGATCACTTTGGCATACTTAGCACCACCTGGTTGCTTTAGAGTTGCTACTACTTTCTTTGCCATGGTTACTTAATTTCTTTATGTACTGTATACTTTCTCATGATCGGGTTGTATTTCTTCAACTCAATTCGATCAGGAGTGTTTTTTCTGTTCTTGGTTGTGATGTATCTGCTTGTACCAGCTAGACCACTGTTTTTGTGCTCTGTGCACTCAAGAATTACCTGGACTCTATTTCCTTTCTTCGCCATTTTATTTTGTCTTTTCCAAAAAGGAGTGCAAATGTAGTTGAATTAGTTGATTATAAAAACGTTAACTCAGCTATTTTTCCAAATATTTATTCTCCCTTATCATCACTCCCCAGTTCGGGAAGAACAAAAGAATCTAACGGGCTTGGCTGCTTCATTAACTTTTCAATTTCATCACTCTTGCGAGGAGCCAAATCAGATAGTAATTCATTGCCATCTTCAGTGATTAAAATGCAGTCTTCAATTCGCACTGCAATTCCCCACCACTTCTCATCACAAGCAGCTCCTTCAGGAATATAAATGCCCGGCTCAATGGTAATTACCATTCCTGCCTCTAGCTGATCATAATTACCCTTATCATGAACATCAAGTCCAATATGATGGCCCAAACCATGCGGGAAATATAAATGCCTTTGATCTCCGCTCTCAATGATCCCTAATTCAACCAGACCTTCATTGATTATTTTTCTTGCTATCGCTGCATCCAAATCTCTTCCAATATTAACCCCTGGTTTTGCGGCTTTGATGGCTTCATTCTGAGCCTTATAAACAAGATCATAAATGGCTTTTTCTTCCTTAGAAAATTTTCCATCAATCGGAATAGTTCTTGTCACATCAGCAGTATACCCATGATATTCAGCTCCTAAGTCCATTAATATCATCTTGTCACTTTTAATTTCAGGCTGATGATTCTCTACGTAGTGCAGGATACAACCATTATTTCCGGCTCCTACTATGGAAGGATACCCTTCGTACTCTGCTTGATACTTTTTAAAAACAAATTCATGAATTCCTTGAACCTCACGTTCGCTCATTCCTGGCTTCATCGCTTTCATCACCTCAGCTTGGCCAATGCAGGAGATATCAACCGCTTTTCTCAACAATTCAATTTCTTCAGGAGTTTTTATACCTCTCAAATCCTTCATAATTTGATCGAGCGTCTCCATATCTAGGTTGTTTGCTGCTGACTCAATTCTCAAATCCCCTTCAGATGGATAGCCAGCTTTTTGCTTAAATGACTTTATTAAATCATATAGATCTCCTTCTGCTCTTGTATCCCTTACATCATTGAAGAAATCATAGAACAGAACCTTATCAAATTTTGCAAAGTCAATATTGTAGCCTTCAAATTCTGTGTTATTGAAAACCTGGTTGAATTCGAGTTTTTCTTTTACCCCAGTAATACCCAACCTTCGCCCTGTCCACATTTCCGCCATTGCATTGCGAGGTTGTACAAAAATTATTTCATCATAATTTGAATCAGGACCTTCTTGCTCTTCTTTAAAAATCATCAATACCGCATGAGGCTCTCTGTAGCCAGTTAGATAATAGAAATTTGGATCTTGGTGATATATGAAATCAACATCATTTGCGCGATTTCTTACTGGAGCGGCAAAGAATACAGCTACTGAATTATCAGGCATCTTATCTCGTACTAGTGTCCTTCTTTCAGCATGAAATTCACTTTTTAAAAAATCATCAGGTTCATTCTGGGCAAGACCACTAATTGTAGTAGCTAAAAGAACTAACGATAATAGCTTCTTCATAAATAATATACTTTAGGTGCATTAAATATACTATTGATAAAATCCACAAGTTTAAATTGTCTTCAATATCGACTTAATTTATTGATGAATGGAATTAAGGTCTGGTGAAGTACTTCAATATATCCCGGGCCGGTGCCGCCCAAATCGGATTTAAATTAAGAAATCTCCTACGGAGTGAAACAACTAATATGGAGTACGGTAAGACAAAAACTCCAAAGGAATCTATGAACCCATCACCAAAGATTAACAGCAATGTAAATGGAATTGATAATGCTATGTAGAAAAATATCCTGTTCACCTGATCAAAATGCACAAAAAAACCCCGACATAATTGCCGAGGTTCTAATTTCTTTAAGAATCAATATTATTTGATAACCATGCCATTTGCTCTTGCTTTCTTAAGCACAGCAGTGATACCATTTTTATTGATCGTTCTAAGCGCAGAAGTAGATACTTTCAAAGTAATCCACTTGTCCTCTTCAGGAATATAGAATCTCTTCTTTTGAAGATTCGGATTGAATCTTCTTTTCGTTTTATTGTTGGCGTGAGAAACATTGTTTCCTACTTGTGGCCTTTTACCGGTTATATCGCAAACTTTTGACATCTTTCTATCCCGTTTTCAAAAATGGAGTGCAAATATCGGGATTTCAATTCAATATGCAAACTATTGTTTGACATTTTCATGATTATATGGGCAATGCAAACAACCATTACCACAACAATAGCCTCTCTTCAGGTGAAATTTCTCCGTAAAGACTACCAATCCTTGTTCATTTGTGTAAAAATCCTCTGATTCTGAACTTTGTTTCAATTGCTCCTACGCGGTTAAATTGTTAATCTTGCATCTTATATAAACAGCAAAATTATGTTAGAAAATAAGACAATGTCGAGCGAAGACCTAATCAAGCTTGAAGATAAACACGGAGCACACAACTACCACCCCCTTCCGGTTGTTCTAGCAAAAGGTGATGGAGTACATGTTTGGGATGCAGAAGGCAAGCAATATTATGATTTTTTATCTGCCTACTCAGCGGTAAATCAAGGACATTGTCACCCTGCTATTGTTGGTGCAATGACCAAACAAGCAGAGACATTGACGCTAACATCAAGAGCATTTTATAACGATGTACTTGGGAAGTATGAAAAATTCATAACAGAGTACTTTGGATTTGATAAAGTGCTCCCAATGAATACTGGTGCTGAAGCTGTAGAGACAGCTATCAAACTTTGTAGAAAATGGGCTTATGAGAAAAATGGAATTGACGAAAATAAGGCGCAAATAATTGTTTGCGATAATAATTTTCATGGTAGAACTACTACCATAGTATCTTTCTCAAATGACCCTGTTGCAAATAAAAATTTCGGACCTTACACTCCAGGCTTTACTCGAATCCCATACAATGATCTTGGGGAATTAGAAAGGGCTTTACAACAGGATAATATTGCTGGATTCTTAGTAGAGCCAATTCAAGGAGAAGCTGGTGTGATGGTACCTGATGCAGGTTATTTAAAGGCTGCTAAAGAATTATGCCATAAACATGGAGTACTTTTTATTGCTGACGAAGTTCAAACAGGAATTGGTAGAACCGGAGCCTTATTAAGAGTATGTGGAGATTGCTCATGTGCGGGGCACTGCGAAAAACAAGAAACGTATACGCAGCCAGATATTCTAATTCTTGGTAAGGCACTATCTGGTGGAGCATACCCTGTATCTGCGGTATTAGCCAACGATTCCGTAATGGAGGTAATCAAACCGGGGCAGCATGGTTCAACCTTCGGTGGAAATCCTGTGGCAGGAGCGGTTGGAATTGCTGCATTGAACGTCATCCGCGATGAAAAACTTACGCAAAATGCAAGAAGGCTTGGCGAGATTTTTAGAGATCGAATGAATCAAATGATAGAGAAATCAAACTTGGTTTCTTTAGTAAGAGGGAAGGGCCTTTTAAATGCTATTGTTATCAATGACGATGAAGAAAGCTCTACAGCATGGGATATATGTGTTAAGCTCAAGGACAATGGACTTTTAGCTAAACCTACACACGGTAACATCATCCGGTTTGCTCCTCCTCTTGTAATGACAGAAGAGCAGCTTCATGATTGCTGTGATATCATAGAAAAGACTATCGCTGATTTCGAGTAATAACCACTCATAAAGTTCTCTTTGTGATGCTATATGTAAATGGCTACCTTGATAGCCTAACCCTATAGTATCATGAAGAGAATATTTTTTTTCAACCTTTTTTTGGCCGGTGCGCTTTCTTGTTTTTCACAAGGCACTATGCTGCTGAGGCAGCCGACAGTAAGCCAAAATCAAATAGTTTTTGTTCATGCCAATGACCTATGGGTTGTTGATCGAGCTGGTGGTGACGCCAGAAGATTAACAACCTCTGTTGGCGCAGAATCATTTCCTCATTTTTCAAGTGATGGAAAATGGGTCGCCTTTAGTGGTCAGTACGATGGAAACACAGATGTATTTGTTGTTTCCATTGAAGGTGGAGCGCCTAAACGCTTGACTTACCACCCAGGAGCAGATCGAGTTCAGGGTTGGTCACCAGAAGGCGAAGTAATATTTGCATCCACCAGAAAAGGTCATCCTACCAGATTAAATAAATTTTATTCAATAGGCGTTGATGGCGGATTTCCACAAGAATTACCTATTCCCAGAATCGCATATGGTGAGATTTCTTCAGACGGTAAATATGCTGCTTACACTCCAATAACATCTTGGGATCCTGAATGGAGAAATTACAGAGGTGGTCAAGCCATGCCAATTTGGATATTAGATCTAAAAACGAATGAACTCCAAAGAACACCTCAACCTGATCAAGAGAGACATTTAGACCCAGTTTGGTACAATGGAGAGGTCTATTTTCTTTCAGAGCGAGACTACACTAGTAACATCTGGAAGTATAACTTGGAAACTAAAGCATATACGCAGGTAACATTTCACACTCAGTTTGATGTTAAAAGCCTGGATGCAACCGATGATTTAATCGTGTACGAACAAGGTGGGTATCTTCATTCTATTAATCCAAGCAATGGCGAGAGCTCACAACTTCAAATCAACGTAAAAGGTGATTTGAATTGGGCACGTACCAGATGGGAAAATGTCTCAGGGAGCAGACTTCAGAATGCCTCACTTTCCCCTACTGGCAAGAGGGCATTGTTTGAATATAGGGGTGAGATCTTTACTGTGCCCAAAGAAAATGGAACATGGAGAAACATTTCTAACTCATCCTATGCCGATAGATCACCAGTATGGTCACCCGATGGTGAAGAAATAGCTTGGTTTACAGATAGAAGTGGTGAATATCAGCTTGTAATAAGCGATCAATTCGGATCAAAAATCAAAAAGACTTATCCATTACCAAACCCCACTTTTTACTTCAGGCCTACTTGGTCACCAGATGGAAAGCATATAAGTTACACGGATACTGATTTTAACATTTGGGTATTAAACTTAGAATCTGGAAAGGCTGCAAAAGCTGATACAGAAAGATACGCTCATCCAAATAGATCGATGAACCCAGTTTGGTCTCCAGATAGTAAATGGATAGCTTATGTAAAGCTAACAGACGCGCAGTTCAAAGTCGTTAAGGCATACAATATTGAAACGAAGGAAATAAAAAACATTTCCGATCACATGGCCGATGCGCTAGAGCCTGTATGGGATGCAAGTGGTAAGTACCTCTATTTTCTCGCTAGTACCAACTGGGGATTGAATACTGGTTGGTTAGATATGAGCTCATACAATATACCCGTTACAAGAGGCCTTTATATGGCCATTCTCTCAGATTCAGATCCCTCTCCGCTTTTGCCTCAAAGCGATGAAGAGTCTTCGAACGAAGAAGGTAAAGAAGTCAATGATGAAGAAGTTTCAGTAGCTATTGACGAGGGAGTAATAAACAGGATTGTAGCATTAGATGTGCCAAACAGAAATTATGTTGGCTTAGTCGCTGGGCCTGAAAACACGGTATTCTTTGGAGAAAATATTCCCAATAAGCCTGGAATAACAATGCATAAGTTTGATCTTGGAGCAAGAGAATCATCTGAATTTATTTCTGGTATTCGTTCTGCAAACGTTTCACATGATAGAAAACAACTGCTCTATAGAGCTGGAGGAAACTGGGGAATAGTTTCTACTTCAGGGAAGAGTCAAAAATCTTCTGATGGAAGGCTAAGTATCGATATAAAAATGCAAGTTGATCCGCAAGCTGAATGGATGCAGATTTATAGAGAAGCATGGAGGTATCAACGCGACTTCCTGTATGTAAACAATCAACATGGTGCCCCTTGGAACGACATCTATGACTGGTACAAACCGTGGGTTGGACATGTAAAGCATAGAGAAGACATGAATTACATCATTGATATTTTGGGTGGAGAAATTGCAGTTGGTCATTCGTACACGCGGGGAGGAGATTATCCAGATGTAGATCGAGTGCCTGTAGGATTGCTGGGTGCTGATTATGCCATTAAGAATGGTAAATATCAATTCAAAAAAATATTTACTGGCGAGAACTGGAATCCAGATTTAAGCGCCCCTCTTTCAGTCCCTGGAATAGATGTAAATGAAGGCGATTATTTGCTGGAGATAAATGGAAAAGCTGTAGATTCCAATCAAAATCTCTACAGCTATTTTGAACAAACATCAGGTACTGCTGTAAGGATTAAAGTGGGTAAAACAACAAAAATTGGTGACGCAAAAACATTTTATGTAAAGCCAATTGGCAATGAATATGCTTTAAGATCGCGTGCTTGGATAGAGGACAACCGTAGATATGTAAGTGAAAAAACTGATGGTAAAATTGGATATACATACGTGCCAAATACTGGTGGCGGGGGATATACATCCTTCAATCGCTACTACTTTGCACAACAGGATAAGCAAGGAATGATAGTAGACGAACGAAATAACGGTGGCGGATCTGCAGCAGATTACATGGCAGATGTAATGAATCGAAAGTTATATGGTTACTTCAACAGTAAGGTTGGAGATCACAAACCATGGACAACTCCTATGGCGGCAGTATGGGGACCAAAAGTGATGATCATCAACGAACGAGCAGGATCTGGTGGTGATTTGCTTCCATACTTGTTCCGTGCGATGGATATTGGAACTTTAGTAGGAACGAGAACTTGGGGTGGACTTGTTGGTACATGGGATACGCCTTTATTCATTGACGGAGGAAGAATGGTGGCACCTCGTGGTGGATTTTTTGATGTAAACGGAGAGTGGGCAGTTGAGGGTGAAGGAGTGGCGCCAGACATTGAAGTAATTCAGGAACCAAAATTAGTCCTTCAAGGCAAAGACCCTCAACTCGATAAAGCAATTGAAATCGCTTTGGAAAAGCTTAAAACAGAGACTATTGAATTAAAACCTGAGCCCGCACCACCTGTCAGGTCTAAAAGAGCGAAGAAAAAAGAGTAATTATCGAAGAATCAAGACCGACAGTCGAGACATACTTAAAAGCGGATGATAATAACCATCCGCTTTTTTATTTTTAGGGTAACCTACCACTACTATCATGAGATTACTTTCGGCATGCTACCTGTTCGTTTTGTCTGCTACATTTTCCTATGGTCAAACAATCGACAGCCTCTTATTGGAATTAGATGCTGCAGATTCTGATTCATCCAACATTGCTATCCTTAATCTACTGGCCAAAGAATATATAAAAACGGATTTAGATTCCTGCCGCTATTATGTGAGCAAATCACTTGAAATTGAAGAGATCGTCAATTTCCCAAGACTCCAATTTGAAGCTATTAACTTAATAGGCAACTACTACCAACGGACTGCAGAATTTGATTCCGCACGAATCGAATATGAAAAGTTGATACCAATAGCAGAAGTTCTCGAAGATGATAAAGCTTGGTCCACTTACTATAATAATGTTGGTATTATATACACGAATAAAACCCAATATGATAGTGCATTAGACTTTTATCAGAAAGCATTAGACTATGAGATCAAATTAACAGATTCAACAGGTATTGCTGAAGCTTACAATAACATTGGAGTCATTCATTTTTATGCTGGGAATGTCGATAAATGTCTGGAATACATCACAAAATCTATTGATGTACAAGAAAGAAGCAATGGCACATATGCTGTTTTATTAAAGGGATACAATAATCTTGGCGCCATCTATCAGCACTACAAGAAAGATTATGACAGTGCATTCAAATACTACGATAAAACAAGGGAACTGAGTAAATCTCTAGAAGAAATTAGAGACTGGACAATTGCACTCAACAATTTATCGGGCCTTTTCCAAGTAACCGGTGATTTGGAAAAGGCACTTTCCTATTCTAAGCAAGCATACGATGTGCGTGTTGAGCAAAACAATAAAGAAGGTATGATCACTAGCTTGATAACACTATCCGGCATTGAACAAATGAGGGAAAATTATGAAGCTGCAGAAGATTATCTAAACAAAGCACTGAACATAAGCAGAGATATTGGCTCTGATCAATTGACATTACAATCTTACCTACATCTTTCGGAGAACTACGAGATGAAAGGAGATTATAAAAACGCGCTACTGTTCGCGAGGAATCAAATCTCATGGAAGGATAGCGTGTTTAATGAAAGTAAAGATCGAGCAGTCTCAGAATTGGAAACCAAATATGAAACTGAAAAAAAAGAGCAGCAAATAGAGCTACAAGAGGCGCAGCTAGCTGAACAAAGTGCTGAATTGGAAAGAAATAGAGTGCTATTAATAGCATCAATTCTGGCGATCATTTTCATAGTTGCTATAGCAGGACTGCAAAGAAGTAGACTTAGAAAGAAACAGCAGCTTAAACTTCAAGAAGCTAAACTGCTAGCTCGAGAAGCAGAAATTAATGCCACTATTTCTTCCCAAGAAAAGGAAAGAGCCAGGTATGCAAGAGATCTTCATGATGGCTTTGGTCAAATGATTTCGATCTTAAATATGAACCTCAAGAATTTAAACGAGGGAGCCAAGCCAAACGAAAGGCAAGAGATTTTTAACGCCTCTTCAAAAGTGATTGATGACATGTATGACGAGCTAAAAAACATCTGTTTCGACTTAATGCCACAAACGCTTATCAAGAATGGTTTAGAAAGTGCATTGATGGAATTTGTCGATCGGATAAATCAAACCGGAAATATCGCTATCGAACTAAACACCTTTGGTTTAGAGGAACGACTAATAGAAATTCAGGAAATATCGCTCTACCGTATCTCGCAAGAATGGATCAATAATATTTTAAAATATTCCGATGCTCAGAAAGTGACTCTTCAAATCACGAAAGATACTGACGAAATCACTTTGCTTATTGAAGACAATGGAAGTGGGTTTGATAAATCTTTGCTCACTTCGGGAAAAGGTAATGGATGGAAAAATTTAAATACGCGCTCAAATTTAATCCAGGGTGTACTTGAACTTGAGACTTCAAAAGATGCAAAAGGCAATGTATTGATTGTAAATGCTCCCGTATCGATTGCAGTGAAAGAAGATAACCCAATTGTATCAGTAGCTTAGCACTTCTATATTTTATGATAATTCAAATGCTCTGGTATTGAAGCTTACTTCTATGCTAACACGATTATATCTATTCTTTACGCTTCTTGGTGTATTAGCAACTTCGACCTATTCTCAGTATTCGCCAGATGAAACTTCTCGCGCTATCTCGAGTATGTCCGAAGAGGAACAGATTGAATATGTCAATAGCAACTTTTATTCGATTTACAGTGCCAATTTTTCCAACTCTCTTAAGCTCACGAAGAATGTAGTTGAGCTAAGCAATAGATTAAAACTTCCGGCAAAAGAAGCTCTTGCACAAAAAAACCGAGGAATCATATTGTATCTCACTGGAGATTACGAGCAAGCCATAAAAGCCTATCTCAGGTCTTACGACCTGTATGACTCACTAAATGATAAAAGTGGTCTAGCCCAATTAAGTAACGAAATGGCTAATTATTACAAGCAACAGGAAGACTTTGATCGAGCGATTGAATTTTGGGAACAAGCAGAAAAACTTGCATCGGAAGCGGGTGATCTACGAACACTTGGAACCAGCTACGGCATGCAAGCAACTTTCTATTGGACAAGAAAAGACTATGAAAAATCTGATCTACTATATACCAAGTGTCATTCAATAAGAATTCAACAAAATGACAGTGTAGGACTTGGGTATACTTTCCTAAATCTTGCAGATATGGAAAGAAGAAAAGGTAATCTTGATCAAGCCTTAGAATACTTCAACCAATCAACAAGAATTCGGATAGCCATCCAGGACAAACAAGGCGTATTGGAAAATTATAAAAGCATCGCAGACTTTCACTTCCAAAACAAATCTTATGATCAGGCCATTCAATTCTATAGGAAATCAATAAAGGAAAGTAAGACATTTGGTTACCCGGATTTGGTTAGAATAACCTTGGATTCACTCTCTTCGCTATACGCCGAGATTGGAGACTATAAACGTTCACTGTTCCTTAAAATTGATGCAGAAAATCTTGAAGACAGTCTGTTTAATCTAGAAAGATCAAGAGTTATCTCAGAGCTTGAAACCAAATATGAAACTGAGAAAAAAGAGCAGCAAATAGTCATTCAAAACGCTGAAATAGCAGAGCAAGAAGCCGAAATTCAAAGAAATCAAATCTTGATTCTAACATCCATAGGACTAATCTTACTGGTCATTTGGGTAGCCAAAATTCAAAAAAGTAAACTAAAAAAAGAACAACTATTAAAGCTTCAAGCAGCCGAAATTCAAAGGCGCCAAGCTGAAATCAATGCTGCTATTTCATCGCAAGAGAAGGAGCGTTCCAGATATGCCAGAGATCTTCATGATGGCTTTGGTCAAATGATTTCAATTTTGAATTTGAATTTGAAAAGTCTCAAAAAGGGTTCTAAGCCAGATGACCGTCTAGAAGTATTTGAAAGTTCATCTAAAGTGATTGATGAGATGTACACAGAGCTTAAAAATATTTGTTTCGACCTAATGCCTCAAACACTCATTAAACATGGCTTAGAAAGTGCACTCACAGAATTTGTCGATAGGGTCAATCAAGCTGGGAAAGTTTATCTAGAATTGAACACATTTGGACTAGAAGCTCGTCTTTTGGAAATTCAGGAAATTTCTCTTTATAGAATTTCTCAAGAATGGATCAATAACATTCTTAAATATTCTGATGCAGATAGAGTAACACTTCAGATTACCAAAGACGCTAATGAAATCACATTACTCATTGAAGACAATGGGAGCGGATTTGATAAATCTTTACTCACTTCTGGTAAAGGCAATGGATGGAAAAATTTAAATACCCGTTCTAATTTAATTCAGGGAGAACTAGAGCTAGAAACACAAAATGGGATAAAGGGTACTTCCTTAATTATAAATGCCCCTACTGAAATTACGCCTACGAAAGAATCAAATGAAAATACCGTGAAAATGGTATAGTTATCTTGTCATTTAGTAACCTTTTTTGGACTTCAATTAAAAGGTTAACACGAAGACCAATGAATTTGCTATCTTTCATAGTACGAGAGAAGTCCGCCAAAATGAAAATATTCCTTACCGATGATCATGCCATCTTATTAGGTGGTCTAATTAAAATATTGTCTGTTGAAGATGATCTCGAAGTGGTCGGGTCTGCTGGAACAGTAAGGGAAACTCTAGATGAACTAACTCAAAAAAATGTAGACCTGTTAATTACAGATTATAATCTTCCTGATGATGATGGTCTAACTTTAATAAGAAGAGTTAAACAGAAATATTCTGACCTTAAAATAATAGTCCTTAGCATGCATGATGAAGCACACCTTATTAAAGAGATTTTAAAAGAGGGTGTTGAAGGATATATCTTAAAAAAGGATTCTCATGAAGAGTTAGTAAGTGCAGTTCGTGCCGTAAAAAATGGGAAAGTTTACCTCAGTTCTGATGTAAATTCCTTGTTAATGAAGGGACTCAATGGAGTCGAGGAACAAAGACTACTGACCGATCGAGAAAGAGAAATCTTGAAACTCATCGCCAAAGAATTTACCAATAAACAAATGGCTGAAGAGTTGTTTATCAGTGAGCGAACGGTAGAAACCCATCGAAAAAATATCTTTAGAAAAACTGGTACAAACAATCTGGTTGGATTGATAAAGTTTGCTTACGCCAATAATCTTATATGACCTTCTCAGGGTTTCATGGTATATGAAAATGCCAGTAATTGGGGATACCAAAAGCTTCGCGTAATAGCAAGCTTTGTTGTTCACGAATCAAAATTATATTACCATGAAAAAGAGTGTTACCGCACTAAGTGCAGTACTTATTGTATTTGCAATATCAATCAAATCGTCTGCTCAAGAAATTCCTGTAAAAGATTTGAATGTTTTACAGATGAAATCCAAAGACTTCAAAAAAGCGCCAAAAAAAGTATTCATTAAGAGCTTCAAAGTCTATTACCAGATGATCGCTGAAGCAGAAAAGACAATCCGCGGAGGTAGACAACTTGGTGGAGGCTCTTATACAGGCGACGCCACCGCCAGACTTGCAGTTGGAGTGGAAGGAGTAAGCTCAGAGGATTTACAATCGTTAACTAATTCTATTTACAACAATTACATAAACAACCTCAAGGGATTGGGGCTTGAGATCTACAATTCCAAAGATTATCCCAACTTGGAATTTTTTAGTGAAATGCAACAACTTGATGGACCAAGAATTAATCAGGAACAAATAAAAGGCAGCCTAATGGTAGTTCCTGATAACTTTTCATACTACGTAAATAAGGTAACTAAAAAAGGAAAAGAGAAGGGAAGCCTTTTGACTAATATTCAAGGATCGTATGGAGACTTGGGATCGGCACTTTATCACAAAGGTTTGCCTAAGGTATCTAAGGAACTGGAAGACATGATAGTGATCGATATTGCAATTAATGTCCCTAGCATATACCTAGATCCTAAATCAGCACTTGGGACTGTTAAAATAAAAGGAGGCGCCAATCTAAGATTAGAAAATGCCCGAGCAACTTATGTTTCAGGTAAAATGAAATCTCCAGGTGCTGCGACTCCTGAAAGAGCAATTGAATTGACACTCAAAAAACCTGTTCAAATACCAGAGGTTTTTGGATCTCAAGATTTTAAATCTCAAGCGACCAAACAAACTACATCAGTCCCATCATATGCCAGCTTTTTTACGGTAGAAGATGTGTCCGTACAGCTTAGTAATACGATCAAATGCGATGCGGAAACTTACAAAAAGGAAGTTGGAGATATAATCAATGAATTTTTGACGGCCTCAGTAGACAAGCTAAAGGCAGGAATGAACGGAGAAAAGGTTAAGTAGAAACAAACTAATATTCAAGTCAGTATAAGATTTGATTTGTTGACTATGACCCCTGGCTTTCCGTCAGGGGTTTTTTACTTAATATGAAAATTATATTTGAGTAAATCACTCTTGGTCCTAACATTGAGCTTTTTATAAATATTCTTCATATGACTCTTTATAGTTTCGTATGAAATATCAAGTTCTAAGGCAACTTCCTGGTAAGTGAGACCATTCATTATTAAAGGAAGTACCTGCTGTTCGCGATCGGTTAATTCACTAGTGTCTGGAGTTGCACTAATATGCCTGAACAAATGGGATACCTCATCACTTGACATATAAATTTCACCTCTTCGTGCACCGGTAATGATATTGACAATGTTGGCATAACAATTACTCAAAGAGGTTAAGCCTTTAACCCCAGCCTTTAAAAAATGATAAACTTCATCATTGGTATAGAGATTTTTTACCACCACAATGGAATAATTGGGAGCAAGCTGTAATATTTCTTCTATATTTATTCCGTTATTTATAATTATCCCATCTATTATAATTATAGCACCAGGATTTTCGTGAATCATATGTGATTCGCGATTCGACATTTGAGTAAATGTGATTACTGAGCTCACTAAATTCTCAAAATCATAGAGACGTTTTTTAAGTAAAAAATTAAATCGTTCTGTTTTACTAATGATATATAAATCGTTCACTTTTCCTTCAATTAAATTCAACTCACATTAATTCGTATACATCCCCAATACCTAGGTAGTTCACATCAATGATTAGGTTGTAGCAATATATAATTCACTAATACCCAGAGTCAATACCAGTTATTACCTATTTGCATTGATCATACCTAGTTATATTTTTCGCAAAACGTAGTACTATTCCAATTACCTATTAGCATTTATTAATATATGGGGGATTCTAACTAGTTATTAGTGACTAACAAATGGTTGATAAAAGGCTTAGGATAAAATCATCCAGCCTCGAGCTTTATTGACAGCCTCTGCTTTATTCCTAGCACCTAGCTTTCTATAAATGTTGTTAGTGTGGGTTTTCGTGGTGTCATAAGAAATATGAAGCTTAGCGCTTATCTCTAAATACGTTAAACCATGCGATAAAAGATTAAGTACTTCGAGCTCGCGTCTACTCAATATTTTATCGGTACGTGTCCCTGAAATATTACCAAGAACACTTTTTAATGATTCTTGGCATATGAAATATCCATTACTATTTAGAATTTTCAACGCATTGGGTAATTCTGAAATAGAATTAGAACTCAATATTCCTCGAATATTGGTTTGGATAATTTGTCTGACACTTAGTCTAGAATTGCCATCATAAATAACCATACAAGGATTGCTGCGAGCACCTTTACGTAAAACCAATTCTATTTCATGGGTGAATTCCGAAATCCAAAAAATAAGGAGGAATTCCTCTCTCAAATCTGTAAGATTTAGGCCATTCGAGCCAATCTTTTTCATTAGAACTCGATTGCTCCCATGAATGAGATCGATCAAAAGTGTTGCCTCAAGTAAGGCCTCATCATTTACATCATTAAGTACTATTATTACTATTTTCCTATTCGTAGACATTTTCAAATACCGTCTTGATGCAAGGTTAAAAATCAATTTTTATCTGGCATTATATAGATGGTTTACTCTTAGTGGACTAATACGTAATACTGGGTAGACAATTGGTGTCACATTCGTTCGTCCGTTTAGTCTATGATTTAAGTAGTCACGAAATGGTATTAAAGAATATTGCATAGTATTTGATGTGGCTAAATATCTCACCCTAATGTAGTATTTCTAATCAATCATTTCTTCCTAGGTGAGTATGAATAAGCTATACTTGCATGTGAAATCTAATGATTCAATATGACTGAAGTAAGACACAACTGGACGCTAGAAGAAATAGCAGATATCTACAATAGACCTTTGATGGAGCTTGTATTTCAAGCGGCAACAACGCATCGAAAGTTTCATGATCCAAAAGAAGTTCAAGTAAGCAGTCTAATATCTATTAAGACTGGTGGGTGTCCAGAAGATTGCGCCTACTGTCCTCAAGCAGCACGTTATCATACGGATATCAAGGTTCACAAACTGATGGAAGTTGAAGAGGTACGTGCTCAAGCAGAATCTGCAAAGGCAAACGGAGCATCAAGGATGTGCTTAGGTGCGGCTTGGAGAGAAGTAAGAGACAACAGAGATTTCGATAAAGTACTTGATATGGTTAAGACCGTAAATAGCATGGACATGGAGGTGTGCTGTACATTGGGAATGGTTTCTGAAGACCAAGCTCAAAAGTTGGCGGATGCAGGACTTTATGCCTATAATCACAACATTGATACCTCAGAGGCTTACTATGAAGACATAATAAGCACACGTGAATACGATGATAGATTGAAGACAATAGATAATGTAAGAAAAGCTAAAATCACCGTCTGCTCAGGAGGCATTATTGGTATGGGCGAATCCGCAGAAGATAGGATGGGTATGCTACTTACCTTGGCTAACATGGAAGTACATCCTGAATCAGTGCCAGTTAATGCATTGGTACCTGTTGAAGGAACTCCACTAGCTGAACAACCAAGAGTAGCAGCGCATGAACTTATTAGAATGATTGCAACCGCAAGGTTAGTTATGCCTGCATCAGTAGTTAGATTATCTGCTGGAAGAGAAGGAATGAGTTTAACAGAACAAGCACTCTGTTTCATGGCTGGCGCTAATTCTATTTTTGCTGGGGACAAACTTCTGACAACACCAAATCCTGACTTTAATGACGACAAAGAAATGTTTGACCTCCTCGGATTGGTCCCTCGAGAAGCATTCAAATATGACAAAAAGGAAAGTGAAGTTGAGGCATAATTTCTATGAATGAATAGCTATCAAAAAGCGATCGAAGAAAGAAAACAGCAACATTTGTTGCGATCACTTCCCCTCCCATCAGAGGGGATTGATTTTTATTCAAACGATTACTTAGGATTAGCCAAATCTTCAGAACTATCTCAGCTAATAGAAGACTGTCATAGAAAGAACCAACTGTCAAATGGCTCAACAGGTTCACGATTACTAAGTGGTAACTCTGAGTATATTGTAAGAATTGAAAATCTAGTAGCAAAGTTTCATGGCGCCGAAAGCGCGCTTATCTACAATAGCGGATACGCTGCCAATCTAGGACTTATCTCTTGCCTAGCTACACGCGAGACTATCCTCTTTGCTGATGAATTGATACACGCCAGTTTGATAGATGGTGCCAGGCTTGGTCATTCCAGAAAAATCAAATTTGAACATAATAATTGGTCAGATCTCAAGGAGAAGTTGTCCAATCATGATGGTCAAAAAATTGTGATAGTTGAGTCTATATACTCTATGGATGGAGATATCTGCCCATTAAATGAAATCGTTGAAGCTTGTAATGAATTCAATGCGCTACTGATTGTCGATGAAGCGCATGCAATGGGTGTTTTTGGGCCAGATGGAGCTGGTCTTGTTCAACAACATGGACTACAAAATGACGTCTTTGCTCGAATATTAACTTTTGGGAAAGGCCCTGGAATTCATGGTGCTGCTGTTGTTGGTCCGAAATGGTTAAAAACCTATCAGGTCAATTTTTCAAGATCCATGATCTTTTCTACAGCTCCAAGTAATCATTCATTTGCTTCTATTAATGCAATGTACAATTACTTGCCACAAATAGAATCGAATAGGTCAGATCTCAAGACAATTACCAATTACTTTGTATCCAAACGAAAGAAAAACAATAAAAACTGGCTTTCGTCAAATTCACAAATACAATCTTTAATAGTTCCTGGTAATGAAGCAGTAGTAAAGCTAGGAAATCAGCTAAAAGAGGCGGGCATTAATGCCTTGCCTATACGTACGCCAAGTATTGCGGCTGGATCAGAACGTATCAGGTTTTGTTTGCACGCATACAATACTGAAGAAGAGATAGATTTACTATTTGAAGTTTTGAGCAAATGAATCAAAAAATTATAGTTGCAGGGATTGGAACAGATACTGGAAAAACAGTAATCTCAGCAATAATTTGCAAAGCCCTCAATGCAGAATACTGGAAGCCTGTGCAAGCTGGTGATTTGGGTAATACTGACTCCCACAAAATAGAAAAATGGGTGCCAGGTACTAGAATTCATCCCGAAGCATACAGGCTAACACAACCCATGTCTCCACATGCTGCAGCCGAGATTGACCAAATAATAATTGAAGAGTCAAAACTTCAAATACCATCTACCGATAAGTCATTGGTAATAGAGCTAGCCGGAGGACTTATGGTCCCAATGAGAGAAGATTACTTGAATATTGATTTTGTTAAGAGCCTTCAACTTCCCGTTGTTTTAGTAGCGGATTATTACTTAGGAAGTATCAACCACACGCTCCTTACATTGAACCTTCTTAAGAGTCGTAATATTCCTGTTGTTGGTATTGTCTTCAACGGCAAAAAAAACGAAGCGAGTTTTGATGTTATTCAAAAAAGGTCTGGACTTAAGTGTCTTCTTGAAGTAGCTAAAGAAGAAAGTATAACTAACGAAATCATTGAAAAATATGCCTCAAGAATCAACCTTTAACGATAGTCTTCTTGAATTTGATCGGGATAATATATGGCATCCATACACATCTCTGACCAGCCCTCTGCCAACATATCTAGTGGTTTCAGCTAAAGGTGTGCGAATCAAACTGAAGGATGGCAAAGAGCTAATAGATGGCATGTCAAGTTGGTGGACGGCTATACATGGATATAATGTTCCTGAACTTAATGCCGCAGCCGCTGATCAGTTAAAAAACATGTCTCATGTCATGTTTGGGGGTCTAACTCATAAGCCAGCTATCCAACTTTGTAAAAAGTTAGTAGAAATAACTCCACAAGGTCTTGAAAAGGTGTTTTTAGCAGATAGTGGATCTGTATCAATTGAGGTCGCAATGAAAATGGCTATCCAATATCAACATGCAAAGGGTAATCGAGGTAAAACCAAATTCATGACCATTAAAAATGGGTATCACGGAGATACCTCTGGAGCCATGTCCGTTTGCGACCCTGAAGGAGGAATGCATCACATGTTCTCCGATTTCTTACCTAAGCATTTCTTTGTAGACAGGCCAAGCAAGACATTTAATGAATCATATGAGAAAGACGAACTATTAGAACTAGAGCAATTTTTCCGCCTCAATTCAGAAAAATGCGCGGCATTTATACTTGAACCAATTGTTCAAGGAGCTGGTGGGATGTGGTTCTACTCTCCTAGTTACTTGTCAGCGGTTAGAGAGTTATGCAATGAATATGATGTATTACTTATAGCTGATGAAATAGCCACTGGATTTGGTAGGACAGGAAAGCTATTTGCGTGCGAGCATGCTGCGATCTCTCCAGACATAATGTGCGTAGGCAAGTCTTTAACTGGTGGATATATGACACTAGCTGCCACTCTTTGTACAAAACAAGTTTCAGATACAATATGCAATGGCGAGGCAGGTGTATTTATGCATGGACCAACTTTTATGGCGAATCCCCTTGCTTGTGCTGTATCCAATAAAAGTATTGAACTGCTACTAGGTTCAAACTGGAAAGATCACATTGATGCCATAGAAGATCAATTAAAGAAAGAATTAAGTCCACTGGCAATCGCATTAAGCGTTAAAGATGTAAGAGTTCTTGGGTCGATTGGAGTAGTCGAAATGACTGAATCGATTGATATTCCAAAGGCTCAAAAATTCTTTGTTGAAAGTGGTGTCTGGATCAGGCCATTTAGAAATCTGATTTATATAATGCCGCCGTATATCATAAATTCTGAAGATCTTTCAAAACTGACCAACGCCATCAAAAATTACATTGTAGGCTAATAAAATCAATTTTTGAAACTTTCCTGTTACTCATTCAATCCTAATTGCATGAGTAATAAAAAAACTTTCCTTCAACAAGACTCACATTGGTTTTGGTTCATAATACTAATGTTGACCTATGGTATTTACGATTGCTTGGAACACATTTCTAGAGAAAACCAAATATTCCGGGAATACCCTTTAAAATGGACACTATTCACATTTTTTTCAACCGTCACAGTAGTGACATTAACTTATGTCTTCTCAGTAGTTCTACAACGACTACACTTAAAAGAAATAGTTGGAAGTTCAATAGGTTTTGCTCTTTCCTTTGCTATACATCTTAAGGTTACCGGACCTTTATGGGACAAAATATTTTGGTTCGATGAACTTTATTTCAGCCAGATCCTGATGCCTACATCTATTTTGACAGGATTCTATTTAGTATTTAGATTGATGTTTTGGATAAGTAAAAAATTCCTGTTTAAAGCTAAACCAGGTTGACATATACATTTCAATCAAAAGCATTTCTTGAAGTATAGCCCAAGATTTTTATCTAAAATTCTCATAGATTCTTTGAAGGCATACCATCATTTGATTTTATTTGTTAGCTAACCCACCAAAAAACTAACCGATGGAAGTACGAGGATCTGTTGTAAGCAACATCAATGCGTATGTAAAAGAAATGCACCCTGAAGGGTATGATGAATGGATAAATAAGCTTTCTGATTCATCACAAGAGCTAATGAAGCGAACCACAAGCTCAAAATGGTATCCGATAGACGAGGGAATCCTTGAGCCCACTCAAATAATGTGTTCTCAGTTTTACGGAAGTGCCAAGGAAGGTGCTTGGAAATCTGGCAGATTTAGCGCTGAAGTAGGACTATCTGGACTTTATAAAGTCTTCGTTGTTATTAGTACACCTACTTTTTTGATTAAAAGAGCTTCGAGAGTTTTAGCCACATTTTATAATCCTACCGAGGTTTCCGTTGTAGATAGTTCAGATCATTCTATGCTAGTTCATTTCACCAAATTGCCCACAGAGAATGAATATCTGGAATACCGAATTGCTGGGTGGATGGAAAAAGCCTTAGAAATCTGTGGCTGCAAAGACCTTTCTGTCAGAGCAACTAAGTCGATTGCAAAAGGAGATGACTTGTTTGAAGTTCAAATTTCATGGCGATAGAAGCAGCTTGATCCAGCTGGGAAGAGTTATTTGAATTTAGTAATGGTTTTTATCATTATCTTATACTTCTAAACCAACCTATGAATGAAAGCCTACATACTAATATTGGCAACAATGTTTTTTATTGCTTGCCAGCCTACTTCTTCATCAAGAATCACGTTTGATGTCTCACTATCTGCTGAATTATCTAATGAAGCAAAAGACGGGAGGCTCTTATTGCTGCTTTCAACGGACAATTCCTCTGAGCCTCGCTTTCAAATAAATGATGGACCAAACTCTCAGTTAGTATTTGGTCAGAATGTCGAATCGATGAGTGCTGGAGAATTGATAAGCTTTGACTCAAAACAATTCGGTTACCCAATTCAAAACATAGACAACATTAAAGAGGGAGAGTATTGGGTACAAGCACTTTTGCATACCTATGAAACATTTAATTTATCGACCGGTCATACCGTTAAGTTGCCAATGGATAACGGAGAAGGTCAGCAATGGAATCGATCCCCAGGAAACATTTACAGCTCCCCACAAAAAATCACTATCAAAGATGGGCAGGCTTCCAATTTTTCAATCGTAATGGACCAAATCATTCCTCCAATAGAAGAACCTGAGGATACAGAGTGGATCAAACATATAAAAATAAAGAGTGACCTTCTGAGTGAATTTTGGGGTCGTGACATGTATTTAGGTGCGCATATATTATTACCAAAAGGCTTTGAAGATCATCCTGAAGCCAAGTATCCACTCATGGTATTTCATGGCCATTATCCGTCAGACTTTGGTGGTTTCAGAACAACTCCACCTGACCCTGACCTGGAACCTGATTACTCTGAGAGGTTTGGTGTATCTGGATATAATATTATTCAACAAAAGGAAGCATACAATCAATACCTCCAATGGATAAGTGATGACTTTCCGAGGTTTTTGATCATCGAAATTCAGCACCCTACTCCGTACTATGACGACTCTTATGCAGTCAATTCAGCAAATCAAGGTCCATATGGGGATGCAATTACTTATGAACTAATCCCATATATAGAAGAACAATTTCGAGGAATTGGAGAAGGGTGGGCACGATTCCTTTACGGCGGATCGACCGGAGGATGGGAAGCGTTAGCAGTACAAGTTATGTATCCAGAAGAATACAACGGTTGCTTCGCTGCATGCCCAGATCCTATCGATTTTCGTGCGTATTGTCTGGTTAATCTTTACGAAAATGATAACGCATACTATTACAGCAGTGAGCATAAAGAAAATAACGTCCCAATCCCTGCTCACCGAGATTACCTGGGAGCGGTTAATTCTTACATGAAAGATTCAAATCACAAAGAGCTGGCGCTTGGTGATAAGTCTAGATCTGGACAACAATTTGATATTTGGGAAGCTACATATTCACCCCAAGGGGAAGATGGATATCCGCAAAGGATATGGAATAAGGAAACAGGTGAAATAAATAAGGAAGTAGCTGCCTACTGGAAGAAGAATTATGACTTGCGATATATTCTGGAAAGAGATTGGGACCAACTAGGACCCAAACTGGAAGGTAAAATCAATATTTACTGTGGAGATATGGACAATTACTACCTCAATAATGCAGTGTATATGATGGAAGAATTTCTAGAAAGCACTACTGATCCTTATTACAATGGTGAAGTGGACTATGGCGATCGAGCCGAACATTGCTGGAACGGAGATCAAGAAAATCCAAATCATATTTCGCGCCTCAGATATAATACCATGTATGTAGACAAAATTTTGAAACGGATAGAGGAGAGTGCTCCACAAGGAGCAGATTTAACAAGTTGGAGATACAACTAGTTAATTATGCTGCCCTTCTTTCGTAAAGTTCGCCGTAACATGATGAAGAAAAATAAATTAACCACCTACCTCCTAAATATAGTAGGTGAAATACTACTTGTAGTAATTGGTATTCTCATTGCAGTACAAATCGATCATCAAATAGAAGCTGGAAAAGAACGTGAAAGAGAGGAGTTTCTTAAGTCAGAGATCAACCGCGAAATGAAATTGAATCTTGAAAGATTTGAGTTATCTCAAAAATCTATTCAGGGTGTAGTGGACGCTGGTAACGAATTAGTTGAAATTTTTCCGCTCTCTGCATCAAAACTAAAATCCGAGAAATTCAAAATTTTCCCAGATTTCTTATTGAATCCCTCCTATGATCCTTCCAATGGAGTAATAAATTCCATTATCAATAGTGGTGAAATTAACCTATTACGAGATGAAGAGCTTAGGCAATTGATTGTGACTTGGAATGACGCCTACAATGATTACAAGGAAGAAGAATTCATGGCCTGGACCAATGGATACAAACTAATGGATTGGCTCTCAGAAAATTTCCCCAACCCACGGTATGTAAAGCCAGAATATGATGCGATTGACTACAGGATCTTACAATCTAAAATTGGGAAAAAAGTTGATATGTACATTTATACTGTTGAGGGCGAAGATTGCTTGAAATTAAAATCGCACATTGTAAGAATGATCGAACTAACTGAATAAACTAAATGCTTTTTCTACTCCGTAAAGTCCGACGAAAACTCATGAATGAAAATAAGTTCAGCACCTACCTTCTTTATGCAATTGGAGAAATAATTCTTGTGGTAGTTGGAATTTTAATTGCCGTTAAAATCGATGACCTTAACCAAGAAGCCCAACAAGAAGCTCAACAAAAGAAGTATTTCGAAGGAATCATTATAGACTTAAAAAGAGATTCCATCCACTTCGAACAACTACATAGTGATTTTAAAACACACCTCGATCACTACTATACTATTTTCAAAGGCATTAAAGACAATTCCATTAACGTTAAGCCTAGGGATATAGAATTGATGATGTACAATCGAACCTTTGCACCTGTTACTCAAAAGAACCATCAAGTAACAATAGATAAGATCACAAACGCTGAGGTGAGATCACTGCTCAACGATTACTTTTCCAATCAAGAATTAGCAAAGGAGGGACTGGATGAATTTAATGAAAACATAGTCGAACAAAGTAGGCCATATATTCAATCGATGGACGCGCTACATTACGATTCAGTATTTCATGATAACATATATGGGTTTCTCCCGTCCGTTTCATTGATAAAAAAGGAACGAATTCCAATCTTGTTGCAGGAAAAGCGCACCTTACAAATACTAGCATTTTTAAGAATATCTGCTGGGCTAGTAATTTCAGATTTAAAAAGGCTGAAAGAGAAAAATTCACTACTAATTGAACGACTGGATAAAATTTCCAAGGAAAAAAATTGATCCGTAATGTTACTTCTGTTAAGAAAAGCTCGTCAAAAACTTATGAAAGAGAATAAATTCACCACTTATGTTCTCTATGCCTTAGGAGAAATAATCTTAGTCGTAGTTGGGATATTGATAGCGATAAGCATTGATAATCTTAATGAAAGAAATAAAGAACTAGAAAGGGAAAGAAAGGTCATAGAGAGTCTAAAACAAGAATTCGAAGAGAACCTTATTCTACTAGAATTCGATAGCGAAAGACTCGGGAATGTTATTGCTTCATGCGAGTATTTGTACAATAGTATTGGGCCAGATTATGAGCATGGCTCAATAAATGTTGATAGTGTCCTTTCGCTAACCTTTAGCTTTCCAGTTTGGGATCCAAGTAACTTTGTATTAGACGAAATAAAAAATTCCGGACTATTAAGTTCAATGACAGACAGCACGCTGAAGGCTACTATTCTTGATTGGGAAAAGTATTATTCAAACCTTGAGGATTGGCATAAATTCTATGAGGCGAGATCAGGAAAATACTTTGATTACATTTTGGCAAATGGCAACTCTAAGAATATCAACACTTATATAACTAATGCGTCATTTAATCAGAAGTCTAAGTTTGATAGAAGTAATCAAGAGATTATGACCAAAATCAGCTTCGAAAACCATCTTTCAGACAAACTAGTAACATCTAGTTTCATCTATGGATGGTACCAACAAACAGTGCCTAAAATCAAAAATCTAATCGAAGCGTGCGAAAAAGCCAATAGTGCCAATAACTAAGAATAATTTCTCGGATCAGGTAAAGCTTCCTTAGCTTCGCAATATGGAATTGAAAGCAGTAATTGAAACAATCGTTTCCTCACCCGAATTGCATGCCAAATGGCTTAATTCACTTTCTATGATGGAAAACACTGGAGCTAGAAAAATATCAGCTTCAGAACATGACACTCTTGTTGATGAAATTGTACTTAAACACGCAGCTGAAGAAGCAAGACATGCATATTACCTAAAAAGTCAAATCAAGAAAACTGGATACGAGGGATGTAAGACGTATCAAATGGACGAGTTACTGGCACCTATTCAGAGTTTTCAATACTTACATGCTTTAGACACTTCTATAAGTAGATATCTGAAAAATGAACTCAAATACTCTGGAAGCACACTTAAGTATGCGGCGTATCTTTTAGTGACCTACGCGATAGAAGAAAGAGCTGACGAACTTTATCCAATTTATGAAGAGGTGCTCAAAGCTTCGAAGAGTAGAATAAGTGTACGAATGATAGTGGTGGAGGAACAAGGTCACCTCGAAGAAATGATTCAGCAAATGAATGAATTTTTTGAAGACTGAAGCTCACATGGTGAATTTGCCATCTCTATTGAAAAAAGATTGTTCAATAGATGGGTTTCCGCAATTCAAAAGTCAATAGAAAACGAACATATTGAAGCATGAAACGATTATTGTTCCCTTCCATAGCACTTGTGCTGCTAGGTTGTAGCAACCCCCAGATCAGAGAGCCAAAAATCGAATTGCTAGAAAGCCCAACTAATTCCCTGCTACAAGCAATCAGCATTGTTGATGAAAACGCTGTTTGGTTAAGTGGCCATAATGCCTCATTTATCCGTTCTACTGACGGTGGCGAAAACTGGGAGTTGTTCGAACATCCAACCATAGATTCTCTCCAATTTCGTGATATACATGGGTTTGATTCAGATCATGCAGTATTAATGAGCGCAGGGCCTGGATCACTATCCAGGATTTTTACATTTGATGCCCCCAACCAATGGCAAGAGAACTTCGTAATGCAAGATTCTTTGGGATTTTTGGACTGCATTGATTTTTGGGATGATCAAAACGGAATTGCCTATGGTGATGCAATTGATAACTATCCATACATTTTATTGACTACCAACGGAGGCAAGTCTTGGAATAGAGCCGATACGACAAACATGCCTCAAGCTGGAAAAGGAGAAGGAGGATTTGCCGCAAGCGGGACCTGTGTGACAACTGGTGCCAATGGTAAGGCATGGATCGCGACTGGGGCAGGGGGAAATTGTAGATTTATCGTAACTAATGATTATGGCAAGTCATGGACGGCAAATAATTCCCCATTAATTACCGGCGATGCGGCAGGCAATACTTCCGTATCTTTCGTTGGAACGACAGGGGTTGTTACGGGTGGTGATTTGATGAAGCCAGAAGAATACACAGATAATTGTGCCTTTTCAACCGATGGTGGCAACTCATGGATACTAAGTTCTCAGCCACAGACGAAAGGTGCTTTTTACGGAAGTTCCATTACCAAAGTAGATGAGACGTACTTTGCATTCGTATGTGGACCAAATGGTATTGACTATTCTAGTAACTTAGGCCAAACATGGGTCACTTTGGACTCTATGAACTATTGGGCGATCAATATTCAGAATGAAATTGGATATGCCTCTGGCACGGATGGCAAAATTTTGAGAATATCTTTGCAGCCATGAGGCGACCAAGAAGAAATCGGGCATCAGAGGCTATTCGAGATTTAGCTCAAGAAACGACCCTTACGAAAAACGACTTTGTATTTCCACTCTTCCTACTTGAAGGAAAAAACAAAAAATCTGAAGTAGAAAGTATGCCCGGCATCTTTAGACTTTCTGAAGACTTAATGCTCAAGGAGGTAGAAGCCTGTTTGAAACTTGGAATCAAAGGTTTTGATATTTTTCCAGTTGTAGATGAAAGTCACAAAGACAAATTAGCTACTAAGAGCTATGATTCAGAATTCTTTTATCTAAAGTCCCTCACCAAGATAAAAAAAGAGTTTCCAGAGGCGCTGGTTATCACAGATGTCGCTATGGATCCCTATAGCAGTGATGGACATGATGGGATAGTTGAAGATGGCAAAATCTTAAATGATCAAACCTTAGATATCCTTGGTCAAATGGTATTGGCACAAGCTGACACTGGCGCAGACATGATTGGACCATCTGATATGATGGACTTTCGAGTCGGATATTTAAGAAATATACTAGACGAGCAAGGTTTTACGGATACAGGAATCATGAGCTATACTGCAAAATATGCCAGCGCATTCTATGGACCTTTTAGAGATGCTTTGGATTCGGCACCAAAATTTGGCGACAAAAAAACGTACCAAATGAATCCTGCGAATAGTAGAGAAGCATTGTTAGAAGCTGAACTCGATTTCAATGAAGGAGCTGACGTTTTGATGGTAAAACCAGCACTGGCTTATTTAGATATTATTCAAAGGCTTAAATCCAACTTTAACATTCCGATTGCTGCTTATAATGTCTCTGGAGAATACGCCATGATTAAAGCTGCAGGATCCAAAGGCTGGTTAGATGCTGATAAGGCGATGATGGAATCTTTACTTTCAATGAAAAGAGCTGGGGCAGATATTATCCTTACTTATTTTGCGAAAGAAGCTGCTGCACATCTTGACCAGCATCAGTAAGCAAACCCTGATTTCTAATTAAGAATTTTTGAAAAAGCGGTTTATAGAATTCTCCATTCTTCATGGATAATGCTTCCTGCCACACCGGCAACGCCAAGGAAGGGCTTAATTCTAAATCAAGAGCTTTTAATATTAAGTCAGTAGCTTTCTTTTCATAAACAGGTCCAGATTTTAGCTGAACGGTATACGTTTTGGACTCTATAGTCTCGCCTGCAAACGTGCTGCTAATTTTGAAAATGAATGAGCCTTCTTTTAATCCGTACGTTGAAGGTTTCAATTCATAGTTATGTAGCCGAGTTCTAAAGTCCTGAATCTTACCTCCTCCGTTTTCGCTCACCGCTAGAATGTAGTTAACTACAGGCTCATCATGTAGATGCCAGTATAGTTCAAAAGGTTCATTCTCATTCCACTCTAAATAACCTGAACGATCAAAAATTGGAGATAAAACAGTAATAAGCTTCGTAGGATCTAAAACAGTGCTATCTGAATAAAGCACTTTCAAATCAGGCCTTTCTTTCCTATCCTTCATCACTTCCGGCTTAAGGTAGAAAGTGAAAATCTTTTCATTATGCTCATAGGTGGTTCCTCCCTTATGAATCAAACTTAAAAATCCTCCCTCCTTCACCTCAATTGCAGTTACGTCATCAACCATTTGAAGTGGTTCAACAGGGGTCCCATAAACACTGGCATCTTTAGCGACAAGTACCTGAAATGGTAGATCACTAGTCTCTTGTGCTGATAAGGGAATTGCAATTGAAAGGATTAGAAGACATACTAATTTTCGCATCTTCTCACTCAGTTAATCTTCTTTAAAAGTAAAAATTAACCAAATATTATGGTAGTAAATTCAAAATAAATGCAATTTTATCTAAATAGATCTTCTTCCCTCTCTAACATTAGTATTGAAGACTGAGGAACGATGAAATATTTTTCTCCATCGTATTGTACCTCAAAAGCTCCTTTTTGAAGAAAAATGGCTAAATCCCCTTCTTTTGCTTGCAAGGGTATATATTTTATTTTTTCATCTTCAGGCTTCCAATCTTCTTCTTCGACCGCATTCGGAATTGGATAGCCAGGTCCAGCTTTAACTATGTAGCCACTTTGTACCTTTTCTTTTTCCTGAACGCCTGGAGGAAGGTATATTCCGGTCGCAGTTTTTTGAGTCTCTTTAACAGGTTTTATCAATACCCTATCTCCAACCACGATGATATTTTTCAGCTTATTATCTGAAGTCAATTCCATCATTTAACAATTATGAACGTAAATTTATAATTGAAATCAGAATAGTTGTGGGCTACTATCCTCTTCATCTTTTGCTCCAGCTCTATAGAGTAGCTTATCATCCATAGATTTAGATGTTTTCGAACCAAGTTCTTTGAGGCGTTCTGTCTTTCGTATAAGATTATCTTTTCCTTCCACAAGCTTATTCATCGCTTGACCATATTGTTGTTTCGATTTGTCTAAGGATTTACCAACCTCAATTAAATCATCAACAAAAGATTTAAACTTGTCGTAAAGTGCTCCACCTTGCCTTGCAATTTCAAGCGCATTTCTATTTTGATACTCATGCTTCCAAATACTTGAAACTGTTCTAAGCGTTGCTACCAACGTTGCTGGACTAACGATAATAATGCTTTTTTCATGCGCCTCATTGTAAAGCTCTCCTCCATGCTGTACTACAAGCGCAAAAGCAGACTCTATTGGCACAAACATCAATACATAGTCTAACGAGCCTCCATCAAACAACTGATGGTAATTTTTCTCTGCCAATCCTTTAACATGCGCTCTTACAGAAAGAATATGATCCTTTAAATGTTGCTCTTTTTCATTCTCATCGTCAGTATTCATATACTTCTCATAAGCAATGAGTGACATCTTTGCATCGATGACAAGGTTCTTATTGTCAGGAAGCTTAATAATAACATCAGGTCTTAATCTTTTCCCTTCCTCAGAATGTAACGTCTCTTGTACGAAGTATTCCCGATCTTTTTCCAACCCTGATTTTTCCAGAATTCTTTCTAAAATTACTTCTCCCCAATTTCCTTGCATCTTCACGTCACCTTTAAGCGCTTTCGTTAAATTCTCAGCCTCTTTTGTCATTCTACTATTTAACTCACGCAAGCCGATGATTTGTTCTCTTAACGCAGTACTTCGCTCAAGGCTTTCCTTGTTGGTTTGTTCAACCTTCTTTTCAAAATCTGATAATTTTTGGCCCAGTGGTCCTAAAAGCTCATGCAGGTTGGACTTATTTTGATCCGTGAATTTTTTGCTCTTCTCTTCAAAAATTTCGTTTGCTAGGTTTTTAAACTCCGTCGTGAATTTTTCTTGTAGTTGAGTCAACTCTCCCTTTTGCTCTTCAAGACGAGTTTGTAGGTTTTGATAATTTGCAGTTAAAGTAGAATTCTGACTGTTTAAGTGTAGAACTTCTTCCCTCTCCTTCCTTAATTCATCATTTATCTGTTGAAGTTCCTGATTTAGCTTGGCAGATCTTTCCATCTCAAGTTTAAGTTGAATTTTTAGCTCACCGTTTTCAGGAACAGAAGTACTGCTTCTCACTCTGAAAATCAACCAACCCATTGGCAGTCCAATTGCCAATCCAACAATCAAAAAAATTAAACTTGAGATTTCCATCAATCAAAAATAATCATTTTACTAAAATGTTTAGCAAAAATTAATTTACATCAAGCTCTCTTAAATACATTTGAATAGTATTCTCCAATCCATAATAAAGTGCATCGCAAAATAGTGCGTGCCCAATAGAGACCTCCATTAAGAACGGTATTTGTTCTTTCAAATATTTTAGGTTAGATAAATCCAAATCATGTCCTGCATTGATCCCTAATCCTATCTCATTCGCAAAACGAGCTGACGACTTATATGCCTCAACCGCTGTTTCCTTGTTTGAATGAAAAGACGAAGCATACATCTCAGTATATAACTCCACTCGATCTGAACCACATTTCATTGCTCCTTCCATCATCCTGTCTTCTGGTTCAATAAATATTGATGTTCGTATTCCCCAACTTTTTATTTGGGTTATTATTTCTTTGAGTTTTGACTCATTATTTACAGTATCCCAGCCAGCATTTGAAGTTAGTACATCGGGTGGATCAGGAACTAAGGTGGCTTGCGCAGGCCGAACTTCTTCGATAATCTTCATGAATCGTTCATCCGGATAGCCCTCAATATTAAATTCTGTAGTCACAACATCTTTAAGGTTATATACATCTTGCTCTGTGATGTGTCGCTCATCAGGACGTGGATGAACGGTAATTCCTTGTGCTCCAAAACGCTCACAATCTTTTGCTACTTGGACAACATTTGGATTGCTCCCTCCTCTTGCATTTCTAAGAGTGGCAACCTTATTGATATTTACACTTAGTTGGGTCATAACAATAGAATGTTTTTCTTCGCAAAGTTGTTCAATTAAAAACAATAGATATGAGTTTAAAAACCACAATAGAGTCAGAAATAAAACAAGCGATGTTAAATAAGGATAAAGATCGCTTGAGAGCTTTAAGAGCTATCAAATCTCAAATTCTTCTTGCTGAGACTGAGAAAGGTGGTTCTGGAGAACTTGCTGAAGACACAGAATTAAAATTGTTGACAAAAGCGGCAAAACAAAGAAGGGATTCAATTGACGTTTTTGAACAGCAAGGAAGAGATGATTTAGCTGCGACAGAAAAATCTGAACTTGCAGTAATTGAAGAATTCTTACCCAAGCAGTTGTCAGAAGAAGAAGTAGAGTTGGAGGTTAAGAAGGTGATTGATGAAATCGGAGCAGCTGGGCCTCAGGATATGGGAAAAGTCATGGGAGTAGCAACAAAAAAACTTTCAGGTCAAGCAGATGGAAAAGTGATTTCAGCGTTAGCTAAGAAACTGTTAACTAATTGAGCACTTTTGATATCGTATTATTAATCTTTCTTGGCCTTGGGGCTGTGAAAGGCTACATGAATGGGTTTATCGTCGAACTCTTCACTTTTATTGCTTTTTTCATAGGACTTTTTTTAGCATTGGAATTGACCGTTCCGGTTACTGCAAGTTTCTTTGGAGATAGCAACTACTTTGATGTTATAGCAGTAATCGTATTTATCGCCTTATTTATTTTACTAAGTCTTGCGATTAAAGCTGCAGCTAAAGCCATCAAAAAAGCCGTTGATCTCACACTATTCGGTACACTTGACAATTTAGCTGGGGCACTGGCTGGTATTTTAAAATACGCCTTTATAATAAGTATCATATTCTGGGTTTTTGAATCTGTCGGATTTGACTTGGTAGATAGATATGTAGACAATACATTGCTTTTTCCGTATATTGTAGATATCGGACCCACAGTTTTTGAGTGGTTGGGATATGTAATTCCATTTATTCAAGACCTGATAGATTCGATGGACAAAATACCTAGCAATAGAGATTCTTACATGACACTTTCAATGCTTAATAATTAGAATGATTGCCGAACAACTTATAAACTACATGGTTCCTCCGCTAAAACCGCAAGATGATATTGCTAGGGCTAAGCAATGGATGGATGAGTTTAGAGTCAAAGAATTGCCAGTGGTAAAAGACAATAAACTTCAAGGCTTCATTTCTGAGGAGTTATTATATGATTCTGAGATCATGCATCCAGAGGTCGGAGCATATCCACTTGTAGGACAAGCATGTTTTGTAAGTGCTTCAAGTCATTATTATGATATTCTTAAAATTCAAAATGAACAACAGCTGGAAATGGTAGCTGTAGTCTCGAATGAAGAGTTTAAAGGAGTTGTCTTAATTTCTGATATACTTAAAGAATTCGCCAATACTGCAATTGTGAATTCTCAAGGTGCAATTGTTACGCTACAAACAAGCCTTTCTGATTATTCGCTCTCAGAGATTTCAAGAATAGTAGAAATGAATGGTCATACAGTGCTTGGTGCTAATGTTAAACCAAACACGGAAGATCCATCGCTAATAGAAATTGTTCTAAGAATTAATAATCAAGATGTAAATCAAATTGCAACAGGCCTTTCTAAAAGTGGGTATAAAGTAACATCCTCTTTTAATACAGAGGACAATTCGTTCGATGAGAAAGATCGCTACGGTTTGCTTATGAAATTTTTGGACCCATGAGCAAGATGAAAAAAATTGCTTTGCATGGCTTGGCAGTAGAAACCGACTCGGAAAAGTATCTTACTCAAATCATTGATAGGCTAAGCATTGAAGGTGTTGAAATTTGGTTCACTTCAGATTTTAAATCCAGAAATACCAGACTGCTAGGTAAGAAAAAGAACATCATCGAAAAAATTACACCCGATTTTGATTGTGTTTTTAGTTTAGGTGGTGATGGTACGTTTCTAGAATCACTGCTTTGGGTTGGCAGCACTGAAGTACCAATTTTAGGCATAAACATGGGTCGCCTAGGTTTTTTGGCCTCTATAGCGAAAGAATATATTAAAGAATCCTTGTACTTGCTTTTCAAGGAAAACTACAAAGTTGAGAGGCGTTCACTCCTTACGCTGGAGAGTAATATGGAACTTTTTGATGGGAAGACGTTTGCACTGAATGAATGTGCAATTCTAAGAAAAGATACCTCCGCGATGATTATGGTTAAATGCTACATTGATGGTGAATATCTAAATACGTATTGGGCTGATGGACTGATGGTCTCAACACCAACAGGATCAACTGGGTATTCGCTAAGCTGTGGTGGACCACTAATGATGCCAGATTCCAAAGATTTTATTATTACACCAGTTAGTCCTCACAACTTAAATGTAAGACCACTCATCGTTTCAGATGAATCAGAATTAAAATTTGAAATAGAAACACGAAATAGAAGCTTTCTGATTTCTTTAGACTCTCGATCAGAGACAATAGAAAGCGATGTTGAAATTATTGTTAAAAAGGCTCCCTTCTATGCAAATTTGATTCGAATTGAAGGAATAAATTTCCCAGATACAATAAGAAATAAGCTCGGATGGGGCTTTGATAAGAGAAATTGACCGACATTTTTGATTGGTTTTGGTTGAATACCTGAAATTTTCAGATGAAAACGGGTATTCTTTCACTAGTTTTAACCGTTGAGAATTAGCTATTTATCTAGATTTAAGCCGTCAGGAAGAATCAAAAGTATATTTTTGTGTTTTAAAGAGTGAATTATGCGATTCAAAAGTCTTTTAGTAATTATCCTTTCGATAGCCATGCTGGGGCTAGCGGATAATGCCGAAGCGCAGCGAAGAAATAAATATAAAGCCAGAAGAAAAACCAATAGAAAGGTTTCTCACTACAAAGGAGGAGCTAGAGGTTACGGTAGATTTGAGCCTTACTTTTTTGTAGGCGCTAATGTGAATGCCGGGAACTACTTTGGCGATTTAGCTCCTGTTAATAAAGCAGCCAGTACTGATATTTCATTTACTCGTCCTGGGTTTGGCTTATTTGGAGGTTATAAGTTTCACCATTCAATGGCTATAACTGCAGGTTTGAACTGGGTTAGAGTTTTTGGTGACGATTTTGCATCTGATCCTTCAGGTGAAGCCAGCTTTGCTAGGTATGCCAGAAATCTAAGTTTTAGAAATGACATCAAGGAGTTCAGGTTAGGACTTCAAATCTATTTGTTACCAAATTATGGTGGCCCAGGTCAGGAGCTTCCATTTAATGCTTACTTATCCATCGGTGCATCAGTATTCCATCATGAACCAATGGGAAAAGTCCCTGATGCAGATTATCAAATGGCATTGGATGGATCAGCACCAGCTCCAAGCGCTGGAGAATGGGTTAAGCTAAGACCATTGGGCACTGAGGGGCAAAATCTGGGAATTGTTGAACCATATAAGTCCATTGAGTTTGCTGTGCCTATTGCAGTTGGTGCGCAAATGAGGTTACCAGGAACTAAATTAACAGCAGGGCTTGAACTTGGGTTTAGGTATTTATTTACCGACTACATCGACGACGTAAGTAGCAATTATGTAGGGCTTGATCAGTTTACTGATGATTTAGCTAGAATCATGTCTGATAGAGGAACTGTTCCCGTAAGCTCCAAAGGCGAAGGAAGAGACTTATCCAATTTACGACTTGTTGCTAATGACTTTAATGGTCAAACATATTTCATCGAAGGCACGGTTGGAACAGGAGTTGACGGATCTGTCAGAGGTAATCCAGACGATAATGACATGATTTTCGTTACTCAGCTTAAACTATCTTATGTCTTGGGCGGAACAACTCGAAAGCGCGCAAAATATCGTTAGAAATTTGCGAAAGGGTCTCATAATTTTAACACTTTTAATTGGGACAACATCTTATGGTCAATTCATGGAATTTGGCGGAGGTGTTGGTTCAATGAATTATTCTGGTGACTTGGTAAGAGGCTTTAGCTTTAGTACCTCTTCACTGGCGGGCACAGCATTCTATCGAATGAATTTTTCCGAAATTCTTACGGTCAAACTTGCATTGACAGTTGGGACAGTTAAAGGCTCGGAGACTCCTATTGATGCTTTCGCAACCCAAAGAAATCATTCCTTTAGCTCAACCATTCTAGAGGTTTCATCTGTTTTTGAGTATCATTTCTTAGATTTTAAAACTGACGGTGCAAGAGTGAATTACTCTCCCTATATCTTCGGAGGTATAGGTTTTATCAACTTCAATGATATTCCTGAAAATGAAGATGTCGGAAGAATTCAGCCTGTGATTCCAGTCGGCGTTGGATTTAAATACCTTTTAGACAGAAAATATACAATTGGGTTCGAGGCTGGAGCTAGGAAAACGTTTTTCGATTACCTAGATGGAATATCAGATGGCGATCAAACGATCAAAGACTATCAATATGGAAACCCAAAAGATGATGATTGGTATTTTTTTACGGGTATTACATTCAGTATTACGCTATTTAATATCCCATGTCCTTTCCCATATAGACCAAACCAGTCAATTCTTTCTCGTTAATAGAAGTTAAATCGTTGGTTTACATTCCCTTTAAGTAAAAAAAAGACCATTTTTGTAGCCTTTTTCAAATGAAATTGGAGGATCTAAAAAACCAAATAGCGAAAGACAGTACGCCTAATCACATTGCTGTGATTATGGACGGCAATGGCAGGTGGGCAAAGAAGCAAGGCGTCAAACGCATTTTCGGTCATCAAAATGCCATTGAGGCAGTCAGAAGTGTTACTGAAGGCTCTGCGGAACTAGGGATCAATTTCCTTACACTGTACGCTTTCTCCACTGAGAATTGGGAAAGACCAAAATATGAAGTAGATGGACTAATGAATCTTCTTGTAAATACGATCAAAGAAGAATTACCTACACTTCAGAAAAATAATATCAAGCTAGCAACGATTGGTGATACGCAAGGTCTACCAGAAAGTGCAAGAAAAAGGCTACTAGAAGCTATTGAACAGACAAAAGATAATTCAGGGATGACATTAATATTAGCTCTGAATTATAGTGGGAAATGGGATTTGGTGAATGCTTTCAATAAAATTTTAGCTGAAGGAAAAAGCAGCATCGAACCTTCAGACATTGACAAGCATCTATCAACTATAGGTATTCCAGATCCAGACTTGTTGATTAGAACAAGCGGTGAACTAAGAATCAGTAATTTTTTACTGTGGCAACTGGCCTACACTGAATTGCATTTTACTGATGTACTTTGGCCCGATTTTAGAAAAAAAGATTTACACGAAGCGATTCTTTCTTTTCAAAGAAGAGAAAGGAGATTTGGAAAAACAAGTGATCAGGTGAATGCTAAGGATGTGAGTATTATCTCATGAAGCATGATTGGAAAGATTGAAAAACAAATGAAAAAATTAATACTTCTTTTACTGACTCTAATAACAATTGGTGAAGCCCATTCACAAGTAGTATTTGGTAGAGATCAAACTAATTCTGGTGGTGGCTTATCTATCAATTATTCTAGTCCGAAAGAATACGAAATAGCAGACATCGAGGTCCGAGGGGTTCAATTTCTTGATAATAATGCACTGATATCCTTATCAGGCTTACGTGTAGGTGACAAAATCAAAGTACCTGGTGATGAAATTACTACGGCTATTAAAAAATTATGGAATCAAGGAATCATAGGTAACATCTCAATTTTTGCATCAAAGGTAGAAGGAGATAAAATCTGGTTGGTAATAGAGCTTACGGAAAGGCCAAGATTGACAAAGTATATCATTGAAGGAGTCAATAAGACAAAACAAGGTGAGATTGAAGAGAAAATAGGATTGATTCGCGGAAAAGTACTTACCGATGTGGTGATGAAAAATACTGAATTTGCTGTACTAAAGTATATGGAAAGCAAAGGGTATCTTAATGCAGAGGTTAAAGTTGTTCAGCAAAATGATACCATTCTAAGAAACAGCGCCTACTTAAAAGTAGTAATTGACAAAGGTCAGAAAGTAAAAATTAGAAACATTAAGTTCAATGGTAATGAGGAGTTCACTTCTGCTAAGCTTAGAAAAAAGTTTAGAAATACAGGTATGGTGCCAAAATTCTCTCTCCCTTCTGAAGCAATAAAAACTACAGCAAAATTGATATGGCCACCAACCCTTGTTAAGTTTATCAAGGGCTCTAAGAAGACTTCCAAAGAAGATATGAGAGAATATCTAGCTACTCATGTTAATCTTAATTTCTTCAAGTCTTCAAAATTTGTAAAAGAAGATTACGAAGAAGATAAAGCTGGATTAATAGCTTTTTACAATTCAAAGGGATTTCGGGATGCTGAGATTATAAGTGATACCACTTATGATATTTCTAACAAGCATATGAATATTGACTTAACTGTCCAAGAAGGAAATAAGTATTACTTCAGAGATATTTCGTGGACTGGAAACTACATCTACACTGACGAGCAGCTTGATCGTATTCTTGGAATCCAAAAGGGCGACATTTATGATCTTGAATTAGTGAATACAAAGTTGAATTTCAACCCTCAAGGTGCTGATATTAGCTCATTATATATGGATGATGGATATTTATTCTTTAGCATTAATCCTGTAGAAGTCGGTATAGCGCAAGATTCCATTGATCTGGAGATGAGAATTTTTGAAGGAGCACAAGCTACTATTGATAAAGTGGTAATAAGTGGGAATGACAAGACAAATGATCATGTAATCTTAAGAGAACTTCGTACCAGACCTGGAGATAAATTTAGTAGAGCTGAGCTTATTAGAACGCAAAGGGAGTTATCACAGCTTGGCTACTTTGACCCGGAACAAGTAAACCCGGTGCCTATCCCAGATCCCATCAATGAAACTGTCGATATCGAGTGGCAACTAGTAGAACGGTCTAACGACCAGATTGAACTTTCCGGAGGCTGGGGAGGAGCATTTGGGTTTGTAGGGACCTTCGGAGTGACATTCAACAATTTCTCGGTAAGAAATATTACAAAGCCAGAACATTGGAGAGGTTTACCGGTAGGTGATGGCCAAAGTTTATCGCTAAGGTTCCAAGCTAATGGAAGAAGCTTTCAGAGCTATTCATTCAGCTTTGTAGAGCCATGGCTTGGAGGCAGAAATCCCAACTCTTTTGGATTAAGCTTTAGCAAATCTATTCAACGATCGATCAATCCGGTTCAAAATGAAACATTAGGATGGTTAAAAGTTACTGGGATTTCAGCTTCTCTTGGAAGAAGGGTTAAATGGCCAGATGATTATTTTACATTAAGCACAGGTATATCTTATCAGAGGTACGACCTATTCCAATTTCGAAGTAGATCGCTTGGGTTCGATACAGGAGATGCGAACAGTATAACTTTTAATGCCACGTTTGCAAGAAACTCTATCAACCAGCCAATGTACCCACAAAACGGATCCAGCATCTCTCTGAGTGCTTCTTTCACTCCTCCGTATTCTTTATGGAGAGATTTAGATTATGAAAATGCGAGCGCAAGAGATCGATTTAAGTGGTTAGAGTATCACAAATGGAACTTTGATACTCAATACTATATGTCATTAACCGGGAAACTTGTTCTTGCTGCAAGAGCACACTTTGGATATTTAGGAACTTATACCAGCAAAACCGGAGTAGGACCATTTGAACGATTCCAATTGGGCGGGGCAGGTTTAACAGGACAAAATTTCTTGCTTGGAACAGATGTAGTAGGTCTAAGAGGATATCCTGATAACTCAATAACTCCACAAGATTTCGAGAACAATATTGAAGGTGGAACGATATTCAACAAGTATGTAATGGAGATCAGATATCCGATATCATTAGCACAGTCTGCCACAATTTATGCGCTAACGTTCGTTGAAGGTGGTAATAACTGGGATAGGTTTGCAGAATTTAATCCATATAATATCAAAAAGGCAGCAGGTATTGGTTTGAGAGTATTTATGCCGGCATTTGGTCTTATGGGGATTGACTGGGCGTACGGATTTGATAGAGTACCAGGCTCATTTGATAATGCAGGACCACAATTCCACTTCTCAATTGGCCAACAGATTCGATAGAGTCTCCTAAATAAAAAAGTTATGAAAAAGTTAACCCTACTACTTTTTGGACTGTTTTTAAGCTCAGTTACATTTGCGCAAAAATTTGGATACGTAGACACTCAATATATCTTGGAAAAGATGCCAGAGTATAAAGAGGCACAAGCAGAAATTGAGAAGCGTGCTAAAGGGTGGGAAAAAGAAATACAGGACCTTTATCAACAGGTAGAGGCTCTTGAAGTAGAGTTAAAAGCGGAAGAAGTTTTGCTTACCAAGGAAATGTGGGAGGATCGAAACGCTGAGATTGAAAGAAAATGGAACGAGGTAAAGGAGTATCAACAATCAATATTTGGATTTGATGGTCTTTATTTCCTTAAAAAGAAAGAACTGGTGAAGCCGGTTCAAGATCAAGTCTTCGATGCTGTTGAGCGTGTTGCAAAGAACAGCAGACTTCAAATAGTATTTGACAAGTCTGGAGATTTAGTGATGATTTATACCGATCCAATCCATGATTATACAGATTTCGTACTGGAAGATCTTGGATTGGTAGAAAATCAGAGCGTTGACAATAATTAAGCACAAAAATTGAATCTTATAAAACCAATGGACACATGTCCAAACCATAAAACGAAAAGTTAATTGATTATGAAAGTTAGAATTTTACTAAGTACTGCCCTTGCTGTGATAGGATTTGGAGTGATGGCGCAGTTAAAAGTAGGCTATACAAACGTAGAGTATGTTTTGAGCCTAATGCCAGAAGCAAAACAAATTGAAAGTGAACTTGCAGGTTATGATAAGCAACTGTCTACTCAACTTGAAGCTAAATATGCAGACTATCAGGCAAAAGTTGCAGAATATCAGCAAAACGCTGAGTCTTATACTGAAGTTGTAAGAGCTGATAAGGAGAGTGAAATTGTTAACCTTCAGCAATCAATTCAAGAATTTGAGCAGAATGCACAAAATTCGATGCTTCAAAAAAGAAATCAACTTCTCCAACCTGCATTTGAAAAAATTGGTACAGCCATTGAGCAGATTTCAAAAGAAAACGGATATACGCATGTTTTCAACATGACTGCTAGTGGTCAAAGTATTCTTCTTTATGCACGAGAAGAAGACAACGTAACAAATCTCGTATTGAAAAAATTAGGTATTAATCCTCCAGCTGGGGAATAAGCCAGTAAAAAATAGAAATAAAAACCTCACCGGTAAACGGTGAGGTTTTTTTATGAAATCACAATTCCGAAAATAAGCCCAGCTAAAACAATGAGAGGAGTAGGGACTTTTGTAAACTGCATCATACCAACAGTACTTAGTAGCAATACGTAATTGATAATTTTCTGATCCATCGGCATAAAAAGCAAGAATGCGGCTGCAATCACCATTCCTGCACTCACAGCAGTTATTCCTTCAAGAGATGCTTTGACGATACGATACTTTTTAAGTTGCTCCCAAAAGCGAATCACGAAGAAAATCAAAAAAGTACCTGGCAGAAAAATACCTGCAACTGCCATACTAGATCCAATAAGCTGCCCCAGAATACCATATTCTTTTGCAGATACCGCTCCAACATACCCACTAAAAGAAAATACAGGGCCTGGAATCGCTTGGACAAACCCGTATCCTGAAATAAACTCTTGTGAAGTAAGAAACTTTTTAAACTCAACAAATTCAGTATAGAGCAATGGCACCAATACCTGGCCTCCTCCAAAGATGAGGCTTCCATTTCTATAGAAATTTTCAAAAGTCTTTATTGGTTGGAGCTGAGTAACTCCCCCTAAAATTGCAGCGACTATCAAAACAGAAATCCAAAGAATGAGATTTGACCAATTAATATTGATCTTTTCCTTCTCTTCAATTGGCTGACTCTTGTATTTCCAAGTAGTGGCCAAACCGCCAAAAATGATTAAAGCAGGGAAAGCGTAAGGTGATTTTAAAATATAGGACGCTATTGCTGATAATATCATTAAACCAAATCCTACCTTCGTATTCACCACTTTGACAGCTATCTTATACGAGGAGTACGCAACAATTCCAACAGCTATTGGTTCTATGAAGCGCAAAAACTCAAGTGATATTTGTAACTCTTCAGCCGAAGTCACAAAAATGGCAAATGCTGTCATTATTGAGATTGCCGGTAGCGCCCAAATAAACAGGGTTAAGTAAGCTAGATTTGGCCCTCCAATTTTATAACCTAGCGCAGTTATGGTTTGCGTTGAAGTAGGGCCTGGTAAGATTTGACAAAGCGCATATAACTCTATGAGATCTTCTTCAGTCAGGTATCCTCTTTTTGAAACAAACAAATCTAAAAACATCCCAAAGTGCCCTTGTGGTCCTCCAAAACCAGTCAAGGACAACAGCAAAACATCTTTTAGATAAATTATATTACGGACTCTACGTACTGACATTACGCTTTTAATCCTATTTCTTTCAATCTTTCATCAAGAAATTCTCCTGCTGTGATATTTTCAAATGATTTAGGATGTTCATCGTCAATACATCCATCTAGACATGAAAGATCCATTTCTGAAACTGGATGCATGAAAAAGGGTATTGAGAATCGAGAAGTATGCATCAGTTCTCGAGGCGGATTTACCACTCGATGTATTGTAGACTTCAACTTGCCATTGGTATGTCTTTCAAGCATATCTCCAACATTCACAACGATTTGATCTGGCAAAGCTGTAATAGGAATCCACTCTCCATCCATCCTCAATACCTGAAGGCCATCTGCACTAGCACCCATTAGTAAAGTGATAAGATTAATATCTCCGTGCTCTGCTGCACGCACCGCATCAGGTGGCAATTCATCAGGATTATCTATTGGGAAATAATGAATGGGTCTCAATATGCTGTTACCCTCTTTTACTTTTTCATCAAAATAATTTTCAGGTAATTCAAGGAATAGAGCAATTGCCCTTAACATATTGATTCCTGCTTGCAATAATGTTTGATAGGCCTCTGAAGTATAAATTTCTAACTCAGGCACTTCACCAGGCCATATATTATCAGGGTAATCCTCACGCTGATTTTCTTTAGGTTGGCCAACATGAAAAAACTCTTTCAAATCTCCCGTATTTCTTCCTTTCGCTTTCTCTCGACCTTTACTAATGTAACCTCTTTGTCCCGCTAGTTCCTTCTTCTCATACGCTAGCTTTACATGATCTTCCAATCTGAAGAATTTTTCTACAGAAGAATATAAATTTTCAGTCAATTCATCAGAAAGTCCATGATTCTTAATAGAAACGAATCCAATATTTGTATAAGCTTGCCCTAGTGACTTTACAAATTCCTCTTTTTGCTCTCTTGTTCCACTAGTAAAATCCGCCAAGTCAAGCGACGGTATTTCGTTGTAAAGTATATCTGCCATGTCTCGGTAATTAGACCTACAATTTAGTCCAGAATACAAAGTAAATCAATTAAGAACACTCCTTAACACCTCTAGAGATTTAGGTTTAGCAATGTGTGCATGATGCTGATAATATTCAAGAATACCATCTAGCATATCATTTCTAGCCTCTCGCGTCATTTTCGTTTCATATCCATATGACTCTTTCATAAGCATGTCCATAATTTCCTGATTCTCATTTGAGGGTGAGAGCCGATTGGTTGAGCTATATACATTATCGATATCATCTATTGCATATCCTAAAAATGGGCCAATCTTAAGTAAAAATTGAAGATGAAAATTGCTAACACCATCTTTTAGCTGATCAAAAATTTTAATAGAATCTTCTGCAAAAGCGTACAACTCAGGGTTTGGGGATTGTTCCGATTGTAAAAGCTTTGAAAAGACCTCTGTCAGAAATAATGTAATTGAACTTTTCATCAAATCTTGATGAATGTGATGCAGCGGATAATGGCTCTTGAACTCGGAAACTCGCTGTAAATCGCGCGTCTCTTTCACATACAGAATTAAATCAAGTATTGTGAAAGGTTGAAAATAGCCGATGCTTTTTTTCGACTTTTGACTCCTAATTGAATTTACTATATATGATCCATATCCGCCTTCTTCCGTAAATATCCTGGCAATAATTGAGGTATCACCATACTTCATGTAGCTTAATACAATGCCCTTAGACTTTACTATCATCGCACCACCGCGATTTTTCCCACATACGTTTCTTCACCAGCTGAATCAGAGCTGAAAAACAGATAAATCCCTGTATTAACGTTTGATCCTCGTACATCTTTAAGGTTCCATGATGCCGTACCACCATTAGCTTTTAACTCCGTAACAAGGTTCCCTTTTACGTCAGTCACTTTTACGGAGGCATTATTTGTCAGCCCTGTTAAACCAACCAAACCTTGATAGTCTGGACGAACTGGATTTGGAAAAATATTCACGTTACTATGTCTTCTGCTACCAATAGAAGATGAACTTCTAAAGGACACCATTCCACGAGCTGTCAAAATGAATACTTCTCCATTACTTCCATTGTATTCTAATTGAATAATTTGATCCGACGGCAGCGGGCTATTTGCTTCAGTAAATACAGCTACTTGCTCTGAGGTGTTTTCATCAAAAACCCAAAGGCCACTATTGGTTCCAAACCAAATTCTATTTCCTCCGTCTGTCATTACCGCATTGATCTGTTCTCCTTCGAATAATGTACGGCCATCGAAAGTTGGTCTAATCCCATTTGAGTCGAAAAAAATGAACGAGGCATCTGCAAATAACGCAGGACCTCTTGATGTTGCAACCCATGCATTGTCTTCAACACTTATGTCTACATCTATAAATGAAGAAGGTAATCCATCAGAAGTACTGATTTGATCTGCTTGAACTTCCTCAGGGTCTAATACTGTAATAAGCCCAGTAGTGGCACCCAACCAACCGATTCCCAAATTCGATACATCGATAGTTAAGTATTCGTCTTGACCTAAAAAAGTAGAAGAAAAAGATGTCCAATTCTGATCTTGATCCATTAAATGAATCGGGTTGTCATTACCAAATGATGAAATCCATAACGAAGAACCGCTTGCTAATGATGCAATAACTGTATCTAATTGAACTGAGCTATTAGGTATGTCAGAAATTATGGTTTCATTCAATTCATCGTATATGCCATCACCTATTGAAGAGAAGTATAGACTGCCATTATAACTTGCAACATCCGAGACGTTAGTGAAATCTTGGATTGTCTGATTTTCCCACTGACCATCCACAAAGACAGAAAACGATAATTCTTGATCATCACCTTCAAATGTTAATGGAGATGGTGCATGAAACCCATATAGCTGATTGGATAATAGTCTGATATTGGAGAAATCATCCGATAATGGACCATCTGGAGATAAAGATTCTCCTGTAGGATTCACGAGCCCTAGTTCGTCATCTGCGATAAAAATTGATCCGCCTAACTCTACTACTCCATTTATGTTTTCTGCAGGAGTCGATAAAATCGTACTAAAACCGGTATTGTCCAGCTGATATATTGTTCCTGAAGAAGCAGATGCAAGCACTTCATTGAGTTCGAAAAGCCTTGTAGCTCCCGCTGGGAGATCAATCCCGGAATCAATCCAACCCGAAGAAAACCTAAATAAGTCTAAACCAGATAGTGCGTATAATTCATTACCTACCTGAATCAGATTTGTAAATGACCCTGTTGATAGATACATCGTCCAACTACTAAAATCAAGAAGATTGGCTGAAAGCATTCCTGACTGTATCCCTTCTTCAGTCATAACGAAAAGTGAGTCGTTTTTAACTTCAATATCAAGCACACTAACACTTATCCCATTTGATCCAATTTGAACATAATTTTCGACGATTTCAGCAGTGGATGTCCTTATCACAATTACTCCCAAATCTGTTGCTAAATATGTATTTGAATTGTCAAATGCTATTTCGTTAATGGTCTTGTCGCCCTCCAAATTGCTCAGGGCGATATCAGATATGCCAATAATCTCATCTTCATAAATGAAGTCAATAAAACCCGATTGGTACCCGATAACAAGCACATTGGCATTTTCATTGTAGGAAATCGCTGATACCCCAATATCTGATAAGCCATCAATTTTTGATAGTTTTCGCGTTGTCCCAGTTTCAATTTCACGAGAGAATAATCCAAAAGCGGTCGCACAAAAGATCTTATCTGAAGTAGTAATGAGATGTTGTGCATTATTATAACTAAAGTGAGTACGCCAAGTTCCTACAGCAATATTCTGAGAAAATGTCAACAAACTAAAGAAAACGGCAGCGCTACTAAGAGTTAACCGCCTCAAAGAAGCAAGATCTGCAAAGAGCTTCATAAATATCCTTTTCACCTAAAACTATTGTTTGTTTAGATTTAGTACGTCTATGAGAATATGAAGCAACATTTCCGCACTTCATACACACAGCATGTACTTTAGTAATGTATTCAGCAGTGGCCATCAAAGAGTCCATAGGTTTAAACGGAACACCTTTAAAATCCATATCTAAACCTGCAATTATTACTCGTTTACCCTGATTAGCTAACTCATTGGCAACACTAACAATTTCCATATCAAAAAATTGGGCCTCATCAATGCCTACGACTTCACATTGACCAGCTCTAAGCAATATATCATTAGCAAAATTTACTGGTGATGAAGGGATGGAAGAGTCTTTATGAGAAACGATTTTCACCTTATCATACCGCTTATCAACAGCTGGCTTAAATATTTCCACATGTTGATTTGCAAGCATGGCCCTATTTAACCTTCTAATAAGCTCTTCCGTCTTACCGGAAAACATAGATCCGCAAACTACTTCTATCCATCCTCCTCTTCTAAGAGTTCCTTTACCGATATGGGGTTCTACAAACATTAATCAGAGTATGTCAAATGTGATAATTGTGTTTCTTTTGGAGCAAAAATCGTCACATCTCCTGAAAGATAAGTTTGACAAGTTAGGCGCTCATCCTCTTGCAATTTATTCAATTTCAAATACTGCTCCTCCGCTTTTGATCGTTCGCTTAGATTGTGATGCCCATTCAGGATTTTTGCTTTGCAAGTTGTACATCTGCCTTTGGCTCCACAAGCGTGCATCCAGTCGGTTGATGTGAGCAAAATGTTGAGCAAACTTTCCCTTTTATCATCACAATGAATAGATTTACTCTTTAGGTTGGCTATTACTACAGTAGGCATACCATCAATTATTTCAAGATGCAAAAGAAACTAAACGAAGACTTTATAGACGGCTATTGTGAGAAATTTGCTTCGAAAGTAACTGCCGATTTTTTTAAAGATGGAAAAGAGGTCATTACAGGAAAAGAAATATTAAAAGTCACCCCTTCTAAACAAGTCAACTTCTTCGTGATCAAGTTGCTATTCAGGTATTGGCAAGAAGAAACTAAAAAACTGGAAAGCCCATTCTTCAACTACAAACATGAAGAAGTGAGACAAGCAATGATTCAATTCATGAATGTGCTGTCTCAACACATTGAAATCAATAAAGAAAAGTTTGAAACGCTACTTAATCATGCGGTTAAAGACACCATCTACTTGGCTGCCATGCCTCAAGCTTATGTAGAAATAGATCTTGACAGCAGAGGCGTAGAAACTATTAAAGAAAAGTCAGTAGAAGGAACTGTCAAGTATTTGAAAATTCACAAAAAAGAGATTCAGAACTTTTTGTCAGATATGAAAGGGCTCACGATCGATGATGTGATCGATGAGTTGCCAGAAGAATTTGATGATTTTGACACGCTTGATGCTGTAAATGAAGAGTGTGCACTTTTAACGGACATATTAGAAATCACTTCTGAAAAAATATTCTCAGATGATCCTGAAATGGACGAATTTGATGAAGACGATTTATTTGAGCCTGGAGAAGAAGACCTCGTTGAGGAACGACCAAGGCCAAGAAAAACAGCGCCCGATGCCAATAAGGAAAACATCAATATCGAAATGAGTACCGATGATGATGCGATGATAGAGGAAGACTTTGATGAAGATTTATCCGCCAAACCCGAGCAGATAGAGGAAGTGGAATCTTCTGAAGAAGTAGAGACAGCTGAAGAAGCGGTTGAGCAAGAGGAAATCAAGGAACAACCGAAAGAAGAAGAGCCTAAGAGAGAAGTAAGGCCTCCAGTTATGCTCGAAGATGAGGACAAAGAAGATGACTTTCCAGAGGAAACAATCAATAAACAGTTTGAAAAAGAAGAAGAGACTGTAGCAGACCATCTGAAAACTACTTCTAGCAAAGAAGGAGGCATTTTAGAGTTAATTTCTTTAAATCATCGATATATGTTTATCAAGGAATTATTCAGAAATGATAAACATGAATTTGAAAATGCGCTAACAGAACTTGAAGACTATCATTCTTTTGACGAGTCTGTCGAGTTTCTTGTTCAAGGCTATGCCAAGCACAATGAATGGGACATGCAATCAGATGAAGTAAAAGAATTCTTAAAAGTTCTTTTCAGAAAATTTAGATAGCTATTTATCATTCATAGTGAAGCATCAACGAAAGCTGATCTTCATCTCAAATAAATTTGAATCCTGCTAATCACCAAATCGATCAAGATCAGCTTGTTATTCGCATTAAAGCGCGAGAAGCAGAAGCATTTAGCTACTTGTATGATCATTATTCAGCGGCGATTTACGGATCGATCAGTCGAATTATTAACGATGAGGACGTAGCACAGGAAGTTTTGCAAGATGCTTTCATGAAGTTTTGGGATAAGATTGAACAGTATGATTCTTCTAAAGGGCGTTTTTTTACCTGGATGGTGAATATCAGCAGGAATCTTGCGATTGATAGATTGCGATCTAAAGAAATGAAGAAGGCAGGGAAAACCGCCAATATAGAAACTTACGTATCTGGAATAGAGCGCGATAATCTAAGCCACCTCAGTGTTGATACTATCGGTTTGAAGGAGATGTTAAAATCCTTGCGTGAAGAAGAACAGTTCATATTAGAGATGGTCTATTTTAAAGGCTACACCCAATCAGAAATTTCGAAGGAATTTGATATTCCTCTTGGTACAATAAAAACGCGTCTTAAAATGGCGTTGAAAAATATAAGAACAGTATTGCAAATAGAGTGAACATCGAAGAGTACATATCGTCAGGAACCCTGGAATCCTATGTGATGGATGAGCTCACTCCGACTGAGCGTACTGAGGTAGAAAATGCTGCGTCCCAACATCCTGAGATCAAGGAGGAACTTCAAAAAATAGAGCTGTCTATAGAGGCACTTGCATTTGCTACAGCTGTAAACCCTCCTTCTGATATAAAGGATAAGTTGGTGGCTAAGATTGCAAACGAACCTAACATTGAGAAAGAAGCTCCAGTCATTGAAATGAAATCCAAAGAATCTTTCGGGTTTTTAAAACTCGCTGCGGCAGCTTCTATAATAGTCGCAATTGGATCTGCATTTATGGCTTTTAACTACTGGAGCAAGTGGCAATCCGCAGAAGATCGATTATCAACCCTTATTGCACAAAATGAGCAGTTCGCTGATAACTATAATCACGTAAATCAGCAATTAGGAAAAATTCAAAATGCTGTCAGTATAATGAATAATTCTGCGTTCAAAAGAGTAACTCTGAATGGCACAGAAAATTCACCTGAAGCTCTAGCAACAGTCTATTGGAATGAAACATCTGCAGCAGTATATCTAAGCATTCAAAACCTCAAAGAATTGTCAAAAGACCAACAGTATCAATTATGGGCAATAATTGATGGTAAACCTGTCGATGTTGGCGTGTTTGACTCAGCAAGCAATGGTTTGCTGGTTCAAATGAAAAATGCCGCTCCAAATACCGCTGCATTTGCAGTAACAGTAGAACCTAGAGGTGGGAGTGAAAATCCTTCTTTAGAAACAATGCAGGTAATTGGAAATGTATGATTGATTTTGGATCAGTTGACGTTTCTGCGCCACTAATTGCTAATTAACTCCTCCACCAATTCACATTCTTCTTATTTCAAACTAGTATTGCACGCTTTAAAGCCGATAGTTTTAGATGTTCGGAATATTCAAAAAGAAACCCAAAGAAAAATTACCTCCTGTATTGCTTGACGAAGAAGGCGTTCAAATACTTGAAGGCGATGAAGTAATAGCACACCGTTATGAATTAGGAAAGTGTGATGTTGTCCTTGAAGGGTTACAGTACTTTTATGTATCTCAGCATTCTGGGAATAAAGTGAGCTACGTTCGTATGATTGATGCGATCACCGGCAATCAGAAAGTAAAAAAGACAGACTGATTACTTCAACAAATCTATTAATACACCATTGTACTTATAGATGTTTATAAGTCTGAGATTTAGATGAATTCTCGGATTATTGTGATCCTTTTTCAAATAGGAAATCATTAAATAAAGGTTTTCTATAAGATCTCCAATTTTAAATCCAACCAAAGGTTTGACACGGTATCTATCAGCTAGATCTTCATCAACCTTTTTGTTCGAAAGCAAGGCATAGGGGATTTCAAATTTAACAGCGGCAGTTAATTCATCTATTTCCAACATACCGATTAATTCAACTCTTCTGGCATCAGACAATCCCTTCACCTTCACATCTTGCAAAAATTTATGATTGAGTTTAAGTTCCGTTCTCAAGGCCCGCTTTAAGGCTCCGCGTTTTTGCTTTAGTGCTGCAGCACTCTTAGAAATATCATAGATTTCTTTTATTACACTCATAGGGAAATTCTTGACTGGCAATCTAACTAAAACCAGTAACTACTACTGAGAAGCTTCAACAATATTAAATGCAATTATGTCTTTCTAAAGTAATTCTATAGCCAGTTGTATACCGATAGTAAACGAGCCCTCTTATGCTTCATATAGCTCGATAATTACTATTGCGGAAATTTTTAGCCAGTGAACAAGAGACAAATCAACACGTTAGAAATGATGCGAAAGACAAATGAATATCTTGACGCAAATACGTCTGTCTGGACAGCAATCCCGATTTCAAGTTCTTACAAAGCAGATTTAGCATCATTGCTTGATCTAATTCGAACCTCCGCTGATAGTAAAGAAGTATCCCAGATGTTTGTTAGTCCCTCGGTTACAAAACTGAAAAATCAAGTAGCAGAACGTATGGACATCTTAGATGATGTATTGGAAGCCTATGCAGAGGATACAGGCAATAAAGCACTCTTAGAGGCAGCAAGTAACTCAAAAGCAGATTACTTACGATTACCAGGAGAAGAATTTGAGAATATGACTCGTAATATCATTGATCTACTCGAAGAGAATGTTGATAATATGTCAGACTATGGAATGACAAAGGATCAAATTGAAGATGCAAAACTCCTCTTCTGTGCATATCAAGATGAAAAAGGCAGACCACGTTTCTATGAAATTGCGGCAAGATCAGATGCCAAAGATCTCAACGATTTTCTTTTCAAAGGCAAAAATGTAATGACAAGACTAGACAACGTCATGAAGAGGTTCAGGAAATCAAACACAGACTTTTACTTAGGATATCTTTCTGCAAGAACCATTCAAGATCCAAGTTCAGTGGCTATCTAAGAAGAGTCAGACAACCAACTTATATCCGTATCCTCTCACATTAATTATTTGAATGGACTCATCTTGAGCAAGCTTTTTTCGAAGCTTACTTATAAAAACGTCCATGCTACGTGCATTGAAAAAGTCGTCATTACCCCAAAGAGAGTTTAAAATTTCCTGACGGTCGGTTAGCTCGTTGGTATTTTTTATTAACGCGTCAAGTAGATGAGCCTCTCTATGCGTTAATCTTTCCTCTTTTCCGGTAGGCTTAAAAACAAGAGTCTGTTTTTGGCAATCAAATATGTACTCACCGATCTCCTCTTCTTCGTTTGAATTGCGCTGGGCTTTTCTATTGAGCAAAGCATGAATTCTAACGATCAATTCCTCCATGCTAAAAGGTTTCTTAAGGTAGTCATTGGCGCCATAGCCAAACCCTTCTACCACATCTTCAGTTCTTGATTTAGCTGTCAGAAAAATTATTGGAATAAACTGGTCCTTTTTTCTGACTTGTTTAACTAGTGAAAAACCATCAAGTTTCGGCATCATAACATCCAAAACCATGATATCAGGACTTTCTGCCTCATAAGCTAGGCTAGCTTCATGCCCATCTTTGCAGAATACCACTTCAAAACCTCTTGATTCTAAGCTTTCCTGAATGATCATTCCTAGAGCAGCTTCATCTTCAGCTAACAATATTTTGGTGACTTTTTGAGTCATATCATAATTCTAAATAATGTTCTATCGCCCGAATTATCAAGCGAAATCTCACCTCCATGCAGCTCAACAATTGTTTTAGAATAGTAAAGCCCTATTCCAAAACCCTTCACATCATGTTGATTGCCAGTAGGGATACGATAGAGTTTATCAAAGACTTTATTCTTCTCAGACTGGGGTAGATTGGCACCATCATCTTCTACCTCCCAAACAATTTTTTGATCATTTTTTAGGAGTCGGACAGAAATATTTTTACCCCCATACTTGATTGCATTATCAAGCAGATTTGATAGTGTATTTTCAAAATGGAATCTGTCCAAATTGCTTAAAGCTTCTCCCAATTTTGAATCAAAAACTATCGACTTGTCTCCCTCAATTAATTGGAATTGCTTCACTACTTCTTTGGTCCATGAGACTACCTCTACCTCTTCTTTATTCAAAGTCAATTTTCCTTGATCAATCGTTGCTGTTTCCAGCATTTTTTCTACCATATCATTCAGCTTGTGCAGTTGATCCGTTGATAGTTCTAGGTAGCGCTTTGTCTTTTCTTGATCGTTGTTTTCATTGAAACTAGTGACCCCTTCAAGTGCCGAAAATATTGTTGCAATTGGAGTCTTGAATTCATGGGTGATATTACTAATTAAATCGTCTTTAATTGCTGCTAGTTGCTTCTGTTTATTAATGGTCTTGTACAAGTGAATAAGTGTTCCAATGACCAATGCAATTAATAATGCTGACAGCACCAACTCACCAATTCCATTTTTTAAAATAATGAGCGTAGCATTTTCAAAATCCGTTGAAATAAGATTGAAGTCGCCTAAGAAAACAGAGTTTGCTTGAGTCGTCAGGTAGTTATCGCCCTCAACACTACCAATCGAAGTTTTACGACCTTGAAAATCTTGTTTTAAAGCGAATCTAAAATTCAAATTTTTACTTTTAAGCTCTTTTTCAAACTCAGTATAGAGTGCTCCCAGATCCAATAAGTCTTCACTAATCGATACCATCACCTTTTGAGTCAGAAATTGCAATTCACGCGCTCTGGAAGTATCCAGTCTGGAAGTGAATCTGAGTTGTTGGAATGATCTTTCATTACTTGAATGAAAGATCGAGTCAATATTTAAGGAGTCTGGTTTAAGTGAAGAACTGGACCAAACATGTGAAAACCCAGAACCAGAGATCGATTGACTATCAGTAACTATCCGAAGAATGCTATCCACGTCACTAATTCGAGAAGTAATCGCAATTGAACTTTTTCCACCTATTACAGTATCTAAAGAGCTTTCTCCAAGAATATAAATGCTGTTTTTAGCTTTTCCGGCAAAGTAATTCTCAATACTGGTATTCAAAGACTGTTGCACGTCCTTGATGAAGCGTTGCTTATTTACCTCATAATTTTGCACAGTAAAGTAGACCTGAGCGGCAGTTAGTACCATCGCGGTTACTACTATTAAGATCAAGCTATTTCTATACGATTGCTTATTCACAATACAAATATACGTGGCACTTTTGGGGTAGAATTAATTGGTTAACACTCGTTAACACTGCTTAACCGTCCGTTAGCACTTATTCTCATTGGTTTGCTGAAAACAAAAACAACAATGAGAAAAACGATATTACTCATCTCACTTGTACCAGGTCTGCTAGTGGGAGTTGCATTTAAAGCAATAGGCCAGCAAAATTTTGAAGGTATTGCTAAATACAAATCATCTATGAGCATCGAGTCATTAAATGTGGCTGGACCAGACATGAATCCAGAGATGCAAGAATCGATTAGAAAGCAGTTATTGCAACAGTCTCAGCGCGATTATACACTTACATTCAATCTTCAAGAAGCTACATGGAAGGAGGATGCAGAGCTTGAATCAGCAGCAAGTACACCTAGTACCGGAGGAATGCAAATTCGATTTTCTACTGGAAATTCCGTTAGTTACCTAAATCCAAGTAAGAATCAATTTCTAGAGGAAACAGAAATTTTTGGAAAGAAATTTCTTATCGAGGATGCATTACCTACTTACAATTGGAAGATCACTGGTGAGACAAAAAAAATCGGAGACTACACTGTAATTAAGGCCGAGTATCAGAATATCACAGAACAGATGACCATGTCATTGAGTGATTCTGAAAAAACTACAGAAACTGTGATGGATACAACAATGATCACAGCATGGTACGCACCAGATATTCCAGTATCTCAAGGTCCTTCCAATACATGGGGATTACCCGGGCTGATCCTTGAGCTTAAAAATGGAAACTTTACCTTCTTATGCACTAAAGTAGAGTTAAATCCTGCTGAACCAATCGCAATAGAGGTTCCAAGCAAAGGGAAGCGAGTAACTCGCGAAGAAGCGGATCAAATAAGAGATGAGAAGCTTCAGGAAATGATGAAAAAATATGATACCGGAGATGGTGGTGAAACTCGTGTAATTCGTATCGGAGGATAGCAAAATGAAAGGACTAATAGTTATCTTTTTGATGAGCGTGCTGGGAATTTTCTCAGCACGATCTCAGGATCACGTTTTACTCAAGGGTCAAACTAGAGATTCAACTTTTGCACCCATTGCATTTGCAAATGTCATGGCCATAGACACAACCACTAAGGAGATGAAAGCCTTTGCGGTGACAGATGTCAAAGGAGCATTCCAACTACGGCTAAAGAAGAATACGGTCTATGAACTGAAAGCGACTTTTGTAGGATACATTCCCATAAGTCAGTACTTAACACTTGAAGAAACATCTGAGGATCCCTTGTTGGTCATCATGAAGGAGTCGGTAAGTTCGTTGGATGAAGTAACGGTAGTCGCTGAAATGCCTGTAATGGTACAAGGTGATACCATCTCCTATAAAGCAGAAGCATTTACCAAAGGTGATGAGAGAAAACTCGAAGATGTATTGGAGGAGCTACCCGGATTTAATATTCGAGACAATGGTGACATTGAAGTTCAAGGAAAAAGAGTAGAGAAGGTATTAGTCGATGGTAAAGAATTTTTTGAAGGAGATACGAAACTAGCGACTAAGAATATTCCCGCTGATGTTGTCGATCGTGTGCAAGTATTGCAAAACTTCAATGACATCCAGCCAATGCAAGGCCTGAACAATGATGATCGATTGGCACTGAACATTGAGCTAAAAGCGGATAAAAAGCGAATCGTATTCGGAGATATCGAAGCAGGCGGTGGCCCTGAAAAACGCTATTTCGGTCATGCAAATACCTTTTACTATGCGCCAAAGACAAGCATTAATTTTATCGGAGATGGTAATAACGTTGGTGAGCTAGCGCTGACTCTGAATGACTATTTCAGAATGTCTGGTGGTATGGCTTCACTTGCTGCAAGAAATGGTACTTCATTCAGGTTTAATGCTGGAGACGCAGGAATTCCTCTTACGGATCGAAATTCAGCCAGCGACCTTGTCAATCGCCTTGGAGCACTAAATTTCACAACCAGACCTACAGACAAGTTTCAAGTTTCAGGCTTTCTAATAGGTTTTGATAATGATGCAACTCTAGGATCAAATTCACTAAGAACGTACACTCAACTTGACGATCCGATTCAGGAGACGCTTACTACCGGAACCTCTATTGCCAATAAATCTGGACTTGGTCGCTTTTCAGCAAAGTATACCCCAAACTATAATCTGCAGGTAGATTATACATTTTTTGGTAAGCGAAGCACAATAGATCAGGTCGGAATAAGAAACTCTGAACAGATGTCTGGCAGCAATAATTTGGTAGACGCGAATGAAAGAACTCCTAAGAGCCAAAGACATCAACTTCGAATGTTCAATGCCTTGAATGAAAAGAACATTATTTCTGCAGAGGTGAACTATAATCAAGAAGTAACTCCAACGAATAGTGCCTTATCGAGTCAAATACCATTGTTTAATACCTTTTTAACTAATGGTGCCTTGGAGCTTTCTCAAAATCAACGGATAAATTCTAAACGATTTGATGGAGCATTTAACTACTATCATATCTTGAATAAGACTACCCATTTCAATGTCGCTTTTGGCATGAATGTATCACGACAGAACTTGATTACCAACCTCGATGACGATCAAGATGATATCGAAGATCTGAACGAGGATTTAGATATAACCAATAGATATGCAAGGCTTACATATAGAAAGAAGTGGGAAAAACTGACAATAAGCCCAGGAGTAAGTTTCAATAGCTATACAGTGGGAACTTCTAGTGAATCATCAGAGCATACGCAGTACATTTTTCCACAGGTCCGTGCTGAATATGATTTTGGTAGCTCACATGGTTTGACATTCAACTACAATCAGTCATTGGAATACAATGGTGTAAGTGCCTATGCCGAAGGGTATATTCTAAACTCATACAATACTTTGAGTTTTGGAAATGCCAGCTTGCAACCTTCATTTTCGCATAACATCACACTAGACTATCGCAATTTCAACATGTACAACTTCTTCAATATCTACGGTGGAATCAACTATAGGTATATCGAAGATGGATTTACGAACAATCAGGAATTGAGTGGGATAGAAAATGTCATTACCTCAGTCAATGCTATGCAGGCAAACAGTGTAGCAAGAGGCTATCTAAACTTAGAGAAGCGTTTCGATCATTTTAGAGTCAGCGGAATGGTGACAATAGCACAATCAATCTTGAATAATCAATTCGAGGGTCAGACTATTGAAAATGACAATTTCACTCAATCTTATCAATTAAATATGTCTGCAAGACTCTTTAATAAGCTCTCAATCCGCGGTGGATATACGGTATCTATCAATCGATACACGTCCGGCGGACTGACCAATAAATTTGTCAATCACAGGCCCAATGTTGGTACTACTTTAACTTATAAAGGCTTTCGATTTGAAACTGAATACGCATTCAATAAGTACGTGAATGAAAATCAAAATCAAGAAACTTCTTTTGACATACTAGACTCAACCTTGAGTTATAGGAAAAAGAAGAGTCCGTGGGAGTTTAAAATTCAGGGTTTGAATCTTTTAGATACCCGTGAAGTAAGAAGAGATAGTTTCTCCAATAACCTTATCAGTACTTACTCATACAACATCCAGCAGAGGTATGGCTTGTTTACGGTGATGTACGACTTATAATCTCCGATGTGTGCCCGGCAAGGTTTTCTCTCTTCATCTTGCTGGGCTTTTTTATCAGCTAGTGCTAATCTCAACTATCAGTTTCTGAATGTCTTGAATGTAAACCTGCTCCAGCACTTCCACATAAGGTCTCTGATGAAAATACCCTTCTTTATGATATTGCTCTGCGAGCCTTAGTTCTTTCATCGCAAGATCAAACTGACCTCTGGAAACATAGATTCGTGCTTTATGATAAAAGCAATCTGAAAGGTTTTTATAATACTTCAAGGCTCGATCAAATTCTATAATCGCCTCATCCAAGCGTTCCATTTTTATTAAAGACAGGCCTTTATAAAGAAAAGCGTAAACATCAACCCATTCTTCTCCTTCTTCCTCGACCACCTTATTGATGTATTTGTCAAGCGATTCAATCGCAGTCTGGTATTCGCCAAGCCCATAGTAACTTATACCTCTCATGTAATCATGGTTTTGCCCTTGCGAATGCTGTACTTCACCGCTTACCTCATCCCCTAAGTTGAAGTCTTCAATAGCGCGATAATAATCGCGATAAAAGTAGAGGTATAGGTATCCTCTGAACCCAGCCCATTTTTCCGGTTTTCTTTTTACCGCTCCATCATAGAAATAATACATCTCATCTGCAATTCCTCTCTTTACTCGCGCGGTGCCAAATTCTCTCCAGAGATCCGCATCTGTTGAATCCATTTTAAATGACTCGTCGAGCTGGAACTGCTCCGGCACAGATCCTTGATAGTAATATCCCCTACCGGCTCTAAGTTGAGGACCATACTGTTTCATGGTATCTTCGGAAAATTCTTTCTTATACCATTGCCGCTCGGAGCAAGAGCTAACAGTCATTACTAGTAGTAAAATATTAAGGAAGAATATCGGTGATTTTGCCATCTTCAATATTAAATGTGATATAAAAGTATGCGTCTCTTGATTCGTCTTGCAGCACAACAGGCCTCCACGATTCTAACTTTCTTAGTATCCCGTATAGGTGATCGATTGTTTCCTGTTCAAACTTGATCGGCTGGTACATAAAATCGTAACCATTTACAATAAATCGACCAGTTTGACCTTCGCAGTTTACTACAAACCTGAATGTCAGCCTACCATTTTGTTCCAGCAATTTTGCTTCATCCAAGTTGTTAAAAATGGTATCCAACATTGCTCTTTTTCCATGAATGTATCTTCCATCCGGAGTGGAGTTGTAGTAATCTGCTATACGCCTTTCACCACCACATATCTTAAATTCTGCGTCTGAATCTAAGGTTTTATCTGGATCAATCCAGGCGATTCTATGCTTATCATGGTCTGCTCTGCGTTCGAACTCTTCTATTGGCATCTGTTCTACTAGCTCTAGCTCCATTCGAAAATTTTCAAAGTCAGCAGTTGTGGAATAGTAGCCCAAGCCTTCCACATATATGTCTTTGCTTTTGAATTGATTAACAATTTCATCCGTCTCTAAATCACGATAAAATGATTCCGTAACTAAAACCTTAGCTGCAGCTCCATCTATTAGTGTATCGTAAACGTCGAGCTGATTTTCAGTGAAGCTGTAATCCTTTTCGTTGAAAACATATTTTAATTCATAAGGCTCATTTTTTTGAGCGCCCCAATCTTCTCTAATTGATGAAATAATATCAATTTCAATCGTGTCAATTTGATTTATATCAACAACTCGTTCAGTGAAAATTTGGGTGCCTGATACCCTAGATTCCAAAATACCTGAGTGATCAAAGCCAGCATTATAGCTGTTTAATAAGATTTTGTCACTCACCTTTTTGTATTTGGAATACCCAATTTCTGTGGATGCGTTTTGATCAGAATTTTTCGGATAATAATGTCGGTAGTACTTACTTACATATCCATCCTCTAAAACTTCAGTGGGCGGATAATACTTAAAAACAGGATGATCGCTTATCTGTGGTTCGCATGAAACCATGACAATGGCGACAAGGATTAGTAGTCTGGTCACAGGTGAATTTTTGTCTAAAATAGTGCTCAAAAAAATCTTTCGCTGATAATTAATGACCATTAACATTTCATTAAATAAAAAACCCTGATCACAGAATGATCAGGGCATCTATCACCAACCAGCTATCTATCGCATCACAGCGATAAATGTCGTTGGTATAAATACGATAATTATCTTGACATTGGATTTATCTTTTAATCGAGATATCAATCCAATATTCTAATCTGGCTTTCCTCACGCAACCTATTCCCACCATTGGTAACCGCAGCAATATTGAAAAATCCAGCTACAATATTATTCTCATTGTCTGGAACAATATTCGTAGAGACATTGACTAATGGCGTAGCAAACAAAGCTCCAAAACCTCCTTCTCGGGTAGTTTCTGTAATTACCTGGTTTAGGAAGAAGTAAGCCTCATTGGAGATGGAATGTATTTCAACATATACAGAGTCACCTTGAAGGTAGAGTGCGGTGTCTCCCAGAGGAATATATCTTTCATCATCTAATGGCAAGGAAAGCTGATAATCTGGGACGTTGTTGTTTACAAAAACATCCGGCACTTCAAAGAATATCTCTTCTTCGATTACTATCCCATATATAGTGCTGTCTGTTTTATACAGAAGTGTATCTCCATTAAACAGTAACGTGTCCGGAAGGTTAAATGGCGAAAGTGATTCTTCATCTCGCGACTCATCGATCGTGCTAATTCCGTCTCTGATGGGTTGAATAAACTGAACACCATCATTGTCAGAATCCCTTGAAAAAGCGGCATCATAAGCGATATTAATTTGACCAGGGCTACCTAAGAAATCTCCATTTTTCCAGGCCTTGATCCAATAGGTATCATCCACTCCTTCAAGATCGGTGGCGAAGAATTCACCAAATACCAGATCATCAAAAAATGCATTGCCCTCTTCCAACCTGAAGCTAATGCTATCTATCGGCGGAGCGTCATTCAGTTGAGTAGTGGAAGTGTATAAAGCACCATCTACCTGCACTTCAAGTCTATATTGATGCCCAATGATTCCTATAGGATTACCGTCTGTACTTTCCCATGTATATCGATTTTCACGCTCAGTAAATTCAAATACCGGTACTGAAGAGTCCGTGAGATCTGTCACAGTTACAACTGCGCCAGAGACTTTGACTGGGTCGCTATTATCAAAATAAGATTGCGATCTGGTAATATTTATGTGCTGCGTTGGATCATCATTGGTTAGCCATGCATCTACGACTAGTACATTTAAAGATGATTCCAATGTTGGATCAACCTCCGTCTCACAAGAAAGGATTACCAACGCTATTAATGGATATAGAAACTTTCTCATTAGAATTTGAAATTATAAGTGACTGAAGGCAGAACAAAGAACAAAATTGATGTCTCAAAAGCTGACGTGTTAACAGGCCCGGTTGGTAGATTAAGATTGTTTAACTGCCTGTAGTTTACACGATCATCCTCTTGAGTGAAGTTGATTGCAAATGCATTTTTCCGGTTGTAAAGGTTATATACCGAGAGCACCAAGCTGCTAGATCTTGCTTTTCCTTTCTTAGAAACCCAGTTGTAGTCAATGGTGTAGGAAACATCGAGTCTGTGATAATCGGGTATCCTAAAGTTATTTCTACTGCCGTTATTTATCGGAATTACATGACCCGCTACACTAATTCGGTCAATCGCATACGTAGTTGGTGTACCCGTTATATAGCTAAATGTCGCTGACAAGTTTTTACGTTCCTTGATTTTATAGTTTCCGACAACTTTAAGGTTGTGTGTCTGATCAAACCGAGTTGGATACCACCTTCCGGCTCGATCCGTACTGTTCGGCAGGTAGTTTATGCCATCAATTAAAAGTTCAGAACGTGATAAGGTATAACTTATCCAGCCAGTAAGGTCTCCAGCATTTTTCTTTACGTAAAATTCTAATCCATATGCCCTTCCCTTCCCTGACAAAACATCCGCTTCAAGCAAATCATTGATGAATAGATCTGCTCCATCTATATAGTCGACTTGGTTCCTGGTTCGCTTATAATAAGCTTCTACAGAAGTCTCAAATTCATTGTTCTTAAAATTCTTAAAGTATCCCAACGCTATCTGATCTCCTTGTTGGGGTCTAATATTGTTCGTACTTGGTTGCCAAACATCGATTGGCGTAGCAGCTACTGTATTTGAAATCAAATGAATGTACTGATTCATACGATTGTAGCTGAATTTTACTGATGACGATTTAGACAACTTGTATCTAACTGAAAATCTTGGTTCCAGATTCTGGTAAAATGCCACCGATTCATTATTACCAATCCTAGTAGTGTCTATTACGGGTTTACGCTCACCGGCAAGTGTATCTCCAAACGTGTATTGATTGGCAGGGCCAAGGTGGTTGAAGTTTGAATACCTAAGTCCATATTCAATAGAAAGGTCATCAGTAAGCTTTTGATTATTACTTATATACAAACTTGTTTCAAGTGCGTTCTTCTTTTCTAAACTCAAGTCAATTCTATTTCCAGAGGTAAAACCAACAGCGTTGGCAGGAAAAAACGTGTAGTAAAGCAGCTCTCCACCAAATGTCAACTCATTTCTTTGATCCAGAAAATAGGAAAATTGAGGTTTGAAGTTGATCGTTTGAACTTTGGAATTCCAATCAAACTGATCTTCGTCAGTATTGCCCACTTCGAAGGCATAATCGTAATTGCTGTAAAACGCTGTGAAGTTGCTAAAAAATCTATCGTTGAAAAGGTGATTCCAACGCACGGAAGCAGTTTGATTCCCCCAATTAAAACCTTGCAATTCATCAAACTTGAAGACATCACGTCCGAAATAACCAGAAACAAACACTTTATTTTTCTCATCGATATTGTAATTGGCCTTTGCAGTTAAATCATAGAAAAATAGGGCTGCTCCATCATTGAGTAAATCAGTAAACAATCGGATAGGAATATCTGCATAAGACCGTCTTCCTGCAATGATGAAAGAGGCTTTGTCTTTCTTAATCGGACCTTCAACAGTAAGTCTGCTAAAAACCGTTCCGATTCCACCAGAAACATCTAGTTCCTTACTATTTCCTTCCTTCATTCTCACATCCAGGATTGAGGACAGGCGCCCACCGTATCTTGAAGGAATTCCTCCCTTGTAGAGCTTAACATCTTTAACCGCATCAGGGTTAAAAACGGAAAAGAACCCAAACAAGTGAGAACTCTGATATACCGGTGCTTCATCCAAAAGGATTAGGTTTTGTCCTACCCCGCCGCCTCGTACATTAAACCCAGACGCACCTTCACCAACTGATGAGACACCAGGTAAAAGTTGAATACTCTTAATGATGTCTACTTCTCCTGCAAAAACAGGAATTTTACTAATCGTCTTGATATCAAGCTCAGCAACACTCATTTCTGTTGAGGAGACGTTTTCATCTTCTGGCCGCGCCGTCACAACTACTTCTTGCAAGGCTGTCTGCTCCTCACCCAATTCAATATCTAAGCGGGTGTTTTCATTCAACGAAATTGATTGCTTCTGAGTAACAAAACCAAGGTATCTGAACTCTACCGTATAGTCACCTGCAGGTAGTGTGATGGAATAAAAACCATAAACATTGGTGATATTTCCAGTACCCAGTTCTGTGATCAAGACCGTAGCACCAATGAGGGCTTCACCATTGGCAGCATCTTTCACATAACCGTTAATTGTATATTTATCTTGAGCTGCAAGAAAAAATGGCAAGCAAAGTGCCAAAAGCAGTATCTTTTTCAAATTGGTAGCGGTTCGTTTTACTTAATGACCTATCGAAAGACGTGCCAAGGATCAAATAGTTTCAATATTAACAGAGACTTAATGCAAAAAAATAGTGAATGGTTGCATCTCTGAGCTTAGCGGCATTGTTCTCATCTAAATTGATGGATCTAAAATGGTGGGAAATGGCATTCCCACCATGATGACATTAAAGAGAAGCAAGTGCTTTCTCATAATTTGGCTCCTGGCCAACTTCTGGTACTAATTCTGTGTAAGTAACTACACCTTCTTCATTTACAACAACTATCGCTCTAGCATTGAGGCCGGCAAATGCTCCGTCTATGATTTCAACACCATAGTTCTTTCCAAAATCACCTCCATCTCTAAAGTTGGTAAGATTATCAAGGTTATCAATTCCCTCTGCTTGGCAGTAGCGTGCAAGAGCAAACGGCAAGTCTTTCGAAACACAAATGATGCGGGTATTGTCCAACTTGGACGCCTCTTGATTGAACTTTACAGTGGACATCGCACAAACACCGGTATCGATGCTCGGGTAAATATTCATGATCACTTTTTGTCCATGATAGCTTGCAAGAGTGACTTCTTGCATGTCTTTCCTTACCAAATGGAAGTCAGGTGCTTGTGAACCAACTTCAGGTAAATTTCCTATAGTGTTTGTCTCGTTTCCTCCGAGTGTAATTTTAGCCATACTTATAGATTTTGTTAGGTGTAATTAAATAGTCTAATGGGACATCCCAATCCTCCTTTTGATGAATTTCATCTACAGGAGGTGACATTGATAACCCCACTTTTAATGTATTTGTTTCCGCAAGAAGTCGATCGTAATAACCGCCGCCATAGCCGATGCGATATCCAAGCTTATCAGATACCAGTAGTGGTACAAAAATCGCGTCTAAATTGTCCAAAGATGCCTTTTTAGCATTATCAGGTTCCGGAATCCCTTTTTTATTAAGAATTAAACTTGTGTCAGCATTCAAATAATAATGTTCCATATGCTTGCGCATAAAATCTGTTTTCGAAACAATAATGCTTTTTCCCGTACTCCAAAAGTTTTCAAACAAAGGTGAGACATCGGGCTCTCTATTTTTCTTAATGGCCAGAAATGCGTGAATTATATTGACTTCTCTTCGATTGATGAATTCTAAAATAGCTGCACATAATTGTTTGTTGCGTCGAGCATATACTAAGCTATCAGACATCTTTCGATACTGAAGAATTACCTTTCTAATATCGGATTTACTTAACATTGCCAGCCAATCGAGTCAATTCCTATTTGTATTCTTCATTTCAAACCCTGACCAATCTCAATCACACCATTTTGATTTATTTCTCAGGCTTAAAATGTTTTAAAACAACTCTAAAAATACTTGTGAATTTACAAATACGCTTAGTTTATGATCCTCAAATAAAGACTAGAGATTTTTCATTCATATCTCAAACTTTGAATAGGATTAAGTCTCGCCACTTTGATTGTGTGCCATACAATTGCCAAGAGCGCCCAGGTGAAAACAATAAGTCCAATGAAAATGTACATCCAAAGTTCTTGATTGATTCTGTTTGAAAAATTATTTAACCACTGCTCCATAACGTACCAACCAAATGGAATTGAAATGATTAAGGATAGTAGAATCAACTTTAGGAATGAGAAACTAAAGAGCCTGAAAATATCTATAGGTGTTGCACCATTCACTTTTCTCACGCCAACTTCTTTTGTCCTTCTATTGGTTTCATGGTAGACAAATGAGAATAAGGTTACCGAAGAAAGTAAAATAGCTATGAAGCTAAATATTCCATAAAGTCTTCCAACCTTTTCCTCTTTGTCGTACTGACTAGCGACTTTATCTTCAAAAAAACTTGCGGTGAATATACCTTTAGGATTGACCTCTCTGTAAATCGACTCCACATATTCCAATGAACTTTTATCTGTACCACTTTTATACCTGATAATAATCTCATTATCCAAACGTGTAAAATAGGTTAAGATTAAAGGTTGAATTTCCTGTGATAAATGTTCAAAGTGAAAATCTTCTAATACCCCGATGATCTCATATGATTCATTATCAACTTTAAATGTCAAACGTGCATCTTCTATTTTATCAATATTAAAGAATTTTTTTGCTGCTTCATTAATCATCAATTTTAAAGAGCCATTCTCATCTCTATCATCGAAGTAGCGGCCCTCAATTAATGGAGTTTCAAAAATTTCATAGAAACCAGGATCAGTATTCAAGGTTTTGATTGGAATAAAGTCATCCTTAGATGAGGAAATTTTAAAGGGTAAGTCATATGCAAACCCTAGCGGTTCCCTTGCTTGTGAGACTGCAGTAATATCCGGATGCCTACTTAAGCTTTCTAGAACGTACGCATGTTGGCGCTCCACATCATCTCTCTTAATGCTATCCTGATTTGCATCTGGAAGTACATCAAAAAAGCTAGTTGTTACGATATCCTTATCATGAATACCTAAGTTCTTATTGTGCATAAATCTCAACTGAAAAGTGACTATAGCTGAACCTATTAAGAGTACAATGGTGATTGCATATTGAACAACTGCCATGATGCGTCTTGGATGCCCTATGGTGATTATTGCTTTTTCCTTTTTTACATTAAGGTCTCTAAGACTTCTAAAGACATTTGCTGATGCAATTAAAAATGACAAGAAGATGCTAAAGAAAACAGCTGAGGTGATAATTAGGCTATCAAGAACTGGCTCCCTGTCAAGGTTCAATCCAATAAAACTTACAACATTGCTAAACATCGAATGATAGAGCAAAAGACTAATCCCAGCCGCAATAACAAAGTGAATAAATCCGCGCACCATCCATTCCATTAAAAGATGATTTTTAGAAGCTCCTACCAAATGTTTGAGTTTCACTTTATCCATTTCTACCAATTGAACAGAGGTTTGCAAATTGGTATAGCAGATTATTGTTATCAATAGCAATGCCCAGCAGATCAATGTCACTGTTTTCTGGTTTCCAGCATTTCCATATTTCGAGAAGAGCGTGATGTTGAACGGTTTATCCTCATACACATCTTCGAATGGATAAAAAAATGCCTCACTGTTTGGAAAACGTTCACTAGCCATCGAAATCTCGGTTAGCTTTTTATTGAGCACATCCAAGTCAGCTCCTTTCTTGGTCATTATAAAATCTTGAGGAGCTCGTCTCCATCTATTTTTTGAATGGCTAGGGATTAAAAAGTCAAATGTTATTGAGCTATTTGATGGGATGCTTTCGACAATTCCAGCAACTTGATATTGTCCCTTTTGGTCGCAGGTAATTTCAACCACACGACCTATTGGATTTTCGTCGCCGAATATTTTTTGTGCATAATCATCGGTGACAATTATGTTGGACGGGTCATTAAGCACATCCTCATTTCCAACAACCAGATCAAAATCAAAAAAGTCAAAAAATGTACTGTCTACAACAAGTCCTTTACCCCCATAGGCAACATTGTCCGAATGAAATTTGATTTCATCGGGCATGTAGGTATAGATATACATGGATTTATCAATCTCCGAGAATTCTGAATAATCAAGTCTGTATAAAACAGATATAGAAAATGCGATTAGACTACTTTCGGGACTGAGCCTCGCAACACCGACAGAAATTCGATCTTTATTGAAGTGGAAATCATCCATTGAGATTTCGTTCTTTATCCAACTAAGTGTCAGTTGAAAGCTCAAAATACCAGTGATAAGAGTGATCAGGCTTATAGATGTAAGCAATAACTTCTTTCGCATCTGCCTGAAATTGAGTTTAAAAAGCATTTGTATCATTCCGAAATAATTGAGTTTGTATCTACCCGAAAGGTTTTTGAATAATGAAGGTCTCAGCATATTGAATGCATGAAACCAATAGTATAGGTTTCTTTTCCAGCGAGATAGGTTCGAATTATCGGAATGATACTCATAAAGATCACCCAAGATCTCTTCTAAGAGTTCGTCTTTGACGAACCATCCGAGAATTCGCTCGGCAAATTTTGGAGGTTTAGATGCAGCCATGGTTATGCCTTTTCAATGGATAGTTCGGGAATCTGCTGCCACAAATTGACTTTGACATCTCTACTCTTTTGGAGAATACTCTTGCCAGAAGCAGTTATGCTGAAAATCCTCTTTCTGCGACCACCTCTTTCTTCAGTAGCGCCACCCATGCTAGATTCAATGAATCCCTTGCTTTCCAATCGGTTAACCGTTCCATGCACGGCTCCTATTGTTACATTCCGATTTGCTTGTTCTTTGAGCGCTTTTCTGATAGCCAATCCATATGCCTCCTCTTTCAACATAAGTATGAGGAGCAATATCAATTCTTCTAACTCACCAATATGATCTTTAGACATGATTTATTCTATTTTATATAACAAATATACGGAGCAAATATTAATTTGTTATACTTTATAGAATAAATAAATTAATCTGACTGCAATCCCTCCACCGGATTGGACTTTGAAACTCTAGACATTTGAGCTCCTATTACTGCAATAAGCACAACTACCAGTACTATTACTGCAAGAGATATTCCTCCAATTCCAATAGGCATGTGATACGTGTATGCAAAATCGAAGATGAATGAAATCATGAAGTAGCTAATTAATGCTCCAATGCTCAGAGAAATTGCATAAAGCAGTAGATATTGATAAGTGATGATTCTAGCAAGACTCCCAACTCTAGCTCCTAAAACTTTTCTAATACTAAATTCCTTTATTCTTCCAGTTACATTTAAAGTCACCAGTCCATAAAGACCTAATCCTGCCAGTAGTATTGCGATTGCTGCAATACCCCTCCATACTTTTCCGTGAATGCCAATTTCAACAAAATACATTCCCCATACATCTTCCTGATAGCCTCCAGCAAAAGGTGTTTCAGGATATACCGATGCCCAATGTTTTTGAAGTTTCTTATGCATCTTATCTTGTTTGCCTTCCCTTACCTTCATAGAAATAAACTTATACTCGGATGGATGTGCTAGTTTAAAAAACGTTGGCTCTAACTTCTCATCAAAGCTGTACGAATGAAAATCCTTTACGATGCCAACGATTGTAAATCGTTCACCTTGAATTTTTAAAGTAGATCCAATGGTGTTCTCTGGAACTATGGTTTTAGCAAACTGCTCATTAACTATAATCGATTTTTTATCTCCCTCCGAATAGTCAACAAACCCTCTTCCAGTAATTAAGTCTACACCGAGAGTAGTCATATAATTAGCATCTATAGCTATCTGCTCTACTTCAAAATTCTTCTCAGGCAATTCGATAATTGTTGATAAACTGCTCTTACCAAGATGATGTTGTGAAGCAGAAATTTCTACTACATCTGTCTCTTGTTCCAACAGTGACTTTAACCTTTTGAATCCTGCTTCATCATGTATTTCAGCATATAAGGCACTGTTTTCATCATATCCCCAACTTCGGTTTGCTAAAAATTCAGCATTCTGAGTAAACATGATTGCACAGGTAATGAACATACAGGAAAGCACCAGTTGAAATCCAAGAATAACCCTGGTCAAAGGGCTCTTTTTACCGAACTTCACCGACCCTTTAAGTATACCTGTAACTGGAAATTTTGAAATATAAAACGCTGGATAAAGGCCTGAAATCAATGCGGTAACCAAAAGAATGATCGGTAAATAAATCCACATTGCTGTATCCGTCCATCTAAAACCCATATCAAAGGCAAATAGCGACTCAAACCATGGAATGAAAAGGTAAGCTCCCATCAAGACTCCAATGGTTAAGGCCAATGTGGTCGCGATTAAGTTTTCCGACAAAAATTGGATAACCAATGTGCGCCGATTCGCACCTATTGTTTTTCTAATTCCTATTTCTTTTAAGCGCTTAGATGCTGTAACTATCGCAATATTGATGTAGTTGAAACATGCGAGAACCAGCATAAAAACGCCTACGAACGAAAGAAAAATAATGGAAGAATACCCTTCTTCGCTGCTTTGAGATATAGCAGATCGAATGTTGGCAGATCGTTTGTGCAAGGTTGCAAGTGGCTCAAAACGGAAAGACTCAACTTGCCAATCTTCTTTCGTTTGATTTTGAAGAAGTCGATATTTATCCATGGCCGCAGCAATCTGAAGCAGCTCTGAAGTATCCTTTAAATGAACAAAAGTGGCATCAGTAAATGACCCCCAATCATTTTTATCATAAGACAAATCACTTTCAATATTTTCAAAATGAACAAGGAAGTGAAAGTTGAAGGATAAGGATGCAGGAAAATCTTCCGCAACTCCCGTAACAACAAAGGTTTTTGCTTCTCCCGTACCGAACTTGATGCTTATGTCTTGTCCTATTGGGTTGGTTTTTCCAAAGAATTTCTCTGCTTTGGATTCACTAAGAATCACACTATTGACATCTCGTAAGGTAGACTTATCTCCAAGCTTTAGTGGGAATGTAAACATTGAAAGGTAAGAAGGGTCTGCGAATGTCAATCGCTCGTGAAAAACGAAATCTCCCTGTTTAACTACGCCATAAATATTTTCAACCCGACAGATATCTTCTATTTGTGGGAAGTCCTCTTTCATCGCCTCTGCTAGTGGCCTTGGAGACTTTCCATTTTGTTTGAGGTTGCCATCCCGATTAGCTAAGAACGTGGCAAGAAATACCTCGTGTTTATTCTCATGAAACTGATCCGTACGGTACGTCCACTGCGCAAACGAGTAAGTAAATAGACAAATCCCAATAGCTGCCGCTAAGCCTACCACGTTGATGAAGGAGCTAAGCGGATTTCGCATCATGCTTCTCAACGTTGTTTTATAATAGTTCTTAAACAATGTTGAATAGAGTACGCTGCCGAGTGTCCTTTTTCTTTGCTGATTTTGGTATTCTTCTTTTGCAACCTTAGGAATGTCCCCAAACTCGGCAACGGCTTGTTCAAAGGCCAGCTGTTCAGATAGGCCATTAGAAACAAGGTCTTCTATGTGGTCGCGAAGATGAAGCTCCATTTCATAAAATGATGCCTCATCATATGCAGGATGCTTTCTAAAAGCCTTTAGCCACTTGCTTATTGATTTCTCGAGATCGAACATAGTTATTCTGTTTTGAGGCCTTCAACTGGATTAGATTTTACGACTTTTCTTACTTGGGTAGCAATTACCATTATAAGAACAAACACCAGCAGAATGGCTGATACTATTGATCCGATATAGCCATATGGCAATGGATCAGCGAACATCATCCCTAACATTGCTCCATTTAGTACATGAGCAAATGGAATTCCCAGGATGATCGCTATACCGAAAATGATCAAGTATTGTTTTGTGATACTGTTTGTCAGGTTCAAAACGCCAGCTCCTAGTGTTTTTCTAATACTAAACTCTCGAACCCTTCCCTTGATATTAAGTTGGATCAACCCATACAAACCCAAACTGGCTAAGATTACAAACACCATTGCGATGGCTCTTGTAAAGCGCTTCATCATTTCAAGATCTTCATAAAAGCCTACCCATGTTTCGTCTTGAAAACCACCATTGAAAGGGGTCTCAGGGAATAAAGTGGCCCAGTGATCTCGTAAAGCTCTGAAATTTTCAATTTTAGACTTTTCGGAAACTTTCATACTAAGAAATCGCTGAGATTCTTCACTAGCCAGTGTGAATATTGAAGGATGAATAGGGTAGAAGAAATTATTGAAATGGAAGTCCTCTACCACACCCACGACTCTGTATGAAACATTATCAATTTTTAATTTTAGTCCAATTGGCTCAATGATGTCTAAATTTTCAATAAACGTCTCATTGACGATTATTGAGTTTTTATCACTTTCAAATTCCGGCTTAAATAATCTGCCTTCTTTTAATGTAAGACCCAAGGTAGAATGATAGTCTGCATCCACAGATAACTCCCGTACCTCATATTGACTTTCAGGAAAATGAATCGTGGTTCTTTTAGAACTCTGAGAAAGATGATTTTTTGAACCAGAGATCGCTATTACACCAGGTTCTTGCAGCATCAAAGCTCTTAATTTCTCGACATCAGAGGATTGCGAAAGTTCAGCGTATAAAACATCTTTATTATGATATCCCCATGTTCGCTGCGCTTGATACCAACTGTTTTGAGCAAATATTACAGCAAAACCGATTCCTACACATGTTAAAATCAACTGTAGGGTAAGCAGAACCTTCGTCGACAGATTCTTTTTCCCAAATTTCAAGGTGCCTTTAAAGATTTCAACTGCTTGAAATTTTGAAATGTATAATGCTGGGTAGATTCCAGAAACAATACCAGTAAAAATTAGCGTGCATATTAACACAAGCCACATATTACCATCTAGTAAATCAAACTCGCTGCTTATATCAGAGAAGCTAGCAAACCAGGGCAAGAAAATTGTTGAAGCTAAAATGAAACCGATTACGCTGGCAAGAAAAGTGAAGAATAGATTTTCAGATAAAAATTGAAAAATAATAGACCTTCTACTTGCACCAATCACCTTCCGCATTCCAATTTCTTTCAGCCTTTTTGAAGCTGAAACTATAGCAATATTGAGGTAATTAAAGCAAGCAAGTGCCAATATAAAAGAAGCAATAAATGGCAATCCAACGCGGCCTTCTTCTGAGCCATCATACGAAATATCATCTCTGATATTTCCTGATGCTAGGTGTAAATCGTGCAATGAAACAAAATCAAATGAGATAATTGGCCATTCTGATTCAGCTGAATTTTGTAGCGTTTTATACTTAACCATTTGATCTCTAATTCCGTCCAGATCTGTATTTTTCTCAACTTGAATAAATGTGCCATTTAAAAGTGTTTGCCAATCATTGAAGTCGAATGATGGAGACATCACCTTCATGTTTTCAAAGTTTACAAGAAAGGAAAACTCAATGATTCTAGCTTTAGGAAATTTATTGGCTACTCCACCAATTCGAAATACCTTAGATAGATCTTTACTTGCTATGACTTTGAGATCCCTTCCAACAGGATTTTCATCACCAAAGTATTTCTTGGACATTTCTTCACTTATGATAATGCTATTAGCATCTTTCAGCGAACTCTTTGAACCCCACTTCAACGGAAATGTAAACATGTCCAAGAAGGACGGATCTACATACCTTACCTGCTCATGAAAAACTATATCATCGTGCTTTACAATGACATTTACATCATGGATTCTTGTGACATTTTTAATGGTAGAAAAGTCTGTTTTTAGCATCTCAGCTAGAGGTGCTGGCGCATTTCCATACCGTACTTCTTTTCCTTCTCTGTTAACAGAGTATGTAGTAAGAAAAACTTCATCTTTATTTTCATGAAAGCGATCCACTCGCATATCAAAATCGATGAAAGCGTAGGTAACCATACATGCACCTATTGCCACTGCTAGACCGAAGATGTTGATGAAAGAACTCAGAGGGCTCTTCATCATACTTCGCAGCGTTGTTTTAAAATAGTTATTAAGCATAGTCCTAAATAATATTGACCTGATAGAGGTCTTCCTTTTTATAATTGAAAATTCTTCTTCGGCAACTTCATTTACCTCACCAAATTCCTTGATGGCAGTTTGAAACGCATCTATCTCACTTAGTCCTTGAGTGAGTAGATCTTCTACATGATCTCTTAAATGCAACTCCATTTCGCGAAGCATACCTTCATCAAAAGCGCGTTGCTTTTGCAGTTTTTTTATCCAGTTATTGATTTCGAGTTCCAGATTAAACATGACCTATGTGGTTGTTGGTTTTATGTCCCAAAGCGTATTTAGTACCGCATTTACCTGATCCCACTGGGCCTGCTCCGTCACTAATTCCTCCTTACCTAGTTCAGTAATTTCATAATACTTTCTAGGCCTGGTACCACCATCCATGGTCCAATTGGATTTTATCAATCCATCTTTCTCCAGTCTATGAAGTACCGGGTAAAGCATTCCATCTGAATACTCCATCTTACCTCCAGACAGCTCTTTAATCTTCTTAATAATCAGATACCCATAACTATTACCCTGCTTAAGAATGCCCAGAATAATCGGTTTAGTTGATGCTGCAGTCAGATTTTTAGAAATCATACCATTCATTTTAATACTATTATACGCAAGTATACTAATTATTCTATATACATAGAATGTCAAAGTATAACGAAAGATCAAACGAAGGGTTACAAAAGACTTTTTCTAATCTTATTTTCTATTATGTATTCATTTGTGAAACAAATAATCTTTGTCTACGTTTGGTCTTCAAAACTGAAACAAATCAAAAGACTATTATGAAAGGGACTAACCTGGGAGAATTTCAAGAGATCGTCTTGCTATCTGTACTTATTTTAGATGATCAGGCGTATGGCCTTCAAATTCAAAAAGAAATAAGCAAGCGTCTCGATCGATCTATGAGTCGTGGAGCCTTACACGCAGCTCTTAGCAGATTGGAAGAAAAAGGATTCTTAGAATCTCATGTTGGCGGAGCTACAGCAGAAAGAGGGGGTAGAAGAAAGCGATTTTACACGTTAACTCAAGGCGGTAAAATGGCTCTTAAGCAAGCCAAAGAAATTCGAGAAGAAATGTGGAGTCTAGCACCAAAATTCAGTATCTGATGCTACACAAACCACCAAAATTTTCACTGCGATTCTTTAAATGGTTTTGCGAACCAGGATTATTTGAAGAACTCCAAGGAGACCTTGAAGAAGCCTTCTTTGAGAATGTTGAAGAATTCGGATTGCGAAAAGCAAAACGCATTTATATCAAAGAAGTATTAAAAATGCTTCGACCTTCAGTAATTCGATCCATCAATCCTATCCCAACAAATATTATGAGACTTCCTAAAAACTATCTTAAAACATCAATAAGAGCAATCAAGCTTAATCCATTTTATGTGTTTGCTAATATTTTCGGTCTTGCATTGGCCATTTCGATATGCACGATAGCTTACTTCAACTATCAGTTCAATGCTACCTTCAATGAATCCTTCGAGGAAGCTAAGAACATTTACAAAATCAATGGGTCAAGAATCGGCAAGTCTACCTTAGGGGTAACTTCAATTGCTTTAGCACCAAGTCTGAAAGGCTCTGGTATTGAAGCTTTTAGGTACACAGGAAGAAGTATTGCAATACGGGAGCACAATCACCTGTTTTCTTCCAAAGTAGCTTTTGTTGACAATGAATTCTTCGATCGACTACCATTATCAAGTTTAAATGGCTTATCCATTAAGCCTCCTGGAATAAATGAAGTAGCCATATCTGAGAAGCTAGCTTCTAAGTTGTTTAATGAGCCATATCCAGTAGGAAAAATTGTGTTGGTAGTTTTCCCAGATCAGCATGAACAGTCATTTTTGGTAAGCGATGTATTTGCAACTCCTCCTACCAATGTTAGTTTTCGACAAGACCTAATTACTTCGTTCGAAAACTTCACACCGCATTTCCCAGTTGATCCTCAGAACTGGGAAGATTATGTAGATGGTACGTTTGTCTACTCAGATAATAATCAACTGAATCAAATCAAGGCAGAACTTGAGCTACTTAAAGAACCAAGAAATAACGCATTACCACGCTATCATATTGATTCTTACAGCTTAAGTAATATCTTGGATTGGCCGGCTTTTGAAAGCAATTTGAGATTCGGAAATTTTCAAAACCACCTTCATATCTCATCTGTATATGGTATTGCTGGCACCGCTATTTCTATTCTTTTATTGGCATGCTTTAACTTCATTAATACCAGCATTGCCCTATCCGGAAAAAGACTAAAAGAAATTGCCGTTAGAAAAGTGATGGGTGGGAATAGAAAAAGTACGATCACTCAGTTTATGATTGAAAATACTTTTTTAATATCCGTTGCAGTCATCGTATCAATAGGGATTTCTGCGATCCTAATTCCTGCGTACAATGCGATGTTTCAGCGTGAACTAATCCAATTGGATCGGGTTCCTCTCGTTACTATGATCCAATTTGCCATAGTTCTAATATTAATTGTGACTGTGCTTTCAGCAGCATATCCATCACTATACATCTCAAAATTTTCAACACTTAAAATATTTAAAGACAAGGTCGCTCTATCAGGAAAAAATAAACTGATGATTGTGCTCCTTACCTTCCAATTTTCGCTGTGCTTTTACAACATATTTGGTCTATTTCTTAATGTAGACAATACGTACTTTCAAGATGAACTTGATCGCGGGTATGACATTGATCAGATCGTAAATATCCCGCTAAATCGTCCAGAGCAATATCAAGTATTGGCAGATTTACTAGAAAAAGATCCCAGTGTAACAGCCACTGCTGGATCACGTCACCTTATCGGATTCTCGACATATGCTAGATACCTTGATCAGGATGGAACAGATATCTCCATTACAATGCTTCAAACCGGTCAGGATTATGCCGAAATAATGGGTCTGAGATTAAAAAAAGGTGAATTCTTTAAAAAATTGGGTGACAATTCCGATAAGGTAATTGTCAATACAATGCTCGAAAAACAATTTGGAAAAGACCTACTCAATGAAACCATCAAAATAGAGGATGATCGATTTACAGTAATTGGCGTGGTAGATGATTTTAATGTTCACAGCATCATGGGGTCAAATAAAATCAAACCAACTGTTATTCGACATGTCCCAGAAGAACACTACAATTATATGGTGGCCAAAGTGTCTGGTGATCAAAATATCATCAACAGTGAAATGGAGCAGGTATGGTACCAAGCATTTCCACAAGAACTTTATAATGGTTTTCCCCAAGAAGATATCAAGCAGAATGTTAGAGGGACCAATGGTGTGTTCGTTAAGATTAACCTATTTATGGCAATCATTTCCATTCTTATATCAATGCTTGGACTTTACACATTGATTTCGCTCAAAGTTCAAAAGAGAAGCAAAGAATTCGGTGTGAGAAAAGTACTAGGTGCTTCAAGAAATACCATCATCCATCTGCTAGGCAAAGATCTTTATTGGCTTCTCGGAATCGCATCAATTATTGGATTAGCATCTAGCCACTACATTTTAATGAGTGTGTTTGACATTATTTACGCCTATCACATTAGTTCGGGAGTAGATCATTTTGTTAAAGCTACCTTGGTCGTAATGGGTATCGTAGTGATAGCAATAGGATATAAAGTCTATCAAACAAGCAAAATTAATCCGGCAGAACAATTAAGATCTGAGTAGATGAACTACTCAGATCTTGAATCTGCATTTATTCTCTTCTCAAGAATATGCCTGCACATAAAATCCAGGCAGCATTGCCGAAAACAAAAATTCTAAATTCTACTAAGTGAACTAACTCATAGCCGGATACGAACAGAATAATCCCTAGAGTAGAGAGGATAGCTCCGAAATATCCAATCCAAACATTAAGGGCTTTTGTTTTAATAATGGCAAGTGACCAAAACAAGATAGAAAGGCATATGCCTCCGATGAAAACAAAATCAAATGCATGATTGAATTTTCTAATCAAAACAAAGAATGGCTGCAATGAATCAATTGTATCTTGAGATGCATCTTTATATGATTTTACAAAATCCATAAGGACAAACCCATTGATGGCAGCTGCGAGCATGGCAGCAATTAGTCCAAACAATACGATAGTAAATCCTACATTGGATAAAAATGGCTCTTCTTTCAGCCTCCTTGTAAGTCCCCAAAATCCGTAAGTGACAAAAGGCAAGGAAAGAATAGCTATTCCATGGGCTATTTTACCCATGGTAAAAATATTTACCAGATGATTGAAATCACCACCTACTGGGTGCAACACCATGGTGACAATCATTAATAATGAGCCTAGAATTAAGGAAAGCCCAGCTCCTTTTTGTTCTTTAAGTTCCATCTTTTTTTGAACAAACATAGGTGCCGGTCTGGCAATTGGCACTTGATCGAAATCAAGAAATGTTATTGAATTTTTCTTCTAACCCGACTTAATGTTTCAGGTGTCATTCCTAAGTATGATGCAATAAATTTCAATGGAAATACCTGGATGATCTTAGGGTTTTGTTCAAGTAGCTGAAGGTATTTTTCTTCTGGCGTGGCAGTCGATTGTAGCCTATTCGCCTCCACCTCTAATATTTTTCCTAAAGCAAAGTAAGAAGGCGACTTGTGAATAAGATCGTGTAAATCTTCAACATTGATGAAAAAAACCTCACTATCCTCAAATGCCTCAATTTTACTTTTCGAAGGTTTCCTTCCGGTAAAACTCGTGTGATTTAAGGCCCATGTACCATCCGTAAATAAGTTGGTTATTACCTCATTTACTTCCTCATCGGTGTAGTATTCTTTGAAGCTTCCTTTATTAACAAAGGCCCAACCCATGCATGTTTCACCTATAGCTAAAAGAAGCTCTCCTTTGGAGAACTTCTTGGTTTCTAGCTTTTCAATGAATAAGTCGATCTCTTGTTCAGAAAGACTAGCATAAGATGTTATTGAATTGATTAAGGAGTCGTACAATTGACTGAGCTTGACTTACTGATTTTCAGATAAGCTATCTGACTCAACTATTTCTTCTACAACTATCTCTGCCGGTCCGATCAATTCTTCAACCGTCCCACGAACAACAGGAATAAAAGATGAACCAGCAAAATCTGAATTGTTCAGCAATTCATTTAATCCGTCAATTTGCTCTGAAACATCTTCCTTAGCCATCGCTTCTGAAGCAAATTTTGCTACAGCCACATCGATAGTTTCTGTAGAGAGATCACCTTTTTTGACCCAGCCGCTTTCGATCCATTTACCTTCAGAACGCTTACCGGTAATCTCTACCCAATCATCCTGTTCCGACTTGATTGCCACGATATCCATTTGACTAAACTTTTTGTCAGATTTGGTGAGTAAATCTGGGCGCTTGTAAATGTCTTTTTCATTTAAGAAGACCGCCACACGCCCATCAACAATAATAAAATCACTAGCTGACCACCCTTCTGTACCATCAGCTAACTTCACCTTAGAATACTTTCGATTTTTATCTAGTGAATCAATCGCATCTTCTCCTAAATAGGTAAGTGTTTCTCCGATGCTGATTGAAGTTCTCCATTTTCCGGTAGCTGCAGGTGTATCTCTTACTGATACTTTATCCCAAATACAAACTGCTGGTTTTTCTTCTACAACTTGAGCCTCTTGAGTAATTTTTTCTGGATTTTCTGCTTCTGATGATTGTTCATTCTGACCGCCACACGCAATTAGAAAGAACACCAGGACTAATGGTGAGAGATTTTTCATTTTTATTCGTTGTTAGATTATCCTACTATTCTAATTAGAAATACACTTAAATCAAAAGTCATCCAGCCCATCCTTCACGATCTAAACTACGATATTGAATAGCTTCCGCTAAATGTTCAATCGCAATGGATTCTGAATCTGCCAAATCTGCAATGGTTCGAGAAACTCGTAATATTCGATCATATGCTCTTGCAGATAATCCCAGACGCTCCATGGCTGTTTTCAATAGTGCTTTTCCAGCACTATTTATTTCGCAAACATCTTTTACCATGTTTGAACTCATCATTGCATTATTAAAAACCCCTGCCTGATTATTAAATCTATCCTTTTGAATTTCTCGAGCATTAATGACCCGCTCTCTTATGACAGCACTTGATTCTGTCTTTCTGTTTTCTGTCATCCGATCGAAAGACACAGGCGTAACTTCAACATGAAGATCTATTCGATCTAGTAATGGTCCACTGATGCGATTGAGGTATCGCTGGACCACTCCTGGGGCGCAAACACACTCCTTCTCAGGGTGATTATAATATCCGCACGGACAAGGATTCATGCTAGCTATTAGCATAAAGTTGGAAGGGTAATCCAAGGATACTCTTGCTCTTGAGATAGTAACTTTTCTTTCCTCCAATGGCTGCCTCATAACCTCCAGGACCGAGCGTTGAAATTCCGGCAACTCATCGAGAAAAAGAACTCCATTATTTGCAAGAGATATTTCACCTGGTTGCGGTATGCCTCCACCACCGACTAGTGCAGCGTCAGAGATCGTATGATGCGGTTGCCGAAACGGCCTTTGGGAGATCAATCTCCCTTCCGTTCCTAGTTTACCCGCTACCGAATGAATCTTCGTGGTCTCCAATGCTTCATGTAAAGTCAACGGAGGGAGAATTGAAGGAAGTCGTTTCGCCAGCATTGTTTTTCCAGCGCCTGGAGGACCAATCATGATCACGTTGTGACCTCCAGCGGCAGCAATTTCCATCGCCCGTTTTATGTTCTCCTGACCTTGAACATCTGAAAAATCAGATTCATAGTTATCTATATCAGCATAAAAAACATCACGCGTATCATAAGCTAATGGTTGAATAATTTGATCACCTTCAAGATGTAGAATTGCTTCATTTATATCATTAACTCCTATAATATCAAGTCCATCAACGATAGCTGCCTCAACAGCATTCTCCTTAGGCAGTATGAACCCTTTGAATTCATTCTTACGGGCCTCGATGGCAATTGGTAAAGCGCCTTTGATTGGGCGTAGTGTGCCATCAAGAGCCAACTCTCCCATTATGACATATTCTTCGAGCTTATCAGCATTGATTTGTTCTGAGGCTTTTAATATTCCAAGGGCAATTGGCAAATCATAGGAAGAACCTTCTTTTTTAATATCAGCCGGAGCAAGATTTACAACTACCTTTTGCCGTGGCATTTTGTACCCATAATTCTTAATAGCCGATTCTACTCGCTGTTCACTTTCCTTGACAGCAGAATCTGGAAGCCCAACCATAAAAAATTTTGTGCCCTGACCTACATTAACTTCAATTGTGATTTTATAGGCGTCTACGCCATAAACAGCGCTTCCATAAGTTTTTGCTAGCATTCGTATTCTTTAAACCTTAATTTCTTGATTAGGTCTGATTAATTATTGAATAACAAATGGTGGTAGTTGAGTAATTAATTATCCTCGTCGTCCTCGTCCTCGTCTCCTTCTTCAGAATCATCCTCATCATCTTCTTCAGGATCATCATCTCCCTCCTGGGCCTTATCGTAAAGTTTTGCTTTTAGCTCTACGATCTCGGATTTCAGATCATCTATTCCACTCTTAATACTATGAATCTTCAATTGTGCAAGCACGAATTCAACCAGCATTAAAATCGAAATAAATAGAAAAAGCCCCATTACATACCTAGGGAACTTAATATAGGAGGAAAGCTTGATCTTCGATAAATACTGTTCAGTATTTAGCAGTATATCCACTGAAAAGTACATTATTACCAAAGCGATAATGACGTACAAAATATGGAAGATGAGTTTAAACCTTTGCATTAGTCTTGAGTATGCCTGAAAGTTATGAAACTTTTGAAGTTTTAAAACAGATAATTTTCTTAAAGGTAAAAGAACATATTTCTGAGTTCTTAAAACAAATATCTTCTTGATGGCATATTCCATCGTATTGATAGTCCTAAAACTGAGTATGATGTATCTATCATCCCTTCTGAGTCAGCCTCCTGTCTGATAGTAGCATCTAGATCCACGAACAAGTTATGTTTAGCCATATAGCTTGCTCTTAGAAACAACATGTTCAAATTTGTTTTATTTCCCTGCAGATGATCATTTCCAAAATCTAAATTCCCACCGCTACCATCAGGCCTTCTTACCAAGTAGTCCTTTAAAATATCTCGACCATAGTTTACGTCTCCAATGTCATTTCCATAGCTTGCCCTCATAAACATACCTTCAAAACTCCATTGATCATTGAGTCTATACGTGGCTCTGGCTATGTATTCAGTGAAATTAGCTCCCAATGGATGTGCAAGAGGAAGGTTATAATGGCTATAACTTGTAAAACCATTTTCATGGGCATATGTGTATGGTCGTACCCGATTCACTTCGGCCTGAACCATTAAGTTTTCAACGTTAAAGGGCGCTAAGTACTTAGCTCCCAATTGAAATCCTTGCTTATTCCCCCACCATCCATTTCCAGCAAAAACTTCTGAGACTACCATTTCATCTATTACAAGTTGACCATATAATGAAATCCTATTTTTTATGTTCCATTTAAAATCCATTCCAAGAAAGGCATTGTCTTCACTGCCATTCTGTTGTTCGACTGCTCGGTAAAAGATTATTGGATTTAAGTATTCTACTTTGAGTCCGCCGGTAGAATCACCATACATCACTGATTCAAAGAGACCAATATGTAGGTTCGGCTTGATTTTAATATTCAGGTGATGAAAGGCCATATATTTTTTCCCAAAGCCGCCTGTTCCTTCAAGTCCAAAAGTTCCGCCTCTTACTCCGGGGATTAATTCAGCGAAAACATTCGTGTAATCAAAGATTTTTGTTTCTGTATTAATTCTCAGATAGGGATAATTATTAGAATAATCCGACAATATCAAGGATCTAACCCCATTACCGACAAAATGCTTTCCAAATCCTAATTGAGCCGAAATACTTCTTGTAATTCCAAAATCAATATATCCTTGAGCTCGTAAGAAATCTACTCCAGTGCCTCCAAACTGCTTCCAAAATCCTTCGTAAGGTACAACAAGCGTACTATCGCGAATGTCATTCACATAAACAGGATATCTAGCTTGATTTTCTGTCACCATGGTATAGAATGCGATTTTCTCATCTATCCTACCCCTTAATTCTATTCCTCTACTATTTACATAGGCAGATCCCAATGCATCATTTGTTTTGCTATATGATATGTGAGCAACCGGATTGACGTGAAGCTCCAAGCTTTTGTCTTGATAGAAATACATATCTGCTGGATATGTGTAGAGCTTCTTAAAAAGTGGTTTAGTGGATTTTGTTGAATCATTGCTGAATGAACGTAGCTCTTTGCTCAGGTATAAGCTAGAATTGGCTAACGTCAAATCATAGACGGACTGTCTCGAAAATGGCTTTAAAGTAGAACTGAAACCCTCAGTGCTACGAATATCTTCCATTTCGGTAATTTGATATATTGCATGACCAAGCGCAAAATCAGTTGTCTGAGCACACAAGATACTGGTGGTGAGAAGATTAATAATCCAAAATATTTTTCTCATGAATCAAACATATTCCATTTTAGTTGAATGAATGGGTTTGAAGAAGATAAAATAATGTCTATCTTTGCCATCCTTTTTGAAAACGAGACAAAAAGTGGTGGAGACAAGCATGGAAGAACATGCGAATTTTCATCTGACAATAGAAAGAAATAAAAGACTCATGAAAAAAGATATACATCCAGAGTACAACGAAGTTGTTTTTCTTGATACTACAAGTGATTTCAAATTTTTGACGAAATCAACAATGACTTCAAAAGAGACGATCAAGTGGGAAGACGGCAACGAATATCCTTTGATCAAAGTCGAAGTTAGTTCTGCATCTCACCCATTCTATACAGGAAAGAAAATTTTCTTGGATACTGCTGGTCGAGTGGAGAAATTCAACAGAAAGTACAAGAAGAAGTAATTCCAATTGTCAAAAAAATTCAAAGTCTTCGGGTTTTCCTGAAGACTTTTTTTGTGCCCTTTTGCCAAAACAAACTAAGTTTGATTCATGCAAATAACCTTCATAGACACTGAAGAATCATGGAAGCAAATGCTACCATTGAGTTATACTCGCCCTGTATCAGATGTTCGCGTTGGTATTTTAAAAATTCACGAAAAGTGGATTGCTCAACTCAATTCATCAAAAGCCCATTTTAGATCACAAGAATATTTAAGTGAGTTGTTTGATCGACCAGAAAGCAGATCACTAACCATATTAGGTAATGTGCTCCCCACAAAAGAACTTCTTCATGTGATTTCCGATTTGAAGGAAAATGAGGTGATTGTTTCTAATGATCACATTATCGCCGGATTCTTTGATGAAGACGAAGCTTTTGAAGTTGGGACAAGAGATGTAGTGATATTAGATGAACTAACACAGGTGTCTTATCCGTGGGATATATTCAAACTAAATGGTGATGCAATTAAGTCCGATTTTGACTTACTAACCCAAGGAAGAAAGTCTTGCAGTTTGAATGACCCGCATACCAAGACTTATGGGAACCACATTTTTATTGAGGAAGGAGCAATTGTTAAAGCTGCGGTTTTAAATGCTGAGAACGGTCCCATTTATATTGGAAAGGATTCCGAAATTCAAGAAGGGTCATTGATCAGAGGACCATTTGCGCTGTGCGAACACTCGGTTGTGAATATGGGATCAAAAATCAAAGCAGATACCACCATAGGACCACACAGTAAGGTAGGTGGAGAGGTCTCAAACTCTGTGATCTTTGGTTATTCAAACAAAGGGCATGAAGGGTTCCTTGGAAATTCAGTCATCGGTGAATGGTGTAATCTAGGTGCGGATACTAACAATTCTAACTTGAAGAATAATTACGCCAGCGTTAAAATGTGGGATTTTGCAAGTGGGAGATTCAAAGATACTGGACTTCAATTTTGCGGCTTGATAATGGGAGATCATTCCAAATGTGGAATTAATACCATGTTCAATACAGGAACCACCGTAGGTGTTTCTGCGAATATCTTTGGGGATGGATTCCCACGCACCATCATTCCATCATTTGCTTGGGGTGGGTCTTCAGGATTTTCAACTTATCAAACCAGGAAAGTTTTTGAAACGGCTGAACTTGTGATGAAAAGGAGAAACAAATCGCTAACTGAAGCAGACAAAGCGATGCTATCGCATATCTTTGAAATCACATCCGAAAATAGGGTGTGGGACAAGAAATAATTCATGCAATTTTCAACAATACCAGGACTTTACGAGCTAAAAAAGCAGCTTATCTCTGCTTATCAAAGAGGTAAAGTAGCACATGCTCAACTTTTTGCTGGTAGACCAGGGACTGCAGTTTTGCCGATGGCTTTAGCTTACGCCAGCTACCTCATGTGCGAAAACAAAACCGAGGAAGATAGTTGCGGAACTTGTGCAAATTGTGTGAGGATTAATAAACTTGTTCATCCTGACATTCACTTACATTTCCCAAAGGTATCCGCAGCAGAAAATAAGTATGAAAAGGTTCTTGCTGAGGCCATCCCCACGTTTAGGGAATTTGTAATGGAATCACCATTTGGGGACCTGGAGGCATGGACGCGGAAGTATGGACAGGAAAACAAGAATCTACTAATAAGCAGACAAGATAGCCGACAGATGCTCAAAAATGTGAGCATGCGATCGGTCGAAGGCGGATTTAAAATTCTTTTGATTTGGATTCCTGAACTGATGAATTCTAGCTCTGCAAACGCTATCCTCAAGATTTTAGAAGAGCCACCCGAGAAGACCATATATCTATTAGCGTCTTATAGCTATGATAGTCTATTGGCAACCATAACTTCTAGAACTCAATTGGTGAATGTCCCCCCGAATAGTACAGAAGAGATTCAGTCCTATTTAGAATCTCGAGGAGTGGAAACCAAAAATGCCAACCAATCGGCCAAACTTTCAGAAGGAAAAATTGGATTGGCGCTACATGTCGCGGAAGCTGGCGAATCTCAAGAATATGAAGATTTCCAACGATGGATGCTGGAATGTTGGAATCGTAACCTTACGGGCTTAGTACATAGAAGTGAGGTGTTTTCTAAATCCGGAAAAGCGATGCAAAAAACAAACTTAAACTTTGCGATCTCTCTGATTCGAAATGCGGTTGTGCATTCCTCCGGACAGCAACTACCTTCTCAAAATGAAGCTGAAGTTTCATTCATTGGAAAGTTTGCAGATAAACTAGGGATTCATAAGCTAGAAAAGGTATATGAGCTAAGCAACGAAGCGCTTATTCATTTGGAGAGGAATTCAAATCCACGTATTACTCATCTAAATTTATCCTTAGATATCACTCGAGTATTAGCGAGCTAGACTTTTAATAACAGCATGGAGCGAAAGATTATAAAAATAGGTACTAGAAAAAGTAAGCTGGCTATGTGGCAAGCCAACTATGTCGCAGACTTACTTGATGCAGCAGGATTTCAGCCACAGCTTATGCCTATAGAGACAAAAGGCGATAAAATTCAGAATGTAGCCTTGTCCAAAATTGGAAGTAAAGGGGTATTTACTGAAGAGTTGGAAATGATGCTTAGGAGAAAGCAAATAGACATTGCTGTGCATAGTGCAAAAGATCTTCAATCAAAGCTTCCGGATGGCTTTGATGTACTTTCAGTTTGTGAAAGAGAATCTCCGGATGATGTTATTGTCTCCGACAAAGAAATTGATCTTAATAATCCTCAGCTAATTCTTGGGACCTCAAGCACTCGTAGGATTGCAATGCTCAAGCATTATTATCCGCACATTACCACTATTGATGTAAGAGGCAATCTCCAAACAAGGATTGAGAAAATGAAAACCGGTATTATGGACGGTTTGGTTCTAGCTTATGCTGGAGTAAGACGAATGGATTATGATTCGATGGTTCGCTACTGGTTTGATACCGATCGATTCATACCGCCAGTAGGGCAAGGTGCAGTTGCAATTGAAATTTATGAGAATTTAGATTCAGAGCTTTCAAAAGCCATCAAAAAAGCAACGAACCATCCACTTACGGAAAAGATGGTTTTAACTGAGCGTGCATACCTTAGAAGAATGGATGGAGGATGTAGTATTCCAGTTTTTGGACATGCTCAAATGGAGATGGATGGACAGATCGTTTTGAAGGGAGGAATTGCAAGCCTTGATGGGAAGCAATTAATTCAACGAACAATGTATGGATCAAATCCTCAAGAATTAGGAACTTCGCTAGCAGAGGAAATATTAGAAAGCGGAGGAAAGAAAGTTCTTGAAGATATTAAATCAACTATTTCGAAATAATTTTGAACAAAAATATTAGACAATGAAGAAGCTTATACTTTCACTATTTATCATAGGCATAATTGCTGGATGTGGCGATAAGAACAAAGATTACTTAGTGAAGATAAAAACGGAGTTTGGTGATATGACCGTAGTATTATATGATGATACTCCACTTCACAAGAAAAATTTCTTGGAACTTGCAAAAACTGGCGCATACGACAGCAGCAATTTCCATAGAGTGCTAGAGGATTTCATGATCCAAGGAGGAAATGTAAGACCAGACAAACGTGTTTCGGACGGACCAGATGATCGTATTCCTGCAGAGTTTGTTGAGGGCTATTATCACACTAAAGGTGCCCTAGCAGCAGCACGTCAGCCAGATAGCATGAATCCAGAGAAAATGTCATCAGCTACTCAATATTATATTGTCGATGGGATGTCGTGGGATATGATGTCTATAAATATGAGATTGTTAAATCAAAAAGTTAGCGAGCTACTACAAGACACTGCACATGCTGATTTACTAAAACAATTTCAAGAATTAGCCAGAAATAGAGATAGCAAAGGGATGAACAATCTGGCTATTGCAAACAGAGGCCTTGTCGAAGAAAAGTTTGGAGTAGATCTTACGGCAGATGTGTCACAATATCCAGAAGCATATAAGGGAGTGGGTGGATCTTCATTCCTTGATGGTGAATACACAATATTCGGTAGGGTAATTGAAGGTTTGGATGTGATCGATAAGATCGCAGCTATTGATACTCGCAGAAATCCATCTACTGGTGAAATGTCCACTCCAATTGAGCCCGTATTTGTAACTATGGAAGTGATTGAAATGAGTAGAAAAAAGATCACAGAAACATACGGATACGAATATCCGTCGGATAAATAATGACAAAAATTTTAATTACCGGATCCAATGGCCTATTAGGCCAAAAGTTAGTAAAACTATATGGCGAGCGAACTGATATACAAGTAATTGCAACTGGTAAGGGTCCAGATAGAAACCCTTCAAAATCTAGTATCTACTCAGAATTGGATATAACATCGCTCGTCGATACAGAAAAGTTGATTTCATATCATAATCCAGATATAGTTATCAATACTGCCGCGATGACTCATGTTGATCAATGTGAACTTGATCCAGTTAATTGTAAGAAGCTAAATGTGGATGCAGTAGCTAATTTGATACAGGCCTGTAAGCAAACAGAATCCTTCCTGATCCATTTATCTACTGATTTCATCTTTGATGGTGAAAATGGTCCTTACAAAGAGGATGACATCCCGAATCCACTAAGTCAATATGCTAAAAGCAAGCTTCAGTCGGAAAAGCTAGTAATTGAAAGTGGTATTGATCATGCTATAGTACGAACGATGCTTGTATATGGAATAGTCCCAGACATGAGTAGATCAAACATTATTCTTTGGGTAAAGAAAAGCCTTGAAGAAGGTAAAGCAATTAAAGTTGTAAATGATCAATGGCGTACTCCGACACTTGCTGAAGATTTAGCAATTGGCTGTTCACTTATTGCAGATAATAAATTACAGGGAATATTTCATATTTCTGGTAAAGACATGCTCTCTCCATATGATATGGCAATTGCAACCGCAGACTTTTTCGATCTAGATAAATCACTAATTGAAGAAGTAGACGGTTCTATTTTTACTCAACCAGCTAAGAGACCAGCTAAGACAGGATTTATTTTGGATAAAGCTCAAAGGGAATTGGGGTACGAACCTGTTAGCTTTACAGAAGGATTAGCTATAATGAAATCACAACTGTCTTATGTATGATGTTGTAATACTTACAGACGAACGTTACGTCAACCCTGCCAAAAAAAGTGAATACATTGAGAATGTAATAACAGAAGATAGATTGGTCATGGAAGCCTTGGATAAACGAGGTTTCAGTACGAAAAAGGTCGCTTGGTCTGATGAGTCATTTGATTGGTCAAGCACCAAAATTGCACTTTTTCGAACCACGTGGGACTATGCTGAAAAGTTTACGGCGTTTAGTGATTGGCTAATGGAAGTTTCCATGCTGACAAAACTTGTCAATGACTATGAAACAATCATCTGGAATTTAGATAAGCATTATCTAGAAGATCTTAAAAATGAAGGAGTACGAATAGTTGAGACTTATTTTGTAGAGCCTGGAGACAATCGATCACTTGCTCAAATCCATCAAGAATTAGGCTGGAATCATACGGTTCTTAAGCCTGCAATTTCAGCTGCAGCTAAGGATACATTTAAGTTGACTGAAGACAATTTAAATCAGTATGAAGCTAGATTCTCAGAACTCATCAAAGATGAGACGATGATGATCCAGCCCTTCCAGAACGACGTTGTAAATCGTGGTGAAATTTCGCTGATGCTAATTGGTGGTGAGTATACCCATGCAGTTTTAAAGGTTGCAAAGCAAGGTGATTTTAGAGTGCAAGATGATTTTGGTGGTACAGTAGAAGATTACGATCCAACACAAGAAGAAATTGATCTTGCCATTAAAGCAGTTAAAGCCTGTGAATACATGCCTCTATATGCCAGAGTGGATATTGTCAACGATAACAATGGAAATCCTGCTATATCAGAACTTGAGCTTGTAGAACCAGAAATGTGGTTTAGAAAAAATCACTCCTCTGCAGAAGCTCTGGCCAGCGAAGTTGCAAAACTTCTAAAATAGCTATCTGACTATTCGAAAATTTGTACCTGCGGGTAAAACGTGGCCCAAGCAAACCAAAACCCAATAAAAGACTCATAAGTCTCTAATTGCATTCCAACATTTGGTCCTTCTACTATGGTCCCAAATCCATCATATTGATTCCCGAAATCATCAGTAAATAATATAGCTCCCTGATCAGAAATACTGTAAATGGGTTGCTGTCCATCTATTGTGGCCGGCTTAAAGGCCAACATCCAATTTTCATTTTGACTACCTATTATGATTAATCTCTCACCATCAATCTCTGTATCAATTACTGCATTCTCAGTAAATGAATCAAACTGAAATGCAATTACTGACTCATTTTGACCAACTACACCAAGAACTCTTTCTTTGGCATGTAATCTTCCATCTGGATTGCTTATTGGAAAAATCAGATTCTCAGTATTCATATAATCTCCGTATGGATAAAATCCATAAGAACGGTTATGACCTGTCCGACTAGAAGTAATCTTAGTTTCTGGATACCAACGCTTCCATGTTGCCCAAGTAGTCTCCACCAAATGATGCGTTGATGGTCGATTATCAATTTGATCTCCATTCACTCCAATTGTTAACATCTGACTGTAATTGCTGTCGGTACTGCGATCATAAGGGATAAGATTAGATTGATATAGCAATCCAGAAACACCAAATGTGGTAAGCTCCCCATTTACGTGCCTATCCCATCCAATTGCAGTTCCGGTAAGCGGACAATAGGTAATTGCAACAAAGTCGTCACCTATTTGGTCATTGATGATTTCATGCCAATCTAAAATAGGATGAGCATAAGCTCGAATGTCATCACCTCTTTTAATGCCAATTACCAAGTCGTCATCATTGAGATAATCCAGATTACTTCCACCTACAGTCACCATCTCTGGGTCTACTAACGCCGGAATGCCGTCTTTGCCAGGTCCTCCATCTAATACCTCATTCTGAGGTATAGACCACGGTCCTCCAACATTTGCGCCAGCGTCATCATCCTTGCATGAAGCAGTAAGCAGCGCAATAACAATCAAATAGTTTATAATATTTTTCATCTTCTTATGGCTGAAATTGTAAATCATCTTTTCTTCTAATTCTAATTTGAATTCCAGTGTTTATTCTGAAAGTAGGAGCTAATTGAGCCTCGTTAACTTTTGCATATAGAGGCAATTCTACATTTACCTGATATGCTATATTTTGACCCAGCTGCCATGAAAGCCCTGGATTGATAAATAAAAATGTACCGCCAGAACCTGGTGTACCGTTAGAGTCGAATTGATCCCTACCAACATTTCGGAATCGGAACCTTAGGGAAGGGTCTATCAAAAATTTTCCCATCACGATTCGATCCGACGCTCCAACGATAAGCTGTAATTCATCACCAAATTCGTAAGTTGATGATCCGAGATAAGAATTGTTTTTACCCGTCATTCGGAAGATAGAAGTCCCAAATACACTTAATGAAGGTCTCGAGTTCAATCCTTTGCTATAGCTACCATAGAATATTTGATCCCATGATCCACTTCCCGGTTGTAGGTCAGCTCCTAATGGCACTCCGTCTTCTCGTAGCTCGTCGCTTGATCCAAACGGGGCTTTTACTCCATAGCCTAAAGCAAAGCCTTCTAAGATTTTATACTTAATAAGTAATACCGCATCTCCAATGCCTTCAGACTTAGTAAAATTCTCTTGCGATCCTGGATTCTGAATCCTTCTTTCTTGACGAACAAATGAGAAAAATCCATCTACCGAAATTCGTTCATTGATGGAATATCCAAATTCGAGCAGCACTGAATGCGTTAGCCTTTGTCTATAGTCATCATCCAGTTTTGTAGATCCCTGCTTTAAAGTTTTGAGGTTATTAAGGTCGTAACTTAGATTCAATTGAAAGGTGCCAACATCAGTCAATGGCATACCAAGATTTCCAGACATGGGCACTCCACCCGAACAGCATTGAGCATTTAACTCAGCAGCAACTAATGCTAGTAATACGATCGTTATGAACCTCTTCACACAAGTAAAACTACCCTCCTATGCCTCTACATTACTTTGAGCGTGTTGTTTTGACATCATGTGTCGTCAGAAATACACAATATTAAATCGTATTGAAAGATATCTTACCACCTGCTTTTACTTGAGCCAGCTTGCCTAAATCTTCTTTAATTACTTTGGCAATGCGAGGATATCCGCCCGTAGTTTGGCAATCATTCATGAGTACAATGGGTTGTCCGTTTGGTGGTAATTGAATAATTCCTGGCACAACTGCTGAAGATTTGATTTCACGATAGTCGCATTGCAACTCTCCGATCAAACGAATTCCCATTCTATTGCTTGAGGAATCTATTACGAACGTTTTGTTACTAGGAAGCTCCTTAAGATATTCCCATTCTGGTCCTTTCATGATAGTAATCTCCACATCTGGTTCAGGCCGAATTTCTGGATGATCATATTCTTTTTTTGACCTACCGTCACCTTTAGATTCAAGGATATCTCCGGCTTTTAATGGTGCTCCATTAATTCCTCCAAATTTTGCCGGAGGGTAAGTCGAACTGCTATCAAAATCAACTTTAGATTGAATTTTGCCTGCCAAAGCTATGTAGCCATAAACTGCCGCTGGAGTAGAGACTTCCAATTGATCCCCAGGGACCATTTCGAACGACTTATTAGACATCTTCTTACCATTAAGCATAGATTCTGCACCAACAACAGAAACTATTGACTCTTCAAGTGCCTCCATCTTACTACCCATCATGGCAAATTCAATCACTGGAAAATCTTCTTCATTGCCAACAAGTTTATTTGCGAGAATCATCATGTTAATATCCATAGCTCCCGATTGAGGTATTCCGTACCTCCTAACACCAAATCTCCCAAAGTCTTGAATACTGGCAGCTGGTCCGGTTTTAATCACTTTCAACTTCCCCATTCTTCGAATTCTACTTTAGTGATTGGATAAAATTTATACCTGGTACCGACGTCCATTAGCATCGGTGGGCGTTTGTCAACCCTGAAAATATCTATTGGCGTACGGCCTATTATATTCCAGCCTCCAGGACTATCAAGGGAATAAATCCCTGTTTGATCTCCAGCAATTCCAACCGAACCCGCTAATACTTTCTTGCGCGGTTTTTCCAAACGGGGACATTCTAGTTTTTTGTTTAGTCCATCGGCATAAACAAAGCCCGGGGTAAAACCAATAAATAAGCATCTATAGGTGCCTTTCATATGCAATGAAATCAGTTGATCTGCCGAACAGCCTGTGTGTTGTTCAAGCCTCTCCAAATCCAATCCGAAATCATAACAAATTGGTAGTTCAACGATCTCATTAGAAGTATTATCCGATCCAATATGGATAGTGCTATTCTCTAGTAGTTCAAAGAACTCTTCAATATTCAGGGGTGTAAAAACGGCAATGGAATGATAAGTTGGAACTATATCAAATAGCTTCTCTCCTAGTGTCGAGACTATGGTGTGACTGGATTGGTGTATTTTCTCAATTGGAACCTCCTTACTACACTCAAGCAATATCACTTGTTCTCCCAGGTAGGAAACCCTCCAGGATATTCCATTAAACTGCCTTGATTTGAATACCTCTTTTGACAAGATGCTGATTTATCTCTTTTGCTAAAGTTACTGCTCCATCTGTATCTCCGTGCAAGCAAATGGATTGAATATTTAAGTTTATCCAATCATCTGCCATCACCCGACTGTTCAATACCAACTCATCTACCTGATTAAGAACTTCTTTCTGATTTAAAACTGCTCCTTCTTTTGATCTTGATCTTAGTGATCCATTGGCTTCATATTTTCTATCTGCAAATCCTTCGGAAATGAAAGGGAAATCATTCTCTTTAGCCACTTTCTCCGAATCAGAAGTTGCAAGTCCCATCCAGTAAGCAGTCGGTGCTGCCTCCATCATAACATTGAAAATAAGTTTGGATATGAAGTCTTCAGAAGCAGCATGATTGTACAATGCCCCATGAGGTTTTACATGATGCAACTCTAATCCTTCTTCATCACAAATACGCCTTACAAGATTTACTTGTTCAATAAGAGTTTCAGCGAGCTCTTGTGGCTGAATCTGAATAATCTTTCTTCCAAAATTTTCTTTATCTGGATAAGAAGGATGCGCGCCTATTGCTACCCCAAATTTTTTAGCCAACAATACTGTTTTTCGAACCGATGCTTCATTTCCAATATGCCCCCCACAAGCTATGTTACATGATGAAATAAATGGCATAATCTTTTCATCAAGATCTTTATCTGGATGTTCTCCCAAGTCAGCATTAAGGTCAATGTGATGAGCCATCAAATAAAGTTAAAAACGGAATTCAAACTTCGGAAACTGACCACAAGGCTTACCATGATAACAACAAAGGCCAGCATATTTTGCCATGGCTTATTTACATAGTTATCCAGCAACGATTTTTTATTACATAGATGAATGAGGAAGGAAACAATCACTGGAAGCAAAACGCCATTTGCAATTTGTGCAACTTGGATCACCTGAATTGGCTTATATCCAATCAGTGAAAAAATGGTCCCAATCATTAAGATAAAGATCCAAATACTTCTGAATTTCCAACTCGAAGCCTTCTCTTTCCATCCAAAAACACCTCGCGCTGCATATGCTGCTGCCAATGGAGCAGTAATTGACGAAGATATCCCTGCAGCAAACAATCCTATTGCAATGAAATATTTAGCCCAACTACCTAGTAATGGCTCGAGTTGTACAGCCATTTCATTGATACCAGAAACACCTGTTCCATAGATAGTAGCTGCACTCGTAATCACAATTGCCATAGAAATCAATCCTCCCAATCCTATGGCTACAGCATTTTCTTTTCGCAAATCACCTAATTGTTCCTGCTTTTTCCATTTTTTACTTACAGATGATGCATGCAAGAAGAGATTATATGGAACTATAGTAGTACCTATCAACCCCAAAATCGCCAATTGATTTTGATCCGTAATTGATGGAATAAAAAGACCCGAAAAGATCTCAGATAAATCAGGTTTGACAATAAGAGCAGTGATTATAAACACTGTACTCATTACCATCACTAAACCTATTAATACACGTTCAATCAGTTGAAATTTGCCCAAGAAAAGAATAGCAAACGAGACGACGCCAATGAGCATTGCCCAAGGTATTGTATCTCCAAAAATTCCTTCAATTCCTAATGCTGCACCTGAGATATTTCCTGCTTCGTAGGCTGCATTTCCAATAATAATGGCTGTAAATACAAGTATGATAGCTATAGCTCGGACAACAGGATTTTCGATTTGCGCACGAATAGCCTCTCCCAACCCTTTCTGAGTAATCAAACCGAGACGAGCTGTCATTTCTTGAAGTATAATGGTGGAAATAGTAGCAAAAAGGAGTACCCATAAAAGTGTGTATCCAAAATTGGCTCCACTAATTGTACAAACGGTCAAGGTACCAGGGCCTATAAATGCGGCAGTTACAAGCGTACTTGGCCCGAAATATTTTTTTATCCCCTTCATAAATATCCAATATCAGGTGAAAGCGCCACCCTGCTTTTTACAAATTCGCCGGATCCATACCCCACAAGGACTCCATCTTCATTGAAAAGCTCAGATTTTCCCAGAAATGAATAATCTGATGATTCCTCAAGTGTCCCCACGGCTTTTAAAACTCCATTGGAGACTGGTTTTTTGAAATTAATATTAAAAGACTTTGTAAGAACGAAAACGTCAGTAACTGCTGAGTTTACCGCAAAGAATGCTGCATCATCCAATAATTTAAAATATACGGATCCATGCATTGCACCCAGCGCGTGAAAGTACTTTTCAGTTAGTGTTAAACCTATCACTGCGGTACCTTCCTCAATCTTCACCGTCGTTGAATCATAAATCATTCGATTCATATTTGCTGATAGGTACATCCGTTCAAGCTTTTCAAAATGTTCCTTACTCATAAATTCAATCTATTTTGAAATTAAAGGAGACAGCTCCATCTTTTCGAGCACCTACCGGATAACTTCTTTCCATAAACTCAACATTTCCATCGTAATCAATAGTTATCGCCGTAGAGCAGCAAGTGCCGTAATCAGGAGTCCTGATACACATCGCTGATAGTGCTTTTTCGCGTTCATAGTCTAATCCTGTTTCAGGTAGGTCATTGTCTGGGGCTAGCTCATCATCTTGCATTACACGAATAAGGTCTTCAAGAGAAAAGTCAGATGAAATTGCTGCTTCAAAAGCTTTTTTAGACCTGGCAACTTTGGGCCAAGGCGTATCAAGCAGTGCGTTACTAAGACCGTAAACTCCTTCAGATAGCAGGTTTACATTACTATCGTAATTGCTGACATGCGCAAGCTCATCATCCATCACCAACAAATTGAATCCATTGTATTTCGATCCTGTTTCAAACACCTCCCGAGCATATTCTTGAGGAGTCAGATTATTCAAGAGGAAATTAACTGAAAGGTCTCCCCTAGATTGAGCATCCGGATTGATATTTTGAATATCTCGATAGTTAGTAACTGCTGCAAAACGACCATTTTTATTCATTGCCATCCATGTTCCTAAAGCTTGCAGATCTCTCCCACCAATGATTGAAGCGTGATCATTCCACCAGTTTACTTGCGTAGTGGGACGCGCATAAAATTCGTCTCGGTTTGCAGCGAGTATAAACTTATACTTTGGATGTGCTTTATATGCGAATGTGATGAGACACATGGATTATTCTTTCAAATGAATGGTCTAATTTAGGTTTTTCATTCCATTAACATCATTAATGAAGAAAGTTCTTCAATACCTTAAAGATTATCAGAAAGAGCACTTCGAGTGGAAGCTTTATGTATCCATTTTGTTGTTTACCGCTATATGCATAGCGTTAAATTATACATACGACTTTGAAGACAGTGTCATTGATTCTTATAACGGCGAGCCAATAAAATGGCTATGGATGTTTCTCTTCCATGCTACCCCATTTTTTGTTGTATGCCTTATCATATACGCGTTTGGAAAGAAGAAAGAGTGGCTTACTAGCAAAAACTACTGGGTAAAATTAATTGTCGGATTTGGTCTTCTATCGTTAGATCGTTCGTTTTATGGCTTTGCTGAATGGCTAAAATATCTGCCTAAAATGGAATACCATTTTGTGATTAGGTGTGTGAATTGGTCGGCTAGTCTTATCCTCGTAGTAATCCCGATGCTTTTGCTCTATCGATTCTTAGAGAAAGATGAAGATGATAACTTCTACGGGTTGAGTTGGAAAAGATTTGACCCTAAGCCTTACTTAATTCTATTAGGAATCTCTGCGATCTTTATTGGGATTGGGTCTTTCATGGGTGATATTCAAGAATTTTACCCGCGATATCGAGGATCGGGTGCCAACTTATTTTTAAAAGTAAACCCGGACATATCAGAATGGTGGCTAGTCACTATTTATGAATTATGCTATGGAAGTAACTTCATTTCTGTTGAACTGGTGTTTCGCGGATTTTTAATTTTTGCATTCACTCGCACACTTGGCGGTTATGCAGTATTACCTATGGTTGTGACGTATGCTTTCCTACATTTTGGCAAACCGATGGGTGAAACAATCAGCTCCATATTTGGTGGATATTTACTTGGTATTATCTCTTATTACAGTAGAAATATTTGGGGTGGCATTTTCATTCACCTGGGCGTAGCGTGGCTGATGGAATTGTTTGGCTGGATGCAACAGTAGACCTTAAATTTGTTGGAGTTCGGGATGTGGCGCAGCCCGGTTAGCGCACCACTTTAGGGTAGTGGGGGCCGCTGGTTCGAATCCAGTCATCCCGACTATTTTTTGGCGTCTCTCTTAAATGCTAGCTTGTTTTCTTCCGTAGCAGATTCGTCAAAATAATAGCCACCGTAATCAAAGGCTCGTAGGTCCTCAGGATTCGTGATATTGTTTTCAATCATGAAACGAGACATCATCCCTCTGGCTTTTTTAGCATAAAATGAGACTATCTTATACTTCCCATTTTTAAAATCTTTGAATTCCACATCGATGATTCGTGCAGGTGTGTCTTTTTTATCCACCGACTTAAAGTATTCATTGGATGCCAGATTTAGAATGATATCATCCCCCTGAGCTTGTAGGTCTTCAAGCAGCAGGTTTAAAATCTTTTTGTCCCAGTACTCATAGAGCGTCTTATAATCGTCAAAAGCAAGCTTTGTCCCCATCTCAAGTCGATAAGGTTGAATCAAATCTAGTGGTCTTAGCAAGCCGTAAAGTCCTGACAATATTCTGAAGTGCTTTTGCGCAAACTCCATTTTCTTTTCATCAAAAGTTTCAGCTTGCAATCCCTGATAAACATCTCCATTAAATGCCAGAGCTGCTGGTTTCGAATTTGTATCCGTATGTTCAAATTCAAATTCCTTGTAGCGGTGCACATTGAGACCAGCAAGTTGCCTGCTGATACTCATCAGGTCTGAGACTTCATCAACAGATTTTTTTCTCAAAACATGAATAAGCTCTTGTGTACACTCCATCAGCCGAGGTTGTGTGGGGGTTTGCTGATGAGGAGTCTTAAAATCAAGATTTTTTGCGGGAGAAACTACTGCTATCATTTATCTTTCTTTTGTTGAGTTAAATCACGTTACAAAGTAAAAATTTTTAAAGTGATTACCTATGCAATCAGGTGAATTCAAAGCTTTAGTTCAATCGGTAATAGACGAAGATCAAGCTTCAGTTCAATACTATCTTTCGCAAGGCATAGACCCCAATTTTTTACATCCTGAGATTTTAACCACACCATTAGTAGAAGCTTCCAGAAATGGCAATGTGTCTATTTCTGAACTTCTTTTAAATCATGGGGCTGATCCACTTTTGGATTCTCTAATTGGAGAATCTGCTTTAAAAATTGCCAAACAGAATAAGAATAAAGAGTTAATGCAGCTTTTTACTAAAAAGAAGAAATCACCTTTCTCGCTTCATAAGTTTTTCAAAAAACTCAACTAGCGCCAGCTTGCCTTCTTCCCTTATCTCCATCTTCTCAAGTAGCGCAAAAGCTTCATCGTAGTACTCATTCATCTTCTGCTGTGTCAGTTCAAAGATGCCAAGCTCTCCATAAATATTTTTTATAGCATTCACTTTTTCGCTTATATCAAAGTCGCTAGCAGCAATCCATTTATCCATTTCCGCTTTTTGAGAATCATTCGCTAATTCTAAAGCCTTTATTAACAAATAGGTCTTCTTGTTTGATACTATATCGCCACCAACCTGCTTTCCGAATTTTGCCTGGTCCCCATAGACATCCAAAAGATCATCCATTAATTGAAAACCTATTCCCGCCTTTTCACCGATAGTGTTGAGTTGAGTCAGTTGTTCTACATCCATGCCTGCAAGCAATCCTCCATACTCTAAACTAAAGCCCAACAGAACAGCCGTTTTGAGCCTGATCATCTCGATATACTGACCTTCAGTAACCGTTTCATACTCCTCATAATTCATGTCCAGTTGTTGTCCTTCGCAAACTTCTACTGCACACTTATTGAATTTCCTAACAGCTTCCGATAATGAATCATGGGGGCCTTCCAGCAATTGATCATAGGCTTTCACCATCATCGTATCGCCACTTAGAATGGCCACAGTTTGGTTCCATTTTTCATGAACGGTAGGCTGACCTCTTCGTAGCGGAGCCTCATCCATGATATCATCATGCATCAGTGTAAAGTTGTGAAAAACCTCTACCGCAAGTGCTGGTGAGATAATGGATTCGTAATCATCTTTTTTTAACCCATAACCAAGCAATACGAGCATCGGTCGTAATCGCTTTCCTCCCAACGATAAAAGGTATCTGATTGGATCATACAAGTTCTCAGGCTGATTGCCAAGTGGCAAATTAGCAAGGGCTTCTTCTAGCTTTTGGAGTTTCTCTTTCATTCGGTTGCAAGATAAAACCCCTAATCCAATCAGATGTTTTATTCTTCTAACTCCGACTTATTCATCACATCATTTTGATGATCTATTGACTCCTGGTGTATGGCGTTTAGATAACGAATCATAAATTTCTTCGAAAGACCTTGCAATGCTCCGTTCGCCGAAGCTTTTTCAATAATTTCTTCCCATCTGTTTGTTTGTAGGATGGTAACTCCTTTTTCTTTTTTTACTAAGCCAATCTCCTCAGCTACTTTCATACGGTCTCCAAGTAGTTTTAAAAGATCATCATCAATAAGATCAATTTGACTCCTCAGCCTGGAAAGTTTATTCGATAGTTCTTCATCAGGGATGTTCGGTCTTCTGATAACCAAACTATCTAACAGATCACCTAATGCATCAGGTGTAACTTGCTGCGCTTTATCGCTCAGCGCATTGTCTGGATCTATATGAGATTCAATCATCAAACCATCAAAGTCCATATCAAGAGCTTGCTGAGAAACTGAAAGAAGTAGGTCCCTATTTCCACTGATATGACTAGGATCACAAACCAGTGGGAGATCAGGGAATCTGCGTTTCATCTCCACAGGAAGTTGCCATTTAGGCTCGTTGCGATATATGCTTTTTCCGTGTTGGGCAAATCCTCTGTGGATCATTCCTAATTTAGAAATCCCGGCTTGATTCAGACGTTCGAGTGCTCCGGTCCATAATTCAACATCTGCGTTAATGGGATTTTTTACTAAAACTGTAGCATCTGTACCCTTTAATGCATCTGCAATTTCTTGCACAGAAAATGGATTTACCGTGGTTCGAGCACCTATCCATAAGATATCAACATCGTGCTTTAGGGACTCAAATACGTGATTGAAATTGGCAACCTCCACAGCAATGGGTAATCCTGTTTCCTTCCGTGCTCTTACTAGCCATGGCAGAGCTTCTGCTCCCATTCCTTCAAAGCTATTGGGTCGTGTTCGTGGCTTCCAGATTCCAGCTCGAAGCACATTGACTTTATCATATTCTGCTACTTGCTTGCAAGTTGCAAGCACCTGCTCTTCTGACTCAGCGCTACAGGGTCCGGAGATTACTACCGGTTTGTTTTGTGTAAATAATTGGATTGGATTCGTTTTCATGCCTGCTTTTTCTTAATTCGTTTGATTACCTCTTGCCACATTTCTTGAGAGCTGCACAATGAAAGTCTTACAAATGATTTCCCTTCACTGCCAAAAACACTTCCCGGTGGTATAAAGATCCTGTATTTTTCTAATAGATAGTCAGCGTAAGTCTCGCCATCGGAGAAGGTCTCGGGGATCTTAGCCCAAATAAACATTCCTACCTCTTCGCTACGAGATGAGCAGCCAATTAAATCAACTACTTCTTTAGCTAGTTTTTTTCTTATTCTGTACTCATCATTTAATTCTCCGTACCATTCATTTCCCACTTCCAAGGCTGCAATTGCGGATCGCATAACTGGCTTAAATTGACCGGAATCCACATTACTCTTAAAACTTAATACTACTTGTATTAAGTCAGCATTGCCTGCCAAAACACCAACTCTCCAGCCTGCCATATTGTGAGATTTGGAAAGGCTATTCAATTCTAAAATCAGATCATTATTATCTCTTTGCTGAAGCAAGCTTCTTTGCTTCTCCGTCAGAATAAACCCATATGGATTATCATTGATTACGACTATCTGATGTTTTCGAGAAAAAGCTATCAGCCGCTCAAAAAGCTCATCAGTACCATCACTTCCTGTTGGCATATGTGGATAATTAACCCACATTAACTTCACTTTAGACAGATCCATAGCTTCTAATTCTTTAAAATCCGGATGGTAATTATTCGCTTCATTTAGTGAATAATGAATTGCTTCTCCCCCTGCCAAAGTTGTAGCCGAAGAATAGGCAGGGTACCCTGGGTTAGGAATCAAAGCTTGATCCCCCTCATCAAGCAAAGACATACTGATGTGGATAATCCCTTCTTTCGAACCTATGAGTGGGAGTACTTCGTGATCTGGATCCAACGATACATCAAAATAGCTTGAGTACCATTTTGCAAATGCGCTGCGTAAATCCGGGATTCCTTTATAGCTCTGATATTGATGATAATTCGATTCATCAAACCCTTTTACCAGCGTCTCTCTCACTGTATGCGGAGGTGGTAAATCTGGGCTTCCTATTCCTAAATTGAGCACATTTTCGCCTTGTGAATTAAGGACTTCTATATCTCTCAATTTTCTTGAAAAATAATATTCGCCGATTCCAGATAGACGTTTTGATTTAAGTGTATCAACCATGTGTTTCTCCCTTTTTATAAGTTCCTAAAATTTCAAACTGTATAGTCATTCGCTTCATTACTTGTTGCAGGTCAGCTAATTGAGAGGCTTCCTCAATTTCCAGCGTGGCATAAAACCCATACAAAGAATTTTTACTCGGCACTGGGTGAGACTGTAGCTTACCCAAATTGATTCCCAAGCCACTTATGATTGTAAGTGTATTGGCCAATGATCCTGGGTCATTCTTTGTTTGGAAATAGACTGAGACCTTGTTGGGATCTTTAATTTGTTCTCCGCCTTTGTTTCGAAGGACCAAAAATCGGGTATAGTTGAGCAGATTATCTTCTATACCTGATTCGACAATTTCCAGGCCATATTCTTTTGCTGCTTGCTGACTAGCAATTGCCCCAATATTTTGAAGCTGATTGTCTTGGATATACTTAGCACTTCCAGCTGTGTCAAATGCCTCTACGATTTTTACATGGGGGTGATTTTGAAAAAACCCTCCGCATTGTCTAATCGCCATCTGATGAGAATGCGCCTCTTCAATGTCGGCAACATCTGTTCCTGAAAGCGCCAGAAGATTCATTTTTACACGTAGCCCTACTTCACCACAAACCTCAACAGGATTTGATCTCAGCAGTGCATAGTTAGGAATGATGCAGCCTGCCAATGAATTTTCAATTGCCATCAGTGCCACGTCGGCTCGTTTTGATACAACAGCGTCTGCAACATCTGAAAAAGTTTCGCACTCGAATAGCTCAATTTCTTCATTAAAAAAATGAAGTGATGCTTCATGGTGAAAGCTTCCTTTTAATCCTTGAATTGCTACTTTTTTCATAAGCAAAAAAAAAGCCTCCCGATGGGGAGGCTTCTTATTATTTATTCTTTAATACATACTATAGCCACCCCGATTTATCCATCAGATAAAAAAAGAAATAGCTAAAATATGTTTGGGTCGTCATCATTGTTGAGCCAAATGAAAGCGATAATTTTTTAAAAACAAAAAATATTTCTGATTAAAAATCACAACTACCAATCGGTGAACCGTCTGGAGCTTTAATTGTATTTGGCTTTTTGAACTTGCTAGGTGCCTTTAAAAATGAATCAATCTCAGCAATTACAAAGCTGTAGTATGACCCATCATCATTTGTTTTCCTGCTCTTACGACCACTAGCATAAGATTGGATTTCTTTGATTTTGGCAATTGCCTTTGCTCTAACTTCATCGTATGCACGCTCATTCGCTGCTAGACCCATCAAATGACTCAACATTTCCATTTCTACAACTTTCTGTAGCGTTCTGTCAAGTGAATTCGATGAAGGCGACTTCCAAACACTCGCAATTGTTCGATCCAATACTTGATCCACGCCAGGTTGATCGTTGTTTCTGGCTTTAAATGTCAGCAAACGATTGAAGCGATCGGCATTGAATATGAAGCTAAATGGAACACTTGAAGCAGTTTCTACTGCTGCTAAGTAGTCAAAGGCAGGCCCTGTCTTTGACTGAAAAGTCTCCCTAGACCTTGGATATGAGTATGCCCTTGGAGGAATGCTTCCCAAAAGACTTTCTGGGAGTTTTAAATTCTCAACCTTAGTGGCATTTAGAAGCGCATCCAATGCACCAAGTTGTTCTTCTGAAGTAAGCATCTTTGTGACTACTGCAGTTCCTCCTCTTAGTGCATAGCTGTAGTCTAAGCCTGCAATCAGCTTAGAAGCACCGTCAACTTGATATCTATGAAAAAGATACATTGGAACTAAAACTTCCTCTATTGAACTCATAGGCATGTTAGTTCTTATCGCTTTTTCAGAGAAATCGTTGAGGATTTTCCTGCGAATCATCATCATTCTATTCAGTTCATCCGCAGCACTGATCCCATTGTCCCACAAGTGTGCTTTAGGGTGCAATCCACTGGATGGTCGTGCGTCTTGATCAGTAATATATCGTAAACCACTACTAAAAGCGTCATCTAAAATTTTGGCAAGCTTTTCCGAATTTTCTCCTTCTGGAAAATCGCTATATCCATAAGTAATTGTCACCTTATCCCAAGCTCCTATTTTATCATCATAAGCTTCGCTTAAGTCAATATTTCCTTGATCATCCATCTTCACGTATGGATGTGGATAATCCATGACGGAAGCTCTATCATTGACGCTGGCAGCAAAATTGTGTGCTAATCCAAGTGTGTGGCCAACCTCATGGGCAGAAAGTTGTCTTAATCTTGCCAGCGCCATTTCAGTCATTGCATTCGGACGCTCATCGCCATTTTCATATGGTTGCAATAAGCCGGTGGCAATAAGAAAATCCTGCCTCACACGAAGTGATCCAAGGCTTACATGACCCTTAATCATTTCGCCTGTTCTTGGATCCGTAATACCACTTCCATAGCTCCACCCTCGTGTAGATCTATGCACCCATTGAATAACATTGTATCTCACATCTAGTGGGTGCGCCCCCTCCGGCATCACTTTCACTTGAAAGGCATCTTTATATCCTGCAGCTTCAAATGCCTGATTCCACCAGCTTGCTCCTTCAATCAATGCTGATCGAACCGGCTCCGGTGCACCTCTATCGACATAATATATGATCGGTTCAACAGCCTCACTTACTGCCGCATTAGGATCCTTCTTTTTCAATCTGTGACGAACTATGAATCTCTTTACGAGCTGATCTTCAATTGGAGTGGCATAGTCTTGATAGGAAATGTTAAAATATCCTGAACGTGGATCGAGTAGTCGTGGAGTATAATCATCATCCGGAAGTTCAATGAAACTGTGGTGTGTTCGTACGGTTACGGCATCTGGAGTAGGCGTAACAGACCTGAGCCACCATCCCGTAGCATTTCCGCTAAAAGTCAGGATCGATTCAAATTCAGTGTTTTTGGGAAAATTAAAAGTACCATCCATGTATATGGCTGATCTAGATTTATCTACAGAAAAATTTCCTTGGTTGGATCCTCTCAATCGACCGCTTACCCCATGTGAGTCTCTAAGCAGAAAGTCAGTAATGTCAATGAGATAGGATGAGCTATTCTTGGTTTTAATTTCAAACCCGCCTATAACTGAGCTTGCAAATGCTTCGGCTACTGATTTAACCTCATCTTGATTGTCGCTGATGGCGCGGTAATCATAGTTTGGCTGAATAAGTAAAAGCTTATTGCCATGCTTTTCAAATTTAACAACGCGTTCACCTCCCAGCTGGCCCCTATCTAATCCAATGTCGTTAGAGCCAATCCCCGCTGCCAAGGAATTCACGTATAAAAATTCTTCACCTATTTTATCGACCTCCAGAAACATGCGACCAACCTCCTCGTCATAATAAAAGTTGAAATATCCTTCTTGCTTGTTCATGCTTGATGTAAAAGCTCCCAAGTCATCAGTATTAGAAGTCGTCGAAGTTGATGTTGAAGTATTAGTAGTTTGGCAACTTGCCAAAATCAACATGAGTAATACAATCTTCCAGTTTTTCATAGGTATGATATTTTTTATTCCTTCTCAGAAGTCCTCATTCTAATATGGATCTTTTGATTCATTATATTTAATGGGAAAACCTCCAAAAAAACAGACCTTAATTTAAATCATTGGTAACGACTATCATCATAGTGATTCTATCAATCTACATTATTACCAATGTGGCGGCGTATTTCTTACAAGAGAGGTTTCTATTTAAGCCTGAAAAACTACCTGCTGATTTCGAATTTAAATACCCAAATCAAAAAAGTGAGGAACACAATCTTTATATAGGAGATGATGTCAGGATCAATGGAGTTCATTTTAGTATCCCAAAACCAAAAGGTATTGTACTCTACTTAAAAGGAAACTCTCGTTCGATAAAAGGTTGGGGAAAATTTGCTGTCGACTTCACAAGATTGGGTTTTGATGTGGCCATGGTTGACTATAGAGGTTTTGGTAAGAGTAAGGGGCTCAGGAGGTCTGAGGAAATCATTAAAAATGATATGCAGCGTGTATACGATATATTAAAGAGCCGTGTCGATGAAAAATATATTACTATTTACGGTCGCTCTATGGGTTCTGGATTCGCAGCAAAACTTGCGAGCAATAACAACCCGAGGATGCTCATTTTAGAATCCCCCTACTACAGCATGACAAAAATGGCCAAGCGCTATATTCCATTTATGCCGGCATCCTTAATCTTGAAATATCCATTAAGAACTTACAAATGGATCAAATATGTAACATGTCCAATAAAAATTATACATGGCACCAAAGACAAGTTGATCCCCTATAAATCCAGCCTTGCCTTATCTAATATTAATCCCAAAGTGACACGACTTTACTCTGTTATTGGGGGTGGTCATAACGATTTATATACACATGAAGAATACCACCGGATGCTCGAAGAAATTATAGATTCTGAGGAGCTAAAACCCATAAATCCAGAGGAAACAAGTCTTTCTTTTAAAAGAAAGCATTGAAAAAATTATAGGGACAGATGCTGAACACGCTAAAATTATTACTCATAATTCTGCTTGGTCTATACCTGACTTTTGGAGTCATAATTTATGCGCTTCAGGAGCGCCTTATCTTTTTACCTGAGGATCTCCCAATGGATTACAAGTATTCTTTCAAAGCCGATTTTGATGAACACTTTATCACTATGGATGATGGTGCGGAGATAAACGGGTTACATTTTACCCAAAAAGACTCAAAAGGTCTGATCCTCTATTTTCATGGAAATGCCGGGAATCTTGCGCGTTGGGGAGAAATCGTCTACCCGTTTGTCGAGCTTGGGTATGAAGTATTCATCGTCGACTATCGCGGATATGGAAAGAGCAGTGGAAAAAAAAGTCAAAAAGCTATGCTAAAAGATGCTGATTCGATCTACAAATACGCAACTCAGATTGCTGATGAAGACAGTATCGTACTATTCGGTCGATCAATTGGATCATCCTTTGCATGCTACCTGGCGGGCAAAAACAACCCATCAAAATTGATTTTAGAGACACCATTCCACAGCCTTAAAGACGTCGCCAGGGACATCATTCCAATTTATCCAACCAACCTATTATTGCGGTATGATTTCGATAATGAGCAGTCACTTTCTACAGCATCATCTCCTATATATATTTTCCACGGTACTGATGACGAAGTAGTCGATTATTCTTCTGGAAAAAAGTTGTTAGAAAGTTTAGAAAATAAGCCGTCAGAATTCTATACGATTGAAGGGGGACATCATAACGATCTTTCCAATTTTCCAGCATACTGGGAATCAATGAAGCAAGTACTTGCAAAATGAGCGAATCTCTATATTTCATTGCGATCTTACCTCCTCAAGAAATTCAAGATGAGATATCTTCCTTTAAAAAAGAAATTGCTCAAAAATTTGACAGTAGGCATGCACTAAATTCTCCTCCACATATCACGTTGCACATGCCTTTTAAATGGAAGGATAAAAAATTTGAACAGTTGCAAGAGGTGATCAGATCGCTAAATGATCGTCTTGTTCCATTCAAAATTGAACTAAATGATTTCGACTTTTTTGAGCCTCGAGTAGTTTTTGTAAATGTGATTGGCACAGAAGAGTTAGACAACCTTCAAAAGACTGTCATAACTGCATGTAGAAAAGAATTGAAGCTGGACAATGGAAATTATAAAGACCGCCCATTTCACCCGCATGTCACTGTTGGTTTCCGCGATTTAAAGAAAGCAAGGTTTTATGAAGCCAAAAGTGAATTTGAAAATCGAAAAGTCTTCTATGAATTCATGACTTCAGAAATCACTTTACTTAAGCACGATGGTAAGCAATGGAAAGTGGTATGATTTTTTTATGATTGTGGCATGAAAAAGTCAATAGCCTTATTGATAGGATTGGTCCTTTCTTTAAGTATGCATGCTCAGACCGATACACTTGTATTGGAAAATGAAGATCCGGTATTTACCAAAGTAGATGAGCCGGCAACATTCCCTGGAGGTACAGAGGCAATGTACCAATTCTTGGCTAAGCACCTAAAATACCCAAAGGAAGCTCAGCGGATGGGCTTACAAGGGCGTGTATTTGTACAATTTATTATTGAGAAAGATGGATCCATTACGAATGCAAAAGTTGTAAGAGGTGTCGGCGCTGGATGCGACGAGGAAGCACTAAGAGTTATTAACCTAATGCCTAAGTGGATACCTGCTAAGCAAAACGGTGGAGTTGTGAGACAAATTCAAGTTAAAAACATTGTATTTCAACTTGCTAATTCTAAACCTGTGGGATATGCAGGAACTGCCTTTAAAAACGATACGCTAGGCTACTATGCAGCACCTGAACATTTTGAAAGACCCAACACAATAGGTGTACTTCAATTTGATACCAGTAATTATTCATTCAATATTGAAATTGATACCACATTATATTTTGCCAAACCTGAAAAAAGCTTCAATCAATTCTTCATGTCATATTGGGAAGCCATTTTAAGTGATCAATCCTATCACTATACGGATACTGAAATTTCTATTGGATTTGATGTACTTGAAAGTGGAGAAATCACCAATTTCTGGCTAGGAAAAGATTCAAATCCTAATGATACAGCAATCGTCAGAGCACTTATGAATATGCAGGCATGGAAGCCGGCCTACAGGCTTGGCAAAGCAACAAAGCAAAAAATGATTTTGGAAGTAATTTCATATGTGGGTACAGTATACGATTCTGTTGATATTCCTGCTTCAGAACCAGAAAACTACTGGGAGTTTATCAAGAATAATCTAAGGTATCCGAGGTCTGCTCGATTAAAAGGAGTTGAATGCCTGGTTGATATAGAATTTATTGTAGAGAAAACTGGTAAGATTACCAATATTAAGCTAGTCAGAGACAATGGCTATGGATGCGGAGAAGAAGTAGTAAGATTGTTCACTACAATGCCGAAATGGACTCCGGGATTTCATAATGGTGAGAAGGTAGGACAACGGGTGAAGCACCGGTTTCCAGTGAAGCTCAATTAATAACCAAGCCAGTTTTAGTAGCTCGATGCAAGAAAATGTTGAAGTAAATAATCATTAAATTGATAGAATGAAAAAGACATTGATATTGCTACTATTAATAACTACATCTCATTTATACGGTCAAGAATTGGCTTATAATTCGATCGATATTGATAAGATCCATACAAGGGTAGATGAACCAGCAAAACATCCAGAAGGGATTGTGAAAATGTGGGATCGAATATTAAAGGATCTAAAATATCCTGAAGAAGCAGCAAAAAATGGGATAAAAGGACGTGTATTTGTCACATTCGTTGTTGAGAAAGACGGTAGTTTTTCCAACATCCAAGTTGCAAAAAGTATTGGCTTTGGGTGTGATGAAGAAGCAGTTAGAATAGTAGAGAGTCTACCCAATTGGGATCCAGCTAAGATTGATGGGAAGGTTGTCAGACAAAAAACTGCTATGAACTTTCTATTTCCACCATCTGTGTCTAAATAAGAGGAAAGGTGTTAAAATTTATTTACCCCATTCAAATACTTCGGTATCTTCCCCTTTATAAAGTCTTGCGCTTTTAACGTCTTCGAAAGCTCGAAAATGAATTAGATTTTCCTGATCTCCCCAGACCTCATGCAGAATACTGTTCCAGACTTTTACCCGACCTAATTTTTTCACTTTTTCAATTTCAATGTAACACCACATTACATCATCTTCCATCTCTGCACCTACCCAGTTAAGATCATACTCGCGATCCTTAGCATCCCATATTTTTAGTTTTTCTAAAACGTAAGGTTTAAGGTTGGTTTTCACCTCTTCCCAATTTTCTTCCTTGGTTATATCCAACTTATCGTTGCCACTGTATTCTTGAAGTGCAAGTTCCAAATCGTCCAGGAAAATTCGAGTGCTAATCTGGATGGCCTTTTTATCTTCTTTGAACTTTATATCGGTCACACTTACATGAAATGGATGTATGAATACCTTGAAAAAAATAAGTACTGCTGTAATCATACCTCAAATCTACGCAAATGGCGTGCCCACCATCAATACCGTTCATCAAATCATTCCATTTCTGAAATAAATGGATCAAAAGCTTAGCTTATATTCGCTACCCCATGAGTGAGTTTAAACTGTATTACGGACTTGGCTTTGATCATATACTTGACATAAACGGGTATGATCATATTCTATTTGTAATTGTGCTTTGTGCCCTTTTCCAAAGAACAGACTGGAAAAAAATTCTAATTCTAGTTACAGCATTTACTGTAGGTCATTCGATCACATTGGCTCTTTCAACCATGCGTGTGGTAAATATCAATGCTGACCTTATAGAATTTTTAATTCCAGTTACAATCCTCGTTACAGCAATTTCAAACCTTTTTACCAACGATGATAGAATCGCTGAGGGTAAAATATGGAGAAACTACTTATATGCTGGATTTTTTGGTTTGATCCATGGTCTTGGATTCTCCAATTACCTGCGAGCATTACTTGGTAATGAAGAGTCAATTATTCTTCCATTATTTGCCTTTAATGTAGGATTAGAGGTAGGTCAAATAATAATCGTTGCATTATTTATGGTGATTAGCTTCATTTTCGTAGGCATTGGTGGCGTTGGGAGAAGAGATTGGAAAATGATCATTTCATCTGCAGTGGGAGGAATTGCACTTATGCTCATGTTAGATACAAATTACTTAAACTAAAATATTATTAACTAAACGCAATTATGAAGAAGAGCACCCTATTAATCGTGGCGTTTTTGATTGGATCTGTTGCAATGGGTCAAGATCGAAAACAAAAGGACACAGAATGGGAACAAAAGTTTGAGCAGCTAGGTACCATGCTGCCGACTCCTAATGTGTACCGCACTGCTTCCGGCGCACCGGGACATCAGTATTGGCAACAAAAGGCCGATTATAAAATGAAGATTGTTTTGGATGATAAGAATCAAACAATTACTGGTAGTGAGGACATCACTTACTACAACAATTCTCCTGACGATCTTGAGTATCTATGGGTACAACTAGATCAAAATATGAGATCAAGAGATTCTGATTCTCCACTCATTGGAAGAAACAGTATGAGAGATACGCTAAGTGCTTTCGCAGTATTCAGATTAACTGGAGACAATGATTATGATGGTGGATTTAAGATTAAATCAGTGAAAAGCAGTGGTAAGGATATGTCTTATATCATCAATAAAACAATGATGAGAATAGACCTAGATCAACCGTTAAAGTCTGGTCAAAATATGTCTTTCAGCATCGACTGGATGTATAATATCAACAACAGAATGACTGACGGAGGTCGCTCAGGCCTGGAATACTTCGAGAAAGAAGATAATTACTTATACACTATCGCACAGTTTTTCCCTAGAATGGCCGTTTACATCGACAATGAAGGCTGGCAAAACAAGCAGTTTCTAGGTAGGGGTGAGTTTGCCTTAACATTCGGTGATTACGAAGTTGACCTAACCGTTCCTTCAGATTTCGTTGTTGGAGCTACAGGAATGCTTCAAAATCCTAAAGATGTGCTTTCAGAAAAGCAATTAGAAAGATTTGAGCAAGCCAAGAAAAGCTATGAGAAACCTGTCATAATAGTAACAGAGAAAGAAGCTAAGAAAAATGAAAAATCACGAGCTACTGATACCAAGACCTGGAAGTTCAAAGCTGAAAATGTAAGAGATTACGGTTTCTGTGCTTCAAGAAAATTCATCTGGGATGCAATGGCTGTGAAGTTGAGTGAAGGCAATGAGCCATTAGCGATGTCTTACTATCCTAAAGAAGGAAATCCACTATGGGAAGAGTTTTCTACCCTTGCTGTAAAGCAAACTTTAGAGACTTATTCTAAGCATACCATTGAGTATACATACCCAGTAGCTATCTCTGTGCATACAGCATCTATTGGTATGGAGTACCCTATGATTTGTTACAACTATGGACGACCTAAAGAAGACGGTACTTACTCAGACAGACTAAAGCATGGAATGATCTCAGTAATCATCCATGAGGTAGGTCACAACTTCTTCCCTATGATCATCAACTCTGACGAACGTCAGTGGACATGGATGGATGAAGGCTTGAACACATTTGTTCAATATTTAACCGAGCAAGAGTTTGCAACAAATTACCTAGACTATGATTATCCATCTAGAAGAGGTCCAGCAGCTAACATTGTCCCTTATATGAGTGGAGAAAGAGGTTTGGTAAGACCAATAATGACAAACTCTGAGCAGATTAGACAGTTTGGTAGCAATGCTTATGCAAAACCTGCTACGGCTTTGAACTTGCTTAGAACTACCGTAATGGGACCTGAGCTATTTGACAAAGCTTTCAAAACATATGCTGAAAGATGGGCATTCAAACACCCTACTCCTGCAGACCTTTTCCGTACCATGGAAGACGCCTCGGCTGTAGACTTAGACTGGTTTTGGAGAGGATGGTTCTATGGAACTGACTATGTAGATGTCTCACTTGACAATGTGAGATGGTTCCAGATGCAGACTGAAGAGAACGGATTAGAGACAAGAAATATCAAAGGTGCTGGACAAGGAATTGATGGTAAAGATGATGGCAAGAAAGACTTTGGAAGCGATCCACAACCATTCGTATTCCAAGAATGGACTGGCGGATTTGGTGAGTATCGTCAGTCTATGGATCAAGATAAAATCAAGCAATCTGCTGCAGGTAAAAACTTTTATGAACTGACCCTGAAGAATCAAGGTGGTCTTGTTTCTCCTATCATAATTCAATGGACCTATGTAGATGGATCTGTGGAGTTACAGAAAATTCCAGCAGAAATCTGGAAGATCAATGAAAAAGAAGTGACGAAAGTTTTCATGAAAGACAAAGAAGTAGCTAAAATTGTTATTGATCCTAATGAGATGACTGCAGATGCATATACTGACAATAACGTTTTCCCTCGATCAGATGAAGGAGACAGATTTGAGCAGTTTAAAGAAGGAAAAGACTAACACATCTAAAAACAAACACAACCAACCTAAACTAAAGGGAGACCACTATGGTCTCCTTTTTTTTGTATCTATATTTATTGTTATGAAAACAACCACTAAAAGAAATCTACTCAGTGCTTTTGCACTTCTCTGGCTTTTATCATCATGTTCTACAGGATCATCTACAACAGAAGATACAAGCGAATCTGCTGAAGAAGGCGGTGAATACGTTGAATATAATAATCCCCCTGCTGAGGGCTTTGATCAAGAAGGTTCCGATCTACTTGCGACACTTTTGGCTGACAAAGCCATGCAGGCAATGGGTGGACGCGCCGCATGGGACAATACACGGTATTTAAGTTGGAATTTCTTTGGTAGAAGAACTCATACATGGGATAAATGGACGGGTGATATTCGTATCGAAGTACCAGAAATCGAAACGACTATTTTGATGAATATCAATACCAAAGAGGGGAAAGTAATGAAAGCTGGAACGCAATTAACTGACTCACTTGATTACTACCTAGATAGAGGATATGGCCTTTGGGTTAATGACTCATACTGGCTGGTAATGCCTTATAAACTGAAAGACTCCGGAGTTACTCTGAAGTATTTGAGAGAAGACACCACGATGACTGGCGCGAGTGCTGACGTAGTACTACTATCATTCAAAGACACTGGATTAACACCACAAAATGTGTACGAAGTATGGGTAGATACCGACAGTAAACTGGTCACTCAGTGGGCATATTTCCCGGATTCCTCAACACTTGATCCTCAATTTATTACTCCATGGGCTGATTATAAAAAGTATGGTGAAATCCTACTAGCCGGTAATAGAGGTAAATATGAATTGACGGATATTCAAGTATTAGACGAAGTCCCTGAAGGTACTTTCACTGATTTTATGCTGAGCAACCAATAATGTTTCCAGAAGCATTAAAGGTTGTTTTTGTTCAATACTCAACCCAAGGCTTCCTAGCCTTGGTTATAATGATGATACTGCGGAAATTTTTTCGGCAGTATCAAAACAATTTTTTTGATTATTGGTCATGGAGCTGGTTGGCATTATGTGTCAATATGATTGGCTCATGTATAGCATTAGCCAATGCATTTCTACTACCGCTTGATCATCCAATAAGGCTATTTGTTTCTTTTATTACGGTGTTGGCTAGCTTTTTCCAGGTACTCTGGCTTTATGCGGGAACACGCGAAATTTCCAGGACCAAGAAAATCAATAAAAGAAATCTAAAGGTAGTTGCCGGGCTAATAATCCCGATATCTATTCTTCTTGTTTCCTTCAATTATAATGATCCTGATGCTGGTGATTTTCGAATTTTCTATCGAGTTGGTATCCGCTCCCTATTAGCTGGTGGTCTCTTTTTGATTTGTGCGCGCATGCTCTGGAATATCTCCAAAACAGGCATAGGAATTAGGTTTATTTTAATCTCGTTCGTGGCATATGGATTACTTCAGATAAACTATTTCTTTGTTTCCCTTTCACCGATATCATTCTTTTTCTATGACGGTGAATTTCCATATTACATGGGGGCCGTTTATATATTTCTTCAGGCTCTTATGGGTCTAGGAATGATTATCAGTGTATTGGAAATAGAGCAGCATAATCTAAAAAAGGCTAATTCTGAGCTGGACACATTCCTATATAGATCTTCACACGACCTTCGCTCTCCATTGACTACTATCTCTGGAATAGTATCTGCAATTAGATTAAAGGAAAACGAAGATAAAACCGAGGAGTATTTAGATGCCATTAATGAACGAGTGAATCAGGCAGACAATGTTATTCGCGATATCATCAAGTTGCGTAAAGCACAAAAAGAGGACCTTGCAATCGTTGAAATTGATCTAGTAAAAGAAATCCAGAATGAGTTTAGTGTATTGATTGATCCAAACATCAAACAACCTAAGCTTATTTTTGAAACAGATAAACCCTTTCACATAAATACAGATTCTGCCCGATTGCATACGGTATTGACCAATATTCTTGGAAATGCGATGAGATACAGTGGTAGCAAGAAAAACCCTGAAATACGTATCAAGATTGAGAATGTTGATAACGGAATCAACCTTCAAATTTCAGACAATGGTGTTGGTATTGATGAAAAACATCTTCCGAGAATTTTTGATATGTTTTATCGCGCAAGTAAATCTTCTGAAGGCACTGGCCTTGGTCTGTACTTAGTAAAGGATGCATTGAATCACATGGAGGGCAGCGTAGAAGTATTGTCGCAAAAAGGAAAAGGGACGACATTCTACATCTATTTACCTGACCTAAAGTGAAACCAAACCATGGTTTTTTAACTTTAGTTTATATCTAAAAGAAATATTTATGAAAGCGATATGGAATGGCGAAATAATCGCCGAAAGCGATGACACGGTAGTAGTAGAAGGTAACCATTATTTCCCTCCTTCATCTATTAAAAAAGAGTTCTTCAAAGAAACAAGTACACATACAGTATGCCCTTGGAAAGGTACTGCAAGCTACTATTCATTGGATGTCAATGGAGAAGAAAATAAAGATGCAGCTTGGTACTATCCTGAGACAAGTGAGTTAGCCAAAAACATTAAAGGCTATGTTGCATTTTGGAATGGTGTAAAAGTAGAAAACTAAGGTTTACTACTCTGTGGCAAATATTCTAGCGGAAGCATTTCTGCAATCTTGGAGGACCAACCCATATACCCTTCAAAAAAGACATTTGCTACGTCATAGTACCCATTGTCATATATAGTAATCGGATTGGCAAAGTAGGCAATGGTCGTCTGTTTATTGTCTACACCTCCTCCGATCCGATACCTGGAAAATCCTGATTCTTCAGGCTCTTTCGTATAGACGATTCTCAAATACCCTTTGTAGTTTAAAACGTCTCCTTCCAAAAGGGAATTATCTGTGATTTCCAACCCTATGCTATCAACAATCAGCGGCATTCTTCTCATGCGCATCCAATAGCTCAAACTGTCTGAATCTTTGGTTTCGCCAATTACTATTCGATGATTTTTTCGCTCAGACATTAAGCTTCTTATTTTCTCTTGTATCAATTCTTCAGGAGGACGATTTCTATTTGGAATCCTGAATAATTCATGGACCTTATAGCCTTCTTTAGTAAAGGAATTGTCTTTGTATGATTTTAGGAAATGTACAAACGACCCGTTGTAAGCTTTGGCTCTTGCCTTCTCCCATCTTTTTGCTTGGCCTTTTCCTTTAGGCTCAATTTCTTGAAATCTGGGTATGCCGAAAGAATAAAATTGTCCTGTCTTATATTCCATTCCAAACTGCTTCATCGCATAACCAATACGATATCCTAATGCTTTATTTTCAATGACAATCTCCTTGCGCGAGTGTGCAAAAAGGCCATTTTCAATGGGATCATAAAACAAGAAAATATCTTTCGGATTTGTAATATCTACCTTGACAGCATTTTGTGTTTCTCCAAGAAATAGTCGTTTAAAGGTTGTATAGTTGTCTGCCCAGCCAGTGGTATCTGCTTCTACTTCAATATCCTTCAATTCAATGACTTCCGGTTCTAATTCAACATTTAAAAATGGGATTTCTTCATTTGTCAATATTTCCTTAGAAAATTCTTTGTATCCGATATATGAAATAATGAGTTCGTATTTCCCTTCAACTGGGATTTCGAAAGAGAAATTTCCATCAATATCTGTAGTCGATCCTATCAATGTACCTGAAAAAAACACATTTGCAAATGCCACAGGCTCCTGGGTTTCACTATCTATTGCCTTTCCCTTGATTGTTTGCTGAGCCATAGTACAGCAGGCTAGGAAAATACTTATGGCTAGGAATAATGGTCTGATCATGCAAAGAATAACGTATAACTATAAATATAGTTATACAGCTTTCTTATTCAAATGATAGCTGATGAAAAAACTTCGAAGTACTAGTGTCAATACCAGCGGAACTAGTGATTGGTGCAGTGGCTGCGGAATCATTGCCCAAATTAATAATACTCCGCAATACCAATAAGCTGTGATTTTGAAGTATATCCGGAAGAACTTCCTGAAACGTTCTTTGCTGATGAAAAATGCTAAAGGCAAATGAAATGGAATAGCCCAGAGGATGTTCAAATTTCCTTGAGAAAGATGTTCCGTACCAAACCATAAGAATACTACCCACCAACCTGCAAATCCGACGATAGAAAATACCAGTGCATCAATCCATTTAGTTCTCCGACCATATTTCATATTCCTATGAGTAATCAACCCAACGATGAAGAATAAAAGAACAAATGCGTTGAATGGAGTGAGGAGGCCATTCTCATTGTTTTCCTCCTCAGGAACAAAAACGGTTACAGATTTACTAATGAACGGAACTGTGACACTGTCTCTTGATATCTCTGCCTTATCCAGAGCCAAATAAATATACTCCGGCAAAAACATATATTCCTTCGCTTTCGCCTCTCTATCTACTTGAGTTCCTAAGCCAATATCTATCCCTAAATCACCCCAAGGCTGATAGTCCAGATAGTCCTCCATGAGATCACGAATCGTCTTTCCTTCAACTTTGTAACTGAGATCATAGGTAACTCTCCCTGGATATAATTCATCTATTACATCTCTAATTTTTGTTGCACAGTTATCGTAAACATAGTTGTAGAGATATTCTGCATTTTCTGGTTTTACATTATTCTGTAAAAAATTGAAGAACTGCTGTCTTTCCTCTGTGGTCAGATTTAAAAACTGCTCTTTTACATACCGATTCTGCTTTTTATAAAATCGAACGGCGTGTTCATACTTGGTAACACCAACTTTATACTTCAGCAATCCTTGAGCAAAATTCAAAAAGAAATTTTCCTGATCGAAATCATACAATCCATAGTTGTAAAACCAATCAACGCCCAGTTTTGGATCTACGACTCTGATGCCGCTGTGACCAAAAGCTGACCATACCTCTCCTTGATAAGGTCCAATTGTGATCACTGCAATCTCAGCTTGATCGGAAAGCTGAATTTGAGCTTTTGAATGCGTAGTTATTAAAATTAAGAGGCTTAGAAATGCGAATCTCATGATTCAAGTGTTTACTTTGTTTCTAATGTTGATCAATCTTCACGATAGTATCTCGCTCGCTTCAAAGCTAACCCCAAAAAGGATATCTAATGCATGGAAAATTTGGAGAAGCTATCAGCATTCAATTAAATCCGGAAAACCTGCAATATCAGGGCTTCCCATAAGCATGGCAATAGAACCAACTACAGCCTGCAATCTAAGATGTCCAGAATGTCCTAGTGGCTTACGATCTTTTTCTCGACCTACTGGAAAATTAGACACTCAACTATTTGAGAAAATCATAAGTGAAGTCAGCAGCCACCTACTCTATCTTACATTCTACTTTCAAGGCGAACCTTACTTGAATCCGCAGTTTCTTGAAATGGTGAGCATAGCAAACAAGCATAAAATTTATACTACTACATCTACCAATGCACACTTTTTAGATGAGGAGAATGCCAAGCAAACGGTATTGTCAGGTCTGGATCGATTGATCATTTCCATTGATGGTGCTTCTCAGGAGACCTATGAATCGTATCGCAAAGAAGGAGACCTCACCAAGGTGTTGGAAGGAACAAAGAATGTATTAAAGTGGCGAAAGAAGCTAAATGTAAATGGGCCTAAAGTAATGTGGCAGTTCTTAGTCGTTAAACCAAACGAGCACGAAATACCAAAAATTAAACAACTAGCCAGCGAGTATGGTGTAGACAAAGTCGCGTTTAAAACTGCACAGATCTATGATTATCAAAATGGTAGTGACCTTATCCCAACTATAGATAAATACTCCAGATATAGAGCAAATGGCGATGGGACTTTTTCTATTAAAAATGAACTAGAAAATAAGTGTTGGAAAATGTGGCAATCATGCGTGATCACATGGGATGGTCAGGTTATTCCATGTTGTTTTGATAAAGACGCATCACATAGTATGGGAAGTGTTTCTGAACACAGTTTTGAAGAAATTTGGAATTCTGACCAGTACAATCGTTTTAGAAAAGCACTCCTTACTTCACGATCTGAGATAGAAATTTGCAAAAACTGCACAGAAGGGCTGACCGTTTGGGCCTGATGTACTTATTTCGCACATCAAATCACTCTACTTATGAAATTTGACCGTAAAAACCGGACCGACGAAGAGCTTTTAGCAATACATAAAGCATTGGTTACACCTCGACTGATCGAAGAAAAAATGCTCATTTTACTTCGACAAGGGAAAATCAGTAAATGGTTTTCAGGCATCGGTCAAGAGGCAATTTCAGTGGGAGCAGCCTTGGCGCTAAAAGAAGATGAGTACATCCTTCCTATGCATAGAAACTTGGGAGTATTCACTACAAGAGGAGTTCGCTTTCAACAACTGTTTTCTCAATTTCAGGGGAAAGTCAATGGATTCACAAAAGGTAGAGATAGAAGTTTCCACTTCGGAACTCAAGATCACAACATTGTAGGAATGATTTCTCACCTTGGACCTCAGTTGGGGATTGCCGATGGAATTGCTTTATCTCATCTCTTAAAAAAGGAGGATAAAGTAAGCCTTGTTTTTACCGGTGATGGTGGAACAAGTGAAGGAGATTTCCATGAGGCTGTGAACGTAGCTTCAGTATGGAACCTTCCAGTAATCTTCGTTATTGAAAATAATGGTTATGGGCTTTCTACTCCTAGCCGTGAACAATTCAATTTCGATTCATTTGTCGTTAAAGGACCTGCATATGGAATGGAGGCATACAGTGTGGAAGGGAATTCAATACTTGAGGTATTGAATGAATTAGAGCCCTTAATTGAAGATATCCGCAATAACCCCAGGCCCATCATCTTTGAAGCAAAAACTTTCAGAATGAGGGGTCATGAAGAGGCTTCTGGCACCAAGTATGTACCGAAAGAACTGATGGAAAAATGGGCGAAGAAAGATCCCGTTAAATCCTTCGAAAGTTTCCTGATAAAAGAGAAAGTATGCTCAAACGATGAGATCGGAGATATCAGGAAGTCTATCCAAAAAGAAATTAATTCTGCTGTAAAAGAAGCGTTCGCCGAAGAATCAATTAAAGCAAATACGGAGATAGAAATGTCTGACATCTTTTTCCCGTATGAACAACAAGTAATAGAACCCAGCGGCAAAGAATCTGAAAAAAGGCTAGTAGATGCCATTTCAGATGGCCTTAAGCAATCATTGGAGAAACATGATGAATTAGTCGTAATGGGACAAGATATCGCCGACTATGGTGGTGTTTTCAAAATTACTGAAGGATTCATGGAGCAGTTTGGCAAAGAACGCATTCGAAACACTCCTCTTTGCGAGGCTGCGATTGTTGGGACCGGACTTGGCCTAAGCATAGCCGGTATGAAAGCGGTGGTTGAAATGCAGTTTGCCGATTTTGTAACTGAGGGATTTAATCAAATTGTGAACAACCTCGCGAAGATTCACTATCGCTGGGGTCAAAATGCGGATGTAGTAGTAAGAATGCCTACTGGAGCTGGAGTTGGCGCAGGTCCTTTTCACTCCCAATCCAATGAAGCATGGTTTTTTCATACGCCTGGACTAAAAATCGTTTATCCTTCAAATCCTCATGATGCTAAAGGACTACTTGCAGCTGCAATAGAAGATCCTAATCCGTATCTATACTTTGAGCACAAAGCACTTTATAGGTCATTAAGCGGTAACGTTCCAGATGCTTACTATACGACTGAAGTGGGTAAAGCAGTAACAAACCGTGAAGGAGGAGACCTAACGATTGTGACTTACGGGATGGGAGTTCATTGGGCCAATCAAGTTGCTGATGAATCTGAGAAGTCTATTGAAATTATCGACCTTAGAACCTTACTTCCTTGGGATAAGGACTCAGTACAAAAATCTGTGGAAAAGACTGGTCGCGTAATCGTCCTTCATGAAGATTGTATGACAGGCGGGATCGGTGGTGAAATTGCTGCATGGATTTCCGAACATTGCTTTGAAAGTCTTGATGCACCAGTGATGAGGGAAGCAAGCCTGGATACACCTGTACCATTTGCGGCAGATTTGGAAAGAAACTTCCTTCCAAATTCAAGACTCAATGAGACCGTAGAGAAAATTCTGGACTACTAATCTTTCACTATTATTCTATAGGAAACTACAGATCCCTCTGGATCTTCCGTATCATAGATGTGAAGTAGGTATATGCCCTCTGAATAAGAGGACACATCTATTTCGTGGTATCCATCGAATCCATTTTTAATATCTAAGGACGTTATTTCATTACCAGCGATATCTACAATCTGGGCACGAACATGCTCAGCTTTTAAATGACGATATTTGATCTTAACCAAGTCAGTCGTAGGATTAGGATATACTTTCAAATCCTTGAAATAGGTTAAAATCAATCCCAATACTCTTTCAATATTTACTTCAATTCCATCTTCAGTAGCAAAGGCTTCCAGTTTAAAATCAGTATCACTTATCCCTTCTTCTCCAACCGTAAATTCAACCTGAGCAGATTCATCTAGCGGAATTCCTGGATACTCAACAAAGAATCGATAGGTGCCTTCTGGTAAGAAGCCAAACAAGAATTCACCATTCTCATTCGTCTCTCCATAAGCGATCAACTCAAAGTCATCATCATCTTGGCCTGTCCTTCCTCCAGTTCTTTTTCTTCTTACTCCACATTTACGTTTAGAAGCTCGTCTCCTTGCATCTATCCTGCTACCATCATCTGGGAAGTCTTCTTCTATTAAAACATCAAGATTACCAGGACCTGTTACTGGGTCTGGAATCTCCGTGAGTTTAACTTGAACACTAGTAGCTTCTCTAAAAAACACCGTGTCTGCACGTATCCACTCAAAGTCATCTCCAAAGTATGTTGGAATGAAATTATCTAAGTCAGATGGGTTTATCCCGCAGAGATAGTTTCCAAGAACCACATCTTGAAAAACGAAACTACTGCTTACATCCTCTGCCCTTTCCAAGGTATCAAAGCCTTGCTCTCTCCGGAAAGCTTCTAGTAAATAGCCAGAAATGGTACTGGAAACAGGATTATCATTTCCATCGACGATAACCATCGATAAATCTGCTATTGCTAAGACCACCTGTGGTATGACAGACAATGTCAAATCCGGTAACAGAGAATTAGTTACGCTTCCTGCAAACTCGCCCATGTTATCAAAATCTATTTCAGCAATCTCAAGGGTCGATCCAGAAATATTAAAATCTGTGCTTTGACTAATAGCCGAACCATCTCTAGAATAGCTATAAGAATTATTTGCTCCACCTGTTGTGACGTTAAGTGTTGGACTAGACAAGTGAGGACTTTCAATTGGACTTCCAGAATTATATTCATCAAAGAATATAGGCGCTTGATTGTCGTAGCTCAGCGTAGCGATAGCAACGAGTGGTTCCAAATCATCAAACTCCAATGAGTTAGATGAAACATCTAAATCCAAGATCATCGTGCTACTAAAATCCATTAGTGCTTCTATTTGATTGCCACTCGCATCCATTTGGGTTAGTTCACTTAATCCACCGACTGCACCACCTGTAAAAGGGTTTGGCATTTCGCCAATGGCCTCCACAGAGGATATGTCGATAGCACTCACTCGGCTACCATTTAATGTCACTCCTGCCCAATTAATAAGTCTACTTGTTTCCCAGTTTACACTTGGATTCCAACTAGGTCCATCCAGAGAATTATATAGTTGAACTAATGCTGTAGAATCAGCAAGTGTTTCTGCATCAACAATGGTTTTGACTGCAATCGTATTCGAGTTAGCTGAAAGCACGTCCGAATTATCTCGTACCCTCAATCGATAATAATAGTTAGTTGAGAAATTTAATCCTGTTACAGTAGTCGTATTAGCAGTAGTCACAAACGGATCAAATCCAGGAAGGAGTGTAGAAAAATCAGCTGTTGTAGAAACTTCCAACTCATAATTCTGAACATCAGTACCTCCTACCCAATTTGCATCAAATGTTGTAGACGTTATTAAAGAGGCATCTAGTGCTGTCAATGCGCCAACACTTATTTCTAGTTCATCAATTGTTCCATCAACACCAACATTCCCAGCTGAATCTGTTGCACTCACCATCACATCATAAATTCCATCAGCTAATGGATTAATTACTCCGGCATCAAGTGTCCATATACCTGCCGATATGGAAGTTGCCGCATATGCTGATCCATCAATAGTGATGGAAACAGAAGTACTATCATCATCAACAGTTCCAGACAAAGCAGGACTTGTGTCCGCAGTAGTTAATGCATCCACTGTGACTATCGGGACAGTAGCATCATATGATATTGTGAAGGTGCTTGCATCTGGAGTCGGGCTATTGTTATCCTGAGTAAATGCTGCGCTATCAGCAATGTCTATCGTTACCAACCCGTCTGAAACAAGGTCGATCAATAAAGTGAATGTTGAATCATTTACAGTTGTAAACGAGCTTCCTTGAATTGTTCCTCCGGCAACTGCTACGTCAGCCTCAACAAAGGAATTAATTGCTCTTTCAAATTCTATTCTTATGTCTACTGGAGTGACATTAGTAGGAAAAGACTGTGTACTTGAAATGACCGGAGGGCCAACATCTACAACTACCAATGGACGAGACTCAATCAGACCCCAATCGCCTGCCTGGTTTTGTGCACGCACATTTATGGTATAGCTTCCTGTGGCAAGTCCGCTTGTATTTAATGTTTCTGTGATGGCTATGCTATCTGCTGGGCTACTCACAATTATTGGCGTAGCACCTGCAACTCCAGGATCTGCATCTATAAAGTATTCCAGAGCTGTAATATCTAACATATTACTTGCCTGATCTACGTAAATCATTCTGGTTTCAGTAGTTCCCCAACTTCCACCTACAGCTCTTGCTCTCAATCCTAATAAATGGAATCCAGTAGTTAAACCACTTGAAGGTAAATTTTCTACAAGGGAAATAGATGAGTTTGCTGAAAACGAGGTAATGCTCGCGGCAGCACCAACGCCAGGATCATTATCAAAGAAATATTCAATTTCATCTATATCGATTATACCTCCAGATGTTGAAGGATCTACAAACATTAATCTTGTTTCTGTAAGACCCCATGCTCCGCCTACAGCTTTTGCTCTCATTCCTAAGGAATGAAAACCCAAACTAAGTCCCGATGTATTTAGTGTTTCTAAAAGTGAGACATTATTACTAGCAGCAAAACCATCAATGATTGTTCCATTGCCAACACCAGGATCCATATCAAAGAAGTATTCCAATGAATCTACATTGACAATGGCAGCACCATCAGATTGGTCAATAAACACGAGTCTTGTTTCTGTTGTACCCCAGCTTCCGCCATCTGCTCGTGCTCTCATTCCAAGTACATGAAATCCTGTAGGGAGTGAATTCGCTGACAGCGTTTCAACAATTGATATTGTTGGATTTGCAGAAAAAGAATTAATAAGTGTTGCTGACCCCACTCCAGGGTCTTCATCAAAGAAATATTCTATTTGGTCCACATTGACTACAGCAGCCCCATCGTCCGCGTCTACAAAGACCAACCTGGTTTCTGTCATCCCCCAAACCCCTGCAGCTCTGAGTGTCGGATCAATGTATAAAAGTGGAGAAATGTTGGTAGAACCAGTAAAAAACTCCGGATTTGTAGCCAAGCTCCTCGCTCTCATTCCCAACGTATGAAAACCCGTAGGAAGACCAGACGCAGAAATTGTCTCAAGGAGGTTAACGGTCGTATCAGGTGTACCTACAATAATGTTTGTAGCACTTCCAACTCCGGGATCCATATCAAAGAAGTACTCGATCTCGAAAACCTCCAATGTATCTTGTGCATAGGAAGTTTGAAACACGAAAAGTGCTCCAAACAGGATCAGTGTTTTTGAAAAGTTTTTAAAGAAACTCATAGGAGCATCTGGTTAGTTTCCTTCAGCTTCTATAGTAGCATCTACATTATCTCCCTGTCTTATAATTTCTGGTAGTCGTAATACCTTAATAGTCGGAAGTGGTGTTCCTGTAATACTGAATGGAATTGTTCCACCAGTCAACCCAATATCGGTACCATCATTTCCACCACTAATCGCAGGTCCACCAACCAAGGTTGGGTCGTTGGCAAAATCCCAATTATCCGCTAGGGGTACTGATGTAAACTGTGGGTCTGTTGCTTGAAGGTTCCCAGAGCCGGTATTCCCATCAGATCCTATCGGAAACACATCGTTTGGTGTGTTAAAGGAAAGGTTGTTGGTATAAGTTGAATTATTAACTGTACCAGTTAAAGCATCGGTAACAGGCGATCTTCCAAAAAAGATGTTGTTGGTAATCGTTGAAGTAGTTACGGCATTAAATGCAAAATCAAAGTCGTTATTTCCATAAAACAAATTATTCTTAATAATTGCATCAGCCACATTTATCGAACCTGCTCCTCCTGAGCCTGTTGAAGAAGAACCCATGATAACATTGTTAGTTATTACCACAGAAGTGGGGTTTGCTTCCTGGGTTAAATTGATCACTGCCACACCGGAAGAAAACTCTCTCAATCCTATGACACAATTTCGAATGACAATATTACTTGTTGTTTTTGTACCTGCTCCTGCGGTAGTTGTAGCGATACGATCAATATCTCCATTTTCAATAAAAATATTTCCGGTAGCACCATCAGCATTCCCGATTATTAAATCATCATTTACATTTAATCCCGATATGCGAGTGCCAAAGACACCTGTAGCAATGGTCAAGCTACCTACCCAGGACTTGTTAGGTTGATCCTTGTCTGGATTAAAGCCAATTCCAAAAAATGTCAGGCTGTCTTTTGTAATCGTAAAATCAGGGTAAAAGGTCTGACTTGGGATGATGTGGATGATGTCGCCCGGACTGGCCGCAGTAATGGCGTCAGTAATGTTAGCGAAAATATGCGCTCCAGTAGGAGCTGTCGGACGGTTGTCTGCAATCCAAACGCTCTGAGCGTTCAGTTGAGTAAATAGGAATAAGGCACAGCAAAATGTAAATAGGGATTTCATAAGCGTGGTGGGTTTATACTCCTTTCAAGGTACTGATAAACTCCAATTAACTCAACAAAAAATCCTACTTTTTGTCCCTAACAATAGTTTATTTCATATTTATCTATATGAAAATAACATCTTTGGCAAGATGCAGACAATTCGCAAAAAGGTAAAGTGACGGAAATACTAGAATTTAACCCCTAAATCAATAGAGAAAACAGTACTTCTAAGCTGAAGATCATCAAAGCCTGTCCCTGCCTCATTTACTGTATTTATCAACCCTCGTTGATACGAAATACCGCCAAATAATGTGGTATTTATTCCAATCCTATATTCGACTCCTCCACCTAGAATCACAGGGATATCTATGGGTGTGAATTTCTCAACAGATGCAAATGAAGGATCTTCTGGCTCATCAAAAACTTTGATTTCAAGTGCTCCTCCTACTTGCAAATATGCTTTCATATCAGGTGCTAACTCGTTTGTAAACAGCTTTAAGGTAGCAGGAATCTGGATGTACTGAAGTTTATATTCTTCTTCTACAGTCCCATCAGCATTCTTAAATGCTGCTCTTTTAGGAAGGTATATCAATCCAGTACTCAGGTAGTAAGTATCTGATAATGTTTTATCTGCAACAAGACCAATGGAAAACTTCATTTGAGAACCATCATTTTCAACAGTTTGAGCATCATTTTTAGCTCTATTTGATGAAATCACCGGTGCCAATTTTAGACCCAATTTTACTTGAGCCATTGATCCTATAGATAAAAGAATAAGGAGAGAGAAAAGAAACTTCTTCATAAGTCGTTGTTACTTCTAAATTTGCCTTCAAAAATAGAAAGTATGCGAGTAGTGCACCTAATGATTTGTATTGTTTTCTTAGTCTCGTGTTCTAAGGAAGCTTGTAGAGAATCTGTTGAACCAGAGAATATCGTACTAGAGGTTGACAGATTAGAAGAAGTACTTTTTAAAAGTCAATCTAAAAATGAAGTGGAAGAGTTCCTTGGAAGATATCCAGATTTTGCACAGTTCTTCCTTCATTCTGATCAGTATCCGGCAGATTCTATTCTAGCTGAGCGCATGTTTTCTTTAATTCAAAATCCATCTATTGACACGCTTTACCGTCAATCTAGTGAAGCATTTAGAAATTTTGATGATGTAGTGAGAACATTAGAATCTGGTCTTGGAAGATTGAAGGTTTACTACCCGAATACCCCATCACCGAAAGTTCAAACCGCAGTAACTGGCATGTACAATGATCTTTTCATTTCTAATGAACACATCATGATTGGAATGGATTTTTTTATAGGACCGGATGCTAAATATAAACCGAGAGAAATCCCGCAATATATTTTACAGCGATACACAACTGATCATTTAGCCGCCAGCATTCTTCAATTTGTTTCCAGTCAGTTTATCACAACAGGAGGTGGAAGCGACATGCTTTCAGAAATGATAGACTATGGTAAATCTTACTATTTGTTGAGTATGATTTTGCCTTGTACTCCTGAACGAATTCTGATCGGATATACCGAGGAAGAGTGGAGTGATGTATTTGAAAATGACCGTATCATATGGGCCAATTTTGTTGAAAACGAGTGGTTGTATGAAACAGATCATACAGTAAAACAGAAATTTCTTGGTGAGCGACCAAATGTTTATGAAATAGGTGATAAATGTCCAGGAAGAATTGGTCGTTGGCTTGGATGGCAAATTGTGAAATCATATGCTGAGAAAACCGGGGCTTCGGTAACGGAAATTATGTCAGAAAGGGACCTTAATAAACTGTTCACACAGTCTGGGTACAAACCGTCAGGCAGTTAAGATATAAACTTCTGAATCTGTTACTTCAAACTTGTACTCATTGTTGAGAATCTTAAGAAGTTTGGTTACTTGAATGTCTTTGTCGTAATACAGCTCTGCCAATTTGCGTCCGTTTCTTTGGTACTTGGCTAGAAGTTCTGGAGAGTCTAGGAAAACTTTAAGCTTTCTCACAAACTCTTGTGTTGAATAAGGATTATGATGAAAGCCGCATCTGTTTTTCGCAATTAGGTTTTTAATCCACCCATCAAAGTTGATGATGGTTAGCTTACCTGCTGCAAGTGAGTCAAAAAGTTTATTCGGACTTCCAGTACCAAGTACCTTCACGTCTTTGAAGGAAACATAGACCGCATCACTTTTATCGAGGAGATTTTTAACACATTGTTTACTCGAATGAGGGTAGAAAGAAATATTTTTCAACCGCTTCGTCGTTGCCTTCAGGCGCTTCATTTCTGATCCATACCCGATGATATTGAAATGAACAGGAAGTTGAGCCTCCTTTGACTGCTTAGCGGCGTTAATCAGATATTCTAAGTGATTCGCCTTCCCTATTGCACCGCAGTATGTAATCTGAAATTTATTGTTCTCGCTAAAGTCTCCTACAGAATACTCTGCTTCAAAAAATGAGCAGTCAGCCATATTAGGAATTACATAAACTCTTGTATTAGGACTTACTTTTTCAATGTAATTTCTTATTGCCGGTGACAAAGCAATTACTTTCTCAGCTTCAAAATAAAATCTTTTCTCAAGAGAATAAAGCCACTTCTTAATCCATTTATTTTGAATAACGCCCATCTGAATTGGGGCTTCCGGCCAAAGGTCTCCAACCTCAAAATAATAAGGTATGTCAAGTTCTTCTTTTAGATACGTAGCAATGAATCCCGTTGTTAATGGGGTTGTCATTACATACGCCAAATCAGGCTTTGAGATTTTTTTAGCTTCTTTCTTAGCTAGATTGACAAATTTTCTAAATGAAAAAAGTCGCTTCAAGAAGCCAAAACTATTGTCATAGGGCACAGGCAAATAGTGCACTTCAATCCCATGAATTTTTTTCACCTCATAGGGTGAATTATGAGCCGTGATCATTGTCACTTCGTGCCCAGCATCCACCAGCCCCTTAGCTAAGTAATAGGATCGAATGGATCCTCCTTCCTCAGGAGTTTTAAAGTATTGATGGATGTAGAGAATTTTCACTTGCCTAAAGATGTGTTGTTCTTTGAAATATCCAAGGGAGTTTTCGAAGAAAACAACATCATCTTCGGTAACAAGTATCTTTAATTCTACTTATTCTTCTAGCGCGATATCGTATCTGTATCTACAGATGAAATGTAATCACTGACTTAAAGTGTCTTATCAATTATTTGCCGCTGTATTTCTTGAGCTTCTATTTGCTTCTGCTGACTTTCAGCCGGATTTGATCTTGCGAGATCGTAAGCCTCTCGCATTAGTTTGTCATATTTTTTTTGCAGTAAGCTGACACGGTTTTGTTTGAACAATTTTATCATAGTTGGTAGCTAATTGGGTGACTAATAATTATCGTCGGCGAAGATTATCATGTACTCCAAACCACACAATAGCCCATCTTTTAATCACCAGTTTTCTTCGACGAATATTACCCGTAATAACCAATGTCAACCAAATGTCAACCACCAATATCGATAGTCAGAGATTTTTGAGGTTCAAACCATCAAAAATGTATTCAATCAGTGTCTATAAACCGGTACTTACCATTATTTTGTACGTTCTACCTTCATTGGTAAATTTCTGAATGGTAGAACGTACAAATAATTATATCTGTCCTTCTCTCGCTAGTTGATCTGCCTTTGAAAGCATTACAACTTCTACCACAAGCAATGGTGCTAATAGCAATACCCCAATAAACGAAAAGATTAGCGTCAAATAAGAAATTCCAAAAATCAGTTCGAGCCTACCAGCAACCTTAGCTATCCTACCCATCCCGTCTTGAAGCCTAAGAAGTCCCATTCCCATTATCACAGAAATGGCACCAAGAGGAATAACGGAAAGGGTTCTAAACGTATCTACAAAGCCACTCATGGACTGGCTAGTAATGATAATTATCACCTCAATCAAATACATTGAACCAACAAACATCATAGATATGTATGAGGCCACTTTCAGCAGATTATTCTCAAACAAATGGCTTAACGAAAGAATCCCTCTAGTAAATAATACAAATGAGATAGCTGCCATTACCTTTACAATAGTCATAGTTGGAAGAAGCAAATAATCGTCATTCAAATATTCTGAAAAGGCTCCCAAACTCTGCTCTATCAATACCATAATTAGGTATACAATTCCTGACATCCATGCTGGAGTCAGAGCATCTTTTAAATCGCTATCCGAAGCACTTACAAGAAACATATTTCTCAGTTTTTTAATTGAAAATTGCTTTTCAACAATCGCATCCGGCCCAAACCATTCTTCTAAATCTTCGCCTAGTGCTTCAAGTAAAATTTTAATTGTCACTATTCTTGGAGTGACAGCACCAGATTCAATTCTTTGAATGGTTCGGACACTGACATGGGATTTTTCTCTTAACTCCAGTTGAGTAAGTCCTCTTTCAACACGAATGTCGCAAAGCTTTTTACCAAGCTCCGGCTGATTAGTTGGATTGTTTTTTCCCATGAATATTCCTTGTATATAAGTATGTAAGTACCAACAGCACTGCTAAAAGTGATAGCTGCAATAAACCACCAAAATACTCATTTGATTTCAACATCTCTTCAGATGGGGTACTTGCAAAGTCAATACTTATTAGGCCTGGAACCCAAGGCTTATTGCCAATAGTCGCAAGTGCTAAGTTTAATCCAAAGTGAAAACCTGTTGGTAAAGCAATCCCATTTGATCTTAGAGCAAGCAATCCAAAGGCAATACTCCATACGCCAGGCCCTATAAAGGATGCTAGTAGAGACCATCCACCAACGTAGTGATAAAGAGCAAATAAAACTGCTATTACTATTTGCGCGGACCAAACTCCAAAAGCATTCTTGAGCTTAAAAAATGGATACGATCTAAAGGCTAGTTCTTCCATAAATGCCAAAGGCAGCAAAGACAACGACATAATAGCAAATTGACTAAAAGAAGCTCCAGTAAAACTAATTTCCAAGCCGCTATACCAAGTTTGAAGCAGAAACATACTTGCCGCAATCAGAAAACCAAAAAGAGAACCTTTAACTATTCGGACAAACGTTTTTTTATCGATTGTTAAAAAGTAGTCTTTCCAGGATTGGCGATCAATCTTCAAAAAAACGAAGATTGTGAGAAACGCTACTAGTGTTCCGAAAATGCCATAGGTAAACCGCTCATTCACGCCAAGAAAGATCGGGGCAATACTTATGAGAGCTACTGTCATTAAGGACACCGAAAATACAATGGGCATTCCCAATGATGTAAGAATCGTTTTGAAATTTTTAGATGTAGTCATATCATTAAATTTTGATTGAATGCAAGACTATTTATCGCATATCCGAATCAAGAATTTTGCGCACGACATTGAGGCGACACTTCAGAAAACATTTGAATTTCGGCTAAAATCAATGATTTTTAATATTGAAAAATTTTTTGAATTCTATGAGTCTTTCCAAAATCCGTGCTGCTACTACTGAAGATTCCCCATCTATCGCAACGGTCTACAATCATTACATTTTACATTCTCACTCCACATTCGAGGTTGATCCTATCGATTCAGAGGAAATGGGTAAACGGATTGAAAAAGTACAGCAAGAATACAACTTGCCTTGGCTAGTTCTAGAAGTCGATGATCAACTAATTGGATATGCTTATGCTACGATTTGGAAACCAAGACAAGCTTATAGAAACACAGTAGAAGTAAGTATCTATTTGGCAACAGAATCAAGCGGAAAGGGACTTGGTAATGAACTTTATCAAACGTTGATAGACGAATTAAAATCCAAAAACATACACGCAATCTTGGCCGGCATCTCGCTACCAAATGATTCCAGTATCAAATTTCATGAGAGACTGGGATTTCAAAAAGTCGGTCAATTAAGAGAGGTAGGGTTAAAATTTGATAGATGGATAGATGTTGGATATTGGGAATTGATTTTCAGCTGATCTCACTCATCTCTAAGCTGATTAACTGGATTTAAAGTTGCAGTTTTTGCAGTTTTAAATAGCACTACCAAATACCCCATCAACAATGCAGATGAAGATGCCGCAATGTATACACCAACTCCAAGTTCAATGCGATAAGCAAATCCACTTAGCCAATAAGTCATGATCTGATGACTCAACGGAACAGCTATCAAAAGGCCAAGGCCAAGTAAGATGGTGTATTCTCTAGACAGCAGCCTCAAGATATCGGAAATGGTAGCACCAAGCACTTTCCTAATCCCCACTTCTTTCGTTCGCCTGGAAGTGGAGTATGCTACTAGCGAAAACAAACCAATCAATGATATGCCTATTGCAATGATGGTGAAGAACCACAATAAGTCTTTAATGAGCATTTCACTTCGGTACTGATTTTCATACATATCATCCATAAACCGAAAATAAAATGCACGCTTTGGATTGTTAAATAGATAAAATACCTCTTCTAGTGACTCAACAGCTTCTTTTTGCATACCTTCCTTTGTACGAAGGAGCACCATCCAATTATAGGCCATGTCGTTCCTTATAACTAGTGGTTCTATGGAATTGTGAAGTGACTTCAGATGAAAATCTTTTACCACACCAATAATCTTTCCTTCTTGACCCCACATTTTAAAACTCTTACCAATAGGATCAGTCAGACCCATCGCATTAACTGCAGCCTCGTTTACCAGATAATGCATTGTATCAGTCTTTAGATCCCAGCTAAAATTTCGCCCCTCTTTCAATTCGATTCTTACTGTTGGTAAAAAATCAGGATTCGCATCTATTACATAGAAATTTATATCTCCTCCTTTTTCCTTTCCTTCCCACTTAATCCTATCGGTGGTATTTCGCATGTTGATCAGCAACTGATCTACTATTGTGACACTTTCTACTCCTGGTCGTTTGAGCAGCTCATTTTTGAAAGAAGCATACTCTTTATTTTGATCCATATCATAGGTATATGTTCGAACCAAATTGGTTCTATCCAGCCCGATGTTTTTATTCTGAATGTAAGAGACTTGTTTAAATACAGTTACTGCTCCAGTAATCATTATAACAGTAATTGCGAATTGTAAGACGACAAGAAACTTTCTAAATGAGAACCTAGACCTTCCTTTAGCCACAAGGCCTTTAAGGGACTGCTGTGTATTGATTGATGATAAAACATATGCAGGATACAGACCGGATAAAATTCCAAGTACAAGTCCAAAAACAATTAAATAACCTACACTTTTTAAAGTAAAGACATGGTACTCGATATCCTTCATTGTTAATCGATTGAATGAATCGAGGAATAGTAGAACAACACCTATTGCCAACAACACTGAAAAGAAAGTGATAAGGATGGACTCTATCAAAAATTGGTTTCTTAGATCCATCTTTAAAGCCCCCATAACCTTACGTATGCCTATCTCTTTTGCGCGTTGTACCGAGCGTGCAGTAGACAAGTTCATAAAGTTGATGCAGGCTAAGACCAGAATGAAAATTGCTCCTGCAAGTAATAATCTTACATAATCTATTCGACCACCGTCTATATTGCCATCTTTAAATCTTCCATACAAATAGGCGTCTTTTATCGGTTGCAAGATCAATTCATGCTTTACTGTACTATAATCTTTGCGATGATCAACATCTGCATTCACCAGCAGCTTTCTCGCATCTTCAATGGATACTCCGTCGGCAGTTTTGATATAGACCTGCAGCATGCTGATTCCCCATCTTTTCAACCCAGGCCGCTGGTTCAAAAGGTGATCAAAGGGTACTACAAATTTGTATTCAAGTGTGGTGTGGTACGAAAAGTCTTCATAAAAGCCTATCAGCTCAAAGCTGTCTCCGATATCATTTTCCAAAATAGTACCGATTAGATCTTGAGATTCCCAATCCTTGCCAAAATAGGTTTCTGCAAATGATCTTGAGATGACGATCGTATTCATGTTATCGTACATCTTCTGATAATCGCCCTTGATCATTTTCATATTAAAGAATTCAAAAATCTCAGGAGATGCATCAATACCACCAAATTCAATCAATTCTTCATTAACCTCAAAGGCTGACCAATTGCCGCGAGACATTACGATTGCTTTTTCAACAGAAGGATAGTTCTCCTCCAGGACGTCTTTCAGCGGATATGACACGTACGGATCTACGATTACTCCTCCGCCAGTCTGCACTTCTCTGTGCAGCACTCTTACAACATTCTCATCAAACTCCGCATTAAACTTCAACTCGTCTTGAGCCCATAGGTAGATGAATAAGCTGCTGCATATACCAAGCGATAAGCCAAGGGCATTTATCAACGTGAATTGCTTGTCTTTTTTAAATATTCGAAACGCAATCATGATGTAATTGCTAATTAGCAATGACCCAAAACGTGTATTCATAAGTCTTGATTTTGTGTTTTTGATAGCAAATGGTCTGAAGTAATTGAGCACCTGAAACCAGTAGTTCAACTTGGCTCTCCACAACGCTCTTTTGCTGAGAGAGGAATAAAATTTCTCTTCCAGGTCTCCCACAACCTCCTCTTCCAAGTCTCTTTTGAGAAAAAGTAGTAATAGCTTTAGTGCAAATTTTGGAGGCTTGATCATGCTGCGTTTATTCAGATCGAAGTGCATTTACAGGATTACTAAATGACGCTTTTAAAGAATGATAGCTTACTGTAAAAAATGCTATCAAGAATCCGAAAAATGAAGCTAACGCATACATCCACCAGGTAATTTCAATGCGATATTCATAATTTTCAAGCCACCCGTTCAGGGCATAAGATGCAACCGGAATTGCAAAAAGGCATGAGATAATTACCAGTATTGAAAAATCCTTAGACAGTAATCTCCACAAGTTGGATACCGAAGCTCCTAACACTTTTCGAATTCCAATTTCTTTGGTGCGTTGCTCTACCATAAATGCTGATAAACCAAATAAGCCCAAACAGCTAATAAGTATTGCAAGGCCACTGAATAGCGTTGCGAGACTACCAATCTTCTCTTCGTCTCTAAACTTTCTCGCAAACTCATTATCTACGAACTCATAATTGAATGGGTGATCAGGCAGTACTTTTTGAAATGCTTCCTGAATTTTAGGTAAAGCTTCAACATAAGAAGCTCCTTTCTTAATTCTGATAAATGAATAGTGCTCTGAATCGCTAATAAACACCATTAATGGCTTGGGAGGATCATATGGTGATCCTTTGATCATGTCTTTAACAACTCCGATGATTGTCAGCTCTTTTCTGCCACGCATTCCTCTTCGTGATAGTAAACGCTTACCAATAGGATCTTCAAGACCCATCTTAGCAATTGCTGACTCACTGAGAATTATATTGTTAGTTTCTGCCCCATAGTCTTTCGAAAAATCACGGCCAGCTACCAATTCCCACTTTGTGGTCTTGCCATATTCCGAGGTGACAAAAATGGTATTGAATGAAAAAGGATAAACATCATCTGTTCCTTCTAATCTAAAACCTCCATTGTTACCCAGCGTATTCATTAATGGGTAATTCGCAGAAGCCATATTTTCTGCCATCCCGGTGCGGATAATCTCTGATCGAAGCACATCAAATTTTTCATAATATTCTCCCGACCGACCTCTTAAAGTAATTAGATCTTCTTGATCATATCCAACAGGTCGAGCCTTTGCATGCTGAATCTGATGGTGAACAGTGAATGTCCCAATCATCAATAAGATTGAAATGGCAAATTGGAAAACTACAAGCACTTGCCTCAATCTAATGCTTGCTTTGCCTTGCTTTAAGGTGCCTCCCAATGCCTTCAAAGGATTAAAAGATGACAAAAACGCAGCAGGATAACTTCCTGCAATTAATGCAGCAAACAATGTGAATAAGATTCCACTAATCCAAAACAGCGGCATGTCCCAAGGAAGAGTCAAATCCTTATCTGAAATTTCATTAAACCAAGGAATGATCAACCAAGTGACTACAATCGATATGATAAAAGATACGGAAGCGTAAAGAATAGATTCAGATAAAAATTGAGAAACCAATTGCTTTCGCTGTGATCCAACAGTTTTCCTAATACCTACTTCCTTTCCTCTATTTTGGTAGCGCGCCGTATTCAGATTCATGAAATTGATGCAAGCCAGAAGCAACACAAAAACTCCAATTGCCATATATAGCTTTATCAGTGTCATTCGGCTGCTTGCCACTTGTTTACCGTCCTGATATGTGGAGTTCAAGTGCCAGTCTTTCATTGGAATAAGTAGCAAATCTGTGGGCCTGGATCCCTCTGGCATGTTGTTATTGAGTGCATCTTTAATTATTTCAGCAGCTTCTTCAAGCTCAATACCATCATTGAGTTGAGCAAAAACCTTGGTATTGTAATTATCCCAAGTTGCAGGACTTTCTTCATTGTATACGAGATCCATTGAAAGCATAAATTCCATGTCTCCAAAGGTTGAATTCAAAGGGATATCCTTGTAAACCCCATTTACAATAAGCTGCGTTCTGGTATTGATTTTTACAAACTCTCCAATTGGATTCTTGTCTCGAAATAGCATTTTAGCAAGAGATTCCGAAAGTAGAATTGATTCTTTAGTTCCTAAATCAGGTTGTCCGGCAGCCATTTCTAGGGAAAACAATTCCGGAGCATCTGAAGTAAAAAAATACCCGGTCCGTTCAAGAGATTGCTTACCAACAGAGACTACCAATTGTTGATTTCTAAAGAATGTAATCGTTACACGCTCAAAAAGTGTCGGGTAAGTCTCTTTAAGATGGCCGCCTAGTTTACTTACCAATGAGCTATTCACTTCAATCTCTCCATCTTCAGTATCCTTTCGCAATACCTGCACGATGCTATCATAATGTTCATGATGCTTATTGAATGAAAGCTCATCATATGTCCAGAGAGCTATCAAAATGCTTACAATCATTCCCATTGCAAGGCCACCAATGTTGATCGCAGAAAAGATTTTATTCTTCTTTAGGATGCGATAACTGATTTTAAAATTGTGTGTGATCATAGTCGGTAATATTGAGTTTGACTTAAAAAGCTTGAAAGCAAAGGGCCTGAGATAGTTAAATACTTGGTACCAGTAATTAAGCTTGGCTTTTCTCAATGATCTTTTTTCTATAGTCCGGTAGAATTTTTCATCGAGATCACCCAACACTTCCTCTGCTAATTCATTTTTTAGAAAAAGCAAAAGGAATTTTTCGGCAAGCTTTGGAGGCCTTGGAGTTTTCATCCCAGAACGAAGTTGAGTTTACCTTCGGCAAAGGCTGGAAATTGATTCCATAAGTTCATCTTCAGCTCTCTTGAAATCTCCAATGCGCGCTGACCAGCTGCTGTAATCGTATAAATCCGTTTTCTACGACCTCCTCGTTCGGCAGAAGCAGCCCCCATTTCTGAGGTGAGAAAACCCTTTTCTTCGATACGACTTAATGTGGAATGAACCGCGCCGATAGATACTGGCCTTTTTGTTTGCGTTTCAAATTCCTCAGCAATCTTGAATGCATAGGCCTCATCATTCAGGATACCAACCAAAAGCAAGATGGTTTCTTCAAAGTCCCCGAGTTTACTTTCTTTCATGACTTTATATTCTAAATTGTAGAACAAATATACGGAGCCTAATTTAATTTGTTCTACATTTTAGTAATAAAAGCCTAAAAATGGACTTCAAGTATTCGTAAAGTATGTTTTAGTTGGAAGAACTTAGCTTAGTGGTGAAGTAATCATTCATGTTTTTATATACAGGCCCTTGCACAATACTTTCCAGCTTAAAGGTTATTTCATCTCCGTGAAGAGTTTTAAATAGTAACTCAACAAATCCCTCATCCTCATGATAAGTTATTGTAGTCTTAGTAGAACCAACTTCTGATTGAGCTGTAGCTTCAATTACCCAACATTCAAACCTGATGTTGTCCATCTCCAGATGCTTCTTGCCTACTACACTATATTCAATATCAAAAAGCATTTTTCCTTCCCACATTCCCAAAGACCATTGCTCACCTATCGAAATCCGATCACTCCAACTTGATCCTTCTTCAAGCGGGAATTTGACATAAGGAAATGGACACGTTTCAAGGACTTTCAAAGCACCGCTTCTTGGAGGATGGATCCATAGGTTTGATGGATTGTCAACTATTCCTGTATTCTCATATTTCCTCATATCAGGAACAGTCGAAATAACCACCTCAGTCTGTTTCCGATTGGTTCTTTTCTTGGTAGGAAGCCCTAATACAGTATAAATTATTTTATCAGGTAAGTCTAAATCACTTTCTGTTACAACTTGGTAGGTAAATACATTCCCCTGCAAAAAGATTAAGTTGTTTTCATCAGGTTTCTTAGCATCAACAACTATGATGCTATCATACTGTTGGGCATCTGCTACGTACGAGACAAGCAGAACGCAAACAATCAAGGCAGAAAATTTAAGACGCTTCATTTTAGGTAGTAAATGTTAAAAATAGCTTTTTAGTATCTAATGAGTGATTTATTATGATAATACTGACAATTGTGAAACTTTATTATCTTCGTCTCAGTATAATACTGACAATTGTGTAAAAAATGCGTGATATTAAACTCGGAAACTTCGAAGAACTGGTCTTATTGCTGGTAGGTGTCTTATATGATCAAGCCTACTCGGTAAACATCGTATTAGAATATGAAAAACAGACGGGGAAAAAAATCAATGTCAGTGCCATTCATACGGTGCTATATCGCCTGGAAGAAAAAGGTTTCTTAGAATCCAAAATGAGTGAAGCTACTTCCGAAAGAGGTGGCAAACGCAAGAGGCTATTTTATTTAACACCATATGCTCAGACTGCATTGGATGAATTGTCTACCCTGCGAGAAAGATTAAGATACCAGATTCCAGACAAAGCGCTCAACTGGTCTAAAGGCTAATGAACAAACAAGGACTACATCGGCCCCCTAGACTGGCACTGAAACTCTTCAGATGGTATTGCAAATCCGAACGACTAGAAGAGCTTGAAGGCGATCTTGAAGAATTCTTTTTTCTAAGGGTGGAACGTGGCTCCGCTCCATGGAAAGCCAAGCTCTTTTTTTGGTGGAATGTAATTAGGTGCTATCGCAATTACGCTAAAAGGAAAACTCAAACGACTAATACTATGTATCCTTTATTTAAATCTTATTTCAAGCTTGCCATGAGGCACTCTTGGAAAAACAAATGGGCAGTGCTAATAAATATTGTTGGACTAGGCATTGCTCTTAGCATGTGCATATTCGTTTACTCTATGTATGCACACAACATTGAATTCGATAATTTCTACCAGAACACCGAAGACGTTTATCGGATCAATACGATGACCTTTGAAAATGGTCAGGTACGTAGAAATGAAATTTCTCCAGCACCTCTGGATGACAAACTCAGAAATGAAATTGGCGGGGTGCAGCAAGTGAGCAGCTATTTTGACGAATACATGACAGTCAAAATTAACAATCAGTACTTCGACCAATCTGTTGCAATTGCATCCTCTGACTTTTTTGAGATGTTCAACATTCCACTCTGGTATGGTTCCTTTAAAGAATTTAGTGAAAAGCCTATTGTTTATCTATCAAAGCCTACAGCAAAACGACTTTTTGGAAATGAAGTAGCGCTTGGAGAAGTGTTGACACTCTATGTAAACTCCACTAAAAAAACTGAAGTGGTAGTAGGAGGTGTCTTCGAAAGAATTCCATTGAATAGCAGCTTTGATTTCAACCTGCTGATGAACCTCGATACATACCTTGAAGCTACTGGAATGAGCATGGATAATTGGGAAAATTATCTTTACATGAGCTACTATGTCCGAACGACTCCAGAGAACATAGAATCAATAGAAAATCAGCTTGAAGAATACCTCCCTCTTCAGAATAAAGCTCACGAGTCGTTGAAAATGAACAACATTGATTTAGTTCAATTTCAAAGCCCTATTCATAACGATACTGATATGTATCGTAACAATACCAATATCAGACTAGGGTCTGGTGTTTATATCATCTTCACCTCATTGGCCGGAATGATCTTTCTAATTGCCTGTTTCAATCTTGCAAACTCTTCAATTGCTATGATTGCCAAACGGCTAAAAGAAATCGGGATCAGAAAGACTTTGGGATCAGAAAACAAGCAAATCATGTCTCAATTTCTAATGGAAATGGGGTTTGTGTGCGCCATGGCATTCATTGTTGGGCTTTCCATGATCAACTTTACTTCTAATAGTATAATGGGGCTTTTCGGTGAAACCTTTTTGCTCAAAGACATCAGCTTGAGTGGAGTAATTCTATTTGTCATTTCTTTTCTTGTTTTTACCACGCTAGTGGCTGGAATAATGCCAACATTGTATGCCTGGAAATTTCAACCAGTTGCCATTATGAGAAAGTCGGTAAAACTTCGAGGAGTTGGATGGATCAATAAAGTTCTTACATCCTCTCAATATTGCTTTTCGATTGCTGTACTTTCTGCCGCAATTTCTTTCTCGAATAACGAACAGTTTCTTGAAGACCTGGAGCTAGGATATGCAAACGAGGACATCTATACACTTGAGCTTTCGGACAAAGAAATTTACGGTGCTATAAAACAAAAAATAGATCAAATCCCAGGTGTCGAGACAGTTGGCACATTCAACCATTTACAAAGATTTGGAAGATCAGGGAGAACACAAATTGCCAAGATTGACACCTCTTCTCATGAGATAAGGACCTATACAGCTGGTACGGGATATATTCAATTAATGGAGTTGCCCATAATACTTGGTAGGCCTTTTATTGATGGAAGCAAATCGGATCAATCAAATTCAGTCATCGTCAATCAAGAGTTTGTTGATCAGTTTTATGACGGCAAAAACCCTATCAATGAAACTGTTGAAATAGGGGACGAAAAGAAAACGATCATTGGCGTCTATGCCAATATTATTCATGACGTCTATATTGACTCAGAAGACAGTCCATCAGTCTTTCTCTATCAGGAAACAGACAACTATCCATACCTTATTGCCAAAGTAAATCACAGTGATAAATCTGAAATTGAAAGTAAGTTCAAAGCCATATGGAGTGAGGAAGTAGATCGTCCATATATTGGCAGTTGGCAAAAAGACCTTGCATACGGCTCTGCAGTGAGAGACACGACGAACTTAAGAATCATCTTTTTGGCAATGGCAATCTTAGGAGGATTTCTTAGTCTCGCAGGAATATTTGCACTTTCAAAACTGAATGTTGCAAAACGCATAAAAGAGATCAGCGTAAGAAAAGTTCTTGGTTCTTCTTTGAAACAACTTTTGCTAACTATAAACAGGTCCTTTTTCTACGTTCTCTCCATTTCACTTGTAATCGGATGTATCCTTGGATACTTGATATCGGATGCAATTCTTGGACTTGTTTACAGATACTATGTAGACATATCACCACTTACCAGCTTAGCCAGTAGTATATTCATCGGAATCGTAGCTGCTTTAGTTTTAACTATCTCAGTTATAACTCCTGCTCAAGCCAATCCTGTTACAGGTCTTAGAGATGACTAGAAATCAAAATTATTTTTGCTTGGCAACAATTTGGCGCTGAATTTCCAGCGCTTCTTTTTGCCTTTCCATACTTTCCGATGGATTTGCTTTGGACAATATGTATGCTTCATGCATTAGTTTATCGTACTTTTTTTGAAGGTTAGTAACGTCTGACTTTCTAAAAAAACCTAGCATATAATTTACTTATGATAATTTCTGGTAAAAAAGATCTTGAAATGTTTAGACGTTAAGCCTTTTTAAAACTTGCGGCTTTCAATAAAAAAATATGTAAGTCTTTGCTTGAAGCACATATTGATAGATTTTAACTGATCATTGCCCTACTTTTGCACCCTAATTTTAAACTATGGACGAGGCAAAAAAATCATTGAACTTCATCGAGCAAATGATCGAGAAAGATCTGAAAGAGGGTAAGCACGACTCGATAATTACTCGATTCCCACCAGAGCCAAATGGCTATTTGCATATTGGTCATGCCAAATCCATTTGCTTGAATTTTGGACTAGCTGAAAAATACAGCGGAAAGTGTAATCTGAGATTTGATGACACCAATCCGGAAAAAGAGGATACTGAATACGTGGAGTCAATAAAAGAAAATGTCAAATGGTTGGGATTCGATTGGGAAGATCGTCTGTTTTTCACCTCAGATTATTTTCAAGAGCTATACGATATGGCGGTCCGGCTAATCGAAAAAGGATCTGCCTACGTTGACGATTTATCTCAAGAAGAATTTAATGAATTGAAAGGCACTCCTACTCAGCCAGGAAAGCCAAGTCCTTTTCGTGATAGGTCAGTCGAAGAGAACCTGGACCTATTCAAAAGAATGAAGGCCGGGGAATTTGAAAATGGAGAAAGGGTATTGCGTGCCAAAATAGACTTGAGTTCTCCTAACATGCACATGCGAGATCCGATATTGTATCGCATCAAACATATGTCGCATCACAGAACAGGCGACGAATGGTGTATCTATCCTACCTATGACTTTGCACATGGTCAGTCCGATTCGATGGAAAAGATCACACACTCACTTTGTACGCTGGAGTTTGAAGTTCACCGTCCGTTATACGAGTGGTTAATTGATGAATTAGAGATTTATCCATCTAAGCAAACAGAATTTGCCCGACTCAACTTAGGTTATACCATTGTGAGTAAAAGAAACCTGAGAGAGTTGGTAGAATTAGGTCATGTTAAAGGTTGGGATGATCCCCGAATGCCAACTATCTCCGGAATTAAAAGAAGAGGCTTTACACCAGCATCTATTCGAAAATTTGCCGATACAATTGGTGTTGCTAGAAGAAACGGTATTACTGACATTGCATTACTTGAACATGCCGTAAGAGAGGACCTAAATGCAACAACCAACAGGGTATTTGGAATCATGAATCCGCTGAAGGTAATTATTACAAATTGGCCTGAGGACAAAACAGAAATGATGACTGCAGTCAACAATCCTGGAGATGAATCTGCTGGAACTCGTCAAATGCCACTTACGCGAGAGATCTACGTAGACCAGTCCGATTTTATGGAAGATCCTCCAAGTCCAAAAAAATGGTATCGATTAGGTCCTGATCGTGAAGTGAGACTAAAGTTCGGATATATCGTTAAGTGTACAGGATATAAAAAGGCTGATGATGGTAGCATTGAAGAGCTTTATGCAGAATACGACCCACAAACTCGAAGTGGACAAGATACTAGCGGTAAAAAAGTTAAGGGAACTCTTGGTTGGGTATCCGTTCCACATGCCGTAAAAGCTGAGATAAGAGAATATGATCGCTTATTTAAAACTGAAAACCTCAATGCAATTGACGATGATTTTAAAAATCATCTTAATCCTGATTCATTGAATATTAATACCAACGCCGTACTAGAACCTTCATTGAAAGAAGCTAAAATCGGAGATCAAATGCAGTTTGAGAGAATTGGATACTTCAGAGTAGATGAAGATTCAACATCAGAAAATTTGGTCTTTAATAGAACCATCACCCTAAGAGATAATTGGACAAAGAACTAATCATGAAAAATCACCTATTCCTAATTCTATTTTTAACTTCATTATTTTCATTTGGTCAAAATGAATTTGAAACACTAAATGGCGATGATTATTCGATTAAGTATCCAAGTACCTGGGAGCTCAATCAGTCTGGCCAGATGGGTATGACGTTTGGTCTTTTCTCACCAGTTGGATTGTATGGAGACCAATTCAGAGAAAATGTCAACCTCATTGAACAAGATATTTCGTCTCAAGATTTAGACCTTGCCGGCTACATTGAAGTATCAGAAAATCAGATCAAAACGTTACTTCAGGCCAGTACCATTATTGAAAGTAAACGCGAAAAGGACTACCATAAAATAATTTATGCAGGAACAATGGGAAGGTTTAAGCTCAAATTCCACCGGCGCTATTGGGTGAAAGATGGCAATGCTTACGTTTTAACTTTTACCGCTGAAATTGGAGAATATGACAATTACAATGAAATAGCACTCCAAATAATGGATAGTTTCGAGTTTAAGTAAACTTTACATGAACGTATCTGGCCTATACATCTATCCCATAAAATCGCTTCAAGGTATTTCCTTAAAAGAAGCACAAGTATTGGAAAGAGGGTTCAAGCATGATAGACGCTGGATGCTTATAAGTGAAGATAATAGCCTCATCACTCAAAGAACGCATCCACATTTATCACAGGTTGTTGTATCAATAGATGATGAAAACATAGCAGCATCATACAAGGGTATGCCAGATATGAAGGTCCCGTTAGTTTTGGATGATGGAAAAAATGTTGTGGCGAAAGTATGGAATGATCATGTAGAGGCACATCAAGCTCCCAGCCATATCAATGAGTGGTTTTCAAAAATTATTGGTGAACCAAGTAGGTTGGTGTTTATGAAGGAAACTGCAACGCGCCCAGTGAATCCAGAACGTGCCGTGAATAACGAAAATGTCAGTTTTGCTGATGGCTACCCATACTTAATACTTGGTGAATCATCTTTAGCAGATCTAAATAAAAGGTTAGAATCTCAGCTTCCCATGAATAGATTTAGGCCAAACATCGTCTTTGCTGGTGGGGAAGCTTTTGTAGAAGATGAGTGGCAAAAAATTGAGATAGGTGATGTGCAATTCCATGTTTCACATCCTTGTAAAAGATGCATATTTACCACGATCGATCAGGATACAGGCCAGATAGGAAAAGAGCCACTGAAAACTTTGGCAACCTATCGGCGAGAAGGAAACGACGTAATATTTGGAGTAAATACATTAGCGCTTTCTAATGGGATTATAAAGGTTGGAGATCCCATCATCCCGAATTAATTAGAAATGAAAGTTGTAAAATACCTTATAGCATTTTTCATCATTCTACCTATTCTTCTTCAAGGTCAAATTAAAGATGCTGCCAATGGATTTAAACAATCTACAAGTGAATGGCTCAAAGGAAGTATCTACTTGGCCAACAAGAAAAGTATAAGAAACGCTGAGTTTGTAATAAATCCAATTATACCAGGTGGTATTCTAAAGGTAAAAGTGAAGGAAAGAGAGGTTACACTTACTCCTAGACAGGTCCTTAAATTTCATTTTTACGACAGTGCTCGTTCCGCAAATAGAAATTTCATCACAATCTCTTTAGGTTATAACGATTACCAATTCATGGAGCTGATTCATGAAGGGGAAATTTTAAATCTACTCATCACAGAATCCACTTCTGTAACAGAATATCGATTAAATGGAGGTACATCAAATGGCAAAAAGAACAAACTAACGCTGATCTTTTATAATAAAAGAGATCGAATGGCCGGCTATGTTAACAAAAGAAATATTTCAGAACTGTTACGAGATTATAAGCCAGAATTAAAGCAATACCTTAAAGATCAGGAAATATTTTTCAATGATGTTGAATCAATGCAAGAACTTATTCAATTCTGCGACGACATTTTAGCCAAAGAATAACCTCAATCTCTTTGAGTCCATATCTCAAATAATGGCTCACCACGACTGTTTTTACCTGAATGTTGCCAATCACCGTCATCAATGGCATAGTTAAATTCTAAGCTTGCCCCTACTCTACTATTATCCCGAGAGAAAAATTCTATGTTCTCAGTATACTTACCGTCCACAGTGGTATAAGTACCTCCACCGGTACCCATAAATTGCTTTGTAGCAACATTATAAGCTACCCATTGAAACCTGGTGCCTGATAAAATCTTCATTGTCTTTCGTGGACGAAGCGTATTGATCGATTGAAGGTCGCCATTTCGTTTTCTAGCGGATATTAGCCAGGCACCAGCCAGATCACCAGGCTCTCCATTATCTACTCGTTCAGCCCAAGTATCCATACCAACAATTCTCATTTTATCTGTACCATTCCATTCGATTTCAAACGATACTTCTTTTCCAACTTTTTCTGGATCTTCAGAATTGAACTCCGCAATCTCAGTCATCGTATTCCCATCCAAATTCCATGTGCCACCATTGGTTCGAATAAAGTTTCCTGTTTCTGCGTCAAACCATGCCGCCACTTGATATCCTTTCGTAAATGTGACCACTCCTTTTACTTGCTCGCCTTCTTCGCCAGTCTCCATCCATTTCCATGCGCCAATTAAATCTTGAGAATAGGCGAGTGGCGCAATAAATAGCCAAATACAGAGAGATAGGAAATTCTTCATATTGATATTGGTTGAAATTCTTTCTTAAAGATAAGTATTTAAGGATTCGCCTACTAAGTGGGCTTACAGCGTTATATTTAATTAGCTTAATAACATTATGTGTAATAAGTCGTTTTGATACTACCAAAACATTATCTTTAATATAAAGGTAAGCCCAAATGGATACAACACTAGACTACTCACTAAACGTGACGGAATTCCCGTCACGGAAGATTTCCAATATTTGGAAACCTGATTCAATTGCTGATCTTAAAGAAATACTGGTTTTTGCCAATAAAAATGGCAGGCCTATATATCCCATTTCAACCGGTCACAATTGGGGACTGGGGTCAAAATTACCTGTGGTTGATTCGGACATTATTAATCTTTCAGGCTTAGATGAAATCATTGAAGTAAATGAATCACTTGCTTACGCAAGGATTCAACCAGGTGTTACTCAAATTCAACTAGCTAACTACCTAAAATCAAATCATCCAGACTTGATCCTTAATGTCACTGGCAGTGATGCTCATTCATCCATCTTAGCGAATGCGGTGGAACGAGGCAGTGGAAAGAATGGTCAACGTGCGAATGATATTAGAGAACTGAAAATTATGAGCTCAAACGGTAAGGAATTTTCTACTGGCTTTGGTTCTTACCGAGAGGGTACATCTTCATTCTACAAGTATGGCTTAGGACCCGATTTCACTCACCTATTTACTCAATCAAATCTGGGAATTGTGACAGAGGCTGTCATCAATCTAATTCCTAAACAAAGTTTCACACTTCATCTATCTATTATCCCAAATGAACAACTGGGTAATTTTCTTAGTGCTTTCAGTCTTTTGGTTAGAAAAGGAATAGTTGGTCATTCGTTAGAGATAGACAGCCAAAATGATCCAAAAATCTTTGAACTATTCGAAGCTTCTGCCAATGAAAGCAAATGGATTTGCTGGTTTGTCACACATGGAGAGTCAGAAATCCGCTCTGTAAAAAATGCAATCGTTGGCGAAGCCTTAGCTGATATAGTAGAAGAGGTTAGAAAGTATGATTCCGAGGAAGATCATTCATCTGCCCTTGCACCAGTTAAAGTAAGAATTGACAGATACAATGGAATGCCAAATGATCATTCCTTGATTTCCACTGCCAAAGCATTTGGAGTTGCATTGAATGAAGAAAATCCTGATCTAGATATTTATAAAGAGCTACCAGGATTTCGCTGCGTATTACCTGTTATTCCATTTTGTGGCGATGGCGCCAAAATCATTGATCTGATTTTGAATTATTCAAAAAGCACTTCATTTAATCCAGCTATTTCTATCATTGGACTGGATGAGTATTCACTTGAGGTCTTTTCTCGAGTCTATTTCAACAGAAATAACCAAGAAGAAATAGATAAAGCAGGAAAATGGGCGGAAGAGCTTTTGAATATGCTAAAAAACAATGGAATCTATCCTTACCGGCTTGATGTGGAAAATATGGCTCCGTACTTATCAAATGTAAAAGACCCAATGAAATCCTTGAAGCAAGCAATTAAAGATCATCTAGATCCTAATGGTATAATAGCTCCCGGTCGTTATCATTTGATAAGTTAAACATAATGTATTCAGTTATTTTGTATTATTAATTTCAGTGCTTTATTTTTTTGCCAAAAACCCACAAAATATGGCAGAATACAAAGCTTTCGAAACCGGAATAGAGGCCGGTGGTAACGAATTACCAATAGTTGCACTTGGAGCACTAAGCAAACAACGCAAACAAGAAATCATTGAGAAATACGGTCTGAATACAGAAGAAGGAGCATGGAACGATTTGCAATCTCTTTTGGATGCGATGAAGGAGATTGCAGATTCAATAGGCGAGATGAACCTTTTTATGATCGGTAAAGAAGTGATGGAAGGAGCCGCCTTCCCTCCAATGGATGGCTTAGAAAGTGCTCTTAGATCAATAGATGTGGCTTATCATATGAATCACAGAAAAAACAATAAACCAATGTTTGATCCGAATACTGGTCAAATGACAGAAGGTATTGGCCACTACGATCTTGTGAGATATGATGAAGCCAACAAGGAAGCAATCCTCGTTTGTCATACGCCTTATCCAAGCAAATTTGAAGAAGGACTCATTGTGCACATTGCCAGAACATTTAAACCAGAAGGCTCATTCTTAAAAGTTCAACTTGATTCTACTAAAGAAACAAGAAGGGAAGGTGGCGAAAGATGCACCTTCAGAATCACTTGGTAGCCATTCAATTTATTGATGTCTATACGTTGTGAGAAATAATATTATGTAATAATATAACAAATAGCGGTTTTTATCAGTTATATTTCTAAGTAGATAATTACACTTATAACGTTTTTATCTTTTTTATAACATTTTAAATCAAAAAAAGCTATGATTACTCACGTTCAAAAAACAGTAGAAACTCAAGAAGAAATTGATTTAAACTTTAAGCTCCGAGAAGAATTCCAGCTTGGAGCTCAGAAGTTTGCCAACAATCCACTGCACCAAAAACTTAAACAGGACATTGACATTCGGGAAAAGTTAGAGTTCGTTCCCAAGATGTTGTTTTTCGTTATGGGATTTAAGGACCTGATGCAGTTAGTCAGATATGAAAATCCTTCAAACGATTTAGAAAAAAGCGTAAACACACACAGTGATGAAGATTCAAATCATTGGGAATGGTATCTAAACGATCTAGCATTCATGAGCGGAAAATTCAAAAATTCTGCATCAATTGAATTAATCACTAACGTTTGGGATGACGCAACTATAGAAGTTAGGGAAACGATCTATACGTTCTCAAGATATATCAAGCAATACACTGATCCGGTTGCTCGTATGCTGATGATCGAGGTTTTGGAGATCACATTTGATAAGTTCAAAGAGGCCATACACCCTCAACTTAAAAATGCGGACTTATATAGTCAATTGGATTATTTCGGTCAAATGCATCAGGAAACTGAAGAGAATCATTCCACAGGTATAAGTGATGATGAAATATCAGAGCTAACTCAGATATTACCTTCCGAATTGAAAGGAGAAATGATTCCTGTGATTAACAGTTTGTTTGATCAAATGTACTCTATGGCCAAAAATTGGGCCGACGCTTAGGAGTAACAACCTCTTAAAAGACCAGGCTTAGTCCTGGTTTTTTTATGTCTCAATATTAGTTATCGTGGATAATTGTAAATAATCGATCAAGTTGGAAGTTCATAACATGATCACTTTCCGAATCCTTTTGAGGGATTCCATACGAAGAGCCAAACTTCTCTGAAAGAGATCCATAAATTTCAATCTTGGTGGCTCTTAAAATTCTTGATTTGGATGGATAAATATTTTCGTTTCTCATAGATCTGCTGGTTTATTTTTTTCTTTAATACCATGAATCTACTCTATTAAAAAACTTCTGAAAAGTGCTTTTCGGTGAATGGCCTGGTTTAGAAGTCAACCTTACGTTATCTGTCTATTAGTCTAAAATTGCAATCTTACACTTACCTCTTTCCAGGTTTGTACGATTCTTCAGCTCTAGCTTCTACATCCTCTCTGTAGTATGCCACATCTTTGAATTGCTTATTGGCGTACATTTCAGCTTGATCATAAAAATGAGTGGAATTAATATCGCTACTTTGCCCTCCTGCTAAAATCGTTTTAGCTTTCACCTTATCACCAAACTCTACAACCGCAACAAAACTATTACCTCTAGTACCATAAATTTTATTCGTTTCTTGCGAAGAACGCATTCCATATGCTGCTAGAGCTCCCCACCTTCCAGTTGTTAAACCAACCGGCACACTAGGTGCCTCATCATCAAATTGTAGATCTATCGATCCATCGACACGTTGAAATCGATTGACCTCACCCCATGGTGTATTCCAACTCCCCATTCGTTCTTCCAATTCTGCTAATGCCATGATGAAAATTTCAATTCTTCTTGCTTCTTCTAATCCCGTACCGAAGTAATTGAAGCGTTCCATACCAATTAGGCCGTCTGGAATCTCAGCATTCCTGTAAAGGTTCATGCCATAGAAATGTGCCAATGTCATCCCGACAGATTCGACTCCTGTTTTCATATCCCAATTTCTAAGCACCTCAATAGGGCCCGAAATACTTACCTCCGGAGATTGATCATATGCGGCAATTAACCCAGGTATTACTTTCTCAAATGCTGGCAAATAGGGATCATAAGCAAGATCAATCATCTTGTCAATGGTTAAGTCTTTTGCATCAACTAATAACCCAATTGCATGTACGCCTCTGAAATTTTCAGGGATTCGAGACATGTAACTGGGATAATCCTCCTTTTTTGGACTGTATTGCATCGCTGAGGTAAAAGGGGTGGAATTGCAATTTTGAATCCATCCATTTTCAGGATTCAACACAGTTATTGCCTCATCTACTGTATGTAACCCTTGCCAATCTGTGTCCGGATTACTTCCATCAACTGGAGCAGTATAATCAAATTGTTCATCTCTGATCGGAATGAAATTACCATGATAGTAGGCGATATTTCCCTCTGAATCTGCAAAAACAGTGTTATTGGAGGAATTAGTCCTTATATCCATCATCTCGTCAAACTCAGCCAAATTTTTCTTTTTAGATCTTGTATATGATTGTTCCAAAGCTTTTACTGGCTCCCACATCATAGCGGTGGCTGTCCACTGTCCATCTACCTGATGAGTAATTGGCCCATGGTGCGTTCTATACATTGGGAATGTTCGCTCTTTCATCTCCCCATTATCCATAAATTTCAAGGTGACTTCACTTACTTCAACAGGTCTTTCCTCATCGCCGTATCGATAAAAAATGCCATCATCTTTTTCAATAATGGTTTCTTTGAATTCATCAATCACATCCGTGTAGGTAGAGGTATGCATCCACCCTGTATTTTCATTAAATCCCTGATAGACAAAAAACTGACCCCAGGTAACAGCCCCGTAAGCATTTAACCCTTCTTCACTAACGGCATGTACTTCACCTCGGAAGTAGAATGAAGTATGTGGGTTGATTAGTAACATCGCATCACCTGATGCTGTCAAATCACCAGAAACAGCAAATCCATTCGATCCTTTTGGTTCTTCCATGAAATAAGCTTCGCTTTCAAGTTCGCTATGTGCCATCGATTTCCCTTCCAACCCCTCATAAAATGCTCTGATTTTTCTTGTCGAAACACGCTCAATATCTCCTCCAATTGAGCCTTCTGTAAAATACATTGTCATCCATGGCTCATATTTCTTTATCACTTTGGGTTCTACCTCTGGGTGCGTATGTAGGTAATAATTAATACCATCAGCCCAGGCCACACACAACTTCTTTAACCAGTCTGGAGCAGATTGATAGTAATCTCGCGCTTCATCTTCGGTCATAAATAATCGAGCACGTAAATCACTGTACAGTAATTCTTCACCCTCCGCTTCAGCAAGCCTACCAATGGCCCAGGTAAAGTTCCTTTCAACCCTTCTAAAATCATCTTCACATTGTGCATATAGCAAACCAAAGACAGCATCAGCATCCGTCTGACCATAAATGTGGGGAACTCCAAAATCATCACGAATGATTGTAATATTATCTGCCTGGGTTTCCCATTTTTTAATATCCGGGTTGGTGCTTTCAGGAGCACATGAAACAAAGACAATGAAAAGGAAGGTGAGGTATCTGTACATAGGTGGGGTTGAATTTTGATCGTTATCAAATATATCTAATTTAGGAGGATGTCCTTCGATAATATCTCACTCTGGATAATGGCATTCCTCTATATTGCTGCAGGAATTAACCATTTTATAATGCCTCGTTTTTACGAGTCAATCGTTCCTCCATTTTTTTCTCATCCAAAATTGATCAACTGGTTAAGCGGAATCGCAGAAATATTACTGGGGATTGGATTACTTATTCCAAGCCTAACTTCAATATCAGCTTGGGGAATCATCGCTCTTTTAATCGCTGTCTACCCGGCCAACATTTATCACTTTAAGAAAGGATTACGAAAGAAAAAGATGGTATGGGTGCTTGCTTTAAGACTACCAATGCAATTTTTACTTATCTGGTGGGCATACTTGTATGTTTAGCCATTCTATATGGGAAGCTATCAAATTTGAGAAGGAAAGTAATAGGTCTCTACCAAGTTGTTAGAAACATCCTCCTGTTTTAATGAATGCCTTTGGTAATTGCTAAATGCTTACACTAAGCTGAGTTTAAACACGAAGTATACTTGAGGTGATCTAAGAATGAATGCAACCTTTTGCAATTTTTCTAATCAATTAGATTAGGATCACTAACTCAAAAAGACTATGCTCAAGAATTTCTTCAAGATCACTGCCCGTAATTTTCTTAAAAACAAATCCTACGTTTTAATCAATGTTCTAGGACTGGGCCTATCATTGGCTTGTTGCGTTGTTGGATACCTAAATTGGAAGTTTGCTGCCGACTATGATAAGAATCATGCAAACCATGAGAAGATCTACAAGATTCATATCAACAAAGACGTTCAGGGAAGAAACGTGCCTTACGGTATCACTCCAATAGCATTAGGTGAAGTAATCAAGGATAAAATCACAGGCATTTCCCACTACTCCAGATACACTACAAGTGGACTAGTCTTAAAAAAGGATTTAAAAGTATTTAATCGCAATATTGGATTTGCGGAGGAAGACTTCTTTGACATGTTCACTTACCCATTCAAGTATGGGAATAAAGAAGCTTTACTTGATCAAAGTAAGATCATACTTAGTACCAACACCGCAAACAGCTACTTTGGCGAAGATGTAGATCCTACTGGTGAAATCATAACTGTAATAGATGAAGAAGGTAAGGAATATCCAATGACTGTTGGCGGTGTTTTAGAACCATTTGTTTCAAACTCATCAGTCACTTTTGGCGCCATCACACATTTTGATAATTATCTAAAAATTCGAAATCTAGAATCAGGTGACTGGAGAAATTTCGTTGCGGCTACGTTCGTGATGGTTGAAAATGGCTACCCTCAAAATCTTGTGGACGACATCAACGCAAACTATGTCGCCGTTCAAAATGAAGCAAGGGAAGATTTTCAAATTGGCAACTACTACATCATTCAATTAACCAACCTGGGAGCATCCGTTGAATCTATTCGCGCCAACTGGTTAAATGAGCCGCCACCACCACCAGCAATTATTGCACCTCTTGTCATGGCTATTTTGATGCTCCTGATTGCATGCTTCAATTTCACAAATACCAGTATTGCAATTTCCAGTAAAAGATTGAAAGAAATAGGAATACGTAAAGTTATGGGAAGCGATCGAAAGCAACTCATAGCTCAATTCATGGGTGAAAACCTCATTCTTTCATTTTTAGCAATGGTCGTAGGACTTGGATTTGCATTTTTTCTGGTACCAACATATAGCGCACTTTGGGACTTCATTAATTTGGAGTTAAACCTTGCAACTGATAGTGAGATATACCTTTTCTTGATCGGATTATTGATAATTACCTCAATTGTCGCAGGGGCATATCCATCGCTATATATCAGTGCATATCAACCTGTTAATATTCTAAGAGGAAGTCTTACTCTTGGTGGCACCAATTGGTTTTCAAAAATCTTACTTGGTGCACAGTATATGTTTACCAGCATTGCCCTCATATCTTCTTTAGCATTTTCTAACAATGCTGACTATCAAAACAATTTTGATATAGGGTTCGAAAAAAACAACATCTTGGGGGTAAGAGTAGAGAATCAATCCGAATACGAAAGGTTCAATAACCTGGTAAGTCAAATGACTGAAGTGGATCAGATTACAGGTACCACTCACCATATCGGATGGTGGAATTACGGAAGAACGTTGAAATCGGAGGATAAAGAATTGGAAGCAGGAATGATGAATTTCAGTTTAGACTATCAAGAGTTGATGAATCTCCAAATGGTAGATGGCAGGTACTTTAATAATGACCTTTACGAATTTGATAAAGAGAATTCAATAATTGTCAATGAGGCCATGGTGAAAGAATTTGGATGGGAAAAGCCACTAGGCAAAACTGTGAGTATCGACGATAGCACACGCCTAAAAGTAATTGGTGTAATGGAGGACTTTTACATGTGGGGATTCTTTAATCCAGTCGAGCCATCTGCATTTAGACTAGCGGACAAAGAAGCCATGAACTTTGTAGTTATGAAAAGCAACATTGATCAGCGAGCATTCTATGACCTAATGGAATCCAAATGGTACGAAGTGGCTCCTAATACTCCATTCAATGCAGAATTTATGGATGAAGAGTTGGCTTCAATTGACCTAGTAAATAAGAACATCATGAAGATGTTTCAATTCCTTGGTCTTCTGGCATTGGTGCTTTCATCAATTGGTCTATACACGCTAGTATCACTAAACATCATTAAAAGAGTGAAAGAAATAGGCGTACGAAAGGTACTTGGAGCCTCCATCAAACAAATCTTGGTGCTAATGAACAAGCAGTTTTTCTGGCTCCTTTTAATTTTTGCTGTAATAGGTGCTGGTTTAACTTATGTAGTTATTGACCTCCTTCTTATGCCTAGCATATTTGCAGTTTATAAAAACACAGATTTATTAACTATGCTTTCACCTATTGTTGCATTGGTTGGAATTGCAATACTAATAGCTTCAACAAGGATTTTACGTACCGCTATTAAAAATCCTGTTGATTCATTACGATATGAATAGAAACATATAAAGCGCATTTTAAGAAGGGCATAATCATGAATTATTGCCCTTTTTTTATGGTCTACTGGAGTAGTGTGTCCGAATATACAGTTCGTTATCGAACAATAACAACAAAGTGGATAGATCATAACATGCTATATATCAGCATTTTATGTCCAGTGGCACATTTGTTGGAATATAAAGGTCAAACGACCTTACCATGTTTAATAACTTTTTGAAAATCACCTTACGGAATTTCTCCAGAAACAAGACCTACGTATTTATAAATCTAATTGGACTCGGCCTTTCATTGGCTTGCTGTATCGTAGGTTATTTGAATTGGAAATACAATGCTGATTTTGATAGGAACCATGCGAATCATGAGCGCATCTACAAGATCCATTCCTATAAATCTGTTCAAGGTGAAAAGGTACGTTATGGAATTACACCTGTAGCATTAGGTGCTCAGATTAAGGACAATATCTCAGGGGTGACCCACTCTTCTCGCTATGTATCCACAGGATATGTGATTAAAAAAGATCAAAATGTGCTTATCCAAAATATTGCTTTTGCAGAGGATGACTATTTTGACATGTTCACGTTCCCATTCAAGTATGGAGATAAAGATGTTTTGCTAGATAAAAGTAAAATCGTCCTTACCGAAGATATGGCAGAGGTATACTTTGGTGAGGAGGATCCAAGAGGCGAGTTAATTACATTGATTGACACTGATGGGAAAGAATTTCCATTTATAGTAGGTGGTGTGATTGAAGATATGCCGACAAACTCATCGATGATTTTTCGAGCAATCACACATTACGACAATTACCTTCGAATCCGAGATTTTAGCAATGATGATTGGAAAAACTTCAACTCCGCAACTTTTGTAATGACAAACGGGGAGTATCCTCAAAATGTCATTGATTATGTAAATGCAAATTCAATTGAGGTTCAAAACAAAGCACGTGAAAATTTTCAGATCGCGGGATACTACGCAGAACAATTAACACATCTGGCTGAAAACTCAGGAGACATCCGCTCAAATTGGTTGAAAGATTTGCCTCCTTCATCGGCAATCATTGGACCTGTTGTGATGGCTATTCAATTGCTTTTAATTGCATGTTTCAACTTCACCAATACATCAATAGCCATCTCAAGTAAGCGATTAAAGGAGATCGGTATTCGTAAGGTCATGGGAAGCAGAAGAAAGCAATTGATCTTACAATTTATGGGAGAGAATTTGATCCTATGCTTCGGTGCATTATTGGTTGGTCTGGCTCTTGCAGACATGCTTGTCCCAGCGTACAGCGCCATATGGGACTTTATAGATCTAGAACTAAACTTTTCTAGTAATCCAGAGATTTTCGTATTCCTAAGCGCGCTACTCATATTTACAGCACTTGTAGCTGGAGCGTACCCATCACTTTACATCAGCAAGTATCAGCCGGTAAAGATTCTTCGAGGCAATCTCCAACTTGGTGGAAGCAGCAGATTCTCAAAAGTGTTGCTTGGAGCACAGTATATGACCACAGCACTCGCTTTGATTTCTGGCTATGCATTTTATAACAACACCAACTATCAAGCAGCGTTTGATTTAGGGTTTACCAAGGATCAGACGTTTTCTATTGCTGTAGAAAATCAATCTGAATGGAAAGGCTTCCAACCTCTTGTTGAACAAATGCCCGAAATCACAGCAGTAGCGAGTACTTTTAATCGAATCGGTGACTGGCACTACAGTAGGACTTTAACAAATGAGCAAACTCAAATAGAATCGAGTATGATGGATTTTACTCCAGAGTATTTCGATTTCATGGAGCTTGAAATGGTCGAAGGGCGATTTTTTGATGGCAAAATGCAAGAGTATGAGCGTAAAAACTCCATAGTGGTTAATGAGAAGCTTGTAAGCGAATTTGGATGGGAAGATCCAATCGGTAAAATCGTGAGAATTGATGATTCTACCCGACTAAATGTAATCGGCGTTATTAAAGACTTTTATGATGAAGGCGTTTTTGACAAAATTGAGCCAGCAGGTATAAGAATTGCTCGAGAAGATACGAGATACTACGTAATTGCAAAAAGCGACCTTGATCCGATCAAACTTTATGATATGCTCGAAGCTAAATGGCTGGGAGTATTTCCTAATAAGCCTTTCAATTGTGATTACGAAGACAGCATTGCCCAAGCAGAGGAAGTGAATGTCAACATCATGTTTATGTTTCAATTCCTGGCGTTAGTAGCCCTAATCCTTTCAACGATTGGATTATACACATTGGTTTCTTTGAACATCATCAAGCGCATGAAAGAAATAGGAGTAAGAAAAGTTCTTGGAGCCACAGTGAATCAAATCATCTTACTACTAAATACTGAATTTTTCTGGCTCCTTGTCATTTCGGCATCGATAGGAGCAGGAGCCTCTTACTTCATACTTGAGCTCATCATGGGATCTATTTTTGAAGTTTATCAAGGTGTGACATTAATAACTGTAGCAATACCATTCGTGATTCTGGTCGGTGTAGCATTGACATTCGCGACTGTTAGAATTCTAAACACTGCACTTAAGAACCCAGTAGAGTCACTACGCTACGAATAAGAAAACAGGTTTAAAATCGAAGAAAAGGGCATAGTCATAGATTACTGCCCTTTTTTATGTCCTGATACCGAGTAATCTGGCTATTTTTAGGACAGTAACTCAACTACCACTTTATGAAACCAATACTAACCTGCCTGGTATCACTATTGATAGTGTTCACCATTTCTGCTCAGGTCACCTTACGTGGAACTGTTACCAACGAAAATGGAGAAGGTGTCCCCGGAGCAACTGTTAAGATAGATGGCTCGTCTACAACTGCCACTACAGACGAAAATGGAAACTTTACAATCCAACTTTCGGATGGCTATGAAACCTTAGTTGTAAGCGGTGAGGGAATCCAAACACAGAAGATTTATCTGACAGGTCAAAATTCTCTGGCTATTAATGTAAAGAGCTCAGGAAGTTCTTACAATGTTGTCAATTTGGGCATCGGCTCACAAAGCAAAGACCAATTGACGAGTAGTGTCTCCAGTGTAGCAGCTGAAGATGTAAGCCCTGCACCGCTGATTAATCTTGAGCAAGCAAATCAAGGCGTGACCGCTGGATTGTTTGTTCAAAATTCTAGCGGAAAATTAGGTCAGGGAACTACGGTGAGGATCCGGGGTGGATCATCACTTTCTGCATCGAATCAGCCTCTTTATGTTGTTGATGGTGTGCCACTTACTTCAGGCAATCAATCCAACATAAATCCTAGCAATATTGAATCAATAGAAATTCTTAAGGATGCAGCAGCAACGGCTATTTATGGAACCCGCGCTGCAAATGGAGTAATTATAATAACTACAAAGAGTGGCAACACTGGAGGAATGCAAGTAAATGTAGACTACCAATTTGCCATAAGCCAAACACCTAAAAAACTAGATATACAATCTGGCGATGAGAGTAGAATACAAACATTTGAAAGTATTCTTCGTGGTTTTGAAGTAGGTATTGCAGGACTTACGGTGGATCCAGAGATTGAAATTGATGGGCAAAGAACCGATATAACTCGCAGCTTTTTAGAAACGTATTTTGATCAAGGATTGACAGGGATAACGTTTGTTGATGATGCAACGAATCAATCGTTCACATTCAATATTCCTTCATTTTACAATGAACTAACATCTAACACAGACTGGCAAGATGAGATATTTCGAAGTGCCCCCTCGCACAGAGCCAACGTTGACATTCAGGGTGGTACAGAGCAGCTGGGATATTTCGCCTCTGTTGGATATACGACTCAAGAAGGAATACTTGTTGGAAATAAATTTGACAGATTCAATGGTTCAGTATCACTCGACAGTAAGATCACAGATAAATTATCTGCCAATCTGAATTTTAATTTTATCAGAACCCAGGATGATCGTCTAAATGATGACCAAGATTTAGGTGCTCCTCTTCAAGCAATTGTTTTACCTCCTTCTGATAGCTTCGATCCATCAGATAACTATCGATTAATTGTCAGAAGTTTAGAATATAACCCGCTTACAGAGACAAATTTTGCAGACAATCAGGCTACAAGTAATAGCATAATTGGAAGCTTAGGATTCAGATATGAAGTTTCAGATAAACTTTCTTTTGATGTTAACGGCGGTATTGATAGAAGTGATTCGCGCTTAGAAAGGAGACAAGGGCCTGAAACATTAGATGGGGCTCCTGATGGTAGATCTCAACTTAGCGAGCAACTTACAAATAATTATGTATTTAATGGATGGGCAACTTATAGCCCGGATATGTCAGGTGATAACAAACTCTCAATTATTGTAGGGGGTTCGTATCAAAAATCAACTACCAGCTTTGACTTTAGGCAGGCAAATGTCAATGGCATCTCGATTTTGGAGTCTCTAAATGAAACGGATGCTTCTTTGTTTGAAGAGCCAATTCAAGGAGACGCAAACGTATTCTTATCCTCATATGCTAGAGTAAGTTATTCAATCGGTAACCTTTACGATTTCCAACTAACTGGAAGAATGGATGGAAGTTCAAAATTCAGTGAAGACAATCGATTTGGATATTTCCCTGCTGCATCTGCAGGATGGAATATAAATAACGCAGATTTTTTTAGTTCTAATACTATTAGTCGACTCAGGTTAAGAACTAGTTTCGGCCTTGTTGGCAATGCTCCAATAGATGATTTTCTATATAGAAGAAACTACATCAGAACAAGATATGATGATGAAGATGCCGTTGAATTAGCTAACCTTTCTAATGAGAATCTTAAATGGGAGACTACCTCACAATTTAACATAGGAGTAGATTTTGGAATATTGAGTGATCGAATTAGTGGATCACTTGATTATTACATAAAAACTACAACCGACTTGTTATTCCCAGTTCCAGTATCCCAGACCTCTGGTTTTTCAACCATTTTTGACAACATCGGCACGATGGAAAACAAAGGCTTAGAAGTTAATATTAACTCTATAAATGTTTCCAATTCTGATTTTTCCTGGACTACTGATTTCAATATCTCATTTAACAAAAACACTGTTACTGATTTGAATGGAGAACAAGCTATTGTTGGTGTTAATGCCTTTTTGGAAGGTGAATCAGCAGGTGTTTTTTATATGAGAAAATTTGTTGGTGTAGATCCTACAAACGGTGATGCACTCTATGATGATGGAAATGGAGGCACCACAAACAATTGGGAAGATGCACCTCGCCAAATTGTTGGAGATCCCAATCCAGACTTCTTCGGAGGTTTGACAAACTCCATTACTTATAAAAACTGGACACTTTCAACTATGTTCCAATTTGTAGGCGGCGTTGACTTGTATTTTGCAACGGGCGAGTTTCTTGCCAATAGTGGAATCTTAAACCTCGGTCAGTTGTCGAGGGAAAGCAACAGATGGTATGAGTCTGGAGATACAGCTCCATACCCTGCATTGAATCCATTCCAAGACGAACCTAACTCTTCTACTAGATGGCTTGAAGATGGAAGTTATGTTAGATTAAAGAACATTACCATCACATATAATTTTCCTTCAGATAAGCTTTCGGGAATGGGTTTACGAAACCTAAGTGTATACGTAGGCGCTACAAACCTTCTCACATTCACAGATTACATCGGGTATGACCCTGATGTCAGTTATTTTGATCCGCTGGATGGCATTATTGGTCAAAATATCAGCCGTGGCATTGACAATTTCACTGCTCCACAGCCTAGAATATTTATGTCAGGTATCAAAATCGGATTTTAATCATGAAAGCATTTAAGACAATTCACACAATGAGACAAGCAGTCGCCTTTTTAATACTTATTGCTTTTGCAGGTTGCAACGATATATTGGATATCGATGCAGAAAATTCATTAAGTGGAAATATTCTGGTAGACCAAGCTTCTATTGAAAATGCACTCAACGGTGCATATTATAATCTTTATGGTATCAATGATGGCTCTGATGGAGGCGAACTTTTGGGTGGAGATTTCAAAATGATTGCCACTTTGTTGACGAGACAAGTCAATCTAGAAGTATCATGGGACGAGACTAATGCTCCCGGTTATGAAGATTTTGTACGGAAAAGTGTGCTTGAAACGAATATTAGAGTTGAAGCAAACTGGCGTCGAGGGTATGAGACCATCAATATTGTCAATGATATACTGGCAAATCTTGACAACATCGAAAACAATAGTGCTCGAATGCAGATAGAAGGAGAAGCTCTAGCGATTCGAGGTATTCTTTACTTTGAAATGGTGAGACTATGGGGTCCTCAATTTCAGGGTTCTGCAAATGACTTAGCCATTCCTCTAATTGTGGATCCTATCCAATCAGTTGATGATATTGGTACTCCAACAAAAGCAAGTGTGAGTGCTATCTATACTCAAATAGAGTCTGACCTAAATGCAGCTTCCACAAACTTGCAATCTTTAGGAACTAACAATAATCGGATTTCATATTTTGCTTGCCAAGCATATTTAGCAAAAGCAGCAATGCAAAGAAACGATTATAGTGCAGCTGAAGGGTTCTTGAACAATGTTATTGGTGGACCATTTACACTAGAGTCGCGATCATTTGACGCATTCAATAATCCGACTAATTCTGGTGAAGAAATACTTGTAGTCGAACAAAATGCCGCTAGCAACACAGGAACAAACACAACTGGATTGTCTGCTTTCTTTTCATCCTTTAATGATTTTGGTAGTACTTTCCGTATCCAACCTTCCTCTTTAAACTCTTCATTCTTAGCAAATAATCCAATGTTTAGTGATGAGGACTTTCGTGCCAACATTGACTCTGTATCAAGTTCAGCAGATAATGTCGATAGCTTATATTACTTAGATGCTGTTAATACTTTTACAATAAGTTCTGCAAAGTTTCTTAGAAATACTGATGTAATACCGTTGGTTCGTCTAGCAGAAATGCATCTATCAAGAGCTGAAGCAATATTGGAACAAAATTTTACCGGAGATCCAATTGATGCTACCGCATTGGCAGATGTAAATGCAATCAGAACCCGCGCAGGATTGCCAGCACTTCTTGATACTTTGACAGCTTTCGAATTTTACGATAGCCTAATTGTTGAAAGAAATCGAGAGTTGCTTTACGAAGGTGTCATCTTTCATGATCTTAAAAGGCAAGCAGCCAATGGGCTTACGGCATTTATTACCAATTCCAACTTAGATCCCCTTGATGATAGATTTATTCTACCAATACCTCAATCTGAGTGTGATGCGAGTCCTGGACTATGCAACTAAGACTTAATCAAAAGGCCTCAAAATGAGGCCTTTTTTTATGCTTGTTTCTTCTTCCAATACCTAACCAAACCTGCAACACTCATCCATGATGGATTTGCAGCTTCGTAAAGTTTTGTCCCATGATCCGATACCCCACGATCCTTTAGTTGCTTGGTTGTATACTTCATAAAAAGGGGTGTAATCTCATCATTACTTAAACCTTCTTCCCACTTAGCTTTGATCCACAATGCCCAGTCATTTAAGATCTCCTTCAATTCTTTCATATGAATATTAGGATTGATCTCTTCACCGTAATGAGTCAATACTAATCTATTAGGATTCTTAGAAAGTATAAGGTCTATCGAGTGCATCCAATCTTCTAGGTTAATATCCGGAGGTGGACACGGAGGCACTACAGGCCCACCTTCGATTTTTACCCCCGCAGCATCACCTGTGAATATGGTATCTTTCCATTGCCAAGCGACATGATGTTTAGCATGTCCTGGAGTGTGCAATGCTCGAAAAGTTTGTCCGCCAATTTCGATACCCTCATCATGATCCACAATCTTCAAATTCTTTTTCGGGATTCCTTCCATTTTACCCCATAAGGAGTCCATCTGATCTCCATAAATCATTGTTGCCGAAGCTACTAGTTTTGAAGGGTCATGCATGTGATCAAATCCGAATGGATGCAAGTAAATCGTAGCTCCTTTTTCTGCAAATGCCCAGGCGGCGCCTGCATGATCAAAGTGAATATGTGACAATAGTAGGTGTTTAACATCTCCTACTTTATAGCCAAGGTTGTGTAGTCCCTTTTCTAGGCTAGGAAATGTACTATATGGCCCAGATTCTATTAAGACAGGTCCATCTTCTGTTTCTATAATAAAGGCGGCAATGGCATGCTCGTAATTTTGAAAATGCAAGTCAAGGGTGTGATACATAATGGGTTATTTTTGGCGAACAGGTAGCATCTCATATTGAGATCAGCTTTATGTAAAGTTACTAAAATGAGCGAGTCAAAATATTTTCAAGATCACATGCCAGAAAACGTATGTTTTGGATGTGGCCACAACCATGACGGTTTGCAAATCAAAAGCTATTGGGAAGGTGATGAGTCTGTTTGCAAATGGGCGTCTGAAGAAAAGTACCATGGCTGGAGCAAACTAATGAATGGAGGTATAATCGCTACACTAATAGATTGTCATTGCATGGGTACGGCCATGGCCGATGCGTATAAAAGAGAGGGTAGATCCCTTGATACTGATCCGGAATATCGCTATGCTACAGGCACACTAAGTGTCAAGTATCTAAAACCCACTCCCAATACGACCGTCGAATTAAGAGCAAAAGTAATTGAGGTAAAGGGTCGAAAAACGGTATTAAAATGCGATTTCCTCTCTGAAGATGGTCAGAAAACTGCAGAAGCAGATGTCGTAGCCATACGCGTATTTGACAGTAGCGAAAATCAAGAATCTGTATTTAAGAGTTGATTAAAGCGATTCCATTTCCTCGAATCTTTCAAGCTCTTCAAGTGACATTTCTTCAATTTTCAAGTTCTCAAAATCTGCAAGACTAAATTCAGACTTATCTGCATAAATAGTATCTAGAATCAACTTGCACTTTTCCATTATCACTCTTCGTTTGAGCTTCATTGTAGGTGTAAGCTCCCCTGTTTCTGGCGTCCATGGTTTACTGATAAGTCTAAACTCTTTGATCTTTGCCCATTTGCCTAGCTCCTCATTTACTCTGTCAAGCTCTTTCTGGAATAAGGCTCTTACTTTAGGATCTTTGCGCATATCATCAAAGTCCACCAATGAATATGTGCCGCTAAGTTGCGCCAATACTTCATCCATATTAGGGACAATTAGCACAGCTGGGAATTTTTGACCCTCACCAACGACCATTGCTTGTTCGATGAGAATGGATTCTTTCAGCTTATTCTCCGCTTGCTGTGGAGCGATGTATAATCCTCCAGATGTTTTGAAAAGCTCCTTTTTACGATCCGTGATATATAAAAATCCGTGCATGATTTTACCAACATCTCCTGTTTTGAACCAACCATCCTCGGTGAGTACCTCTTTCGTCAGCGCTTCATTTTTATAATACCCCTTCATGACACTTGGTCCTTTGACCATAATTTCATCTTCATCTCCCAACTTCACTTCAAGGTTATCATAAACCTTTCCAACAGAACCGATGCTCAATCCATCCATTCTATTTGCAGCGATTACTGGTGACGTCTCCGTAAGTCCGTAGCCTTCTAGCACATGAATTCCAGCAGCCCAAAATACTCTTGCAAGTCGTGGCTGCAGTGCTGAAGCCCCACATTGAATTTGCTTGATGTTTCCGCCTAAGGCCTCCCTCCACTTACTGAAAACCAACTTATTGGCAACAGATAATTGCCGATTATAAAGCGTTCCTTGATTTTTATTTGGGTCGTAGTTTAGTCCCAGTGTTATCGCTCGATTGAAAATTCCTTTTTTGATTGTAGAAAGGTCATTTCCTTTCTTAATAATCTTATCATAAACTTTTTCCAGAAGTCGAGGTACTGTATTAAATGTGTGCGGCTTCACTTCTTTAAGGTTATCTGCGATGGTTTCTAAGCTTTCAGCAAAGTATATCCCAGCTGCTATATTGATGTATATATAGATCCCTGTTTTTTCATAAATATGATTGAGTGGTAAAAAGCTTAACGCGCGATCTTTTCCTCGATCAAGGGTACTTACCTTGGCCGACTCCAAAACATTACTTACAATGTTGGTGTGCGTGAGCATTACCCCCTTCGGTTTACCCGATGTACCAGAAGTATAGATGATGGTACAAACATCATCAGCGTTCACAGATTGCTTTCTTCTTTCGACGGCTTCTTTATTCTTTCCTTTACCGGCACGCATAACGTCCAACCAGCTTTTGGAGCCTCCAATTTTATTAAATGTATAGAGCGCATCAATATTAAGCTCCTTAGCTGCAGCGGCCACTGATTTTAATGTTGTTCCATTGGAAACAAATATCATTTTCACTTCTGCTTCCTCTAGAATCGTCTTGTATTCCTGTGGACTTAGCGTAGGGTAAAGCGGTACAAGGATTGCCCCAACTTGCTGACACGCCATATCAACAAAGCACCATTCTGGTCTACCCTCAGAAACGATTGAAATTTTGTCTCCTGGCTTTATTCCTAATTCAACTAGCCCCTGACTTAGCTGATTGATAATCTTAAGCGAATCGCCAGTGCTATATTTTTTCCAAAAACCTAATACCTTATGCGCAAATGCATCGGAAAGGGGGTTCTCATCGAATTGTCGATAGAGTAAATCAAATAGTCTCATTTTTATTCTGGTTGAAGCGTGCAAAATTGTCAACCAAATTGGAACAAAAGTGTTAGTATTTTCCCCTAATTTTCAGTGAAAATACCTGCAAAAATGCATCCGGAACTATTTTCCATTGGAGATTTCACCATTCATACTTATGGCTTCATGATTATGATTGGCGCAACGCTTGGCTTCTTCTACATGACATATGTAGCGAAGAAAGACCTAGGAATAGAACGCGATCAAATTCAGAATTTAGCTATACTGGTTATTGTGTCGGCCTTCGTTGGAGGTAAGCTATTTTTCTATCTTGAAAATCCTAAATTCTATTTCAGTTCGTGGGAAAACATGACTCAAAACTTCCGAACTGGATTTGTTTTCTATGGCTCACTTTTATTTGCTGTGCCACTTGTTGTCTGGTATTTTAGAAAAGAGAAATGGCCTCTTTGGCCTTTGATGGATCGCTTAGCTATAACAGCATGTATTATCCATGGTCTTGGAAGAATTGGTTGCTTTTTCGCAGGCTGTTGCCACGGAACGCCAACAGAAATGGCTTGGGGTGTAACATTTACAGACCCAGCTTCGCAAGCAGAACCACTTCATACACACCTTCACCCAACACAGCTTTATTCAGCAACATTAATTTTTGGGATTATGACACTCCTCCTGATGCTCAAAAGACATAATCGATTTGAGGGGCAACTCTTCTTTATTTATATCATTTTATACGCGTTTGGAAGAGGTATTATTGAAATTTTTAGGGGAGATGAAGAACGAGGATACATAGTAGATGGAATACTTTCTCATTCTCAGTTTATCAGTCTCGGCGTTATAGCTTTTACCGTTTGGGCCTACCTGAGATTTAAGAAAAAAGCAAAATTCAAGAACTGATTCGAAGTTGCAGTGCCTTTGGCAGTACAGTAATGTTAAAAGGAGGATTGCCCATTTTTTCTCCATCAATATGAGCAAAAAGTAAATCGTTGGCTTCAACAAGCACCTCTTTAGATTTATGGAATTTCACTTCTTTCAAAACACCATGTGTCCCCTTTGATAGCCTTGCTACATTGAGAAATCTTCTCAATGGTGATACTTTACCTATCTCACAAATTTCCAATACTCCGTCATCAATTTTAGCGTCAGGCATAAGCTTGAAACCACCACCAAATGTGGTTCCATTTCCTATCGTTAGGAGTATCAATTCCTCACTATGCTTCTTGCCATCATCTAATGAAAATTGAAATTGTTTTTCTCGATAGCCTCCAAGAATTCGCAGTACATGATAGTAATATGCAGCATGTCCCTTTAGAAAGCGGACGGGTTTTGCAGTCATATCTTCTACAATTTGGCCATCAAAGCCTATCCCGACGCCATTGACAAATTTTCTATCGTTACACTGTCCTAAATCTATTCGAATGATGGTTCCATCAATAGCCGTATCTATAAAGTCATTTACAGTTTTACCTATCGATATATTTTTGATGAAATCATCACCAGTTCCAGAAGGTATTATCCCTACAGGGATGTCATATTTCAACCCATTTATGGACTCGTTGATGGTGCCGTCCCCACCAATGACAATAAGATCTGTAAAAGTTTGGTCCAGGTATTTGCTTACCGTCTTTGCAGCACTCTTCGTTTCATTTGTGTCAAAAACCTGAAAGTCTATTTTTCGATCTTCAAGGGCAGTAGAAAGCTTTTTGCAATTAGCCGCCACCTTACCTCCGGCAAAGGGATTCCAGACCACAAAAATCTTTCTCTCGCTCATTTAAAATGGCAATTTGGTGAGATCTACATTTCCTCCCGTAAGAATTACTCCTACGTGCTTGTCTTTAAATACTTTCTTATTTTTCAATATCGCTGCAAAGGGCACTGCGCAAGAAGGCTCAATCACGATTTTCATTCGTTCCCAAATGAGTTTCATCGCATCGATAATTTCCTTCTCAGTAACTGTGAATACTTCCTTCACATGGTCCTTCAAAATCTCAAAGTTCTTTTCTCCTACAGTAGTCTTTAGCCCATCTGCTATGGTATTGGCAGATTTATTCGGCACTATTTTCCCAGCTTTAAATGACTGAAAAGTATCATCCACCTCTTTAGGTTCACCCAAGTAAACTTCCATATTCGGATCGAGGTGATGAGCTATTAATGCAGTTCCTGCAGCCAATCCACCTCCACCTACTGGAGATATGATTGCATCAAGCTCGTCAATTTCTTCAATCAATTCTTTTGCTGCAGATGCCTGACCTGCAATGATATTGTAGTCATCAAACGGATGAATCAAAATTGCACCTGTTCGCTTCACTACGTCTTCGCATGTTTGGGTTCTGGACTTATCATTTGGCTCGCAAAGCACAACTTCGGCATCGTACCCTTTTACGGCATCAATTTTTACTTTAGAAGAGTTTTTAGGCATTACAACATATGCTTTGCTACCCGCAAGCTTGGCCGCCAAGGCCACTGCTTGGCCATGATTACCTGAAGAATGACAGGCAAATCCATTTACTCTATCCTCAGGGCGAATGCTAAAAATGGCATTTGACGCTCCTCTCATCTTAAAAGCACCAACCTTCTGAAAGTTCTCACACTTAAAAAAAATGTGACACCCTGCGATCTCGTCGATGTTCTTAGATGTCATCACAGGAGTCTGAATGATGTAATTTGAGATGCGCTGATGCGCACGCTTAATGTCTGAAAATGATGGTGTTTTGGTTAGCATGATTTTATTTTAATGTGCTTGTAGCCAGTTATCTCCCACTCCAATACCTATTTCCATTGGTACTTCAAGCGGGTGTGCGTTTTTCATGAATTCTTCTACCTTGGATACCAATAATTCCTGCTCGTCTTTGTGCAAGTCGAAAACAAGTTCATCATGCACTTGCATGATCATCTTAGATTTAAGACTTTCTTCTTTCATCCATTTATGGATATCAATCATTGCAATTTTTATGATGTCAGCAGCACTTCCCTGAATTGGCGCATTGATTGCGTTTCTCTCATCAAAGCCTCGCATTGTAAAGTTTCTTGAATTGATGTTTCTAAGGTATCGCCGTCTACCAAGAATGGTCTCTACGTATTCGTCATTCTTTGCTTTTTCGATCGTTTGATCCATATAGCTTTTCACGTTAGGAAATTCTTTAAAGTATGAATCAATTATTTCCTGTGCCTCTCCTCGTGCGATATTGAGGTTTTGAGAAAGGCCATATGCCGAGATCCCATAGATAATCCCAAAGTTTACCTCTTTGGCTTTGCGACGCATATTCGGTTCCACATTATCAACATCCACTCCAAATACTTTGGCTGCAGTAGTTGAATGAATATCTCTCCCTTCCTTAAATGCTTGCATCATGCTTTCATCTTTAGAGAAAGCTGCCATGATCCTAAGTTCTATTTGTGAGTAATCAGCAGCCATTATTAAATGACTGTCGTCTTTAGGGACAAATGCTTTTCTGATCTCACGCCCCTTCTCCGTACGGATTGGAATATTTTGAAGGTTAGGATTGTTCGAACTTAACCTTCCAGTAGCTGCAACAGTTTGACGGTAATCGGTATGAATTCGATTATCTGCAACACTTATCAGCTTCGGTAGTGCATCAACATAGGTTGATTTTAGTTTTTGGTATTCTCTAAACTCGAGTATTTGCGCTGCAATCGTATGCTCATCAGCAAGCTTCGATAATATGTCTTCACCTGTAGCATACTGTCCAGTCTTAGTCTTCTTTGGCTTCTCTACAAGTTTGAGTTTTTCAAAGAGGATCTCTCCTAGCTGCTTTGGAGAACCTATGTTAAATTCAACTCCCGCTGTTTCGAATATCTCTGACTGCACCCTCCGTGTTTCTTCATCCAGCTCTTGAGACATTTTTTCAAGTGTTGAAGTATCTACTTTCACTCCCTGATATTCCATGTCCGCAAGTACAAAAGACAACGGCTCTTCTACATCGTGGAGCAACTTCTCCAGTTTTCTGTCAGCAATATCTTTCTCAAGAAGTTCCTTAAGCTGCAATGTAATATCAGCATCTTCACACGCATAGTCCTTGACCTTTTCTACCTCCACTTGATCGATGGTCTTCTGATTCTTTCCTTTCGGCCCTACGACATCCTCGTATGAGATCGTCTTGTAATTAAGAAACTTATCTGCGAGCCAGTCCATGCTATTGTTGGATTCCGGATCCAACAGGAAATGTGCCAACATGGTATCGAAAATCTGTCCATGGATATGCACTCCATAGTTTCGCATTATTTGGATATCATACTTCAGGTTTTGACCTATTTTCTGGATTGTCTCGTCCTCTAATACCTCCTTAAAAGCATCCACCACTTCTTGCGTATTTTCCAAGCAGGAGACGTACCATGCTTCACCCTTCTCTATCGCAAATGCTATCCCTACTAATTTAGCTTCTCGTGTTTCCAGACTAGTTGTCTCAGTATCGAAACAAAATGATTTCTGAGCTTTTAACTTTTCTAGTAAAGCATTAATTGCAGCTGTGTCTTGAACCAAGTGGTATGTGTGCTTAGTAGTAGCGATAGATTCCTTATCATCGACAGGTTCGCTACTCTCTCCACCACCATCAAACAACCCCAGTTGCTGCGTGTCTCCTTTTTTAATTTCATTCTCTTCTTGAAAGACCCTTCTTGCAATGGTTTTGAATTCCAGTTCATCAAAGATGGGCTTCAAAATATCAGGGTTCGGATCTCCATACTTCAATGCTTCCTCATCAAAATCAATGGGTGAGTCAATTTTTATAGTGGCTAGATCCTTTGACATAATTCCTTGCTGTCCATGTTCCTGTACTCGCTTTTGTAGCGCTCCTTTCAACTCATCTACATGGTCGATAATCCCTTGAACCGAACCGTACTCTTTCAACAGTTTCGATGCTGTTTTATCACCAATACCAGGTATGCCGGGAATATTATCAACAGAATCGCCTTTGAGGCCTAGTACATCTCTAACCTGATCAACAGTATCGATATCAAACTTTGCCAGTACCTCTGGAATCCCCATGATATCTACACCGCTTCCCATTCTTCTTGGCTTGAACAGTGATATATTTTCATCTACCAGCTGTGCAAAATCTTTGTCAGGTGTCATCATAAACACCTTATAGCCTGCTTTTCCTGCTTTCTTTGCAATAGTTCCTATTAAGTCATCTGCTTCATACCCATCTTTCATCAGAATGGGAATATTGAATCCCTCAACAATCTTGAGGCAGTATGGGATCGCAACCTTTATCTCTTCTGGTTGCTCTTGTCTTGTTGCTTTATACTCTTTGTACGACTCATGTCTGAATGTAGGAGCATGGGTATCAAAAGCGACACCAATGTGAGAGGGCTTTTCTTTGGTAATGATTTCGAGCAAGGAGTTTGTAAACCCTAGTATAGCTCCGGTATTTATCCCATTGGTAGTGAGTCTTGGATTTTGACTCATTGCAAAATGCGCTCGGTAGATCAGCGCAAATGCATCGAGTAGGAAAAGTTTCTTTTCTGACATGAGGTAAATTTAGCAGACTGATTTATTAAGTCTGCCATCCTCACATCTATCTTTTCGAAGGTTTAATAAAACATCACCTTTCTAGTACAAGCTTATTCTGTAGATATAGGTATCGAGCATAATTTACCCAGCCACTTTTCTGCTCCACAGTCATATCGTATGCCATCTTAAAATGCGCTGTGGCTTTTTCTTGGTTTCCCTCTTTTAAATAGTATTCACCAAAGGCGAAGTGATTTTGAAAATTGTTAGGATCGCGTTTTATCGCCTTATTTAAGACATCAAATGCTACCTTTTTGTCATCTCTAACAGTCAGCTTATTTAATGAATAGTAGTACACGTTAAATCCTGATGCTGACTCCATAGCCTCATCTATCAGCTCCTTTGCCTCTTTTTTCTTTCCCATAGAAAGTAGAATCTCACCTTTCAAGATTTTATAATTATATCGATATGCATTTATATATGCTTCTTCTTCTACATCTTCAAGTAGTTTATTTGATTCTTCAAGATAAGCTAGGGCTTGCTCGGTATTAGAAGGATCTTTTTCAAGCGTCCTAAGTGATAGGCTTTGTAAATCGGCTACTGTCTTCTCCTCTTTTTCTTCCAGTCCCGCGATAATATTATCAAGGGCATTGGTGCTTACATTAAAAGACACTGCTGAATTTTCCCACCTTAGCTGCACGTCGATCGACTCACTTTCAGGATTAAGAAAATCATAACTCAACCATTCTTGAAATGATTTTTGTTGCACTGCGACTGGTACTCGTAGTACATCATTTGACTTGTCGTAATTGAATGCTCCCCAACTTTTACCAGAAGAAAATATTAAAATCCATTCTTCTTCAGAAACAAGGACAACAAAACCATAGGAGCCAGCTGCCAACGCTTTTCCTTCAATCACTACATCACGACTAAATTCAATCGTCGTTCTTTGGTTGGAGCCAGCTCTCCAAGGATATTCTATATCATCTACCACAAAGTCGTACGGTACGATTCCCCCAAATATTTTTCTACCATTTACTGAGGGGCTGTGGTATTTAATGGTGATGTCACATTTCCCAATATTAGCGATCGTTGTTCTAGATTGACTAATCAACGTTTTTCCACCAACATCCTGAGAATAGGATATCCTTGTGACAAGAACTAAGCAAAGTGTAAGTAGTATGTTTTGGAGTTTCATGAGAATAAGTTTTCCTCAATGTACGCTCCCAAGGGAATGCCGATTGTAACAATAGCATTCAAGCTCATTCAAAGCCATTCATTCATTTAAAAACCCTGTAGGAATCGGATACTTATCACTTTCCATCATCCAAAACATTGATAGGATCCAATAGCGATTCCCATCATAGAAATACTGATAACTTGTAAAGCCTCTCCCTTCAGCCGTTTTATCCTCCATCCAGAATTTGTATGTACTGATGGATTGTGTAATGGAACCGTAAGACTCGCTTGAAACGTATAGCTCTTCTTCATAGAAGCCTCTCTTGTCCAAATAATCAAGTTTCTCAATGTAGCCTTCAATATCCATCGGCATCAACTTGTTCTTTTGCTCCTCTTCTGACCAATAGCTATAGGTCAGCTTCGCTTGAGGATGAAACAAATTTCTAAGTCTATCAAAATCGCGGGCCTGACCGATGGGACCAGAGACAATCTCATAGTAGGCCTCGCCAATACTTTCGATCGAAACCACGTCCTTTTCATAATTCTTTTGTGAAAAGCAGGCAAAAAACATGAATGATAAAAATCCTAAAATTAGTAGTCTCATCTGAATTTTTTTAAAGGGCTATAAGCTCCAGTTGGTTGTTGTTAGAATCTAATATTGTGTATTCTAAGACCTCTCCGAGTCCTAAGAATTTGAACCTAAGTCCAACAAGCCTGCCCATAGTATCATTGTATGAATTGGAATAAACCTCTTCACCATTTATTCTCACGGTTAGTTGCTTATTAGAAAGGGTTAAGGTTAGATCTACAGGTTTAGCAAAGTCGGCACTTAGTGCTGAGAGGTCATTTTCCTTTCCTCTCAAGTAGACATCATTAAGCATAAGGTTATTATCTGAAGCACATCCAAGCTTTGAAAAAGGGATTATCATAGCTCCAGAACTGCCGATAAAATAAACTTTAAGCGCCTGGCAAACTGCCCAACGATCATCGAAAGTGCTTTTAATCGTGGCCTTTAATGTGAAATTATCTCCAGAAATATTTCCCCAATCATCAATCAAATGGAACGAAGATTCTACCGGACTTTCTAAAGATTTTACTTCTTCTATGATCTCAGTTGGAAAGGAGATTCCTGAACCATCATTTAATGGATCGAAGTATTTTGGTATTGGATCATATTCAATCAAGCCAAGCCAACCATTACTCTTAAGAAATAGCTCATGAGTCTTGGCAATTTGATCATCGACTAGAAGTTTGGCCTTGAAATAACCAGGAAAATAGTAGATCCCGGTAGCCTGGGTTTGATCCTTTGAAATGTTGATCGTTTTGGTTGGGTTCCAATATTGTTGAATCTTCAAGCTATCGGCACGAAGGGACCTAGGAATTTCTAAATCAAATACTACCGTATTAGGATATTCATTGCTCAATACACGGCTCGAAAATGAAAACTCTGAAGCGTTAATCACTACCTCAGGCCTCTTATTTCCAATTAAGCTGATCGTCACAATCGCTAAAACAAAACCTACGGTGACATAAACAGATCGCCTAGGCGTTCTTCTGATTTTAGATCGACTGGGTTTGACCGAGGCTAGCTTGAATACTCTCCAATTTTCACTTCCAACAAATTGTGATAAGGCATCAAGTGTGGTGATGCTGGGTGCTCCTGAATGTTTGACTACTCCAAAAAAACGTTTCAAAGTGGGCACACTTAACATGATCTGTGCGGAGTTAAACACCTTCTCGGATAATTCGTCAAACATGGAACTATGCCATGATGAAGCCGCTCCCCATTCAAGCTTATGCTCAATCTCTGCTTTCAGTCGCGCTAGATCCTCATTTGCAATTTTATCAGCCATATTCAAATGTCTATAAGTTCTATGTCCTGAACAACCCTGAATGGATTTGAACGAAGTTGAAAAGCTTTTGGATGGATTGTGCCGTTTCGGACCCGTAAGGTTGTACCATGAAAACACGATTACTACTACTGACATTGTTGTTCTGGATGAGCTACAATGCACTATCGCAACAAGTGATTCCTTTAGATACAAACAACCTTGCTATCAATGCCAAAGCGTATGTCATTGAAAACTATCGCGGTGTTGACGCTATCTACATGCAGGGCGGTGCGTTTGGATTAAAAGATGTCGAATTTTTAAACGGTACTATTGAGTTCGATGTCTTTCTAAAGGAAGATTGGGCTTTTCCCGGTGTCTACTTCAGATATGATTTAGCATCTAATAATGCAGAGCAATTTTTTATGCGCCCACACCTTTCAGGGAAGCCAGATGCTAATCAAGCGGCACCTTCAATTCAGGGGATTACTCCTTTCCAACTTTACTTTGGACCTAGGTACTCATTTGAATATGATTATAATTTCGATGATTGGACACACGTAAAAGTTGTCGTAAATGGATCGAAGGCTCAGGTATTTTTGGATGGTGCAGAAAAGCCTAACTTATCTTGGAATCTGTTTCTTCCTGAAAAAGCGGGAAGCGTCGCCTTTAGATCGGGTAGGTTTAACGGGATGCATATTGCGAATATCACCGTTGACCCTGATGCTACAGAGCTTGTCGATTTCAATCCCATTGAACGTGAAGCAATTCCCAATCTTATCGAGGAATGGGAAATCTCAGATATGTTTGAGGAAAAACTACTTGCTGATCCAAATAGTCTAGAACAAGCGCTTGAAGACAGAAAGTGGCAAGGTAAAATCAAAGTAGAAGAAGGTACTGCCGCCAATATTGCGCGAATCCAAAGATTGAGAGATGGTACTCCAGGAAACACCGTATTGGCGAAAATTACGATTACATCAGATAAAGATCAATACAAGCTCTTCGAGTTTGGGTATTCCGATCGTGTGGTAGCTATTCTCAATGGTGAGCCTATTTATTGGGGAACTAACAAATGGAAATCAAGAGACTATAGGTATTTAGGAACAGTCGGTCTTTTTGATGGCGTTTATCTGAATCTTAAAAAAGGAAAAAATGAACTATTGATGGCCGTTTCTGAAGACTTTGGTGGTTGGTTAATTACCGGAAGATTTAAAGACGATACCGGACTGAAGGTAAAATAATTGACTCCAAGGGTGGCGAAAGTCACCCTTTATTTTGTTAGTCTTAATATCTCATTCATATGATTGCCAATCTCCTCATTTTTCATGGCATCAACTGTAATTTGGATATAGCGGTGTCTCATTATCATGATATTCTCAAATACTTTGCTTTGAAAGACCTTTTTATTGATTTCAAAGTTGTCCGGATGATTCATAATCACACTTCTAACATTGGCATTTTCCATTACGAACAACTCATACTTTTGACCAACAAATAGCTTGTAGGCTTGTTCCTCTTCGATATAGTCATCTAAAACATCATTCCATGAGACCAAGAGCCTACGAAGTGTATCATTCTTAATAACTTCTATTGATGAAGACCGAATGATCGACTCAATAGATCCATTATATGGGTTGAATGTTGGAACATTCATTCTTGGTTCCCAAATATTGAATTTTTGCCACTTCTCTTTAGAATCAATAGGGAGCATGGCAAGGACTTGATTGGAATACCCTAAGATCTCTTCCCATCGAGTCTGAATAGTATCAAATTGTATTTTGTTTTTTATAAAGTCCTGATGAAGTTCCTGGAGCAGGAAAGCCTCCTTTGCACGAGCGTCCTCCTCTTTGTTCCAGGCATCAATCTTTAGTGCGATTAAAATTCCAATAACGACCAAGAATACTTCTCCAACCGTGTAGAGTAAGAAGGATTTGAATTTTCCTTCCTTGAGAAGATTTCGTTTGAATCGGTTAATTAGGCGGAGCATAGTGCAAAATAATCAATTCTGACTATGCTCCACTCAATGCTATTCGTACCTTAAGGCCTTTACAGGATTAGTCTTCGCAATAGAAAGCGTTTTGTTCCCAACGGCAATGAGTGCAATTAAAGCCACAAGGATCGCCGCTATTAAGAATACTGAGATTCCAATACTGACTCTGCTAGTGAAGTTGTCTAGCCATCCCTCCATCACTAAGTAAACAATCGGCCATGAAATCACATTAGCAATGGCTACAAGAATCAAAAACTCCTTCGATAATATGAGAATGATCTGATCGACTCCTGCTCCCAGGACTTTTCTAATTCCAATTTCCTTGGTCCGTTGAAGCGCAGTGAAGGAAGTCAACCCGAAGAGACCGAGGCATGCAACTACAATTGCTAGCAAAGCAAACAGCGTAAAGGCCTTACTGAAGTTTTGCTCATTTGAGTATTGCCTATTATAAAATTCATCTAAAAAGAACGTATCAAAAGCGGCTCCTGGGAAAAACTCATCAAAAGAAGATTTTACTTCCTTGTAGGCATTTTGATAGTCATCTGATTGTAATTTTACCGTTACAAAATCAGAAGAAAGTTCTACCAATGGAAATACAATAGGGTTGATGTTATTCTTAAGTGAAAGCTGTTGATAGTTGTCAACTACCCCGATAATCGTTCGAGTATCTCCCCCAATACTTAACTTAACGCCAATAGCTTCTTCGGGAGTTGAGATGTTTAAGGACTCCATTGCCGTCCTGTTGATTAGAATGTTAGCAGTGTCGGTAGAGAGCTTCTTATCATAATTTCTTCCAGCCAGTATCTCGATATCATACGATGGGAAATAATTATAATCTACACCTGCTAAATAGACAATGAAGTTTTTGTCAGGAGTATCTTCCGCTTTTCTCATTCCCCTCGTCCAAAAGATTTCATCTCCGGGGACATTTGAACTTGTAGACGTAGATGCTACAATTGATTTAGCGCTCAGCTCTTCTTTGAAATTTAGAAGCCTTGTCTGGAATGTAGAATCATTTGGATACGGTCCCAGGATGACCATTGTATCCGTCATATCAAATCCCAGATCCAGCGTTTTCATGTGTCTCAATTGCTGGAAAACTATAATTGTACCAGCAATGAGCGTGACAGAAGCGGCAAACTGAAAGACTACCAATATTCTTCTTAGCAGAATCCCAGATTTATTGGTTGTCATTTTGCCTTTCAATACCTGAATCGGTCTGAATGAAGAAAGGATAAATGCAGGGTACAAACCGGAGAAGAATGAACCAAAGAAATAGACCCCAACAACTGCACCCCAAAATTTTGGTTCCAGGAAAAACTCACGGTCCATTTGTGAATCTATCAGCCTTGCGAAATATGGTGTCATCAAAACAACTACCGCCACTGCAAGTGTTAGTGCAATCAAATTCAACACAAATGATTCAGTAAGGAATTGATTGATGAGCTGCTTGCGATGAGCTCCCATAGACTTTCGAACTCCTACTTCTTTGGCTCGCTCAAGCGACTTTGCAGTGGATAAGTTGATATAGTTGATCCATGCAATAATTAAAATAAATGCAGCAATTATTGCCAGGAAGAAAACGGTATCTCCATCGCCTTGCTCAGTAGGCTCAGACTCCTGAAGCAGATTAGAATACAAATGAATATCTGTAATGGGCTGTAATGGAAAGTCAGCCCGAAAATCATATTTCTCAAAGTCTTCTCCTCGCTCCTCGTACAAGATTTCTGCAAACTTCTTGTCAAATGCTTTAGGGTCTGCCCCTTCTTTCAAGAGTACATACGTATTGAAATCATACCAGCCCCAAGCAGTTTCCGAAGATGCAGTGCCATCATCATTTCTGGTACGGTTATTTAATGTTTCATATGAAATGAGAAAATTGTATTTCAAATGAGAGTTGGCTGGTACATCTTTTGTCACCCCTACTACTTCAAGATTTTCTGCTACCCATGATAACAGCTTGATGGTTTCTCCGACTACATCGGTCTTACCAAAATATTTCTTAGCTATTGATTCGGTTATTACCACCTGATTGGGTTCAGTCAAGGCAGTTTCTGAATCTCCATGTATCAATGGATAATCGAATATTTTCAAAAAGGAAGGATCAGCTATTTGAATCCGTTTTTCATTGTATTGGATGTTGTTGTACTCCATGACAGACTCCATAGGAAATGCTCTTACAAAGTCAACAACCTCCGGCATATTCTCCTTCATGAATGAACCCACACGCGGTACTGCTGCCGCACAGTTTATATCCAACTTCCCTCCACGATAGACCATGTATTTGACCCGATATATGTCTTCGTGCTTTGAGTGAAATTTGTCGAAGCTATATTCATAGCTTACATATTGAGAGATAAATAAACATGCTGCAATACCCAGTGCTAGACCGAAGATATTGAGCGCAGAATACACTCGGTTTTTTGAGAGTGTTCTGAAAGTAATTTTTACATAGTTCCTAAGCATAGTGATTGTGTTATTTTGAACGACCTTTCTTCTTTTCCTTTTTAAATCATAGTTGCGAATGGATAGAAATGCATCTTTGAAGTAATGGACGCGAGCCTTAAATAGTCCTTTGCTCTCTACGCGATCCAAATACATCTCCTGGAGATCCCCCAGGATATCATCAAGCATTTCATCATCATAGATGAACCTGAGAATCTTCTCTCCAAACTTTGGAGGACTGATATGGTATTGCTCAGCTGCCAATTAGATTCTCACAAGAGCTAGCTGAGGGATGGTTTTGTAAAAGTTTTCTTTCAGTTCTTTCGACTCCTTCAAAACCTCAAATCCAGCATTGGTGACTTTAAAGTATCGCTTCTTCTTACCGCCTCTTTTTTGTGTGGCTCCACCAAATTCTGATATGAGATACCCTTTGTCTTCCAATCGATAGAGTGATGAATGTATCGCACTGATATTGGTAATGCGTTTCGCACGTTCTTCCAATTCCAACTTTACTGACACCGCATATGCTTCCTTATCCAAGGAGGCAACAGCCAGCAAAATCAGCTCTTCAAATTCACCTAGATTATTTCCTTTCATCTTACACTATTTATGATTAATCCTCATAAATGTAAATATTATATATTGATAATACTCATGTTTGTAAATAAAAGTTGCATTTGGGTGAAATTCTTCTTTAAAAAATTTCAATATTAATTTAGAGACATGTCCCACCAAGCCAACAAAGGATTTTGGAATCGAAATGAGTTTAAAGTAATTCTTGGATACCTAGTTGGTAGCTGGACGCTACTAGAATTCACCAGTTTTAGTTTGGAGCGATTAAATATCTCTTCGCTCTGGTCAGAGATCTTCCTCAAAGCGGTTCTCTGGTTCATTCCTTCCATACTAATCATAGCAATTGTTCCTGCTACATCCAAATTCTTCCGAGTTCTCAGGCGAGTATTTCCGCTAGTCAACATCCTAGCAATAGGAGGTATTCTCGTTTTTTCGTTTTGGGGACGCGAACTCGGGACCATGACAGAAGTTGTCAGCTATACAGATCAGGATGGTAAGGATGTCTCAAAGACTGTACTTAAAAGCGAATTTGTCACGCGAATCATTGTGTCTCCTTTCCAAAATAAAAGTGAAAATTCGTCTGAATTAGAATGGATAGGTAGAGGAATATCAGAAGCATTCGAGCTTAATCTGGGACAACACCACTTTGTGGACATCCAGCATTCATCTGCAAATTCAACCAAGGTTGAGTTGGTAGACCTACTAAAAAGGTATTGCGACTACTTAGTCGAAGGAGATTATGAATTCAAAAATGATAGTCTCTTTCTTGATTATAAGATCTACAACAAAAGTTATAAGCTTGTTACAAACGGAAGAATAGGTGCAAAAAACCTATTTGACGCCTCCGATCAATTGAAAAAAATTTCTCTAAATAAACTAGACCTAAGATTCGACAGAGAAAGAACTATCGACTTACCTTTTGAGGACTTTGTCACGAAAAGTGAAAAAGCATTCGCTCACTTTGTAAATCGTAGGTATAACAAAGCGATTGAAGAAGATCCTCTTTTTGCATACGCATATCTAGAAGAATTGCGAAATGTTCATTACAGCACAGGAGGAGATCTTTATTTAAAAAAATTGGCGCAGCAAGCGATCGAAGTTGGTAATACACTTCCCGAAAGTGACCAACTCCTTTTGCAAGTTTACTATTTCATGGCAGTCGACAATAAGGAAAAAGCCAAGCAAGCCTTTGAAAATTTTGCTTCACTTTTTCCTGGCAATCCCAATGTTCAGGAAAATCACATCTTATTCCTTTCAAGAAATGGATTTAGTGAAGAGGCTTTGAATTTAGCCTTAGCAGATTTTGAAAAGAAGCTGATTAGAAGCAATACATCTTTTTTGATGAGGGCATTACTTCAAGAAAAAGGTGAGGCAGATATATTGGAGGAACAACTGCGTAAGGTAGAAAACCTCATTTCCAAAAAGGATTTTCAAATGACGATGGGAGAAATTGAAATGTTGCGCGGCAATTATTCAAAAGCTCGAACATATTATGAAAATGTACATCTCATCGACCCATTGAATAAAGTAATTGACAGCCTAATCAAGGTGACTCATTTCATGGAAAGTGTTCCACAGGACAGTATTAAAAAATGGAATTCATTGTTCGCTGGTGAATACCTGCCAGATCATATTGATCAAGTTCTTACATTTAGAGAAGTTGATGGCAGAATGGTCTTCAGACCTGTTAATCAAGCTCCATCGGTCATGTATTATATCGGGCCGGAAAAAATTTATGAAGGTGATGCTTTTTCTTCAACAAAATATCAGCACATAACAACTCTAAAACGGAATGAATTTAATGAAGTAATCAAGTTCCAAGATGTGATATATCGAGCAAATCGAGAACCATTTGAAAGTTATGGTTTTAGATTAGTTCCTGGATTATATGAGGGAATTAGTGCTTTCAGAAGGGGAGATTTTTCAACCGCAGATTCCTTATTATCGAACATTTGGAACCGTGATTCGAGTTACTACTACTTAAAGTCCTATCTCGATGCAATTGCCAATATCGATCAAGATAAAACACGTTCAATGATGGAATTACTTGATGGCAAAGCCTTTCAATTTGATAATGAAAAACACCTTGAATATTCGCTCAAGTTCGTTGTAGAAGAGGACCAATTACTCATCGTTCCATACGAAGGAGGTATTCGGTTGGCTTATCACCTTGGAGATGGTTGGATTTTGAATGAGCTAAGAAGAAACCAAAAATATAGGTTGATTGAAGGCGATGAACTATCACTTGAAATATATCTCTATAATCATCAATCTGATGAATATGATTTCGTTCTGAATGCCCATGAAGTTTTGAATGAATGACATTCATGATACAAATTATGACATTTCATGCAATACATAATGCGTGCATATAATCAATGAATGAGATTTGTAGTAAATACATAAACACATGATTACTTGCTACGTCAACTACAAGATTGATCCCGATAAACTTGAAGAGTTTGAAAACTATGCCAAAATGTGGATTCCTTTAGTCACAAAATTTGGTGGAACTCATCATGGATATTTTCTGCCTCACGAAGGCGCCAACAATGTTGCTGTGGCTCTATTTAGTTTCGAGTCTTTAGCAACATATGAAGTCTATAGAAAGGATAGCTTGAAAGACGCTGACTGCATCGCAGCATATGACTATGCGAAGAAAACCAAATGTATTGTTAGTTACGAGCGAAACTTTATGAGACCAGTTTTAAATTAAAACTTACTCATATATCATTCTTCCTTCCATCTCAAACCAGGTTTTATACATGTCTTGATGTATTGCCTCTACCCTGGGTCTACGAACTTTCAATGATGGAGTCATTAGTCCATTGTCGACGGTCCACTGCTCCTGCATGATCACTGCTTTTGCAACTTTCTCGTGACTCATCAATGTCGGATTTACTTCATCTATCGTGGCCAGAATGGAGTTTTCCAAATCGTCTTTTTCTTTCTCATTTGCTCCTTCTGAAGGTACGATGAGAGCAATAGGTTGTGCAATTCCCATACCTACCACACATATCTGTTCAATATCTGTGTTTTTGGAAAGCTTCATCTCTATTTGGGAAGGGGTAACATACTTCCCTTTGTCTGTTTTGAATTGATCTTTTATTCTTCCCGTGATGCTTAAGTATCCATCGTGATCATACTCACCGATATCTCCTGTCTTTATATATCCATCTTCTGTAAAAACTTGTGCTGTCTTTTCGGGCTCTTTGTAGTACCCAACCATGAGTGCATCGCTTTTTACCTGTATTTCTCCTTCAGCCGATAACCGTGCCGTTGCACCTGGAAGCGGTCTGCCCACAGTTCCAAATCTATTGGAACCGATAATGCTAAAGTGAGATAGTATGCAATCCTCCGTCATACCATATCCCTGCAAAATGTTGATTCCTAATTTATCATACCATTCCAGTAAACTAACAGCAATAGGAGCTGCGCCAGTGTAGCAAAGTTTCGCTTGATTCAAACCCAATTTCTGTCGAATCTTCTTTTTAATAATATTCCCAAGAAGGGGTAATGAAATAAGTGTATCCAATTTTTTTTGAGGGAATTTTTCAAGGATCTTTTCTTGAAATTTTTGCCAAATTCTCGGAACTGCCACAAAAAATATAGGATTTACAGTGGCAAGGTCTTCGGCAAATGTATCCAGTGATTCAGGGAAGCTAACTTGGCCACCGCAGTAAATAGAAACCATTTCAATACCTATCCGCTCTGCAATGTGCGACAAAGGAAGGTAAGAGAAATACGTGCAGTTATCAGGCACGTGTAGTGTTGGCTTTGTAAGGCTGCCCATTAGGTTAAAAGAACTCACTTTATGCATCACTCCTTTCGGGTCTCCAGTGGTTCCAGAGGTATACATGATGGTGATTAAATCATCAGGATTTAGACCCGGAGATTCAAAACTCGAGTGGTCTTCTTTAACAATTTCTTCCCATGTATGTTGCTCATCAACACCATACAATTGAATCCCGATTCTAGTCATTTCCTCCGGAACACCAGCTTTTTGCTTTGTGTAGTCATCCAATTTTCCAACAATGATCGCTTTGGATTCACTATGAATTAGTATTTCATTGATAGAGCGGTCATCAAGTGTTGGATATAGAGGCACAGATATGAATCCACCCAGCATGATTGCTAAATCTGCCATAAACCAATGCGCACAGTTTTTAGATAACAGTGCCACATGATCCCCTTGCTTTAATCCCATCTTATGAAGACCGGCTGCTATTGATAAGGCTTGATCATAGACTTCCTGTCGTGAATATTCTATGAACTTTCTATTGATTGGTTGCCTCAGGAAAATGAAATTAGGATCTTTTTCAAGCCAATGATAATAAGCTTCTAGCGGTGTATTATGTTCAATCATGCCAGCAAGGATGTTAGGTTTCCTATAAGTTAAACCATTTCCTTGATTTTCTGATAATTGAGATGGAATTATGACCTACTTCAAGCCCCGTACCATTTCCTTTTTCCCCATAGCTCCTTGTAGGGTTTCGACTCCAAACCCAGCGGCTGAAAGGTTCCTTTTGAACTGACCTTGGGCACAATAGGTGGTAAGAACTCCACCACTTTCAAGTAATGAATAACACTTTTTTAAGTTGTTCACCGACCAAACTTCCGGCTGTTTACTTGGGGCAAATGCATCAAAATAGATGATATGATAGGTTTGATCAGTGTGAAAATCTTCGAGCTTGCTTTGAGATTTTAGTAACGAAAACTTGTTCGTAAGCTGCACTTCATCTTCCCATTTAGACGTATGAATGTCTAACAATATTTCTTTCTCTTCATCCGAGTTATAAAAATTGAGATTCTCATACAGTTCTTTTTTAATTGGGAAAGGCTCCAAAGAAGTAAACACTACATCCTGATTAAATTGATCGCAGAATTCAGCAGTTAAAAACGCATTGAGCCCTGTACCCAAGCCTATCTCAAGGATTCTAATTTGATCAGTATTGTTTTTCGCTCGCCAATATTCCAAGCCTTCTTTTATAAAGACATGCATCGACTCCCCTCTTGCTCCTCGTGTAGAATGGTATGTTTCGTTGAGTTCCTCATCAAATAAACTGTGGGAACCATCCTCCGTAGTTATGATCTTTATTGGCATCAGTCTTTGTAAATAAGCACTGTAGCATGTGCCGCTACTCCTTCTTCTTTCCCAACAAATCCTAGCTTCTCAGTAGTTGTGGCTTTAATGGAAATATCATCTTCATCAATTTCCATAACACCAGCAAGACACTTCTTCATCTCAGGAATATGTGGATTGAGTTTAGGCATTTCTAAGCATACCGTGGAATCTACATTGCCCACTTTATAACCCTTTTCACTAATGATTTGAATAACCTCTTTTAGAAGGATTTTACTGTCGATTCCTTTGTATTTAGGGTCCTTATCTGAAAAGTGAAACCCAATGTCTCGCAAGTTGGCAGCACCGAGCAATGCATCACATATTACATGAATTAGTACGTCAGCATCTGAGTGTCCATATGCGCCATGAGAATGAGGAACTTTGATTCCACCAATCCAAAAATCTACACCTTCTGCTAGTGCATGAACGTCGTATCCGTATCCTACTCGTATGTTGGGTTTGCTCATGCGATCAAAGATCGTCTTTTTTCCTTTTGGCGCGAATCTTTTTTACGATTGTAACGACAATAAAAGCTAGAATTCCGAAAGGCCACAGTGCCAGCAGGTAAACCATAAAGGTCAAGAATCCTTGCCATCCCGCTGTTATTGAATTGATGATTCGCGTACCAAATCCGGGCCTAGGTTCTTGGTTCAGCTCGTATGGTACCAGCTCATAAAACGAAATATCTATAGTGCTGAAATTTACACGATGACTTAACAACTTAAATTGACCTTCTAGTGACTCTATCTCTGTTCTAACCTGGTTCAGGTTTCTCTCAACTTCCAGAATATCTCTCACATTTTCAGCTTTCTTCAGAATCTCTTGGTAGCGTTCTTCAAGCTTTTTCTTGTTTTCGATTCGGGATTGCAGGTCATAATAACGTTCGGTTACGTCATCCGTATTTACCCAACGATTATCCAGCTTTTTGTCTTTAGTAAGTGCACCTATCAATGGATTAAAATGCTGAGGTGGTACTTTGATGCTTACATTATAGTTAATGCGATCATAACCTTTGTTTTCGTTTTCAGAGCTTATATAAGCTTCAAACTGTTCTAAGAGCGAACTAATTCTTTGATACTCATTCTGAGTACTTTCTACCTGATAGGATAACCCTCCGGTCTTTACGACCTTTTTCTCAAACGTAGGGTCCGATTGTTGAGGACTCGAGACCTTCCTCATAGTTGTCAAATCGGACACTTCCGTTTCAGTCGCCATTGCATAAGCCTCGCTTGCCGAAGGTTTTGAATCTGTACTTCCTCCGCCACAAGCTGCCATCAAAAAAACAATAAGAATAGTGAGTGTTTTCATGTTTTTGAGGTTTTAGAAAAGATTCAAGCTACAAGAATCTTACCAGTTCATTCAGATTTAGATTTGAAATCAGTGCAGTCTAAACGTAAGTCTTCTGTTTTTAACTCCTTATTAATAAAGCCACAGTAATGAGAATTGGCTTCCTTTTGGTGGAACTGACAGCCATAGCATGTTCGCTGTACTTCAATGATTCCTGATTGATTGAGGTTAAATATCACTTTGACCAAACCATCATAAATGGCTTGATTAGCAGGTAAACCCATTCCTTCAATACTCTTACGAAGGGGAGAATCAAAATCTTGCAGCGTATCTACCAATCTAGCTCCTCTTGCTGTCAGAGAAATAGTATACCTACGCGCATCCTCTCCCGTCTCCTTATCAATAAGCCTTTTTTCAAACATCACTTTGACTGCATCGCTTATTGTCGGTTTCTTTAAGTTAAACTCCTTGGAAAGATGACTCACATTCGCCATCGAGCGATCATGACTTTTTAGAAATAGTAGGATCTGGATTTGAATTGGGCTAAGGCCGGTTTCTTTGGATTTCTCCCATAACAACACCCGAAATACTTCAGAAAGCCGCTCAATACCAACAACGATTTTGCTTGTGAGGTCTTCCTCCTGAAATTTGGGATCAAAACTATTTCTCATAAATCAAAGTTAGCAATCCTAATTAATTCTAAATAACAACAAAAAAGTTCAGCATTGATGCTGAACTTCTTCTTAAAATTTATGTCAGTTAGATTAGTTCTTAACCGTGTAGGGTAATGACAAATCCCCTGATGCTACACTATAAACTGCATAAACACCTAACATCGGCAGATTTGAATTGGATGTATTGACTTGCATGTACGCTGCAACTCCATCAAAATTGAATTGGGTCTTTCCTCCTACTCGATAGCTAGGTACTACAACCTTGATTTGATTGTCTTGAGTAACTACATGAAAGCCTGGTGAGTCCATATACATTGGCATACCAGGATTCGTGGGTGGTAGAGTCACATCATCTTTTTCAGGATCAAACTGCTTGACTGCTAAGCCCCCGGCAACGCGATCATCTTGCGTGAGCACAACCCAATGGGGATGCCATAAAATCCCATCATTCGCATAGTTTTTGTCATAATTTTCATCCCAGAGAGGCGTATCATCAAAGTCTGGATGTGAGGTTAAGGCCAATGCAACAATCCCATCCGTTTGACTAAAACCTACATCCGCTGATTTCAGATTCGTAGGAAAGACATAGCCCAATACCGGTGCACCATCAAGTTGACCAATTGCCGTCGGCGTTGAATTTCCGGCAGTCCCTTCAACAGTAATGGTGAAAATTAAATGCTCCAAGGACTGGTCATACTGTACTTCAGCATTCGAAATCTTAAGATCATCTGAGTCTTTAAACTTTGGATTTTCATTTTCTCCTTGAGAAAAGGACTGACAACTAATGGTTGAGACCAATAGAAGTAATAATAGATTTTTCATATTTATTTTTATTAGGATTCCTAACTTTTTAACAAACATACATATTATTATTAGGATTCCTAACTATTAGAAATAAAAAATATCACCAGTGTTCTTGAATAACAGCTAGAAGCAATGGATGAACTTCGCCACCTGATACCATTTCCCGTCCAAAAATGAAGTCATCACCTCCTTTAAAGTCTGTAACTGTACCGCCAGCTTCCTGAACGAGAATCACTCCGGCAGCAATGTCATACGAGTTAAGGTTGTATTCGAAGTACCCGCCATAACGTCCGCAAGCAACATAGGCCATATCAGCAGCAGCACTCCCCATTCTTCTCAAACCTTGTGTATCCTTCATTAGCCGATTGAGTATTCGCAAATATTCATCCAGCTGTTCAAATTCATAGTAGGGGAAACCTGTAGCTAAGACACAATCTGAAAACGATTTGGCTTTTGACACTTGAATGGACTTCTTGTTTAAGTAAGCTCCGCCACCTTTCCACGCATAGAAACATTCATCATTGGCTACTTCATAAACTACACCTGAAACAATCTTGCCATTGTGCATAAGACCAATGCTCACACAGTAGTTTGGAATGCCATGAACAAAGTTTGTTGTCCCATCTAATGGGTCTATAATCCATGTAAATTCTTTTTGACCTTGTGCGGTGGTTTCCTCTTCTGTAATGAACCCAGCCTCTGGAAGTATCCGCTGCAGGCCTTCAGTGATCTGCTTTTCAGATTCCTTATCTACGTATGAAACTAAATTGCTTTCTCCTTTAAACTCTACTGAATCATATGAAAATCGTGCGCGTTCTTGTCTGATGAAAGCTCCTGTTTCAATAGCTACCAAAACTACTTTTTCCGTTATTGATTCTAAGTTCATTTGGCTCCTTCCAAGATAATTACGAATTCCCCTTTTATGCTTTTAGATCCGAAGTGTTCGAGCACTGAATCAATGCTTCCAGTCACAGTCTCTTCGAATTTCTTTGTTAACTCTCTGGAAACTGAAACGTTTCGATCCCCCAATAATTCTTTGAATTGTTGCAAGGTTTTTAACAAACGATGGGGCGATTCATAATAAATAGCTGTTCTGCTTTCCTCTTTCATCGCTTCTATTCGAGTTTGTCTGCCCTTTTTATGTGGAAGAAAGCCCTCGAATACAAATCGCTCGCATGGAAAGCCTGATTTGATTAACGCAGGAACAAAAGCGGTTGCTCCCGGGAGTGAATCCACGGGTATGTCATTGGCAAGTGCTGCTCTAACAAGTAGAAATCCTGGATCTGAAATTCCCGGAGTACCTGCATCCGATATTTGAGCAATGGAAACACCATTTTTAAGTTTCTCAATTGCTTCATCAACTTTCTTATGTTCATTATGCGCATGGAAGCTTTGAGCAGGAGTTCCTATTTCGTAGTGCTTCAGTAAGAATCCAGATGTGCGGGTGTCTTCAGCCAAGATGAGATCAACCCCTTTGAGTACTTCTACTGCACGATAGGTCATGTCAGCAAGGTTGCCAATTGGAGTAGGCACTAAGTACAGTTTTCCAGGCTCGATGGTCATTCAGCCAAGTTAATTTATCTAATCCTGAAATGTAATAGTGTAGTGAAACTTGTCGAGTTTATAGACTCCTTTGATTGTTTGGGTAGAAGGAATTGAAAACTTCGCATATCCAAGCAAATCATCGTCTCCTAGATATTTTTCAATCCCTAGGTAATTCCTTTTTTCATATGCTTCTATGAGATTAGTATAGTGAATCCTTAATATCGGATCGATCTGCAATTCATTATTATCGGAATCTAGTTCAATAAGGAAGAGAATATAATTATTGACTTCATTTTGAACATTCCAGTCAAACTCGATTTCCATATTGCCTTTGCTGAAGTTGAATTTTTTAACCATTGCGGGCTCATTCAACTCCTTTGAGTTTGTATAATCATAAACAAATAGCATTAGCTCGTCACTCTTTGAAGAGACAACACTGAAGTCCTCGCTTAAATCGCTAGATGAAACAATTACTTTAATAGCATCTTCACCTACTTGTGAAAAAGCAATTGCATTAATAAAAAACGAAATTAAGAATGGGATGTACCTCACCACAGTACTCAGGAAAGTAACTTATCTATCGCTTCAGCCAAACGGTGATCATTATCCGTGACGATATCACCTGCATCGTGGGTACAAAGTTCTATTGAGACTGTATTGTAGACATTACTCCAGTTTGGATGATGATCCATCTTCTCGGCAACAATTGCTACCTGACTCATGAAGCCGAATGCTTCAACAAAGTCTTTGAATTCAAAGGTCTTTTTTAGTTTGTTGTCTTCTTCTTTCCACATAATGTTCATTTTACTGGAAAAAGTAAACTAAATGGATAGATGAGCAAACGAGATCGCGCGATTTTATTGTAAATCATTCAGAGCACTGGGCCTTTCATATGAAAGTAAGTCGCTTGATCGAAGGGTTTGATTGATTTGAGGGAATTGTTTACCTATTGAATAAATAGATTTTGCCATTCTTCATGCTAGTTAATGATAATATATCACTGTTGTTTTCATTAACACTATTAATCTCAAAACAATAAATGTCACCATTTTCGTCAATCCATTCCATAAAGTAGAAATCTGGATCGTATTCCGAATCGCAAGAATGAGATATTGAATACTTGTATACAGATTCAACTTTAGAATTCCAGTATTCGTACAATAGCCCATTATCAGAATAAGTCCATTTATTAGTCCTATCTCCTTCAGAATACCAAGTTCCAATAATTCCCTTTGATGGATCGGAAAATCGGATAGGTATAGCGGTGTTCGAATCTCTAATAAATTCCATAAATCCTCCTCTACCTACTACTCTTAAGGTTAAAGATTCATCATTTAAACTCGCTATCTCATAGCAATTCATTTCGCTATCGCTATTGCTTTTAAGTTTCAAATAGCTGGTATTTTGATTTACAAAAACTTCCTTATTACACTGCGGAGATGAATTTGAAATAGAAAACGAATACTCTTCAGTTAATTTGCCATTATAATACTCAAAGCATGTTTTTGGGTTCTTGAATATAAACCTCCAATTCGAATCCTCCTTAGAAACCCATGTTCCAACAATCAACTCATCTTCTTGTATTGTAGTAATTGACAAGATTGATAGGAATGCTGAAAGAGAAATAAAAATAGCTCTCATCTGTTATTCCCTCGTGTAATATTGAAGCTTACGAGTCCCTTTTAGATATTCCAAAGCCATTCTTTTTTCACCAAGGCCATTTATCTCATATTCAAATGATTTCTTTGGATATGTAATACCCTTTAGGGTAAGGATATGATGAGTGAGCTTCCCATTAAGTGATTTTTCTGATTTGATCGAATACCTAAAGGTCTGATAAATCTTACCTTCGTAATGATCATAACATTTTCCATCTTCTTTAAATACCCATTTACAAGTAAGGCAACCCTCTGGTTTCCAAGTTCCTATTATAAGTTGATTCGGAGACTGCTGAAATAGCAAAATCGATATCGTTGAGAGTAAACAAGCTTTATATAAAAAACACATAGCATTCTTCGTTTAGTTTCTCATTCTTTTGTAAAGTATTGAAGTCTACGAGTCCCCTTTAGATATTCCAAAGCCATTCTTTTCTCACTAAGTCCATTTATCTCATATTCATAGGATTCCTTTGGATTTGAGATATCTGTTAGTGTAAGAAAATGATGAGTGAGCTTCCCATTGAGGGACTTGCCTTCCGTGATGATATATTTATATTTTCCATAAACATCACCATCATGAATTTTCGAACATATTCCATCCTTAAATATCCACTTGCAAGTTTCACAACCCTTGGAGTTCCATTCTCCTTGGATTAACTCATCATTTGATTGAGCAATCAATAGACAATAGTTGGCTGTAATAGTTAAAATGAATGCAAATGTTTTCATATCAATAATTGAGTAGTTAAAAATCAACTTCCATATTATACACTTCTTCCTACTAAAACCTTTCAAATAAAATTGGTCTGTAATTGGCCCCAGTAATGTAGATTAGGCTTAAATGTTCATCTGTGACTCCATCTAGTTCATAACACAATTCTATTTTACTACCCGGAAGTGTTGATGATTCACTTTTCTCTGTCATTTTAAGATATAAATTGACTCCTTCATTAAGTGGTGTCAAACAGCTTGACTTCTTATTAATCTCATATCTATAAGTTACCCACACCTTGCCCTCATCATACTTGTCTATAGTTCCGTTTTCCTTAAAGACCCAGCGGTAATCGTAACCGTCTTGATCTGGCACCCATGTTCCAATAATTAGTTCGTCACTTGATTGAAACATACATGAAATAGATTTTGAAATAATAATGAGAAAAATGATATACGCTTTCACAGAAAAATGTTTTTATAAATGCTAGTGCCTTTCATATGAAAGCAAGTTGCCTGAATTGATTGGTCTTAGTTGAAGATGGGTTTTATTAATAGATAAAATTTCAAAACAAGATTTGTTCTCTTTTAACTCATCTTCTAGAATCAAATAATGGTCCTTCGTCAACCTCTGTGTCACATATAGAGCCTTCTTTTACTAATTTGAACTTGTATGTTGCTTCCAATTTACCTTCATAATATTCATAGCAGAATCCATTTTTATTAAATGATAATTGACATGTAGAACATCCCTTAGCTTTCCAGTTGCCAACTATCGGTATTTCATTTGACTCTTTTTGAGAAAATGAGATAAACGACCCAAAAACAAGTACAATTTCTAGCAATAATTTCATTACTTATTCAATACAATTTCTACTATAAAATCTACCCTCTTTTAAAGACCATAAATCGTCCAGCATTCAAATAACGGATCGTCAAATATTTGTCATTTAAGCTTGCTATTTCATAACAAAACTTACTTCCATTGTCCCTCTTAGTCAACTCTAAATAGCTGGTGTTGCTATTGACTGGGACGTCATATTCGCATTGAGGTGAGGAGTTGTTTATTTTAAACGAATACTTGTTTAGAAGTTTTCCTTGGGAATACCTTAAGCACTCGGAGCCTATAAAAACCCATTTATTACTAGGGTCTGATTCAGAAACCCATGTTCCAATAATCAACTCATCTTCTTGTATTGTTGTAATTGACAAGATTAATAGGAATCCAGAAAGAGAGATAAAAGTAGTTTTCATCGTTATTCCCTTGTGAAATACTGTAGTTTACGAGTTCCCTTTAGATATTCCAAAGCCATTCTTTTTTCACTAAGTCCATTTATCTCATACTCGTAGGACTCCTTTGGATTTGAGATATCTGTTAGTGTAAGAAAATGATGAGTGAGCTTCCCATTGAGGGACTTACCGGATTTAATTGAAAACCTATATGTCTGAAAAATCTTACCTTTATAATGATCATAACATTTTCCATCTTCTTTAAATACCCATTTACAAGTAGCACAACCCTCTGGTTTCCAAGTGCCTATTATAAGTTGTTCTGGGTTTTGATCAATTGCACCAAATGATGTTACAATTGTTAGGGGAATTACTACTTGTAAGAATGTCATAATTTTTTTCATGGTCTATTATTTAATTACAGTCAATATTGTTTTTGGTTTGTTTAAATAATTCTTCGCGGTGGTCTATACCTTTTGTACCCCCATTAATCAACACAGTTACTTTGGCTATGTCAGTATTTTTATCAAATTCTATTGATTTCATAACTCTATTTTCGAAGTACCAAAGAGCACTTATTACAGCTATGTCCATATTTGTAGCTATTTGTTCTGGCTTGCTAAGGAGGTCAGCCTTAGAATCATATTTAGATTTGTAGAACTTATTAAAGCTCCTATAATTCTCCCTCCCAGTTAATTGTATAATGCCTCGCCCCCGATATTTATAACCGTCACCTGAATTTACATTTCCTAAAGCGGCATTTTTATCACGATTAGAATCTTTGTATACATAGTTTGCAAACTTCTTTGAATTAACAAACACAGAGTTGGTTGACCTTTTATAATCTCTTGGATCTTCTTTTTTCGCATCCGCTGTCGGATCAGATACAGGATTGAAATATTTATCCCAGTAATCTTTTTTACCTAGTTTTTTCCATCTGTAATTTAGGTTCTCCTCAAAGGCTCCAAATTCTTTTCCCGAAACTACACTGGTACTTTCATGACCTGCTTGAGCTAAGAAATGTTGTAATTCCTCTTTCGTGTTGATTCCAAAATCTTTCGCATACTTGTTTAATTTTTCTGCTAAGGACTTTAGTGTTGCATCAGACGCATTCGGAAATGCTTTCTTCAAATCCTCTTTGGAGGTTTTACAATCTTCTCTTACGCATTTGCCTTTGCTGTCCTTAATAAATCCTTTATCGCATGGGTTTAATACTCCTACACCTTTCCCTTTGCCATCCTTTTTAGCACCATTCTTCTTTGATTCCTCATTCTTCTCCCCGTTATCATTGTTATCACCACCAGTTGGTGTCCCTCCAACTTCTTCCCATTCCGTCGGTTCACCACCTCCACAAGATCCACCTGTCGTCAAGACAATCTGATAACCTATCAGCGCGCCATTTAACATTATTGCTTTGACTTCTAAACAAGATCCACCTCCATCATCTCGTCCATTTGCATCATTTGCTACAGGCTCTCCATTCAAGTAATAGGTCTCCACTAGCACTTCATGTTCCAAGTTGAATCCTCTAACCCAACCTGAGTAATTGTTCAATCCTGAAGCAAAGGAGTACTCCTCATCTGGATCAAATTGTATAATCACTCCTACATAGCCAGACGATTCTGAATGAAGCGTTAGAAATTCACGCGTAAAGGATTCTCTTTCTTCTTTGGGTTCTAATGGAATGGAATAGTTAGGATCATCATTATCACTGCCTTCAAGCACGTATATCTGATCTAGGTCTAGCTCACCAAGATCCTCTGCTAGCCTTCCATTTTCGTTTTGCCAGTTTCTCAATCCTGATATTGCATCTTGCAATCGGCTATCATTATCCAACTCAACTTTTCTAAAAAAATCATCAAATTCCGGTTGAATTACGGAATGAAGATCATCATTACAACTAAGTGAAAACCCCACTGCTATAATGAGAATCCAATGGTAAAAAGTCTTTCTCATTGCTCCTTTCATTTATCGTTATTCCAGAGGGTGGTGGAATAAGATTAGGAGACAACAAGAAAACTGTTGCTAGATATGCAGTTGATTCGGTACCGTGTATACTATATGCTTACATAGTCTTCGGTCCACAATCACAATTATTTACTTTGAGGAGAAAAGGAGGTTTTTAAAGCGCGATAATGCCTTCTATCGTTTTGGCTTGTTTGTAGACATCTACCACGGCTTGGCTACTTGCCATTTGTTTGCTGAGTGTGATGCTTACATACTTATTGCCAGAGCTTGGCTTTACCCTTACATCGGCCCCAGGCACCAATGACTCAACTTTTGCCTGATGCTCAGGCTTAACGATAAACTTGAATGTATAATTATCCGGAAACTCATGTGTCCCTTCCAACTTCTCTAGAAATGATGCTTCGTCCCAGCTCATACTCATTAATTTAAATGTATTCTACTACTATAAAAAAAGCCACCCCGATAAAGTTCGGAATGGCTTTCTAAAAGATTCAATTTTGAACCTTAGAAGAACTTATATCTCATATCTTCAATATCAGCGAATTCCTTAACCGCCTCATCAATTTTTCTTGGTACGAAAAGTCTGAAGTAGGAAAGAGGGAAGTCAGCAATCATTGCATTTTGACCCAATCTCTGACGAGAAACCTGAAGAGCAAACGTTGAATAATCTTCAACATCAGCAGGAAGATCCTTAGCAGAAAGCTTCACTACTATAACACCATCTTGAATCGCGAATGCTTGTGTAATTTCTTCTTCATCTAGCGCGAACGAAAGGCCAATTGCCTCCGGTGCATAGCCTACACCGTTAATGCTGCTAGAGAACATTTGAAAATCTGCAGTACCTGTTCGAGCTCCGTCGCCGTAAGCAACAGCCATTGACTCAACGTCAGAAGCATCAAGACCGCTTAGCGTATTCAAAATGTTATCTGCTTTCTTCTCGTTTCTAACCTTACGCTCTACCTGGTTTCTAACTTCATCCAGGTTTGCTACACCTTCTTCTTGCTCAGAAGTCATTGCAGCAACAACATATCTATCGCCAATTTCTTTCACGTCAGAAACAGCTCCCACAGAAGCGTCATTGTAAAGCCATAGAACTAAAGTTCTTGCTTCAGCCAGAGGGCCTACTCTTTGCGAGTTTTTATCTATTCGATTTGCTTCTCTAACCGTGAAACCTTGCTCATCAGCAAGTCTTTTGAATTCTTCCAGATTTCCAGCAGACGCTGCAAATAAATCTGCTTGTCTGTATGATTCGTTAATCGTCTCATCAGATATGAAGAAGTCTTTCTTCATTTTAGCCACTCTGTAAAGCACGCTGTCTGGAGTAATTTCGTCTGCTCTTGAAAGCTTGTAAAACTCATAAGATCCATTCACGATAGCTGGTGTAGAAACATATCCTACATCCTTGCCTTTTAATGAATCCGGTAAATTTTCTTCTACATATGTAATGAATGGGTACGGATCATCAGAGTTGATAACCACAAAGCTCGAATCATTATCGCTACTAGCTAATGACATCTTCAGGTTATTAACTTCATCCATAACAATTGCTGTATCCGCACTTGATGCTTTAAGATCAAATACTACGTATGACATGCTTCTTGTCTCTGGTCTTTGAAATTCTGACTCATGAGAATCAAGGTAGCTTTGAAGTTCACTGTCCGCGATGCTTACAGAAGAATCCGAAACACTTAAGTAAGGAACATACAAGTAATCAATAGTTGCAGTAGCATTCTGACTTGTGTACTCATCCTTAGCTTCGTATTTCGTCACGTAGTTAGTCTTCGTGAATAGGTTTGAATACTTCTCAATTTTTCTACTTGGAATTAAAGACTGCTCGAAAGAAATCCATGAATCTCTTTGCTGAGGTGCCGCTTGTTGAAGACTGCCAAGGAACGACGTTACGTTCTCTTTGTTGAATAGTCCTGTTTGCGGATCTGCAAAAAACTGTCGTATCTGAGGGCTGATGTTTGCTCCCTGTACCATATCTACAAGCTCTGCATTAGTTACTTCAATGCCTAGCTCTTCAAACTGTGTCTCGTACGCTTTATCTAAAATAAGTGCGTTCCAAGCTTGATTTCTTATTTGGTCTGTCTCTTGCTGAATTGGGTTTCTTCCAGTGTTTAGTGCAAAGTTGTAGGAAAGAACATCAACTTTGTTTTGAAACTCGGCATTGGTAATTCCCTGTCCTGCGATCTCTCCGATATCAGGATTATCTCCGCCACCTAGCAGTGTGGAATTTCCAATTAGGTCCGTTCCAATGAAAGCGACCATAGTGACCATGATTGCTCCCACCACGATCTTACCCATCTTGTTTCTCAGTGTGCCTATTAGTGCCATGTTATCTAATTGCTCTTTTTATAAGGTCGGCAAAAATAAGGAAATAATTTGCTATTGGCTATTCACTTTACAATTGAATTTAATCCGTTAACTTCTTGATAATCATGAACCTAAATTATAGAGGTTCTCAACCACGCAATCATTAAGAATTAATGCCCAGATTCTGCGGCATTTGCAGTAGATAATTCTGTGTTTCTGCTCCAGAAATATGCGAGACTTAAACCTGAAATTATATGCCAAATTCCCCACCATGCCGCCACAATCGCCATTCCGCCTAAACCTTCAAAAAAGCTGAAGATGAGAATAAGGCCTAGCCCAGAATTTTGTATGCCTGTTTCAATAGCAATGGATCTTCTGTCTGCCTGTTCCAATTTGAAGAGCTTCCCAATTTGATACCCTGTTGTAAGTGCTACCGCATTGTGCGCCAATACCAAGAGCAGTACAAGGTGGATGTATTCTAAAAACAAATTGAAATTGGCGCTGAATGCTAAGCACACAATCACTGCAAAAATGAAAATGGAGCTATAATGCATGATTGGATGCAATTTGTCCGCCATCTTCGGTTTCCAACTCCGCAACGCCATGCCTAAAATAAGTGGGATTAAAAGCAGCATCGTGATGGTCTTCAATAACTGCCAGAAATCTAGGCTTACTTCTGTGAGGATGACCGCAGTTGGTTCATACATACTTGCCCAAAGTGTCAAGTTTATCGGCGTCATGAAAATCGCCAATGAACTAGATACTGCTGTAAGACTTACTGATAGTGCTGCATTTCCTCTAGCCATTGCCGCCATAAAGTTTGAAATATTCCCTCCGGGGCAAGCGGCCACGAGCATCATCCCCAAAGCAAAGCTTGGTCTGGGCTGAACTATTAATATTAGGAGGTAAGTCAGCGCAGGCAATATCAAAAATTGGGAGAGAATACCTGCAAAAGCAGCCTTCGGGTTTCTTAATACATGAAGAAAGTCATTCAAATGAAGGTTTATGGCAACCCCAAACATGATGAATCCCAGGCTTATGTTGAGGTAAAAGAGGTTCGCCTCACTAAAGTTTAATGTGACCTGATCGATGGCTTCCATGAATGGAAAGATAGGAATAAAAAAACCCGCTAAAAATTTAGCGGGTTCGGAAAGCTTACTGCTAGCTATTGTTTCCGGATGATAATATCTCCTTGCATATTCTTAAATGTGTATTCCGGTCCACCTCCATTTATGTCTCCAAAGACCCATGAGTTTATTGATACTTTGTACGCTCCATCGTCCGTGTTTACTTCTGGCTTTGAGCGATCAACAGTCATCTCAAAATCTGTGAATATCTCACCACGATCCGACTTCATCTTAGCTCTTGCTTTGATATTGTCAGGGAAAGTAACATCTACGTCACCATTTAATGTCACAAATGACATAGGTTCATTTGGTGTGATCGATTTGAAGTTTACCAGTATGGTGCCATTCACGGTATTCGATACGATCGATCCACTCATGTCTTTGAGGGTGAGCGGACCATTCACTGAAGAAATTTCATGAGTTCCATCCACACCAGTCACTTCTACCTTTCCATGAATCGTGGAAACCTCAAGGTCAAAGTTGGCAGGAATCTTAATATTCAGATTGATTGGCTTCTTCCAGGAGTTTGTCTCGATCTCCACTACATTATTGTCTTCGGAAGCCTCCAATTCTACCGGGCTGCTCGAAATTCGCTTCATGCCGGCAGGCACATTTCTTTTTCGGTCTCTGTCACGATCGTGATCGTCACAACTGTCGCAGTCTCCTGCTTCACCGGCTGTTGCTTCTATGAGCACCTCTCTCCCATTGTATGCTTCAATTGTCAGATTCCCTCTAACCAAGCCTACATCCAGCTTGCCTCTTTTGTCTGGTGAACTTAAAGGCACCGTTATTTTCTCATTGAATTCCTGAGCCCAGGCACTTCCTGAGGCTACGAGAAACAATATGATTAATACTTTTTTCATTGTCTTAAAATTTTAATTTATTCCCTTTTACAGGGTTGATTTTTTTAAATAAATATTTCCATTGATGCTGCGAAAGGATAGTTCAGGTCCCCCTGAGCCAATTTCCACACCTGTTTTTGTTCCTATTTTGTACTTCCCATTTTCATCACTCTTTTCCACTTTTGGGCTCATCTGCTGATAATTAAAGGCAGTGAAAATGTCTCCATGCATGGTGTCAAAGTAAATTTTCGCATTGAAGTTCTTCGGTAGTTCAAAATTGAAATCGCCATTGACCGTATTGAATGCAATCGCTTCTTTTGGGCTTTCCAAGAAGTTGATCGTGACATCTCCATTTACTGTGGATGCTTGAAGCACTTTTCTGGCGTTTTTGATCTCCACTTCACCATTAATGTTGCAAGCTTTCACCGGGCCATCGATGTCTTTTATTAATACATCTCCTTTGTTGATTGTTCTTGCATCTAACTTGACATTTTTTGGAACCTTAAGCTTGTATTGGTATTTGAAATTATACTTGGGTTGTTCCTGCATGTCGTACCCAACAAAATTCCCCCACTTGCATTTTTTAATGAAAGGCGCATTGGTGTAGAATACGAGCGAGTCAGAAGTCTTCAATTCTCCCAATTTCAACTCCCTTTTCGCTTTTTCCAGCAACTCCTCTGATCTGGCTGACATCTCTATTGTAAGTGATAAGTGTACTTTATTGTCAGTAGATCTTTCCACTTCAATTCCTCCATTGATGTTGTTGATCATAACCACCATTTCACTGGGGTTATCGATTGCATAAGTCTTTGTAATTTCTACTTTGTCACCCTTCACGTAAGGGTTGATCAAAGTCATTAGTATGAGTAATAATTTCATTGTCTTTTTATTTAAGTGTTTTTGAGTGTTTTGATACTTTCATTGAGTTTTTCCTTCACAAATTCATCCTGAACGCTCTCTTGCAATTGCTCCATGGTTTCTACTGAAGACCTTTCCTGAATAGCCACCAAAACGTCCGCTATGGCTATAAGTACCAAGGGTGACTCTTGCATTTTGAGTGCGTCAACCAATGCTTGTCTCACGTTTGGTTCATCAACATACCTGACCAGAGATTCTAAACTTGCGAGCCTTACATTGACATTTTCGTCATTGTTGAGTGTAGCAATTAATGCATTCACAACTTTCTCATCTGCTTTTGGAAGCTCTGCTGCAAGGTTTACAGCACGTATGCGTTCTTGCGCTTTTGGCTGCTCAATAAGTGTGAGCATCATCATTTCTTTCATACTCTGAATCTCATTGCTAAGCTGCTGGATATCCTGTTGCTGATCTTGAGAGGGAAGCATCCACCACCCAATAAACAAGCCCATTACCAATGCCGCTAACCCGACTTGCCAGCTTCTCGTCATTTGCTCAACAATCCAGTCCAGCACATTTGGTCGAGACTCTTTTTGTCGATGTGCATAAGCCGCCATCATTCCTTCGAATCTCGCATCCATCGCTTGAGAAGGCTCCGGCCGATCAATGTCTTCAAAAAGATCCCAGGTCTTTTCAAGATCGTTAAGTTCCGTTTTTACCTCAGGGTTAGCTTCCAGAAATTGATCCAGGGCTTTCTCCTCCTTCTCGCTGATCTCGCCAGTAAGTTTATCCTGCCAGAGTTCCGTTGCTATTTTCTTAGTAATCTTCATCATGCATCAAGTTTTATGTATGATTCTCTTAATTCTTTCAATATTCTGTGTACCCGTACTTTAATTGCACTTTCGGTTACACCAAGCATTTCTGCCACCTTTGCATATTTCACCTTCTGGAATCTGACCAATTCTATCAGTTCTCTTTTTTCATCTGAAAGACTCGCCAGGGCTTTCTTCAAGTAATTCAATTCGTCAGATCGTTCCATTTCTACCTCCTGATTTTTGGTTTCGCTTAGCTTCTCTTCATAAGGATTCATATCTTCTTGAAAAGCATATCGCTTGTTTTTGCGATAATGATCGTGATGTACGTTTCTAGCCATTTGAAATGCCCAGACTTCAAAATCTCCATTGTCCTTATAGGTGTGTTTGTACTTTAAAATGCGCATAAACACATTTTGAACTAAGTCTTCGCTTGTCGCTCCATCATTGGTCATTCCGTAAAAGAATCCAAAGAATCTTCGGCTATATCTTTTGTAAAGGAGGTTGAGTTTGTCTACCTCTCCCTCTTTTACTTTCATCATCAGGCTATGGTCTTCCAGTAGGTTCATTTGGTGCATTCTGACGGGGAAACTTAAGTAATTTCGGAAGGTTACATCTTGATTGGAAATTTTCTGAAATTCATGCGTAGGTTTGAAGCATGAACTTCGAGAACCTCAAAAAAGAGCTAAGCGGCGAATTCCATACCGGGAAGGCGCTAAGGCGCATATATGCGACAGATGCATCAGCCTATCGAGAGATTCCCGAAGCAGTAGCTATCCCTAAAACGGATGAAGACCTTAAGAAACTGATTCGATTTGCTACCGAAAATAAAACATCCATTATCCCAAGAACTGCTGGCACTTCCTTAGCTGGACAAGTAGTAGGTGGAGGAATCGTAGTAGATGTTTCGAAGCACTTTACCAACATAATCGAGATCAATACGGATGAAGAATTCGTTCGGGTTCAGCCAGGAATAGTTAGAGACGAGTTGAATCGCGTGCTTGAGGACCATGGATATTTCTTCGCACCAGAGACCTCTACCGCCAATCGTGCGATGATTGGAGGGATGATTGGAAATAACAGCTGCGGATCAAACTCAGTAGTTTATGGAAGTACAAGAGAGCACTTATTAGAAGTAAAGGCACTTTTATCTGACGGTTCAGTTGCTCATTTCAAGGAAACTCAAGATTTGAGAGGAGCATCCGATTTGGAAAATTCCCTCTATGAGAGCGTTTCTGAGATCTTGCTTGATGAAAGCAACGTCAGCCGGATTAAGAAAGAGTTTCCAAAACCGAATATCCCTAGAAGAAATACCGGCTATGCATTAGATATGTTAGCCAGCATGAAGCCTTTCAATACAAAAGGTGATGCTTTCAATTTTTGTTCACTCATCGCCGGATCAGAAGGTACTCTTGCTTTTGTCACAGAAGCAAAGCTGAAGATCACTAAGATTCCAGAAGGTTTCAAACGCCTAGTCTGTGTACATAGTAAGACCGTAGATGATGCGCTCAAAGCAAACCTCATTGCGCTAAACTATCAGCCGTATGCCTGCGAATTGATGGATCATTACATCCTCGAGGCAACAGCAAGAAATAAAGAACAGGCTGCGAATCGGTTTTTTGTCGAAGGGGAGCCTAAAGCCATTTTGGTTGTTGAGTTGATTGGTGAAACAGAGAAGGAAGTAGACATTCGAATCCTAAATTTCCTCACCGAGCTAGGCAAACAGCGACTGGGCTATGCATTCCCCATTGTCAGCGGAGACGATATCAAGAAAGTATGGAATCTCAGAAAAGCCGGTCTGGGATTGCTTTCGAATATTCCTGGAGATACTAAGCCAGCACCCGTAATTGAAGATACAGCGGTCGATGTAAAGGACCTTCCCAACTACATTGGCGACTTTAATAAAATTCTACAGAAGCACGATTTATACAGTGTGCATTATGCGCATGCAGGCTCAGGCGAATTGCATCTAAGACCTTACCTAAACTTAAAAACTGACGAGGGAGTAAAGCTTTTTAGGACCATAGCCGAGGAAATTGCGGACTTGGTGAAAAAGTATGAAGGCTCACTATCCGGCGAACATGGAGATGGACGGTTAAGAGGTGAATTTATCCCTAAAATGATTGGCGAGGAAAACTACCAGCTACTCAAAAAAGTGAAGAACACATGGGATCCTAACAACATTTTCAACCCCGGAAAGATTGTAGGTACGGCCCCAATGGACACGTCACTACGCTATGAAAAAAATCAGGATACGCCCCAATATGAGACCATGCTTGATTTTTCAAAAGATCAAGGGATTGTAAGATCTACAGAATTGTGCAACGGATCCGGCGACTGTCGTAAATCTGAGTTGACCGGTGACACCATGTGCCCAAGCTATCAAGCCACAAGAGACGAAAAAGATACAACCAGAGCCCGGGCCAACATCTTGAGAGAAATGCTTTCGAGACCGGAAGAGGCGAATCCATTTGCAAGTCCGGAAATAAAAGAAGTTTTAGACCTCTGCCTGTCTTGTAAAGGGTGCAAAAGTGAGTGCCCTTCCAATGTGGATATGGGAAAGCTGAAAGCTGAGTGGCAGTATCAATCTATGAAAGAAAACGGGGCTCCCTTTCGAACAAAGATGATCGCCAACTATGCTAAAAGCATGGAACGGTTTGAAAAAGCTCCTTGGGCTTACAACCTCACAAGAAATATTTCCAAACCTATGCTTGGGTTTGCCAGCAAAAGATCAATCCCTAAGATGGCTAACCAGACCCTTCGATCTTGGTTTGATAAAAAATTCCATTCACTACAGCGAAAATCCAAAAAGACGGTTTACTTCTTCTTTGATGAGTTTACGAATTATTTGGATGTAGAAATAGGTAAAAAAGCCATCATGCTTTTAGACCGGATGGGATATGAGGTTCGGGCAGCAAATCATGTAGCCAGTGGGCGACCGTATTTATCAAAAGGAATGCTTGAGGAAGCGGTGGCCTTGGCAAAGGAAAATGTGAGCATGTTTCATGGACTTTTGAAAAAGGACGTTTGCCTGGTAGGTATTGAACCATCCGCAATTCTCACCTTCAGGGATGAATATCCAGATCTACTTAGAGGTAAAGAACAAGAACAAGCATTAAAGGTGGCTGAAAAAGCATTCACCATCGAAGAGTTTTTGGCTAAAGAGTTAGATGCAGGGAACCTGACCCCCTCAGACTTGCCGCGAACTAAACAGAAAATACTGGTGCATGGCCACTGCCATCAAAAAGCAGTCTCTTCAATGACTCCAACGATGAAGGTGTTAAAAGCAGCTGAAAATTTCAAAGTGCAAATGATTCCGAGTGGGTGCTGCGGAATGGCGGGTTCTTTTGGCTATGAAAAAGAACACTATGAAGTATCGATGAAGATTGGCGAGCTCATTCTTTTCCCAAAGGTGAGAGAGGCCGAAGAGGATACGATCATTCTTGCGTCAGGTACTTCCTGTCGTCATCAGATATTGGATGGCACCGGCAAGGTAGCTCGTCATATAGTTGAAATCCTTTGATCAGGATAAAAACTGCTCTGTCCTCCAGACATACCAAAGTTTTCCATTCATCTTCTTAGTAAATCCTGTGTGACCCCCATATTTTGGCGTTTCTAGAAAAACAGTTTCACTTTTCTTACACGCGTCAACAGGATAGCAATTCCTTGAAAGCATGGGATCATTCAAGGCGTTTACAATTAACAATCGGTTGTCAATTTTGGAAAGGTATTGATGGCATGACCACTTTTCATAGTATTCTGCCAATGTCTCATACCCATGTAATGGAATCAAGTACCTATACAATTCAACAAGAGTTGTTACGTGTACTAATGCGCTCAAGTCAAATAATTCAGGGAAATCGATAGCTTTCAGGCGAATCTTTCTCTTCCATTTCTTTAAGAAGCTTTTCTCTAAAAACTTATTTAATCCCTTATTAAGATTTTCAGAAGCAGCCCGTAAATCCATTGGAGCTGAAATGGCTATCGCTTTTCTAATATTTGAATCCACATTGTCGCTCCCCAAGTAGTTAATAACCATGGTTCCTCCCATTGAGAAACCAAGAAGGTTAATGTTTTGATAGCTTTTCCCTGCATGTTGAATTACTTCATGAAGATCCTGAATATCCCCATGATCGTAAAACCTGGGCAACCGATTCATTTCCTTGCTGCAACTTCGATAATGCCAGACAAGAATATCATAGCCCTGCTTCTGAAGAGCAGAAACGGATTGCTCAATGAAATGGTCCTTTGAGTTTCCTTCCAGCCCATGTGAGATTATAATTAGATCATTAGCCCCTGACTTTAGCCAGTCCAAATCCAGGAAGTCACCATCATCCAACTCCAACCGCTCTCGAGTGTATGCCACCTGACCCACTTTGGTTGTAAAGTATGGAATCAGTGTTTCCATATAGGAATTAAAGTATAAGAGTGGTCGTTTAGAATAACTGGATTCCGTTATTATTGGCATCTGTTCTCAAATAGAAATGTCGCTTCAATATACTTTCAAAACTCTAAGTGCGATCACTTATACCATAAGACCATCGGCAACGCTTGGAACTTGCCTACTGACATTCGCTGCATTCAATCCACAAGAAGGGGAGTGGAATCAAGCTTGGTTACTCGTTGTGAGCATGTTTTTTGGAAGTGCTTTTTGCTTTATGATCAATGACATTTATGACCGAGAAAAAGACCTTCTCAATAAGAAAAGTAGACCAATCGCTACCGGCGTGATATCAATGCCAACCGCAGTAAAAGTAACAGTCATATTTGCGTGCCTACTACTTGTATTTTCATGGTTTCTTGGGATTCATGTCTTCTCACTTGCGATTGCATTTTTACTAGGAACTGGTATTTATTCCTTCATTAATGCTCGCACCGGTCTCCTCGCCAATAGTATTGTGGCTCTTATTGCGGCCGGAACTCAATGGGGAATTTTAGTACTCAAACCCGACCACTACTTGTGGGCTTCATCCGTTTTTCTTTTCTTTTTCACGGTGCCCAGAGAAGTACTGCTTGATTGGCTTGATATTGATGGAGATCGAGCGTGGGGGAAAAGATCATTCCCCATGTATTATTCTTTGCCTAAAGTCAAAGTACTTGTAGGTTTTTGTCTTTTAATAGCGACATCAGCGCTTTTACTGCTATTGGAAAAACGTTCATTCGACCTCTCTGCTATCTTTTTTGCTATTGGAATTGTATCTCTATGGGCTTCTTTTTTTCCTTTCTTTCAAAATGCCAGCAATAAAACAGCGTTACTTAGTGTAAGGATATCACATGTTACCTATGCATTTCTTATCCTTGCTTTATTAAGCAGATGACCGAGCCTTTACCATTATTGAAGCTGTACTGCAGCATCTTTTCCATCATTTTGAGCATCGCGTGTTTTTCTCAATACACGGAAGCTGAAGTGATAGATGTTATTCAATCCTATCAGGTTGAAGATGATGAATTTTATGACCCTGGCTTATTTCCGGTAAAGCGTAAATGGAGCTTCTCCAGCAACTATGTTGATGATAACTCCATCTTTTTTACTGCCTCCATAAATTCAACTTTAAGAATGTTGAACGATAAGCTTGATGACAGAAGTCGTGAGATTGTAGCCTCAATTTTAAAAGAAACCAATCCTGTCTATGGAAAATATAGAAATAGAAATGGAGGTATCACTTACAATTTTTGGCAGACAGTATCTCCAGATCTGCCATTTCCCAATGGGAACAAATTGATCTCAAATAAGAAATCTCGACTTCCTGATGATTTTGACACAACCGTTTTGATCGCACTCTCAAGAGGAAAAAACAAGAGGTATGATAGTCTTTTCAGAAAGCAAATGGTGGCTTACGCCAGTAGAACTGATCGCGCAAATGTGAAGTTGATTACGCCAGACGAGTATTTAAATTCTAAAGCCTACGAAACCTGGTTTGGGAAAAATATGCCTCAAACGTTCGACTTGTGTATCATGTCGAATGTGTTGCTATATGTGATCGAGAGGGACTTCGAATGGAACGAATACGATGAAGCTACTGCCTCGCTGATTAAGGAGATGGTATTAAATAATGATCACCTTGAGCGCACTGCCAATATCTCTCATCATAGCGACTCTCCCGCACTAGTGCTTTACCACATCGCAAGGTTAATTGCCGCAGACACTGACAATCGCTTTGACTCAATAAAGGAAAAAGTCCAGAATGATTTGATTGACTTATTGAATGAAAGAAACAATGAAGTAGAGAAAGTGATGATATTATCTTCTCTTCATCGACTGGGTTATGAAACGAATGATACGATCGACTTGAAACGATGGCAAAAACAAATGCGATCGTTTAGTTTTTTCTCCATAAATCCTTTCAATATCAGCAAAGGAAGAAGTCGATACATCCCATCAATCACGTGGGTTTCGGAACCTTACAACTGGACGCTGCTACTCGAATTGATGGTGCTTCAAAAGCAACAGGGTTAAGCCTGCTCAATGGTGATTTCTCCAATTAAGTAAGTCACAGCATTTCCTGCGATTAATACACGATCCCCGAGATCTGTACAGTTGAGGTAGCCTTTTCGCTCAGAAAGTTGATATGCTAATAGCTCTTTTTTTCCAAGCTTTTCCGACCAATATGGAATGAGTGAACAATGAGATGAACCTGTCACCGGATCTTCGAATAAGGCTCCTCCGGGAAAGAAAAATCGAGATACAATGTCTACGCCATCACCTTGTGCAGTGCAGATGATCCCTCCAATATCAAAATCATCACGATCAAGCATGCTTTCATCCACTTTAAGCGCACGAACATCCGCCTCACTATCATATACTAACACCCAATCTCTAGATTTTAAGACTTCTTTCGGAGCAATAGAAAACGCTTTCAACAAATCAGCTTTCATCTCGGCCGGTTCTGGTTTTCGAGATGGAAAGTCTAGCTGAAGCAAATGATCCTTACGTTTCACCACCAATTCGCCACTCATCGTTTCAAAAATGATTTCATCTTTATCATAACCTAAGTGGTTATAAATCACATGTGCAGAAGCTAATGTTGCATGCCCACAAAGGTCAATCTCAAACTCTGGAGTAAACCATCGCAACTCAAATACATCTCCTTGATCCTGAAAAAAGGCCGTCTCCGATAGGTTATTCTCAATAGCAATCTTTTGTAATACATCGTCCATTGGCCAATCGTCTCCAATAGGTACTACTGCTGCTGGATTTCCTGCAAATAAATGATCTGTAAAGGCATCAACTTGATAAATAGGTAGCTTCATTTTGTTGGCTTTTGTAATAAAATGGATGTTTAGGCTACTAAAAAGTTAAAGAATTCGTAAGACTATGGAAGCATTTATTTCAGATTATTGGTGGATCATACTGCTGTTCATTCTGATATTAGGCGATAATGGAAAGGTTAAAAATGCCAAACCTGAATAATCACCCCACCAATAAAAAAGGGGCTTGCGCCCCTCATTTCAACTACCAACTCAAACGTTAATCAGCAACAGCTACGAGTGAATCATCTTTTTGATAATTGGCACTTGCATACTGCCTTTTGATCTGTTTGAAATTGTCTTTGGTCACCTTCTCTCCGGTCTTTGCATGATGCTCTACTGCAATAAAGTAATCCTGAATTAGCTTCTTAAACTTCCCTTTTGCCATCGGACCCATGAATGCGGGTTTTGTGCGATACTGCATGTCAAATGAAAACTCACTTTTCCCATTTCCAAGATCCTTGACACTGTAGACTGCCTTGGTGTATTCAGGATCTACCGGAAATTTGCCAGCCTGATAAACCGTATTGGTAAACGACATATTCTCAGGGGAATAATTCACCATCTTTTCCTTCAAATATTGTGTTTCCTTTTCATTGAAATAGCATACTCGTTCAGCACCTTCACCAGCTTTAAGTGTTCCGTTGATATAATCCGAAGCGATGATTTTTGGGTGTGAATAAGCGATTCTTCCATAGTCTTCGCCAACGATTGCCCAGATTTCATCCGCAGATAAATCAATTACTTTGCTGATTTGAAATTTTTGAACCTTCTTTTGTTTTTGTGCTGCCACACTTCCGGATAAAACTCCTAGAAATCCTAACACCAACACTCGCATTGTCTTTTTCATTTTCCTAATGTTTTAGTTTGTGATGATTAGATCACACATACTACTATGTGTTACAGGTTTTATAGGACAAACCCTGAAAAAGCCGCAATAGCTTTGCGTTCTTGAAGTGAGATTTTATCTAATCCACGAAGGACTGCTGGACCAGCCAAAAATCGAAATACCAAAAACATAAAAGGTTTTAGAATATTGAATTTAGGTTCCAACTCCATATGCAAGTATGCCATGCTCAAGCGTTTGTCGATAGAAGCAACTCCCATAGTTGCCCGCGCTGATTTTAATGGCATAGATGTTTCAAATACTTCTACGGTATAAAATTTTCCCTCTTCCCAGGCAGTGACACGTTCTTTGAAATCTGAGCCATCCACCATCACGCAATGCCTCTCTGCGCCCTTTCCCATTTCTATGGATCCCGCTATGCATTTAGAGCTTTTAAGGAGCGGGTTGAACTGACCAATATTGGGAAAGTCCGATAGGTACTTCCACAAAACACTGGTCTGTGATCGCATTTGTCGTTGAACATGTACTTTCATTATCGATTTAATTGAGGTTGAATAATCTCACCACCTTTTCATCGCTAATTACCTCATCCAGAAAAGTCTTCCGGTCAAAGTCCTTCTTAAAAGGCAGCCTATCATGCAACTGACGATACTGATCCTCGACAATGGACAATGCCTCATCGGCATCTTTCGAAAGATATTTTTGAAAATTTGAATATTCTTCTCGATTGAAAAGCAAATTTTTGCTGTCTATGCGTTTATTATTCATCGCAAAAGTGACTTTCTTATAGCACCTGCAAGGATTTGCTTTATTTACCAAACCACATTTATGATTCATAAACTGGAATAGGTCTTTTCTCGCACGTGATAGTCTTACCCGAAAATTTTGCTTACTAATTCCCAAAATTTCTGACCCTACAGTATGGTCGGCATTGAATAGCTCACCTAATATGTAAACCATGCGCTGATCACGTGTCAGGCATAAAAGCATGCCTGACATACACGCCAGATTCATCTCTCTAATTTCTGCCTCTCTTTCTTCTTGCTCCAGTTCGGTTAGTTCGATGTTGTCGAATGTATCAAGGATGTTTCCAAAAGTTTGAAAATCAGTGATCACCTCTTCTCTGCCGATTTTACGCATTTGTAAAAAGTGATTGGCAACAATCCGATAGAGCCAGGTTCTGAATTGTGATTCTCCCTTGAACTGAGAAAGCTTTGTGGTCACCTTTATCAGTACTTCCTGGGTAATGTCTTGGGCGTCATTTGGATTTTGAACCATCTTCCAGGCAATATTGAATATGAATGGCTGATGTTTTTTCAAAAGCGCTTCCAATGCACTCTTACTACCAGTCAATGCTTTTTCTATCAGGCTCTTGTCGTCCTCATCTGTTTGATATTCTAGTTGAAATGGATTCATAGTAGTATTCATTTAAACGCTTTGACTATAAAAAGTTAAATGTGTTACAAGAGTCTGCCCAACATTTTAAAAAAACCTTGGGCAGAACCCAAGTTACCTAGAAAGCTCAGCCAATTTCTGAGAAGAAGTAGTATAAATCTCTTCAATTCCCGGCTTCACTTGTGCAAAAACCTCTTCGTTTTCTACTTCAAATTCCACATTCCATTCAAGCTTGGTTTCTCCATTGCTTTCAGAAAACCTCATAGTTCCAACAACATCTGAGATCGGCATAAAGGATTGCTTGTCGATGCTGTATTGAAATAACTTCTGCTGGTCATCTGATTCAAGGATAGTCTCGAATAGCTCGTTGCCGTCATGCATCACGCAAACGCGCTTTGCTCCTTTTCCTTCACCTTCAACCTTGCTTCCTGAAAGGATAGGTAGCCAACGCTCCCATTCAGCTCCTGTTCGAACATTTTTCCAAACCTGATCGAGGCTTGCATCTAGTGTGTGAGTTGTTTCAATTCTCTTTTTCATTGTACAGTTATTTAAATCCTGCATCTTGGATTGGCTGTGGAGAATTGTGTTACAGCTTTGGCATTTTCGGACGGTTTTTGATGACAAAATGTGCGTATCCGATCAGATAACCAGCCATGTTTTTGCTTCGTTTAATCATCTATGAAACTACTACTATGGTTTATCCTACTCGTAATCTGTTGGCCGCTTGCATTGGCCATTTTGGTGTTTTACCCAATCATCTGGCTATTGCTACTGCCTTTTAGAATCCTTGGGTTTGCCGTGGAGGGAGTATTTGGATTTATCCGCGCGCTATTTATGTTGCCAGCAAGGATCTTGAGTTAAAAGGCGCTTTCCTGACATTTGGTGTTCTTCATAAATCTTTGCCAACTCACAATCGTGAAAAAGATCATGAAAAAATTAGCACCAATATTTTTACTTTTTATTTCCCTTAGTGCATATGCACAAAAGAGCCCCATCTTCAGTACAGACGATGGTGCCATCAAAGGGTACGATCCAGTAGCTTACTTTAAAAATGAAGAGCCCATAAAAGGAAGTAGCGAATTCGCCTTGAAATGGAAAGAGGCTGACTGGTATTTCAGTTCAAAAGAAAACTTAGACGCTTTTAAAGCCACGCCAGAAAAGTATGCCCCTCAATATGGTGGCTACTGTGCATTTGGCGTTTCCAAAGGAGCTATTTACAAAATCGAACCAGAAGCATGGAAAATTGTAGATGGTAAGCTTTACCTCAACTATAACAAGAGCATACAGAAAAAATGGGAAGCTAACCAGGCAGACTTCATTGTAAAAGCCGACAGCAACTGGCCAAAAGTGGTCGAATAGAATATTCGAATTAATTAGCTTCGTGGGTATGGTGCAGCAGATAGAATTATCACTAAAAGCATACCCACGAGGATTTCATTTGATTACCAATGAAGTCATACATGCAATTGACATCAATGGTATTGACGCGGGTTTGCTCAATGTTTTCATCAAGCATACTTCAGCAAGCCTGACGATCAACGAAAATGCGGACCCAACAGTGCGAATCGATTTCGAAAGTCACTTCAACAAGTTCATCCCTGAAAATGCTCCGTATTACCAACATGACTATGAGGGTTCTGACGATATGCCTGCACATTTAAAATCAAGTACACTGGGAAGTTCTGTGACCATTCCGATTACCAATGGACGATTAAACCTGGGAACATGGCAAGGAATTTATCTCGGAGAACATCGTGATCACGGAGGGAGTAGAAAGCTCGTTATTAGCATCTATTCCTAAATGGTACAAAGTCATTTCCTGACTTCTAATTATCTTCAGCGTGTAAATAAGTTTGCATGAAGAGAGTATGCGTCATCGGGGCTGGCCCCTCTGGAATTACCGCCTTAAAAAATGTATTGGACGAAGGTATAGAAGCTATCTGCTATGATCGCAATGATCGTGTAGGCGGCAATTGGCTGTACAATGAAAAACCCAGCCATTCGAGCGTATTTGAAACTACCCATATCATCAGTTCCAAGATTCTCTCTCAATACGAAGATTATACCTGGGAAGATCATGGAGAAGAAGTTTCTGACTATCCTTCTCATCAACAATTAGCAAGCTATTTTCAAGGATATGCCAGACATTTTGGATTGCTGGACCACATACAGTTTGAGACTACCGTAATTCGGGCAGATTATGTCTCTGAAAATGAGTGGAAAGTAACAGTTGAGGGCAAGAACGGAACAAAAACTGATACATTTTCAGATCTGATTGTATGCAATGGACATCATTGGAATCCGCGTTTGCCGGAATATCCGGGTAATTTTTCAGGGCAGTTTTTACATTCACATGATTTCAAAAAAGCAGAGCCATTCAAGGATCAACGTGTATTGGTGATAGGAGGAGGAAACTCAGCATGCGATGTGGCAGTAGAAACAAGCAGAGTAAGCAAGCGTACCAGCATCAGTTGGCGTAGGGGCTACCGAATCATTCCTAAGTTCTTCTTCGGAAAACCTTCTGATGTGGTAGGTTCTGGAATGACATGGCTTCCTGTCAAGTTGAGAAGTATGCTTTCACAATTACTTATCCGCGTATTTATTGGTCCAAATAAAAACTACAACCTGCAAGAACCAGATCACAACTTTGGGCAAACGCATCCCACGATCAATGATGAGTTGCTCTATCGAATAAGGCATGGCAAGGTGCATCCAAAAGTAGATATCGAACGACTGGATGGACAAACTGTACACTTTAAAGACGGAAGTTCTGAGGACTTTGATGTAATCATAGCCTGTACAGGATTCATCATCTCGCACCCATTTTTAGAGCCATCGTTCATAAATTATTCGGAAGGCCCTGTACCGCTGTATTTAAAGATGCTCCATCCTTCATACGCCAATCTGTTCTTTGTCGGCTTGTTTCAACCATTAGGGTGTATATGGCCTGGTGCTGAACTCCAATCCAAGATTGTAGCCAGACAACTTTCCGGAAAATGGAAGCGACCGTCAAATGTAGCCTCACTGGTTAATCGAGAAGTAAACAACCCTCACTATAAACAACTCAACACACCAAGACATACCATTACAGTAGACTATCACATTTTTAAACGGTCATTACTCAAGCAGCTTCCATCAAATTGGGTGTCAAAAGAAGTAAGAGCGCATTCAGAAGTTTGACCTATTTTTTCCTTGCGAAGGAAGTCACGATCCCAAACTTTACACCCGATACTTTGGTGTCATCAACCTTGTAGAAAGGCACGGATGCAGCAGCAAATATTCTTAAGTTGACAGTGGAATTCCTGTTGATCATGAACCCACCTCCAAAGTAGGCTCCTATGCCAGATTCCGTATCGTGATAATCAACGTCATATTCTGAATCATTGATTTGGGTATAGCTATACTCCATTCCTCCATTGATGTAGAATGTTGTACGCTTTCTGGACAATGGATAAGTCACTCCGAGGCTTGCATTTCCACTATGAATGGTGCGATCTGGAGAGCGATGATTCACCGATAGGCTGGAAGATGGAAAAAGCTCAAAGTCTAAGTTGAAAAGAAAAGTAGAAGCATCATAGGTATACGTAATTCCAAATCCAGACAGGATACTTTCATTGGGAATGGCTTTGCCGCCAAGCATAATTCCCATGTAGTGATTGACTTTTATTTGGGCTAGCTCTACTCCTTGCTGATCATATTCCGTAACCTCATCTATTTCAATATCAGTCTTTGCAGTACGATTGGTGAAGAATGACCTTCCCAGGCGAGAAAGAAGGGGATCCAAGTCTTGTTCTGCAGCACCTTTAGCCATATCGTGCCAAACCTGCTCTCGTGTTGTTGTCTCGTATACACCTAACGAAATAATGTACACCCCTTGCAGGTAATGTATTTCACCCGTCATGAAATAGCGTGAATTTATCTCCGTGGATTTTGCCACTGAGGTGCTAAGGGGCTCCCTACCCAGATAACCATCGCCACCAATTCGTTCATCTAATAATACGGTGTAATCGTGGTTATCCTCAATGTAGGATTTGATCAATTTTGAAGTGGAGTATTGAAGCCCACTATTTGGCTCCATATTTATCAATTCAAAGCCTGGAAAGTATACTACTTTTTGTGCGCTGCTTAGCTGAAAAATCAAAACAGCTAGTAGTGAGAAGAAAGTTTTCATTTGGGTCAGTAATCTTTGGTTGATGCTAAGTACTGACTTGTGAATGGCTCCCCTAAAGCCATATGTTAAAAGTGAAAATAAACCCTAAGTGCTTAGGGGAGCTTAATCTTTTGACTGCCTAAGACGATTTTTCGGAAATCAGCCTTTTGCCACTTCTTCAATGGTTTTCTCAATTTGAGCTTTCATCTGATCGAATGTGGCATATCCATGTGCTATCATGAAAAGTTGATCTTGATGAAGAAGAACCATGGTTGGATACCCTTGAACGCCCCATTGACGATTAAGAACAAATTCATTTTGCGTTTCATATCGAACTTCTTCGCTTTCAAAACGGGATTTGAATGCACTAAAATCGATATTCAATTTCTCGCAAATGCTTTGATAGAATTCGGTCTCTCCTGGATCTTCAGATTCTACGTAAAACTTCCGCTGCACCTCTTCGAAGAATTCCATTTCACTATCACCAGCTAAGGGTCTTGCTGCTACTACTGCGCGGCAAGATGGTTCTGTATCGTAATTGAAATCTTCCAAATCCATCAGCTTGTATCCAAATGGCTGACCACTCTTTTCAGTAACATGCCCCCAATGTTCTTTAAGAAAATCCTTCATTTGATCATTCCAAGGATCTCCTCCTCCTGGACGTAGGCCTCCGACCACAACTCTATAACCCACTTCTTTATCCCGATAGTAGTCTCTCAATTTGATGAGATCAGGGGAAATGCCCCAGCACCAAGAACACATCGGATCGCCAACATAAATGATCTCGGTTTTCTCCGTTAGTTTATATTTTGACCAATTGATTGAAGGTCATCGAAAGTTGAAGGAGTACAAATGCCGGTTTCAGGATCGCAATAAGGATTCATTTCTTATTTGTTTGAGTAGGCAACACGTTCAATCAGAATAAGGTTCTTGTTTATTTTTTCTCCATTTACGAAACAAATAAATTATTATTACGTCTCCATTTAAGAATCTAATAATAAAAGTTCATGAAAGGAACACATTTAGGCGAGTTTCAAGAAATCGTAATGCTAAGTATTCTCATACTGGAAAAGAATGCCTACGGCGTTACCATACAAGAAGAAATCGATCGCAGGATGAAGCGGTCTATCAGTAGAGGGGCCTTACACACTGCGCTCACCAGGCTTGAGGAAAAAGGGTTTATCCAATCGGACTATGGAGCACCTACCTCTGAACGTGGCGGAAGACGAAAACGCTTCTATGAAGTGACGAATAGCGGCTTGGAAACTCTGCAAGAAGCAAAAGAGCTGAGAGAGGGCATGTGGGGCCTAATCCCGAAGCTTTCTTGAAATGCTCAAAAGGACTAAACTCAAAAGACTAACATTATGAAACATCCAGATATACCATCCTATGCCTATCGGATATTTAAATTTTTCTGCAACGATCCCTACTTCGAGGAGTTAGAGGGTGACTTGGAAGAATGTTTTTTAAACAATAAGGAAAAGTATGGCCTGCGTAAAGCACGAAGAATTTACTTCTGGGAGGTGATAAAGATGCTTCGCCCATCGGTGGTTGCGAAACCGAGTCCATCATCAAATAACAGAATGGCTCTCCTAGCTAGCTATATCACAATTTCGATGCGAAACTTGCGTAGGCAAAAGCTCTTTTCATTCATCAACATCTTCAGTCTTTCGGTAGCAATGTCTGCCGGGCTATTAGTTATAGGGATGATATCTGACTTACTCAAATTTGATGAGTTCCATGAGCATAAAAACGAGATCTACCGGGTCATCTCAACAGCTAATTATCAAGGCCAAACCTTAAAAACCCAGGCTTCATCACCTCGATTTCTTGGTGAGGAAATGGCTCTTCAAATACCCGGTATCCAAGTCACAAATCTTGGGAGAAGAATACAGGGTTTAGCTACGGCTAACCAAAAGAACATTGACATTAAAGGAATATATGCCGATGAACACTTCTTTGATTTCCTTTCTTTCGATCTCAAAAAAGGAAACCCTTCATCAGTTCTGAGTGAGCCATTCACAGTAATTCTTTCAGAAAGCTTTGTCGCCAAAGTTTATGAGACTAAAGATCCCATCGGCGAAACCATCGACATTGAAGGGTTGGGGACATTTATTGTGAATGGAATTATTGAGGATGCACCCCAATTTTCTCATTTGCAATTTGACGCCATAGTTTCAATAAGCACTACGCCTTTATTGGCCAATCAAGGAAAAATAGATAAGACACACGATTACTGGGAAAATATTGACCGGTACTACAACTACATCTATATCCCAGAAAACATAGAGAAGGCCAACGTTGAAAGATGGTTAGAGTCTACAGCTCCATCCTTCTTTAAAGAACCAGACTATTTCACTGCTAAATTCGAATTGCAACGCATCAATCAAATTGTCCCGGGCCCAAATATCAGTGATTCGATTGGTCCAAAGATGATATTCTTACCGGTAATCATTTTGTGCGTGATAGCAGGTGCCATATTGCTCTCTGCAATATTCAACTATACCAACCTATCAATGGCAAGGTCCATGCGACGAGCTAGAGAAGTTGGAGTAAGAAAGCTTAACGGCGCATCTCGTACTTCCATTTTTGGCCAATTCAGCGTCGAAGCAATAATTCTCTCTCTTTTTTCACTGCTCCTGGGAATTGTGTTTTTCAAGTTTTTGAGAACGGGTTTTATAAGTCTTCTGCCCCGTGCCGAAGAAATGGTTTCATTAGAACTCACACCGCAATTGATTATATGGTTTCTATGCTTTGCGATTGTCACAGGATTAATTGCTGGCCTTAGCCCATCATTATTCTTTGCTCGTTTGAGTTCATTAAATGCGCTAAGATCTGGCAAAGCCTTGAGAACCCTTTCTGGAATTAACTTTCGAAAAGGGCTAATCGTGGCTCAATTTACTCTGAGTATAATCTTTGTAATGGCTGTAGTAATTACACATAAGCAATACAGTTATTCATTGAACAAGGATCTGGGATTTGATCGCTCAAATGTTTTAAATGTCAGCTTACAAGGAAATGATCCAGAGATTATCAAGGCTGAAATGATGAAACTCCCAGAGGTTTCCGATGTGTCATTTTCCTCTTATGTAACAGGAGTAGGCACCTCCCACAACTTACAAATCGTAGATGCAAGAAATGGTGATACGGTTTGGGTTCATCAGATTTCAGTAGATGAAGTATTCCTTGGAAACATGGATGTAAAACTGGTGGCAGGAAGAAACTTTGAGTCAAATGAAAATAAATCACGAGAGTCCACCATCATTGTAAATGAGACTTTTGTAAAAAGCTTTGGTTTGAATTCACCTTCAGAAGCTCTAGGAACCGTCTTCGATCTGCAAGGTCAAACTGTTCAGATTGTGGGAGTGATTCAAGACATCATTTACAAAAATTTGGAAGATCATATCTACAGTTTGGTAGTCCGAAATAATGATAGCTATCAGTTTGCAAATCTTAAGCTCGCCAGCAGCGATGTACTAAGGACACTTGACAATGTAGAAAGAGTCTGGGAAACCATTGATCCCGTGCATCGCATAGACGCGCAATTTATGGATCGCCAAATAGAAGACTACTATAAATTTTTGGTAGACTTCATGATGATCTTTGGATTCGTAGGGTTCCTTGCCATTTCTATTAGTTCATTGGGGCTTTTTGGAATGGCTATATATTCTACACAAGTTCGGATGAAAGAGATCGGTATAAGAAAGACATTTGGAGCATCCGAAAAGAAGTTGATCTTTCTACTTTCAAAAGGATTCTTCAAAATGGTGACAATAGCGATAATCATAGGAACACCTATATGCTATGTTCTTTTCGATAAGGTCATATTGGCCCAAAATGTTTACCGAACTGATATTACGATACGGGAAATCGGTGGTAGTATCATCTTTCTAATGGTTCTTTGCTTCATAACCATCATCACCCAGACATGGAAAGCAGCCAGAACAAATCCTGCAAGTGTTTTAAGAGATGAATGATCTTTATTCATTAGTCAAGCTGATTTCTTATGAGTTAAAGTTCTTTGAAACCAGTTTGGCTTAACTTTTGGTTAGAGTCCATGCTATGAAGCGATGGATTCGTATTAGCAAACTTGTTTTTACAGAGTTTGCCCAATTTAACCTGCTATTCACCCTAATAAGCATCTACACCCTGATAACCTACGGTGAAAAAAGTCATGGGGAGATCGTATTAACAAAGATGGCCGGGTACCTGGCGACTTTTGCGTACTTCTACTTTTTCAGAAATAATCGCATTTACTTCTTTTTCAACCTCGGGTGGGGAATTAAGCGCCTGGCAGTTGCTTCATTTTTAATGGATCTGATCATTACAGTCATTTCACTTTACATCGCCAACCTGCTATTCAGATGAATATACTTGAAGCCGATAGCATAAACATCGCCTTTGATGGCAGGACCATTCTTTCAGATATCTACGTAAAATGTGAGACCAACGAAATTGTAGGGTTGGTTGGTAGGAACGGCTCAGGTAAAAGCACACTAATGAAAATACTCTTTGGTTCTCTTCGGGGAGAAAACCAATCTGTGAGATTCAACAAAACATACTATCACATTCCCTTCGAGAATAAAGGACTCATTAATTACTTGCCTCAAGATATTTTTCTTCCAGATAAATTGACTTTTCGCGAAGCGAGAGAATTATATGATATAAAAGCAGAATTTGAGGAAACAAAGGAAATAGAAAATATAAGACTTGGACAGCTGTCAAAAGGACAAGCAAGGTTCTTAGAAACACTCATTATTCTCTACGCACCAACCATGTTTGCCCTTCTTGACGAACCCTTCTCTTACCTTTCACCGGTATTAATTGAGAGTCTTATTCCTCATATCAAGAAGCAATCACGAGTAAAGGGGATCATTCTTTCCGATCATAGCTATCGGACGGTTTTAGATGTATGTTCAAGGTTTTATTTTCTAACTGACGGCTACCTACAAAGCATCTTTGAAAAGGAAGAACTACAGCAATTTGGCTACCTTCCTGAATAATTAATTGAACCTTACACAGATCTATCCGACTAAAGGGTAAGAAATGAAACCTTCGGATCAAATAATTGAAGAATGGCTGGTCATCAATTGCCAAGCTGGAGATCGCAAGTCTTTGGAACTCCTCGTGAAGCGATGGAATTCAAAAATGATTGGCCGTGTATACAATACTACTAGGGACGCTTCAGCCACTAAAGACATTGTGCAAGAAGCATGGATAGTCATCATCAAAAAATTAAAAACATTAAGAGATCCGAGTGCATTTCAAGGGTGGTCATTACGTATTGCTACCACCATGTCCATAGACTGGATACGATCTAATCAAGTAAATAGAAAAAGGGAAGCAATCCGTGAACAAGCTCAAGCTGAATTTGATGATAACACCAGTAGAGCACCCGAGAAAACATTGAAGGCGTTGAAGGTCGCTATCGATCAGATGCCAAAAGAACAGAGGAGCGTAATTCAACTTTTCTATCAAGAAAATTTATCAATAATCACCATTGCAGGAATATTGGAATTGCCTGTTGGAACAATAAAGTCTCGCCTCTTTAGGGGGCGAGAACACTTAAAAAATATTTTGGAAAACAAATTTTATGAAGATGAAAAAGAATGAAGAAATCGATCAGTTGATCAAAGAGGCTTTGTCAGCAGATGAGAAGGAACTATTTGATTCATATGATGAACAAAACTTGCTTCAGATGATCGGGGGACTGTTTGACGGGAAGCTAAAGTGGCTCAATACGTTAACAATTATTGTTCAGGTCGTTGTTTTTGGGTTTTGCGTATACTTCGTATATCGATTTTTCACTACTTCGGAGACGGCCGAATTGATCAAGTTTGGTATTGGTATCATTGTCACGATGATTTCGATTACCTATATCAAAATCTTCCATTTAATGGAAATGAATAAAAACGCTACGATCAGAGAAATGAAACGTGTTGAGCTTCAACTCTCGATGCTTGCAGGAAAATTGAATGCTAAATAGGTGGTAATTCAGGATATGGGATAATTGCTTCAATCAAAAGCATCACACCATCTTTGGTAAGTAATGTCAGCGTAATCAATATACTGCTGATAATAAGGGAGACGCCAACATTGTTTTTTCTTATCTCTTCAAACTCATCTATCGGGGTGAGTTTGCTGTATAAAAACGTACTTATAAGACCGATCAAAACTGTTGATGTGTAAGCTATTGCAATGTAAATAGCACCAGTCGCGATATATTCAAATGCAAGGCTAAAGCTATTTGCACTTCGATTTAAGAGTCTGAAAGAAGAAATCAACGGCTGAACAATCCCACTGATCATGATCCCTACAGAAAGAATAATTGCTGAGGTAAAAATGCTGTATGACAAATTGTAGTCTTGAATTTTATAGTATTTTCTTCCCACCCATTGCACGATTTTGTAGGTCAATGCGAGAATGAAAATCCCAATAGTAATGGCTGAGATTATTTCAATTAAAGCTAGTAAGGCAATTTTAGAGTTCATTGACAAGTGCTATTTTCCAATAGTTGACATTATTTGAATTTGGAGGGAGCATTCCTATCGGCCATCCCTTACCCGTAGTTTCCCAAAAGTAATAGTTCTTTCCTCTATGCTTAAGATGGTCTCCAGAGGCAGCAATGTTTAAGGCCAACATCGCGTGTGCATATTCATTGCTCACCACAATCATCGGGTCATAATTCAAGGATTCAAGAATGGCATAAATCAAAACCGTGCGTGTATCACAGTCGCCATAAAGTGAATGAATAAATTCATAAGGAGACAAAAGACCAAATGCTATGTTTCCAATACACGGCTTCCCTTTATTATCAGACTCTACACATGGTTTTGAGCGTACATAGCTGTAGGGAATGTCTTGAACAAAAGAAACGATTAGCTCGGCAAGCTCATCTCTAGATAAGTTGTTTGTCTTAGAAACACCAACAAGCGAATCAGCTAAGAATTCAATGTATCGCTTACTGTCAGTAACTAGCTCCGAATAAATGTGACCCCATATTTCTTCATACTCTTCTCGATTAATTTCAATCTCATTTCGACTTTCACCTGATTCTAAGCTCGTTGATTCTATGGTGTTGTAGGAAACACAAAACGAATTGGATTGACTTGCAAAGTCCCATTCTCTCTGGTGCAGACGATCATTGTTGTCGTTGATTACGACATAATTGTCATCACAATTAGGTAGCTGATTCACCCCATCATCAAACATCGAAATGATTGAAGAAAGAAGAAAAAAGACCAATAAGACATAAAAAACAAACTGAAAAAAGCTTTTCATAAAGCTAAATATCCATAATTAGACGCTACATCCATTCACAATTTTTATTAAATTCAGATGATGACCTACTACACTATATACACAAGTACCCCTAAAGAGAAGATGACCATCGAAATGCTTAGGGATATTACCCTTTCTTCTCAAAAAAACAATCCAGCTAATGGAGTTACGGGAATCTTACTAGGTATTGAAAATAAGTTCTTGCAATATCTGGAAGGACCTGAAGAAAGCGTGGTGGCGCTCTTTGGTAAAATATGGAAGGACCCGCGTCATCATCAAGTTACACAGTGGGTAAAAGGATTCTCGAAGGATAGAATTTTTGAAAACTGGTCTATGGGTTCTTGGATGCTAACCAACGATGAACTCAAACAAATACCTGCTTTGTCTGATCTTAAAAATTTTCTGGATGACCCCTTAAATAGTGAGTTAAAGTCAGCAAAATTCATGACCATGATGAATGACTTATTAAAAACTTGGATTGCGCATGAACCAGAAAGGTTAAAAAAAATGCGTGATGAATTGTCCAGTTAGCTTTCATTCTATCGTCATTGATGAAAAAAGACATGAAGAAACTAAACCTAACACTATTGGCAATCACTCTTACAAGTATTGCAGCGCTAAGTCAAGAAAGTAAAACACCATACAGCTGGCTAGCAGGAACATGGACCGGAGATGGATTTGGAGGTACGTCCGAAGAAATTTGGTCGACACCATCTGAGGATGGAACCATGATGGGAGTATACAGACACCATAATGGTGACGGCAGCCTAAATTTTTATGAATTTTTAGTCTTGGATGAAACCGGATTGAAGCTCAAACATTTTACTCCTGAAATGGTCTCTTGGGAAAATAAGGAAGATTTTGTGCATTTCGAATTGATCGAGTTTACTGAGAATAAAATCGTACTCAAAGGGCTCGTTTTTGAGTTGAAATCTGAAAATGAAATGGAAATCAAATTGGACCTTAAAAACGGCGACAAGAAGTGGACTGAGGTATTTAAGATGACAAGAAAAAAATAGGACTGCTTTTCAACAGTCCTTTTTTCTATTACCTATCTTCTTTTTCCGGAGGGGCCGGTTTCCCGTTATAATTTTCTAACTGCTCGTTTATGTAATCAATTGCTCTTTGCAATTGAGCATCATTCCCTTGTGCAAGTTGTCCTGGGTTTTCTTTCACTTCAATGTCCGGATCTACCCCATGACCCTCTTTAAACCACTCTCCATTTGGATCATACATTCGGAAAGTAGGAACTGTAACACTTCCGCCATCGATAAGAGACGGAACACCTGATATTCCTATCAAACCTCCCCAAGTTCTTGACCCTATCAGTGGTCCTAAACCTGCTTTTCGGAAGTAATCAGGGAAGGCGTCACCTCCAGAACCGCTCCAACCATTGATCAACATTGCTTTTGGACCAAAGTTACCTGCTGGTGGCCAAGACCAAGTCTCCCCATCTCTTACAGCCCAATATGCAAGCGGCTTTCTGTCCAACATCTCAATGAATCGATCTGGAATTTGACCCCCACTGTTGAATCGTTCATCTATAATCAATGCATCTTTATGTAATTGGCCCGTAAACTGCCTTATTAGTTCATTCTGACCATCTATACCCGTACTTCTGACATAGATATATCCTGCTCTTCCATTCGTTTGTTCATCTACCTTTTTGCGATTAGTTTCTATCCATTCAAGATGTCTTAGTCTAGACTCACTTCGCATTGTTTTTACTAATACTTTTCGTGAATTTGATAAGGAAGCTGAACTGTTAACCGTCAACTCAACCGTTTTGCCTGACATCCCCTGGAAAGCTGCAAAGGGATCATTGGAAGCATCAATTGGAGTGCCATTTACGGCAAGGATGTAATCGCCAACGCCAATATCAACTCCCGCTTCGTCCAGTGGAGATCGAACTTCTGCATCCCAGGAAGCACCTCTAACGATTCTTCCAACCTGGTAATATCCATTCGATTTTTTCCAATCTATTCCTAAGTATCCAACATTCATATTCGAAGATCTTTCTTGATCTCCACCTCCTCGGTATGTATGCGAGGCATTTAACTCACCAATAAGCTCCCCTAAAATGTAATTTACATCCCATCTTGTCACACATTGTTGAATTAGTTTTTCATATTGATCACCAATAGCATTCCAGTCTACACCATGCATGTCTTCGTCATAGAAAAAATCTCTTTCTAATCTCCAAGCCTCTCGAAATATCTGCTTCCATTCATTCATAGGATTTACCATCATCTTGGCATTAGACATATCTACTGTTTTATCAAACTTCTGTCCTTCTCCAATACTTACAATCCCAACATTTCCGCCACTTGAAACAGCTATCTTTTCTCCGTTAGCGGCTATTTCAAATCCGTATGCATTATTCATCAACGTTTTCACTTCTCTTGCCTTTATATCATAGAATTTAACCGCAGAACTGCCTTCTGCAGAACCGCTATTTGGATATTGTATAAAGACTACTTTTCCAGAAACGGCTTCTAAACCACCATAATTTCCTGCCGCTACAGGCAAGAGTATTATTCTGCTTTCAAAACCATCTATATCAATTTTTACCGAATTATCAGATTTTTCATCAGAATCCTTTTTGCCTTTCTTTTTCTTGTCTCCGTTTTCCTCTTTTTGCTCTTCTTTCTTGATTTCTACTTCATCATTTTTTGGGGCAAGCAAATGCTCTGTCGATTTAGTTAGCGGTACTGCTGCAATAACAGTGCTATTCGGATAAACAAACGTGTTGTCTAAATCGGAATACACTGGTCTAATATTTCGATTTGTTAAGAAAAACAAGTACTTGTTATCTGGATCAAAAGTTGGTGAATAATCACTGTAAAACGAACCTGTGACTTGATATCCTTTTTTCGCTTCCGTATCGTACAAGTGAATCGAGCTGTTACTATTTAGGTTGTCTTTAGAATACGTAATCCACTTGCTATCTGAGGACCATGAAAAAGATGAATTTGCAAGAGCACCATGAAACATGAATAGGCCTTGATCCATCTTGGTTGTTTTGCGTGTATTTAAATCGAAATAATTAAGCTCCATAGCTTGGTTAACAAATGCCAGCTTTTTGCTGTCTGGAGACCAAAACATGTGATAATTAAATCCAGAGGTGTAGTTTGTTAATTTCTCAGTTTTGTTAGTCTCTGTATTATAAACCATCAATTGGTATTCTCCGCTTGCGTCGCTCCAATAAGCTATTTTTTTTCCATCAGGAGACCAGCTTGGAGTTCTATCATTTGCCCCATCACTATTCGTTATGTTTCTTGTAACACCATTTTCTGCTGGTATTGTGAAAATATCACCTCTTCCAGAGATTATCAGACGCTTTCCATCAGGCGATACATCATACCAGTTCATGTAATCTCCTGCACTCACCATTTTATCTCTAAGAGAGATCTGGTCCGCGATAACATCAACAGTTACTTCACGTGTTTGCTGAGATGCTAAATCCATCAAATAGAGCTTTCCTGCATTCTCAAAAACAATATCGCTTGGACCAGAAGATGGAAAATGAATATCAAACTCTGAATAATTTGTTATTTGATTGTTACTTCCTGACTCGGTATCATAAGCCCATAGATTATATCTGCTGTTGGGTCCATTGTCGGATGAGTAGTAAATCTTACTACCGCTCCACATTGGGAATTCATCACTAGAAGCATTGTTAGTGATATTAACGGATGTATTTGTAGCTAGATCATATGTCCAAATATCTGGTGCCCATCCTCCCTTGTATCTTTTCCAAGTTCGATTAATTCTTGATTTGAAATTAAAAGCAAGTTTAGTCCCGTCAGGAGAATAGGACCCTAGACTACCATATGGCATCGCAAGCTTCTGTGGAAGGCCACCATCAACACTTACTTCAAAAAACTGAGAAAAACGTTGACGTCCACTTTCTCTTGAAGAAGCAAAGAGAATTTTTGATCCATTCGGATGCCATTCCAATACTTGATCGTAACCACCGTGGGTGGTTAATCTCGTCGGAACACCTCCAGTTGAAGGAATCACGTAAACATCCCAGTTTCCATCATAATTAGCAGTAAAGGCTATTTTATTGCCATCGGGAGAAAATTTTGGAAATTTTTCCTCCCCTGTAGGAGAGCTCAGCTTATTCGCCGTTCCTCCTTCTTTGGGTACTACCCAAATATCTCCGGCATAAACAAATGCAATGGTGGTTTCAGATACGTCAGGCTCTCTAAGCATTCGTGCATTAATCTGAGCTAAACTCTCACTAGCAAAAAAGCATAGAGTAATGATCGCAATTAGGTTTTTCTTCATGTTTTTAGGGTTGGTTCAAAAATGAATTTATAAAGAATACTTTAACGTACTAAATGGTTACATGTTAGTGTTCTAAAATAATAGATTCATTAGAACGAAAGATTGTTTCAATTCTTTTTCGACAGCTAAATTTTATACTTTCATTTAGAAGAATTAGCAAGACTAATCAAAGCATATAATCCAAGCATAGGACCAATCGCCAATGGCAACAATGCCAGTCGTTCATCAAAATTTTCGATCATATAGCCGACTAGCTGAATACTCAGTATTGTAATTGCAAAACCGATGCTATTTACAATAGTAATGGCAGTTCCTTTCAATTCTGGAACTGCTCTATTGGCAACCAGTGAGCTAAAAAGTGGTGAATCCGCAATTACAACCATTCCCCAAAAAGTCATTAAAGCAAGGAAATATGATCTATCGAATTCAAAAAAGAACGGAGATAAAACACAGCATAATCCAGACAGGGTAAGAAACAATTTTGCAGTTCTTTGTGTCCCAAACTTTTCAGAAATATATCCCCCGATAAAACATGCAACTGATCCCATTGCGATGATCAAAAACGATTGAAAAGAGATGGTGTCATTTTCATAAAATCTCAGATGGCCGTTGTTACGGATAACAACTGGCACGAATGCCCAGAACGCATACAGCTCCCACATATGTCCAAAATATCCAAAGGCCGCTGCACGAAATTCAGAATCTTTGAAGACACTTCCCATAGCTTTGAACTTAGGCTTTTGGCCAATTCTTCTGTAAGGCCCTTCCTTTACCAAAAGGACGATTAATAGACCACCAATAACGGCTAAAAATGAAGTTACCACTACCACGCTTTTCCAATCCAAAGAGGTATCAAAGCTGGCAATGAAATGAGGAAAAGCTGTACCAAGTACTAATGCTCCTACCAGAAAACTAAGTGCTTTTCCAAGTCCATCTTTATAATAATCTGCAGCTATTTTCATACCTACAGGGTAGATTCCAGCCAGGAAAAAGCCAGTAAAAAATCTAAAGAGAAGAACACCGCTAAACGAAAGCTCAGCTATCATTACAGCGTTGCAAAGTGCGCCCAAAAGCGCACTGAGGAAAAATACTTTTGATGGATGGAAACGATCTGCAATAGTAAGAATCGCATAAACCAGCGTGCCAATTATAAAACCAAACTGCACTGATGAAGCCATGTAACTTGTATCGGCCAAGGTCAAGTCCAATTTGGTGGCAAATTCAGGCATTATTGCGTTTCCCGCGAACCAAAGCGAGGTACAAAAAAATTGAGCAGTTACAATTACCGGTAGGATATGTTTAGAAACACTACTCATGCAAAAAACCAATAATCATTCACGGGTTCTTTGCCCCAAGACGCTAACTGATTACGAATTATGATTTTATCTTCTGGTGAGGTCACTACAATGAGAATTTGTGGATTTTGGAACTCCGTAATTTCCTCGAAGTGCTTCATCTTAATGCCATAAACGTCTTTACCAATCTTTCGCTCATTGTCGCAAACCCAATGAAACGTATCCTCCTCTTCTAAAAGTAGTTTGGCTAAGTCTTTCCCATTTTTACCCGCACCCCAAAGCACCAGCGGACGCTCTCGGTTTCTATCTAGCTGATAAAAATATCGAAGCTTCATTTCGAAGTATCTATTGTCTTTATACTCTTCCCATGTTCTGGAAATTCTGTCGGCTCGATCTCTCCAGTAGTGAAGAACTTTATCAAGTCCATGTACTTTCAAGCCTTTTTTATAAAAGCGAAAACATAAATCGTAGTCTTCCGGATAAATTTCTGGATTAAATCCGTCTACACTATCAAAATCATCTCGATGAATGATCCAGCAATGAGATGGAATCACACACTCTTGGTAGATTTCCTGATAATGCCTTTCGTTTCTTGCAACATCATTCAACCACTCCTCATATCTACGAAAACCATCTCCAACTTCTCCCTTATCAACGAAATGTTCTGTCCCACCAGCTATGATGTGTCCCTTACCATATTTGAGCCACTCATTAACTAGCACTTCTAGTTTATCTTCAGGCATCTTATCGTCTGAGTCCATCCGATTGATTAAGTCTCCTTTGGCAACAGCGTACCCTTCTTTTAGCGTTGGAATTAGTTTCGCTCTTTTGCTATGAACCACTTTGATTCTGTCATCTTTATCGGCATACCAATTCAATATGTCTGGGGTTCGATCAGAAGAATGATCGTTGATGGCTATTAGCTCCCAGTTTTTATAGGTCTGCCTGGTAATAGAATCAATACAATTAGGAAGGTAAGGTGCGGTATCCTTTGCCGCCATTATGATGGAAACGAGGGGTTGCTGGTTCATTTTGGGTTTAGGTTTTTGCTCCAGTACTTATCTGCGTATCTGGAGACGGGTAGCCCTAAATTAAAACGAATGAACATATTGGTATCAAACCAAGCTACTTTATAAAAACCAAGATCGTCAAATCGGCGTGGAGATGTAATAATGCCAGGATTAATCAGACTTAATCTTCCACGTTTTCTCAGTGCTTTGCTAAGATACGCAGCTTCCATCAGCGGTTGTTTCGGAACTCCACCTATCGCCAATAACGTGGATTTTCTTGCGAATATGGCCTGATCCCCATAATAGGCTTTGTCTAATCGGTAGCGAATGCGGTTTATAATGGTCAAAAGGGATAGCTTCCAATCTGGCTTATGAAAGGAAAATTCAAATGCCCCACCTACAACTTTGCTGTTCGATAGCTCTCTATAAATAGCCAAATCAAAATTCTGCGGCAGTAGAGTATCGGCATCTAGAAACATCACAATTTCACCAGTTGAATGATTCAAACCATAATTCAAACTATCATACTTCCTCATTGCAAATTCTGGCTTACAGTAGACCTTTGTCTCTCTATTTTTTATTTGGTCAAGTGTACCATCCATGCTACCGGCATCAACCACAATAATTTCTAGCGCTTCTGGTCTATCTGCAACACTCAAAGTATGCTGAATTGTTGCATTGATGTTCGTTACCTCATTCAGAGTTGGTATGACGATAGAAATCACGACAATACTTATAGATTCCCTAGATGTGTATGCTTGAAGTTGTCATTATACTTCAATCCATATCCAAATATGCGATCCATACTTGCATGACCAAATAGTATAATGCCAGCCAGTTGGAGCTCGACAATGGCCCACCAAAATCCTAAAAATCCAATAACTATTGCTACACCTTTATGGTGGAAAATATTATAAAGCATTGCACCCAAATTGGTGTTGACCAAATAGCCAAGCATGCCTATGTCGGGAGTAAGAATAAAAACAAGATAAATCCACCATGCATAGTCGAGAAAACTGAAGAGATATATCGAAAGAAGAAACATTAGCAGTTCTTCAAGCTTTAACAAGTTTTTCATTTGCAAAAATGTTATGCGATTGATTTCAATGCCTTTAGTAAGGTATCTAATTCAGAAGTAAGATTATATAAGCTTGGCGTCACCCGAACGACTTCTTGATCTTCTAAGAATCGAATCACGGTAAATACTTTCCAATCATCATAAAGTTTAGCTATGACATCTTTTGTCTCTTTCCCTTCGATTTTGAAGCTTGCAATTGCACAACTTCTATCTTCTTGAGTTGGTGTGGTAATAACAACATTCGGAATATCCTTGGCCCTTGAAGTCCAATAGTTTTGAAGGTATCGTAAACGATTCTCTTTAACCGGTAACGTCACTGTCTGGTTGAATTCCAAAGCATCAGCTATTGTTAGAAGTGTAGGCACTGAAAGTGTTCCAAAATGCCCCAATCTACGGATGTCATCTTTTTCTCTTCCACTATCTCCAAATAATGGAGTTAGGTCTTTAATGCGATTCTTATTCACATACAGAAGTCCCGCACCCAAGGGATTTCCAAACCATTTATGAAGGTTTACTCCCACAAAGTCAGCACCTAAATCCTTCAATCCGAATTCAAATTGGGCGAAACTATGTGCGGCATCAACAATGATGTCAATTCCTTGCGACTTAAAACGATCTGAAATTTTCTTTACTGGCATGATTTGACCAGTTAAGTGAATCATGTGAGTGACAAGGATACATTTAGTTTTTGGTGTGATTGCCTGTTCATACTGTGACAGAATTTCTTCATCATCACTTGGCGTTAGCGGAATTTTAACGCGCTTTATTTTAATGCCTTTTTGGATTTCAAGCATCTCAAAAGCCTCGATCATACTGAAGTAATCCTGACCAGAAAGAATCACTTCATCTCCTTCTTTCCAATCGAGCCCTTGAATGGCAATGTTCAGTGCCTCCGTTGCATTTCTTGTGATTAATGCTTCTTCAGGATCAATGCCTGCAAAAGCCGCAAGGTCAGCAACGATTCCTTTGATCTCCTTGCTATACTTTGTCCTTAAAAATCGAGATGAGTTTATGTTCACCATCTCAATATTCTTGAGGTAAGCTTCATAAACGGGTTTAGGTTGCACACCAAAATACCCATTCTCTAAATTGATGAAGTCCTTAGGCACATCGTAGAAATCTCTCCTAAACTTCTTCCAAAATTTTTCATCCGCAGGGTTAGAATCAAATTGATTCTTGTATTCAGAAATGTGAACTTGGCTTGCTTTAACAGATAGAAACGGCAGAGACGCCATCCCTAGACTTAATCCTTTTAATACTTTTCGACGGTCCATATCAATATCGATTTTACACCGTCATTAAAGATAGGCTACTCTTTGAACATCTCGTCAAGCACTTTTACTCGATAGTTAAAAATTCCGGCAAGTTGTTTTTTCACAAATAAGACTTGCGCTATATGCCCCAGGATTCCAAAGGGAATTTTATAAGATACCTTATCGGTCATCAGGACCCCATTGTCTTTAATTTCAAAATGATGTTCATGATGCCACATGCTATATGGACCAAATCGTTGCTCATCGACGAAAAACTTTTGATCTTCTACATGAGTAATTTCAGTAACCCAGCTTGTCTTTATACCGGGAAGTGGAGAAACTTTATATGAAATGATTTGGCCAGGATACATGCTTCCAGGCTCTCCGGAGGTTATCTTAAAACCCATATGGCTGGGTGTGATTCTTTCTAAGTTTTTTGGAGATGAAAAAAAATCCCAAGCCTTTTCTAGTGATATAGGTAGAAATTGCTCCACCTTCAATGTATATATCCCTGAATGTTTAGTGATGTTAACCATACGGTCTTAACCAATATACTTATGGTTTGTTGGGGAGCACTTAAATATTAGACGTAAAACTTTCAGGCAACCTTAGCCTGATTTTTTGCATTCCATTTAAAGTAGGGTGAGGTTAAAAATTCTTAATTCCTATATCTATAGATCATTAAATGGAATATTTGGGTAAATGAAAAAGCTCATTTTCATAACGCTAGTCTTATTCGGATGGCACGTTAGTGCGCAACGAACTTACGTATATGGTGTTGTCAAGGACAGTCTTTCAAATGAAAAACTGATAGGAGCACATATTCAAAATATCAACGCTGGAAGCCTTACTTCAACAAATGAAGATGGAAAATTCAAATTGCCTGCTCGGGCAGGTGATACGCTTGTATTTTCAAACGTAGGCCATAAAACACTTGCTTGGATTGCAGATTCTACATGGTTTAACTCAGAAGAAATTGCGTTCGTATTGCCTTTAAATACCATATATCTGGATGAAGTTGTGGTAGGTGAATTTCCCGAGTATGAACGGTTCAAAGAATTAATCATAGAAGAAAAGGTGGAAGACACCACATTTCAGATTTTCGGGGTTCCAAAAGTCGTAATGGATCCATACCCCCAGTTAGAAAAAAGTGAATATTTGAATCCAATATTTATGTTTTTCCACCCTGTATCTGCTATCCATCATTCTGTAAGTAGGAAAGAGAAGGAAAAACGGAAGATGCAGCACATCCGCAAGACTAAATATGTTACTGAAAAAGCAAGATTGAAATTTACACGAGAGTGGGTAGGCGAAAACACCAAACTCGAGGGCGATAAACTAACGAGCTTTATTGCATACTGCAATTTCTCAGATGCTTATCTGGCTAGTTCCTCTGAGTTTGCAATCTACGAACTCATGATGGACTTACTTCCAAAGTTTCTTGAACAGTACGAAGACAGCTAGTCTTTTTCTGCTTCATAGGATTTTACTCGCTCTTCAACATTTTCTCTGATATTGATATAGAAAAGGTTGTAATCTACAATGTGATAGCGATCCCAGTTTATAAGAAAACTCCAGAAAAAATTTAGTTTATCAATCCAGAGCATGCCATCTGCGTTTTGGGCATCTGATATACCCGGGCGTATTTTTTTAAAATTTCTCAATACCCCACCCTTATTGTTATCCGCCGAAACATAGGCAGTATCTGTGGTCCAGGTCAGAGGATTCACATTCAATGCATCTGCATACCAAAAATCATGATCCTTGGGATAGTAGCCTTTGGCATATGTATTCCAGGTAAGCCAGCAACCAGTATCATCTGAATCTTCACATATAGGAATGTACGAGAAGGTTCCTTTGTCTAGCGGCATTCCCACGATGTATGCTGCTACTAATTGATCCATAAGCGGCCGATTTTCAAAAAAATCTCTCAAAAGGTTAACCGCGTGATTAGTCCCTTGGCTATGCGAGGCAATAATAATTGGACGTCCATTGTTCCAGTTTTCCAGGTAATACTGAAACGCCTTCTTCACATCTTGATATGCAAAATCTAACGCCTCAACCTTAAGAGGTAGGTTGTCAATGTAATAAACTCCAATATGCGCTTGCCTATACAATGGTGAATAAATCTTACCAGACCCATTAAACACTGACGCTTGATTTTTAATAGTAGAATTAGCGATTTCTTTATTCAGCTTTTCGTCGTTGACATCCGCAAACCACGGATGTTCCTTGTCTTGCCTTTTAGTATAGATTGTTGGATAAATGAAAAACACATCAACTTCTGCAGTGGCTTGACTCTCTTTCAACTCTCCTTTTCCTGGAACCATGTCTGCCATGTCTTCGGTATCTGGATGTGCAATCCAATATTGCATTTGTGAATAATCTGGGGCAGCTGGAACCAGATCTAAATCATCACGATCATATTTAGTCTTAAACTTTTTAGCTGGTTGAGCATCGGCCAACGAGATAGAAAGGATTAGCAGAAAACCCAATAAGTTTTTAGCATAGGTTAGACTTATAACCATATAAAATTTATAAATTATCTTAATACTAGTTTTACTCCAGTTAAAGTATTAAACCCATACCAATATGACTAATCATTCTGATAAATATGCAGATGCAAGCCAATGTCCTTACCTCGGCGGAGTTTTAAATCAAAGCGCTGGTGGAGGGACGTCCAACAGAGATTGGTGGCCAAATCAACTTAAGTTGAATATTCTAAGACAGAATTCTTCTTTGTCCGATCCAATGGATGAAGGTTTTAACTATTCGGAAGAGTTCAAAAGTCTAGACCTAAAAGCAATCAAGCAAGACCTTTATGATCTGATGACAGATTCTCAAGATTGGTGGCCTGCTGATTATGGACACTATGGTCCTTTCTTCATTAGAATGGCATGGCACAGTGCCGGTACGTATAGAATTCAAGATGGTAGAGGTGGAGCTGGTACAGGAACACAGCGATTTGCACCATTAAATAGCTGGCCTGACAATGGCAATCTGGACAAGGCAAGACTTCTTTTATGGCCTATTAAAAAGAAATACGGGAAAAAGATTTCTTGGGCTGACCTTATGATATTGGCTGGAAACTGTGCTTTAGAGTCGATGGGCTTTAAGACGTTTGGTTTCGCAGGGGGTAGAACAGATATCTGGGAACCGGAGGAAGACGTTTATTGGGGTGCTGAAACAGAATGGTTAGGAGACAAGAGATACACAGGCGATAGAGAATTAGAAAATCCACTAGGTGCAGTTCAAATGGGTCTTATCTATGTGAATCCAGAAGGACCTAATGGAAACCCAGATCCTCTTAAATCTGCTGTTGATATCAAAGAGACATTCGGAAGAATGGCAATGAATGATGAGGAGACTGTTGCACTTGTTGCAGGTGGACACACATTTGGTAAAGCACATGGTGCCGCGGATCCTGACCAGTATGTTGGCAGAGAACCTGCAGGTGCGGGAATTGAAGAGCAGAGTATGGGATGGAAAAACACATTCGGTTCTGGTCATGGAGATGATACCATTACAAGTGGAATTGAAGGAGCATGGACGCCTAACCCAACTCAATGGGATAATGATTACTTCGAAGTATTACTTGGTTATGATTGGGAGCTAACGAAAAGTCCGGCAGGAGCAAACCAATGGACTCCAACGGCTGCTTCAAACGCAAGAATGGCTCCAGCTGCGGGCAATGCAGATAACACTCAAGCTTTGATGATGACGACAGCTGATATGGCATTAAAAATGGATCCAGACTATGCGAAAATATCCAAGCGATTCCATGAAAATCCAGAAGAGTTCGCCGATGCTTTTGCTCGTGCGTGGTATAAATTGACACATAGAGATATGGGGCCTGCTGCTCGTTATCTTGGATCTGAAGTTCCTGACGAAGAGTTGATCTGGCAAGACCCTATACCAGCGGCTTCTCATAGCTTAAGTGATTCTGATATTTCTGACTTAAAACGCAAGATCTTGGGATCAGGTCTATCAGTTTCAGAATTGGTATCTACTGCATGGGCTTCGGCTTCAACATTTAGAGGTTCAGATATGAGAGGTGGTGCCAACGGTGGAAGAATTCGACTTGCTCCTCAAAAAGATTGGGAAGCAAATAATCCATCTCAATTAGGAAAAGTACTCGATACGCTTAGCGATATTCAAAGCTCTTTTGGAAAAGATGTATCGATCGCTGATTTGATTGTATTAGGGGGATGCGCAGCTATTGAGAAAGCGGCAAGTGATGCTGGGCATAACGTCAGCGTTCCTTTCACCCAAGGTAGGGCTGATGCCTCTGCTAATCAAACTGATGTTGATTCGTTCCAAGCATTGCAACCAAGGGCAGATGGCTTCAGAAACTATCAAAATGCAAATATTACAGCGTCAGCTGAGGAGATGTTGGTAGACAAAGCTCAGTTGCTCACATTAACTGCTCCTGAAATGACAGTTCTCGTGGGTGGTTTGCGTGCATTAAATACGAATTACGATAATTCAAATCATGGTGTCTTTACAGATAAGCCTGGCACACTTTCAAATGATTTCTTTGTGAACCTGCTTGACTTTGGAATTACCTGGAAGTCTGCAAGTGATGAAGACAAGGTGTTTGAAGGAAGGGATCGTAGAACAGGCGATGTGAAATGGACTGGAACAAGAGCAGATCTAATTTTCGGCTCTAATACAGAGCTTCGCGCAATCGCAGAGGTTTATGCTTGCGAAGATGCAAAGGAGAAATTTGTTAATGATTTTGTCGCTGCATGGAACAAGGTCATGAATTTGGATCGATTCGATCTAGTTTAAATTATACATTTATTAAGGGTTCATTTCGAAGGAGTGAACCCTTTTTTAATTCAGAATGATGGAACTCGTAAATTACATTCGATCTGGGCAGTCAGAACAGCTAAAAAGCCTAATTGACAGTAATCCAGAATTAGTAAATGCTGCCGATGAACGTGGTTTTACGCCACTCGTATTGGCAACTTATTTAGGTCAAAGAGAAATAGCGGAAGTATTGCTTGACTCAGGTGCGGAGATCGATGCCCAGGATGCATTAGGGAATACAGCACTCATGGGTGTTTGCTTTAAAGGATCAGAGGAACTAGCTGATATGTTAATTTCTAAGGGCGCGAACGTACATTTAAAAAATAAAGATGGTGTTAATGCATTGTCATTTGCAAGAACTCACGGGCAACGTAGGATTGAGGAACTACTCCTAGCAGCAGGAGCATCTTAAACAGAAAAGGCAGAAATTAGTTTAACCATCAATATATGCTTCGCTATATCCATGTTCAGGGAAAAGAAGCGCCACGATTTCATTTTAGAGATCACACATCCAGGAGCTTCAAATCAGTAATTCAATCACTGGTTAATGGGTCTACTTTGGTTATTTCTTCACTTTATCGAACTGATGTAATCTATTCTGGTGAAGAGGATCGATCAGAAGACATCCTTAAGGTTTGGGAGCTTTATACACAGCCGATAGCAAGTAAAAATGCCCTTTCCTTTATTAAAGGAAGAGACAGAACATTAGAAACTTTCTTTACGTCGCTGGTCTCATTGAGCAGTGTTGCTCACTGGTATGCAACCTATTTAGACGAGTTTGGACATGCATGCTCATTGGATTATCAAAATCCCATTTTGCAAGACCTCAAGAGCTGCGAAAAATATCTTCAAGAATCTCATAAAACCGTATACCGACCATTGCCAGAGTTAGATTCGAGCGACCTCTTACCGAGTCAGGAGGTCTTTGATCATCTTTCTAAGCATATCAATGAATTCTTAAATTGATTTAGGCACGATTCATGCTTTTTATTTTGAATTAACTATTCAAAACCCAACAAACGCTTGAATCATGGAACTTAAGAAAAACAAAAAGTATGACTTAGAGCCAAAGCGACCATTGTTCTTTGGTGTAGGAATGATTATTGCACTTTCGCTGACGATTGTTGCATTCGAATGGAAATCTCCAATTGATCCTGTAGTGCAACCCAATGATCCAGAAATAGAAATCTGGTATGTACTAGATGATCCTAAGATTACTAAACATAAGCCTATTGAAATTCCTAAACCTAAAGTCAATAAACAAGTGATTACTGCGGCCGCAGAAATCAAAGAAGTGAAAGAACTTACTGAGGCATTGAATGATAATAAAACAGTAAATGACATAGATGATGAACTTGACAAATTAGATTTTGGTGAGCCTAAGACTATAGATATTCCAGATGATCCATTCATAGTAGTTGAAGATATGCCTGAATTCCCGGGAGGAGATGCAGCTTTACTAGGGTTTATCGCCAAGAACATTAAATATCCTCGTCAAGCTAAACGAATGGGCGTCGAGGGCAAAGTTCATATCAGTTTTGTAGTGGATATTGATGGTTCGATCAGTGATATCAAAATCCTAAAAGGAATTGGTGCTGGCTGTGATGAAGAAGCAATTAGGGTTCTAAAACTTCTCCCTGCCTTTTCTCCTGGAAAACAAAGAGGAGTACCTGTGAAAGTTCAAATGCAATTGCCTGTAAATTTTCAATTGAGGTAATATGGAATCTAAGAAAAACGAAAAGTATGATTTAGAACGACGGAGGCCATTGTTCTTCAGCATCGGCATGGTGATTACTTTGTCAATGACGCTGGTCGCTTTTGAATGGAAGTCACCCATTGATCCAGAGATTGAGCTAGATGACTGGATTGTTATTGAATGCGAGCTTCCAATTTTTCCAATTCCATTGGATTCTATGACTTATCCAGCAGGTCCTCCAGCGACAATTTGGTCTGAGGAAGGAGTTGTACTTACAAATAATCTAAAGTATGACGCTGAAAGTTATTCATCAGGTAAAGAATCAATTCATGTACAACCGGCAGAAGATCCTCCAGTTAATTCATATTTGATCGATAATATGATCTACTCAATTGTCGATGTAATGCCTGAATTTGAAGGAGGAGTGGAAAAATTTTCTGACTTTATTGATGAACACTTGCGCTATCCTAGCCAAGCAAAACGAATGGGTATCGAAGGTCGGGTTTTCGTTAAGTATGTGGTCGAAAAAAATGGCTCAATTACTAATGTCGAGGTAATAAAAGGATTAGGTGCCGGCTGCAATGAAGAAGCCATAAAGGTCGTCAAGTTGTTTCCCAACTTCACACCTGCCACTATGGAAGAAGTGCCAGTCAGAGTACAAATGGTCGTCCCAATTCATTTCAAACTTCAATAAATTCATACCAGGCTAACGCCTGGTTTTTTATTTCATGAAACTGCCAGTCCCCATTCCTGTTTACCTTTAGGGAAACTATAAACCTAAATAGACAATGAAATCAAAACTGTTTTATGCATTCTTGATTGGAATGTTTGCGGTGGCTTGTACGTCCACCACAAAAGAAGACGCTGATGAAAGTTCAGCAGATACAGAAGCAGCAGTAGAAGAAGTAGAAGTTCCTTCTGGAGAATACTCATATACCGCAGACTCAATAACAATGAACGGTTACCTAGCGGTAAACTCAACCATCGACGGAAAGAAACCTGGTATTCTAGTTGTTCACGAATGGTGGGGGCACAATGACTACTCCAGACAACGAGCAGATATGCTTGCCGATATGGGATATGTTGCCCTCGCAGTAGATATGTATGGTGATGGCAAACAAGCAGCGCATCCAGATGAAGCTGGAGCTTTTGCAGGAATGGTCCTTGGAAATTTTGAGGTAGCAAAGGCTCGATTCGAAGCAGCGCTGGAGGCTCTAAAAAGCCACCCGGATGTTGATCCGGAAAAAATTGGGGCTATCGGGTATTGCTTCGGAGGAAGCACGGTTCTTAGTATGGCAAATTCAGGGTACGATCTTGACGCAGTAGCATCGTTCCATGGAGGTTTGCAATTGCCTGTTATGCCAGAAGCAGGAGCTGTCAAAGGAAAAGTACTAGTAGCGAACGGAGCTGATGACAAGTTTATTACTGAGCAACAAATTGCTGATTTTAAAACTGCAATGGATGCTGCCGGTGCTGATTATAAGTTTATCAATTATGAAGGGGCGCTACATTCTTTTACAAGCAAGGCCGCAGATTCATTGGCGGTAAAATTCGGAATGCCAATTGCATATAATGCTGCTGCAGATAGTGCAAGCTGGGAGGAAATGAAAGTCCTCTTTTCAGAAGCGTTTTAAGAAATACTGAATTGAAAAAAGCCTCCAAGAAGGAGGCTTTTTTATTTTATCACCAATCTACTTTTCTGTTTGAATGTACCATTATCTGCTTCCAGAAAGTAAATGCCAGGTTTATATGATAATTCAAGCTTCATTGATTTTGATTCGACCCAAACACTTTCATTCATCACCAGTTCGCCTGAGATTGTGAACAGCTTAACATTAGCAGTAGTATTTAAAAACTGATTACCAAAAAGTACATTCACATTTTCAGAAGCTGGATTGGGGTACAGTGTAAAAAGATCAATTGCATTTGAAAAGGCACGAATAATCCCAAGATCATCAAATGTCCCGTCAAAATCTCTTTGAATGAGTTGGTAATAATTTGCTCCAGAAACTGGTGACGCATCTCTATATTCATAGTTTAAGATTCTATTGCTATTCCCTGCACCTTGTATAAAATCCATATGGGTGAAGTTTACTCCGTCCGTGGATTTATATAAATCAAACCCTTCGTTGTTTAGCTCACTGGCAGTCGCCCAATGTATGGTCAAATATGATATTTCATCCTCCCAATCAAAAGAAACTAGTTCAACAGGAAGCACCGTTGGTGCGGAAGCCGAACCATCGCCTGGAGATATCTCACCATCTCCATCTCCTGCTTCAGCATCTATATCTGGATCACATTGGCCTCCACAGCAATTTCCATCAGCACAAGTGACTGTAGTATTTGAACATATTTGATCAGTAGTGGTATTGTCAGTGGTATTAAAATGCCTTACCGAGTTATTTCTCGGACCACTGAAATATGCTGGACCATCTAAATCAAGTGTTCCGCCCCCACAAACGAATGAATTGTCACCATCTAAGTAAAGGTCATCTCCAACACCAGCAACAGCAGTTGGTTCAATATTTATAACTGCATCTCCAGAGATAGTTAAGTTTTGATTTGTGATCAGTGATCCTCCGTCTCGGACATCCACTCTACCTATAAGGAACAATGTTGAATTGGCATTGAGTCTAAACGAACCTGTATTCTGAACTTCCACATCTCCTTCGAATACTGTGGCAACAGTACTCGTAAAGGCTCCTCCAGCCGTAACAGTTATTGTACCTCGATGATAAAATGAATTGGTATTACAGATAGTTGGTGTATTGGCACACCCTGTTGTCCCAACACCTGTACATCCACATACTCCGGCTACAGCTTCGTCATTTGGTTGTGTCTCAGTGGTCGCATTATCTAGGGTGTTATTTACAGAAACGGCGTGACCTATATTAACAACATCGTCCCTGTCGGGATAATGTGTACCTACAGTGGTACCTGGGCAAGTTCCCCAGGTGTTACAATCGTCCCAATCCCCGTCAGTAACCGAGGTAAATTGGGCAAACAATACGTTAGTAGCAAATAAAATTGCAATGGCAGTAATTAGGGATTTCATGCGGTAAATATGCCTTAACGCCTGAAATTCAGCAAATTATGATTCAAATTATCAATGGAAAGCGGGCTATTTCCAGACATGAATGCTACCCGATTGATCAACAAGGATTTTCTTGTATTCCACCGGAACAACCAGTTCAAATTCTCTATTTATTACACCGAGCTGCCAAGTCTTTTTGCTTTTTATGAGGGCATACTTTCCAACAAAATCACTTACCCAAAACTTTTTTACAGCGCCTATATTTCCGATATGTGAACCTCTAGAACTAAAATGATCGCTAAGCTCATGAAAACTCCCACTTAAGTCAGTCATTGCGGCGGGTACAACAAGCTTTCCACTTTTATCGATAAAGCCAAACTTGCCCTCACGCTCTACAAGTGCCCAGTTCGAGTTTTCTCTATCAAAATAGCTTATTCTGTCGTACAGCGTTGGAACTACCTCCTTGCCTGATTTGTCAATAAGACCATATAGTCCAGACTTGCGAACCATTGCCAGATGTGAAGCCCCACGATTTCCAAAATCATAAATACGTTCATATTTAGGAGCAATGACTTCCAGCCCTTTTCTATCAATCATACCATATAATCCATTGCGTTCTACCCGCGCCCAGTGACTTGCGATTGTGCCAAAAGAAGAAACAGAAGTGTATTTTGGGCTTACGATCTCTTTCCCAGATCTATCAATAAATCCTTCAAGTCCATTTTGTTCGACTTTGGCCCAATCTGTTCCAATCGAACCAAAGCTACTTATCCTTTGATATACTGTAGGGACAATTTCCTTCCCTGACCTATCGATAAAACCGTACATTCCATCTCTCTGTACTCTTGCCCAAGAAACATTGTTGGACCCAAACGAATTGATATCATTATATATGGGAGCTACTACTTCACTTCCCGATCGATCGATAAATCCATAAAGACCATTCTTTAATACCAGTGCCCAATTGGCATTCTTATCTCCAAAAGAATATATACGATCGTATTGTGGTTTTACAACTATAGCTCCCGACCGATCTATAAACCCATATCTACCTTCTTTTTGAAGCTTCGCCCAGTTCAACCCGGATTCTCCAAAACGATAAATTTTATCATAAACTGGAGGCAAGACTTCTTTTCCTTGCCGGTCAATTATGCCATAAAGATTTTCTTTTCTTACAACTGCGAAACTGCTATGACCATGCTCTCCGTAACTTGATATGTAATCGTAATTCGCTTCTTCCTGTGCTGAAGTACAGAAGGAAATTAATAGCGTACAAAATACTGCGACCTGTTTTATGTTCATTGAATTAATCTTAACAGGCTAATGACAGATTTAAAGACAAATGGTTTCTACATGCAAATGATTTTGCATTAACCATGGAACTCCCTAATCAAAGGGAGGAAAATAAAACTTAAGAATTCTTAGCTTCCGCAGCCCACACATTCAATTTCTGAATTCATTGGGCGAGTTCCATTCAACTTCATTTTAAGGTTGTGAATCTTGTCTTTGATTTCCATGTCGTTAAACATGTCGCCAGTCAATTTTGATTCAAGTTCTGTGATTTGAGATTGGATTTCTTCGGTAGTCATTACGTATTTATTACGGGTGTTATGCAAATAAATTTAATTGGAATCCGTCAAAATAAGTTCTGCTTCCAAGAAAATTTTCTTCTCACATCTCAAAAAAGTCCCGATTTGCGCTTTATTCAGCATCATCTTCAGCAACCTCTTCCTGACTTACATCATCGAGCGATTTAAATTCTTGGTTATAGGTGTTGTGAAAGGCAATCATTAGGCCGATCACTGACACCCAAACCAGTCGCTTTAAAAATTTTAAAAGCTTACTCAATCTCAACTGCATCCAAATTCAAAAATTCTACCTCTTGATTATCAGATAGGGTAATTCCTATTACTGAATCTTTCGAGATATTCCCAGAAAGAATTTCTTTCGACAGTTGATTTAAGATTTCCCTTTGCAGCACACGTTTCAGCGGTCGAGCACCAAATTGTGAATCAAAACCAATTGTGCCCAAATGTCTCAACACTTTTTCATCTGCCTCAATCTTAATTCCGTTTTCTTCAAGCCTATTTTGTATTAGCTTAAACTGAATACCAACTATTTTTTGAAGGTCATCTTTACCAAGTGGCCTGAACATGATTGATTCATCTACTCGGTTTAAAAACTCTGGCCGAACAGATTTTTTCAAAAGTTCAAATACCATGTTTTTTGTTTCTTCAATAACTGGATCAGGGTTCTTTTCATCTAGCTTTTCAAAGTTTTCTTGAATCAGTCCTGAGCCGATATTTGTTGTCATGATTATGATGGTGTTTTTGAAATTTGCAACACGCCCTTTATTGTCTGTAAGTCTACCATCATCCAATACCTGAAGTAGAATATTGAAGACATCAGGATGTGCTTTTTCAATCTCATCCAACAAGATCACACTATAGGGTTTTCTTCTTACTGATTCAGTAAGCTGACCTCCTTCATCGTATCCTACATATCCCGGAGGCGCACCGATCAACCTACTGACCGCATGACGTTCCTGATATTCAGACATATCAATTCGAACCATTGCATTCTCATCGTTAAATAGGTATTCCGCAAGAGCTTTGGCCAATTCGGTTTTTCCAACCCCTGTTGTGCCTAAAAAGATGAAAGAACCAATCGGTCTTTTGGGATCATGCAGGCCTGCACGACTTCTCCTTACCGCATCAGAAACGGCTTGAATTGCTTCAGACTGACCCGCGACCCTTTTACCTAACTCATCTTCCAAATAGATTAGCTTTTCTCTATCACTCTGAAGCATTTTGGAAACGGGAATTCCAGTCCACTTCGCAACCACCTCAGCAATATCTTCTGGGTCAACCTCCTCTTTCAAGAGGCTTGTTTCACCTTGCATCTCTACTAACTGTGACTCATAGTCTGAAAGCTTCTGTTGGGCTTCTACAATCTTTCCGTAACGTATCTCAGCCACCTTATCATACTCACCAGAACGTTCTGCTTGCTCAGCCTCGGTCTTATACTGCTCAATGTTTTCCTTTTCCTGACGAATTCCCTGGATTACTGATTTTTCATTATCCCATTTAGCTTTTAGATCATTTCTTTCCGCTTCAAGATTCGCAATGTCTTTATTGAGGTGTTTTTCTTTCTCTTTATTCTTCTCCCTTCGAATTGCCTCACGCTCAATTTCTAGTTGCATGATTTTACGATTCAATTCATCCAATTCTTCCGGTAGAGAATCTATTTCTATTCTCAATTTAGACGCCGCTTCGTCCATCAGGTCTATAGCCTTGTCTGGTAAAAATCGATCTGAAATGTATCTGTTGGATAGCTCCACAGCTGAAATAACCGCATCGTCTTTTACTCTTACTCCATGGTGGAGTTCATACTTATCCTTAATACCCCTTAGAATTGAAATTGCATCCGTCACTGAAGGCTCATCTACTACAATGGATTGAAACCTTCTTTCAAGCGCCTTATCTTTTTCTATATACTTCTGATACTCTTGAAGTGTAGTCGCCCCTATGGCATGAAGCTCTCCACGTGCCAAAGCAGGTTTGAGTAGGTTGGCTGCATCCATTGCTCCTTCACCACCACCTCCAGCTCCTATCAATGTATGGATTTCATCAATGAACAAGATGATTTCACCATCGCTATCCGTTACCTCTTTAATGACAGCTTTAAGGCGTTCTTCAAATTCTCCTTTGAATTTTGCACCAGCCACCAGGAGACCCATATCTAACGAGATAATTGTTTTTGACTTTAAGTTTTCTGGCACATCTCCATCTACAATCCGCTGAGCCATGCCCTCAACAATAGCAGTCTTACCTACGCCTGGCTCACCTAATAAAATAGGGTTGTTTTTAGTTCGTCTTGCTAGTATTTGCAACACTCTTCGTATCTCCTCATCACGCCCTATTACTGGGTCTATCTTCCCTTTCTTAGCGAGTTCGTTCAAGTTTTTTGAGTAACGCTCAAGCGACCGATATTTAGATTCAGCATTTTGATCAGTGACCTTTTCACCACCTCTTAATTCTTGTATTGCGGAAATCAGTTGTTTTTCTTGAAATCCTGCATCTTTTAGCATTTGGGCCACTTTATCGTTCCCACTCAACAAACCCAATATTATATGCTCAACTGCTACATATTCGTCTTGAAAATCCTTTAAATACTTTTCTGCTTTTTGAAGTGATTTAGCAGAGTCATTTGAAAGGTAAGGTTGCCCACCTGAAACCTTAGGATAGCTATCAACTAATTCCTGCAATGGAGAATCAATCAAGTTTTTGCTGGTACCAAGTTTCTTAAAGAGAAACGACACCAAGTTCTCGTCAGATACTAGAATAGCCTTAAGTAGGTGGCCAGTTTCTATAACTTGTTGTCCTCCTCCTGCAGCTATTTCGGTCGCTTTTTGAAGGGCCTCTTGGGCCTTGATTGTATAATTGTTAAAATTCATTCTTCCTTTCTACTTGTACGATTGGAAGATTACAAATGCTATTCCAAAGGAATTATTGCATTATTTCAAGACAAATTGACAGTAAAATTAAATATCGTTAACCCAAAACAGGACAACTCGTCAGTCAGAAATAATTCAAAATGAAATCGAAAAACGTAATTTTTTATTTTGTGTTTTTTGACAAAAAGGACTCAATCATTTGTATATCAACTTTAACCTTATAATTTTTACTGTTCATATTTTAAACCTGACCGAAAAATGAAAAAAGTTTTATTACTATTAGCGATGGTAGCATTCCTAGGCGCTTGCACATCATCGGCATCATCAGAGTCTGAAACAGAAGAGGCTGCAGTTGAAGAAACTAGCGAGGCTACTGATGCTGCAGAAGATGCAATGGATGAAATGGAGGCTGAAGTAGCTAGTGAAATGGATTCCTTAGAAGTTGCTGCTGATTCAGTTGTTACAGAAGTAGAGGAAGTGACTGGCGAGGGAGATCAATAAGATTGAACAGACCAAAAAATCAAAAAGGGAGCTAGGCTCCCTTTTTTTTATATCTATTGAAAATCCGACATTTTCTTGTCTTGCCTGAACACCAGTATCATTATTACAATACCAACTATCGTCAGAGGGATACTGAGAATCTGGCCCATATTAAGTGTCAAACTCTCTTCAAATGCTTCTTGATTCATTTTGAAAAACTCATCTACAAATCGAAGGGCCCAGAAAACCACCATAAATAGAGCAAAATTCAATCCTTGAGGCACTTTGGACCTGTGCTTTGCCCATATCCAATAAAACAGAATTGCTAAGAGTAATGCATACAAGGCCTCGTAGATCTGAGCCGCATGCCGTACTTTTCCCAATGCAGAAATCTCAACAATCTCTCGTCCATCTTTCTGGTAATTTTTATAAATCAAGGGTCCTGATCCAAAATCTACATGCTCCACCACCTCGGTGTATCTATGCAAGGCTCCCCTTAAGTTGTTCTCGACAAAATTCTTGTCTTCCGTTTCAAATTTTACACCTCTCCGATATTCAATAATAGCTTTGATTGGAACTATTCCAGCTTGATCACTTTGCATCTCTCCACCTTTTTCGAAGCGTACTTCGTCAATATCTTCTGAGTAATTTAATGTCTCTAGAGTGGCTCTTGCATATACAATACCTACATTAGAGTTGGTAAGTGTTCCCTCCATTTCGGAGTTAAAAAGGTTTCCTGTTCGGATGAGAGCAGCTGTCATTAAACCAACAATGGCAAGACGATCAAGAACCCACAGGTATTTATAGCCATATTTTTTACAGAACAGATATATCGCAATTAATATACCCAGCACACCTCCATGACTGGCTAATCCTCCTTCCCAAATTTTTAAGATTTCAAGCGGATTTGATAAGTAATAGCTCGGATTGTAGAATAAACAATGACCGAGTCTTGCACCTATAATGGTTGCAATAACCATATAGCCAGTTATTTTTTCAACATCCTTTTCCGGTCGTCCTTCGGCTTTAAATATTCTAAAGAAAATTTGCTGAGAAATTAAAAAGCCTGTTGCAAATAAGACTCCATACCACCTTGGTGCATAGTCTGTATATGGTATGGTGAAAAGTGCGGGATCAAATGTCCAGATTATGAAACTCAGCATATATTTTTAAATAATGTATTCGGTTGATTCTCTCAAAGATGATTTAATCTTTTGAAGGAATTTAGACTTTTCTCCAGAAAAATGGGGTGAATAGAATTAGTACAGTAAAGAGCTCTAATCTTCCTAAAAGCATCATGAATGAAAGTATCCACTTAACTCCTGTTGGTAGGTGAGCAAAATTATCAACTGGTCCTACATCACCTATTCCAGGACCAATGTTTCCTAATGTGGTAGCTACAGCACCTAAAGATGTATTAAAATCAATGCCAAATGAAGAAACGGCTATTGCACCAAAACAAACGATAAGAATGTAAATCATTATAAATGCAAGAACATTGAAAGTAATATCACGACTGACTGACTTTCCATTAAAACGTACTGGTATTATAGCAGAAGGATGCAGAATTCTTTTCAATTCTAGGAGGCTGTTTTTAATGAGCAAAATATGTCTAACCAACTTCACTCCACCAGCTGTAGACCCTGCTGACCCACCAGCAAACATTAATAAAAAGAAAATAACGGTCAAGAATGAAGTCCATGCAGTATAATCGTGCGTAACATAGCCAGTTGTTGTCACTATTGATACAATTTGGAACAGCGCATCTCGTATAGATTTTTCTAATGTATCATGGCCTAGATTAAAAATTATAAGGCCAACTACAAGAGAGACCAAAACGCAGAAAATCAGATAAAATCGAAATTCCTCATTATTCAATACCTTCCTAAATCTACCATGAAGACCAAAATAGGTCATGGTAAAATTGGTGCCCGCCATAAACATAAACGCGATTATCACATATTGAATAAATGGATCACTGTAATAGGCAATACTTGCATTCTTTGTTGAGAACCCACCGGTAGCCATCGTTGTAAGACTATGATTTATTGCGTCATAAAACGTCATCCCCCCAGCCCAAAGCAAAACCATTTCAGTAAGCGTAAGTCCACAATAGATAATCCACAATCTTTTGGCTGTTTCTTTAATTCTAGGCTGAAGTTTGTCTGGAGAAATTCCTGGTGCTTCAGCTACAAAAAGCTGCATGCCTCCAATCCCCAATAGAGGAAGGATTGCGACTGTGAGTACTATTATTCCCATACCTCCAATCCACTGTGTCAAACTTCTCCAAAACAGAATCCCCTTGTGAACAGATTCTATATCTGTCAGGACTGTAGCCCCAGTCGTTGAAAAGCCAGATAAAGTTTCAAAAAAAGCATTGGTTATATCGGGGATTGAACCACTGAGTATATAAGGTAAAGAACCAAAAAATGACATTGAGAGCCATCCCATCGTAACAATGAGATACCCATCTTTTTTTCGCATGTCATTGCTTTGGAGGTTGCGAGTGAGCAAGACTAGTAAAGAACCAAAACCTATGGTAATTAGCGAAGAGCCAATAAGAGCCATGTGATCCCCTTCACCATAGTAAAAACTAAAAGGCAGACAACTTAGCATGAATGCTCCGTTGATAAGGAGCAGTATCCCAATTACCTTAAAAATTACCTTGTAGTTAAACTGCATGGTTTATTTGAAGAAGCTCTCTACTTTTTTGATACACTCTGGTTTAGACAAAACTACAACTCGATCCTTAGGGTTAAACTCAAAGTTCCCTCTTACTGCGATTCCTTTTCCTTCTCTAATTACACCTCCCACGATAGCCGTCCTTGGGAAATCTAAATCTTTAAGCTGTTTTTCCATAATCTTAGATTTCTCACTCAGTTCGAATTCCAAAATTTCAGCATCCACACCATGGATACCGGCAATATTCAAAACTTCTCCTTTTCGAATGTACCTAAATATAAAGCTCGCCGCAATCAACTTCTTGTTGATCAAAGTATCTATACCAATGCTTTGAGATAAGTGAATATAGTCTACATTCTCTACCAGTGCTATGGTTTTTCGTACCCCCTGGTTTTTGGCAACCAAAGAAGCCATAATGTTGGTCTCTGAATTTTCAGTAAGGGCAACGAAAGCATCCATTCTGTCAATGCTTTCCTCTTTCAGCAGGTTAATATCTCTTCCATCACCATTGATAATCATGGTATCAGGTAGTTCATCTACCAGGTGTAAGCACTTTTCCTTATCTGCTTCTACCAGCTTTATATTATACTTTTTGCTTAAAAGTTTCGCGGTGTTTATCCCAACCTTACTAGCACCAAGAATCATTACATTCTTTATCTCAAAACTCTCTTTTCCGGCTAGTGATGTTACTCGTTCAATTCCGTCTGGTTGAGCAATAAAATACGCATGATCACCATTTTGAAATTTGTTCTCGCCATATGGAATAATGGTTTTATTGTCTCTTAGTATTGCTACCGTAGTAAAATTGTGATCTGGATTTAAGTAGGCCGTCTCTGTCAACGTCTTCCCATAAAGCTCTGATCCTTCATCTACTGTGATACCAACTAGGGATAGCATCCCTTTTTCAAATTCGAATGTGTCAGTGAGCGCAGATTGCTTGAGTAGTCGTTTAATCTCCCGAGCTGCTAATGAAGCTGGAGAAATAATTTCGTCAATACCTACATTACTTAAATTCAGCTCTTCTCTCGAATGAAGTAGCTCTGTATTCGAAATTCGAGCGATGGTTTTCTTAGCCCCCAGGCTCTTCCCAAGAATACAAGTTGTAATGTTAGTCTCCTGAATGGAGGTTACAGCAATAAGTAAGTCTGCCTTACCAATATTTGCTTCTTTAAGGGTTCGAGGTGAAGTTGAACTTCCTCGAACTGTGCTTACATCCAGATGTTGTGAGACATACTCCAGCACATTAGGATTAGAATCTATGATTACTATATCCTGTTCCTCGGCGGTTAAAAGCTTGGCAAGATGAAAGCCCATCTCACCTGCTCCAGCTATTACAATTCTCATTCTATATTAAATGATAATGGCTGCAAAGATATTGTATCTAAGTGCCACCATTCCAAATGATTATGAATTATATACTTCAGTGAAGTATTTCTTAGTTGCTTCCATAACTTTTGGAGCAAGTATAATCGTTGAAATCATGGTCGGGACGGCCATTAATCCATATGCTACGAAAACTAGATTCACAACATCTGCAAGTGATGCTACTGACCCCACCAATACTAAAGCGATATACCAATAGTAGAAGTATCTACCGTATTTAGCTCCTATTAAAAATGAAAGACATTTTTGACCATAATATGCTAACCCAAATACTGTTGTAATTGCAAATACCATCACACAAATCATAAGTATGTAAGGTCCAAAGCCTGGCAAACTAACCTCAAAGGCCTTTGCAGTCATTACTATACCATCAGTCTCTCCGCTCGTCCAAACTCCAGTGATTAAAATACACAACCCTGTCATTGTACAAACGATGATCGTATCAATAGCTGGCCCTAACATTGCCACCAATCCTTCCCTGACAGGCTCCTTAGTTTTAGCTGCTCCGTGCATCAAAGGAGCCATCCCAATACCTGCTTCGTTTGAAAATGCAGCTCTTTTAGCTCCTTCAACAATAACAGCACCCACAGCACCTCCTAAAACTGCCTTGGCAGTAAATGCATCTTCAATAATTAACATCAATGAAGGAAGAACCTCAGATGGATTCATAATCATGATAGATAACACACTAATCACAAACAAAACAACCATGAAAGGGACGAGCTTTGAAGCTACATTGCCAATTCTTTGAATTCCACCAAGAATAACTGCAGCAACTATCGTTGCTATCACAACTCCAATCGTAAGGTTCACTGAAAATGAATCCGAGACACCGGCAGGAATCAAGATTACATTTTTGAATACCGCTACCATCTGGTTAGTCTGAAAGACTGGAGTCGCACCAAAAAAACCGGCAACACAAAAGAAAACCGCCAACGGCATCCACTTCTTTCCGAGAGCTTCTCGGATAACGTACATCGGACCTCCCTGGATAGCTCCTTCTGAATCTTTACCACGAAACTGAACGGCGAGTGTACAGGTAAAATATTTTGTAGCCATACCAAAAAATGCGCTAATCCACATCCAAAACATTGCCCCTGGCCCTCCTGCAGCTATTGCAAGGGCAACACCGCTAATATTTCCCATTCCGATTGTTGCCGCCAAAGCGCCGGATAATGCTTGAAAATGACTAATCTCTCCTGGATCGTTGGGGTCATCATACTTCCCACGTAAAACATTGATGGCATGACGCAGATATCTAAATGGAAGAAACCTTGAAAATACCAATAAGAAAAGTCCACCCCCCAAAAGGAGAATCAGTAATGGTGGACCCCAAATAAAGTTGGAAGCATCAGATAAAAAGCTGCTAATTGAATTCATAAAGCTCGTGAAGGTAATATGTATCTTTGAGTCAAATCCATTTTATTGGCAAGCAAATGAACAAATGTGTTCGTTTGCTCATTATTAATGCCTTATTGAAGTCAAAATTCATGAAGTTAAACTTTAGAACATTGGGATCTGGTGATCCACTGATTATAATGCACGGTGTATTTGGGTCGTCTGATAACTGGCAGACATTAGGAAAGGTTTTTTCCGAAAGCTTTAAAGTTTACCTAGTGGATCTAAGAAACCATGGCAACTCACCTCATAGCGATACATTTAACTATGATGTGATGGTTGAAGATGTTGCTGAACTAATGAACGATCAGGGAATAACTAAAGCTAATTTCTTAGGGCATTCCATGGGAGGAAAAGTTGCCATGCATTTTGCAACTCAACATTCTCACATGGTCGATCGGCTTGTTGTTGTTGATATTGCTCCGAAACATTACCCTCCTCATCATCAGCAAATTTTTAAAGGGTTTCATTCAGTAGATCTTGCTAACCTAAAAAATCGAAAAGAAGCTGATGAACAAATGGCTGAGGTTATTTCAAACTTTGGTGTTCGTCAATTCATTTTGAAAAACCTGGACAGAAGAAAAGATGGATCCTTTGGGTGGAAATTAAACCTTGAAGTCATTGAAAGTGCTGTAGAAAATGTAGGTGAAGGACTGGAAGGAGAAGTAAGTTTTGCAGGAAAAACTATTTTCATTGCGGGTGGTAAGTCAGACTATATCAATTCTAGTGATAAAGAATTAATCCAGAAATACTTTCCTAGTTCACAAATTGTCACGGTTGATGGTGCTGGCCATTGGGTCCACGCAGAAAAACCACAACAATTAAGTGATTTAGTCTTAGATTTTCTTTTACCATGAGTCAAGGCAAACTTTTTTTGATCCCCACGTACCTATCATCAGATAATGACGCAGCATTCATGTCGCCCATGGTGGCCGATGTGCTTAAAAACACCAAGCATTTCTTTGTCGAGAATGTGCGCACTGCTAGAAGATTTATTAGCAGTCTAAAAGCTGGAATAGTTATAGAAGATCTTGAATTTAATATTCTTGATAAGAAATCTAACTGGGATCAGATGTACCCTTTGTTTGAACCTATTAGAAACGGGCAAGATATGGGTGTAATATCAGAAGCCGGCGTTCCCTGTCTTGCTGATCCAGGAAATTTGGCTGTGAGTTTTGCTCACCAAACAGGAATAAAGGTTAGCCCTCTTCCTGGTACATCTTCCATTCAAATGGCATTGATAGCTTCCGGATTCAATGGTCAGAAGTTTACTTTTCATGGATACTTGCCGATAGACAAAAATCCAAGGCAGAAAAAAATACGAGAGCTAGAAAAGCTAAGCCAATCTGGATATACTCAATTGTTCATGGAAACTCCATATAGAAATCAGCAATTGATGAAAGATATTTTAAAAACATGCAGAGCCGACACACTTTTGAGTGTCGCCGCTGATATATCTGGATCCTCAGAAAAAATTCTTACACAGCCAATTTCAAAGTGGCAGAAAACTGACATTCAAATACATAAAATACCCGCGATATTTAGTTTTGGTCAATTCCCGTAGTGGAGTTCCCTGAATCTTCTAAATTTGCCGTCCAATATTCTAAAGAAACATAAATGCCATATTTATTTACATCAGAGTCCGTGAGCGAAGGACACCCAGATAAAATTGCTGATCAGATTTCTGATGCACTAGTAGATCACTTCCTTGCATTCGATCCAGATAGTAAGGTAGCGTGCGAAACGATGGTAACGACTGGTCTTGTTGCACTGGCCGGTGAAGTAAAAACCAAAGCATACATTGATGTTCAAAACATTGCCCGGGAGGTCATTAACCGAATTGGCTACACGAAGGGTGAATATATGTTTGATGGTAATTCATGTGGAGTAATTTCAGCGATACATGAGCAATCACCAGATATAAATCAAGGTGTTGAAAGAGCTTCAGAAGATGAACAAGGCGCTGGAGACCAAGGTATGATGTTTGGATATGCCACAAAAGAGACAGATAACTACATGCCCCTTGCCTTAAATCTGTCTCATAAGATTTTGATGGAGCTTTCTGAAATACGCAAGGAAGCCAAACAGATGACCTATCTAAGACCTGATGCAAAATCGCAGGTTACAATAGAATACGATGACAATAATCAACCTGTAAGAATTGATGCGATCGTCGTTTCAACTCAGCATGATGATTTCGACAACGAAGACAACATGCTCAAAAAAATCAAGGAAGATGTAATCAACATTCTAATCCCAAGAGTAAAGGCAAAACTTAATTCTCAGAATCAAGCATTGTTTAATGATCAGATTAAGTTTCACATCAATCCAACAGGGAAATTTGTGATTGGAGGGCCTCATGGTGATGCTGGTCTTACTGGAAGAAAAATCATTGTAGACACTTACGGTGGTAAAGGCGCTCACGGCGGTGGTGCATTCTCTGGTAAAGATCCCTCTAAAGTTGATCGCTCTGCAGCCTATGCCACTCGACACATTGCAAAGAATCTAGTAGCTGCAGGAATTGCGGACGAAATTTTAGTTCAAGTTTCCTATGCAATAGGTGTTGCCGAACCGATGGGTATATACATCAATACCTATGGAACCGCTAACGTAGATATGAACGACGGCGAAATTGCTACGATTGTTGAAAAAATCTTCGACATGCGTCCTGCAAGCATTATCAAGCGACTAAAGCTAAAAGAACCAATTTATTCTGAATCAGCTGCATATGGACATATGGGAAGAGCTCCCGAAGTTAAGCAGGTATCATTTATTGGAAATGGAGGGGACGAGGTGAAGAAGGTCGTCGAAACATTCACATGGGAAAAACTAGACTATGTGGATCAAGTAAAAGAAGCTTTTAGTCTATAAAAAATGACAAACCCGATAAGCAGTTGGCATAAGGTTGTAGAATCAAAAGATGCCGATATGCTTAAGTCCATTCTACATAAAGAAGCTACATTTTATTCACCGATACTATTTAAACCGCAGAAAGGAAGAAAAATGGTATTAGCGTACCTTCTTTCAGCATCTAATATGTTTGAAGGCAGCGGATTCCACTACGTAAAGGAGTTGATAAGTGAGAAAGAGGCGATTTTGGAGTTCAATGCCGAGATTGACGGTATTAAAATCGATGGTGTCGATATCATCAGTTGGGATGAGGAAGCAAAGATTACGGAATTTAAAGTAATGCTTCGGCCGCTTAAGGCTCTTGAAAAGGTTGGAGAGAAAATGAAAGAGCAGCTTGAAAAGATGAGTTTGTGGGAAAAACTAAAGTTAAAATTATGAAGACCATCAAATTTGTATTTATCGGTTTGGCTGTTTTTGCTTGCACCAGTCCAAAGCCAGTAAATGAAATTGAAGAAATAATCATTGAAGCTGTAGCAGAAGGTCAAAGCTTCAACGCTGCATTTTTGATGATCGATGGAGTCTACAATTCCGAATTAATGGCGCCATATGATATCTTCCAGCACACCATTTTTCATACGGAAGGAGGAATTAATGTATTTACCGTCAATGAAACGATGGACACCGTAACCACCTTCGAGGGCCTTAAACTAATACCACATTATTCATTCGACAGCCCTGACCTACCAGAGATAGACATCTTGGTTGTGCCTAGCGCAGAGCATAATATGGATTCCGACTTAGAAAATGAGAAACTTATCAATTGGGTCTCTGAAATTGGCAAGAAAGCAGATTATGTCATGTCCTTGTGCGATGGCGCTTTTGTTTTGGCTAAAGCAGGCTTAGTAGATGGAAAGGAATCAACAACATTTCCAACCGATATTGATAGGTATCGTGAGACTTTCCCGGAATTGAGCGTTCATGAAAACGTATCTTTCGTACATCACGATAAGCTACTTACCTCGGCAGGTGGCGCAAAATCCTATGATGTTTCCCTCTATTTGGTACATCATCTCTATGGTAAGAATGTAGCAGAAGGCGTCGGAAGAGGATTAGTAATCGATTGGAAACTTAGTGACTATTCGTTTCTCAGGGTAGAATAAATTTTACTTCAATGAGAAGTAAACAACCAGCTGCTCTGGGTCAATTCTCATTCCGTTTTTCTGGCGATTGACATTAAAAGTCATTCTATAATCGCCACTCGACACCTTTTCCTCTACGGTTTTAATGGGTGGAGTCAATCCGTTTTCATTTCCACATTTTCTAGAAATCAAATCCCATGTTATTTCAGTCATTTCTTGGGGTGCCAACTCATTGACTGCTGGCGGCCTGCACGGCGTTCCACACTGGCAAGGGATATATGGAACTTTAGACCATGATTCACCCTCCTTTTTTTCAATATAAAAATGAGCTGTTGACTCTATTTGAACTGATTCGCTAGATTCATTTATCAACGTGAAGGACACATTCTTGCCATAAACTTCTCTAAGCTTTACCACCGAGACACTCTCAGAGCCTGAAAAATTTTCACTTGGCTTACAGGCTATTGCAAAAATGATTGTTAAGAAGATTAAGCCAACACTTACGTTTTTCATTGATTAAATATTAAACAGTAATCATAACGACATTTAGAATTTTCCCATTAGGGTAATTTTCGATCAGCCTGTAATTTCATAAATTTAACGTCCTTATAAAATAACGGAATGAAAAAGATACTATACCTCCTGATTGCTCTTATCACTTCTTCATCAGCCTACTCACAAGAGTGGCAAAGACTTTTAATGAACGGAGAAAGAGACTTTAAGAAAATTCAAAAAGCATTCTATGATGAGTGGGATGGGAAGGTGCTTGAAAAAGGTAACGGATACAAGCAATTTAAAAGATGGGAATATAAGAATGCACCTCGACTTATTGATGGCAAGATTCAAAACATAGCCAATGCTTATCCTGTCAAGTTAAGAGAAGATCTTAGAATGGCTAAAAGCAGAACAGCCGAAACCCAAACTTGGGAACCGCTAGGTCCATATTCTTGGGAAAACGGAACCAGCGGATATAACCCTGGTATTGGCCGTGTCAATAGCATTGATATCCACCCCACAAATTCCAATATTTTATTTGCAGGTACTGCAGGTGGTGGATTATGGAAAAGCGAAACAGGAGGCAATAGCTGGACTACCATGTCAGAAGATTTTCCAATTCTTGGTGTGACTGACTTTTTTATTGCACCAGATGATACGGATAAAATGTATGTGCTAACTGGAGATGCATACGGTGCTGACACATATAGCTACGGCGTTTATAAATCAACAGACGGTGGAGCAACCTGGGCAAATAATTCCAACTTTACTCCTGAGGTAACTGACTTCAACAGAATGTATCGAATGATAGTCGATCCAACTGACAGTGATGTTGTATTGATTGCAGGAAACACTGGCGTCTGGAAGTCGACTGACGGTGCTATCACTTGGACACAAGTTAATACCACTGCTTTTGTAGACATTGAGTTTAAGCCGGGCAATTCTGATGTGGTTTATGCGAGCACAAATGGGTCTACCGATTTTGGTCTATCAATTGATGGTGGAGACACTTGGAGTACCATTACAACACCTCTTTCGGGGCTTGGAAGAACTGCGATTGGTGTAAGTGCTGATAATCCTGAATATGTGTACCTCTTGGCTTCAACTACAGGAGGTGCTTTTGGTGGAGTATTTAGATCTACAGATTCAGGTGAGACTTTCACTATGCAATCCAATACACCTAATGTATTCAATTATTCTACTACTGGTGAAGGTACTGGAGGTCAAGGCTGGTATGATTTGTCAATAGCCGTGAATCCTGACGATGCAGATGATATATATGTTAGCGGCGTTCACATTTGGAATTCGACTGACGGAGGTGTTACATGGCAAGATGAATCTGATAACTACCAGATCTTAAACTATTGGGTATATAACGAGTCCGATCCAGGAAGCTATGTTCACGCAGATAATCACACTTTGGACTTTCTGAATGGTGAGCTATTCGCTGGTTGTGATGGAGGTATTTGGAAAAGCACCAATCTTGGTGATAGTTGGCAAGATCTTTCTGAAGGACTAAACAATACACAGTTATACAGATTAGGGCTGGATCCAAACGACGAAAATGTTATTATAGCTGGTGCTCAAGATAATGGGAGTAACATCCTAATTAATGGAACATGGACTCACATCTTTGGAGCAGACGGTATGGAAGCGCTAGTTGACCATACTGATGGAGACATTGTATATAGCACCTATCAATTCGGAGGCCTTTTAAGATATACTAACAAGGGTGAAGGTGGTTCACAAAGCATCGCAGGAGCTCTTGATGGTACTGGCGCCTGGGTGACGCCTTATATGTTAGATCCCGCAGACAATAACTTACTTTTTGCAGGTTATAGCAATGTATGGAGGTATAATGTTTCAGGAGGAACGTGGACAGAAATTTCAAATTTCGGATCTAGTTCAAGATTAACAAGCCTTAAAGTAGCCCCTACAAATTCAGACTACATTTATGTCTCCACTGGCGCAACCACATATAGAACTTTGGATGGGGGTACAACCTGGGATAATATCAGTTCTGGACTTCCATCGCAAACACTGACTTATATTACTGTTTCGGAAAATGATCCTAATAAAATCTGGGCTACATTCTCTGGGTACGACAGTGACAATAAAGTTTACGTATCAGAAGATGCGGGTTCAACATGGACAAACATCTCTGACGGGTTGCCAAACCTACCGGTAAACTGTATCGTGCATCAAAGAGATTCCGATGACCAGCTTTATGTAGGTACCGATGTGGGAGTGTATCAAAAGAATAATTCAGGAGATTGGGAGCCATGGTTTGATGGCCTACCAAATGTGATAGTTAATGAGCTCGAAATACATTATGCTACTCAAAAAATTGTTGCTGCTACCTATGGAAGAGGTCTTTGGCGAAATGACATCTTAGCGTCAGGATCAGTAATTAGTATCACTGCAGACCAAGTAGAAATTGTTGAAGGACAAAGTATCACTTTTGGTGCAACACTTGCTGATGGGGTTTCAGATTATGACTGGACATTTGAGGGTGGTTCTCCAAGCACCTCTACTGATGCATCTCCAGTTGTAACTTATGAAGAGGCTGGCAAATACGACGTGACATTATTGAATGCCAACAGAACAGAAATGATTACTGTTCTCGATTTGGTTACTATTGAATCTATTTCATCGGACGTACAAGCGATAGATATTGGACAGAGTGTGACTTTCTCGGCAAACTATGACGGTAATCCTACAGAGTGGCTTTGGAATTTCGAAGGAGGGACTCCTTCTATTGCCTTTGATCAGAATCCCACAGTCACCTATGATGAAGTGGGTGAATACGATGTAAGACTTAGACTAAAAGGTGATACAGAAGATGATGTTACAATAGATGGATACATCACTGTGATTGAAGTGCTAGGTTTAGATGACGAGAAAGCATTAGTCTACCCAAGTGTTTCTCAGGATAAGATTTCGCTAAAAATAGACGAATCAAACACGACGGTAGAACTGATTACGGTTTCGGGTGAGTTGCTCAAAAGGTTTAAGGCTGATTCTGATGTTTCAATAAATATTGAGAACCTTAGCGAGGGTGTATATCTATTAAAGCTTAGTAATAGTCAAAAATCAAAAACAGTAAGGTTCATAAAAGATTAATTTAATCTCGTAATCAGGTTCTGACTTGTCAGATAGTCTTTTTATTTGCGAAAAAGTTTTGATGGTATGCAAATAGTTGAGGTCACTGATAAGAAAAAGGCGCATGAGTTTTTGCAGCTTCCAATACGATTATACAAGAATGAGTCGAATTGGATACGGCCGCTAGACAAAGACGTTAACAACGTTTTTAACCCAGAGGTCAATAAGTTTTTTCGAAACGGAGAGTGCTCTAGATGGATTCTGCTCGACGAAAATGGTATTACTATTGGAAGAATTGCAGCCTTCATTAATCAAAAGACTGTAAATAAGGATAACGATCAACCCACAGGCGGCGTAGGATTTTTTGAGTGTGTCAACGATCAAAATGCTGCGAATAAATTATTCGATACAGGCAAAAATTGGCTTCAAGAAAGAGGTATGGAAGCTATGGACGGCCCTATTAATTTTGGAGATAGAGATAATTGGTGGGGCTTATTAGTGGACGGGTTTGATAGAGAGCCCAATTATCAATGCAACTATAATTTCTCTTATTACCAGGATCTTTTTGAAGCGTATGGCTTTCAAGTCTATTTCAAACAGTTCACTTACGGAAGAGATGTATTTGCTCCCCTTGCTCCAAGGCTCAAAGAAAAGGCTGACCTAGCGAACAGAGACCCTGACTACAGCTTTAGACATATTGAAAAAAGCAAACTCAAGAAATACGCAGAAGATTTTAGGACAGTATATAATGACGCTTGGGCAAGGCATCCTGGAGTAGCTAAAATGTCTTCTCTTCAGGCCAACGCAATAATTAAAAAGATGAAACCCATAATGGATGAAAAGATTATGTGGTTTGGATATCACAAAGATCAACCCGTCGGTTTCTATATAAATATTCCTGAGCTAAATCAAGTGTTTAAACATGTAAATGGGAAACTAGATCTGATCGGTAAACTCAAGTTCTTATATCATAAATTAAGAAAGACAAATAAGAAAATGATCGGATTAGTCTTTGGGATTTCTCCAGAGCATCAGGGTAAAGGTGTTGATGGGGCATTGATTCATGCTACCCGTGTAATGGTGCAGGAAAAGTATAAACGCTACCCACAATTAGAGATGAATTGGATTGGAGATTTTAACACGCGAATGCTCAAGGTTGTGGATCAAGTTGGCGGTGATGTTGTAAAAACACATCACACGTATAGATACTTATTTGATAGAACAAAGGAGTTCAAAAGAATGCCAATTAAGTAGCTATGCTACGACCGCTCCTTTCATCACCCGCTTCATTAACTCACAAATAGAAGGGAAAGCTACAGGGTCTGAAATTTCTTTTTGAGTTAAAATAAGTAAGTGACTATTCGGGTCGAATGAAGTTTTGCTTGCTTCTTCGATTGAAAGTAGCTCATATCCAGTACCAAGATTTTTTAGATGTGATCCTGCAGTAATTTTAGTACTACGTACAGTAGAATAGGATGCTAAAAATATAGGTTTGCCTGGAAAAAGAGCTATTGAGCGCTTGATCACTTCCCAATACTTTTCCTTTACGGTAGAAGAAAGAGCTGTAGATATGACAATTCCAGCGACTTCATTTTGGTTGATTTTAGTTAATTCACTCAGATCCTCTAGTGGATTTGCTTCAAAACCAGAAGAAGATATAAGCTTCTTCATATCAGTCACGATTAAAGAACTTGGTCTTGCAAGGATTACTTTTTTCATAATTTCTTCCTCTCCATATAAATAATGACTTCAATATTCCTCAATCAAAATTGAAGCCTTGCTTAGGCTTGTATCAGCTGATTTTATAAAGAACTCAGCTATGCTAAAGTCATTGTGGTTGATAATTAGGTATATAATATTATCAATTGATAATGTCAATAGCTAATTAAATCGATAAGAATCTTATTTGGACAGATAAAATCAGAAACCTTAGATCCAAATAGAATTTGGATTATTATTTTTTTCTTTTGCTTTTTTTCTGCTTGTAATAGCCTTTATCTGCGACGTACATTGTTTTTTCAATCTCACAAAAAACAACATCCTCTTTACTTTTCAGATAGACCATTTTCACTAAATCTACCTCTCCGTTATTCCTGACATCATTTTTAAGCTTTTCAATGTCGTTTTCAGTAAACTCAAACTTTGCAAATGCATCAGAATCAGCTGGTCTCTTGAATTTTACAATTGACGACTTATCCCAAACCACATAATCTCGCCCTAATAGTTGAATTAGCTGAACCATGTAGATCGGATCAGTTGCCGAAAACAAGCTTCCTCCAAAAATAGTCCCAACGTAATTTTTGTTCTTATAGGAAAGTGGAATTCTGATTTCAATTCTGCTTAAGTCATTAGTAACTGAGATAATCTTTCCCGTCGATCTTCGATACATTGGAGATAGATTAAAGAACACCTTAAAAAGCTTATGTTTTTGGTTCTTAAAGTATCTATTAGAAACACGAGTAAGAAATTGATACATTATCATCTATGGTTTGTGTCTCTAACTTAGTAATGAAATTACATCCTATCAGTAAAATTCAACAGTTCAGTCACATAATGTTGCTGAATCGTCATTTCTCCATTTGAATTGTAATAAACAAATTAAAATGGAACAGTTTCTAATTATTTCACACATTATTTGCGGCGGCACAGTTCTCCTGCTGGGCTTAATCCAGATGATCAATCGCAAAGGAAGTAAAAACCATATCCTTCTGGGACAAATCTATGTAGGTGCTATGTGGTGGATTTGTTTGAGTGCTTTTGCAATAATTACATTCTACCGTTTTAGTGCTTTTTTAATGGTAATTGCGGTACTCACTTTTCACACTTCTTTTGTGGGAGTACGCGTGTTGAGAAGGAAAAAAATAGGTACTGAAAAGTGGTATGATTGGGCTGTAGCCATAGCAACATCTTTGTTTGGAGCAGGGTTAATCATTTACGGAATTCATACTTATTTTACCACTAACAATCCAATATTGGCACTACTGTGTGGGATTTTCGGCTTCTTCACACTCAAAAATGGAATTGAAGATTTACGTTTTTTCATCAAGCCCAATGTTTCAGAAAAGAGCTGGTGGCTCTATCAACATATAGGAGCAATGGGCGGCTCATATATCGCAGCGATGACGGCGTTTGCAGTTCAAAACCCAAATATTTTTCTTCCAAATAGTTCTTATCAATGGTTACTCTGGATTCTCCCAAGTGTCATTGGTACACCATTGATTACCATGGCGATCAAGCATTGGCGAAAAAAACTTAACACTAGCCGTGCAACTGTGTGATCTTCATAGACATCATTGGTATGGTTTTTATACTCAGATAAAAATAATTGAGACGGAATATCGTTTGATCGATGTTCCGCTATCACCAATGTTAAGACTATGAAGAACACCCTAATCGCGATGGCTATGCTCATATGCATGGTTGGTTACTCACAAACAAAAGTCATAAAAGGAACCGTTTATTACCAAGAGACTAAAGAACCGGTCCCATTTGCTTATGTAAAGCTTAAGGATGTGGCTTACGGCACCGTCACCGAATATGATGGTACATTTTCCCTAAAAATACCATCTAAGTATTTCGACAGTATTCTTGAATTTTCTTACGTAGGACTTAAACCCTATGAGCTAGAACTCCACAGCTACGAAGGTCCTGTCAAAATCTATATGGAAACCGATATCAAGGAACTATATACTGTAGTTGTGAGCGCAAAACGTGACGTAAATCCAAAGAGCATTTTGAAGAAAGCCATACGATCTATCTCAGATAACTATGTGAATGAAGATTTTAATATCGAAGGCTATTACCGCGAATATGTTAAAGAAAATGACAATCCAGTTAAATACGCTGATGCCGCATTTGCATTAGACCTAAAGCCGTACGACGGAAAAATGGCCAAAAGGAAGAAATATGAAAACCCTGTAGATCTATCTGGAATTACCACGATCGGTAGTTGGACTTCGCGATCATCATCTCTTCACCGGTGGCATTTTCATCAAAGGGTATTAAAAGGAGAGAAAGCAAAAATCATTGACGCTAAATCAAGCGATGACTTAAACACGACACGTCTCTACTCCAACATTCAAGGTGGTCCTCTAAGTGCACTCACGAAAGACCGAGTAAAATATCCTGCAAACTTCATGAGCAAGTTTGGGAAGTATGAATACTCACTACTAGAAGTAGAAAAGAATAATGAAGGCTACTACTTAATCAATTTTAATCCTGCGATTTCTCCTGAAAAAATGGGGGAGAAAAGAAGACCATACAATTATGAATATAAGCTCGGAGGGAGCATATTAATTCGAAAAGAAGACCTAGCAATTGTTGAAATAAACTACTCTGTACCACCGGAGTACAAACAGTACATCTGCGGATATAGAGGATGGTCAGTTAGACATTTCGATTTTTCTGTTCAAACTAAATATTCAAAAAAAGGAGACAAGTATGTTCTTGAATACCTCAAGCATGCTGATGAGTTCATTGTGGAAGACACCGCCACAGACAGAAGAATCCCCTATGCAGCGATTTCAGAGTTTTATACTCATGAGGTAAAAGTTGAGGATAAGATCACAGTAAGCAAAGAAGACAATTTTAGTAATTCAGATTATAACTACCTATTTGACTTACCTGAAGGATACAATATTCCATTCTGGGCAAAATACAATGTTGAACATCCAAGTTCTAAGGTTCCTGAAAGTATTCATGTGGCAATGAGTAAAGAAACCAATCTGGAAAAACAATTTGCTGAAAAACTTACTCGAGATACGACCCTATTGCCGCCAGTAGCTAAGAAAGAACCAAAGCAAATGGAGCTGCACGGACAAACATTGCAAGATGATTATGCCTGGATGAAGGATACGAAAAACCCACTTGGAAATGAAGAGGTGATGAGACATCTGAGTGCCGAAAATGGATATACTAACAACTATTTTAAACCACTGAAGCCGCTTCAAAGAGAACTTTTTAAGGAGGTTAGATCATATGTTCAGGATAAATATGTATCGCTCGCCCGTGAAGAAGGGGGATATAAATATTATTACAAATATGCGCCTGAAGAAGAGTACGCAAGGCATTATCGAAAAGCTAAAGGAAAAGACAGCAAAGAAGAATTGCTTTTTGATGTGAATAAAATGGCAGAAGACAAGAGGTACTATTCATTTGGTGGATATTCTGTAAGTCCGTCAAATAAGATAATTGCATTCTCTGAAAATACTACAGGCAATGATAAATGGGTTCTCAAGTTCAAGCGGTTTGAGGGAGATAAAATGCTGCCTTACACGATTGATTATATAGCAGATATGATTTGGCTTTCAGACTCAACTGTACTCTATGTAAAGGTTGAGGAAAAAACTTTTCGAGCTTCTAAAATCTTCAAATTCGATCTTTCTAACGGGCAACACAAGTTAGTGTATGAAGAATCAGACACAAAGTTTTCTGTTTCTGTCTCTAAATCCAGAAGTAAGCAATTTGCTTTTATCAATTCATATGGTAGCAACCAAAATGAAGTTCAGTTGCTGAATCTCAATAATCCAGATGGAAAATTCAGAATGGTAGTGGAGAGGAGAAAAGACCATAAGTATAGCATGTCCCATTATGAAGATAAGTTTTACATAATCACAAATCATAAAGCCATTAACAATAAACTAATGGTGGCCGACACCTCAGATTTTGAAGAAAAATCATGGAGAGTGGAAATCCCAGAAAATCCTGAAATTGAAATTTCCAGTGTGCTCCCTTTTAAAAATTGGATGGTCTTCCAAGAAAGACATGGACTAGCATACAAATTGAAGATTGTTAACAAGACCGATGGCAAAGAACACTACATAAAACAAGGAGATAATCGATCAGTATATTTCGGCGAGAACAATGATTTTGATACCGATACTCTTAGAATAAGTAAGGCTAGCTATCACCGGCCTCTGCTTATCCAGGACTATGATATGAACGAAAAGAAAACTCGAACATTAAAGTCCGTAGGTGGTATATCTCCGGCCTATTTTGCAAAGGTTGAAACTGTTTACGCAAAAGCAAAGGATGGCACTCAGATACCCATAACGCTTATTTATCATAAGAATCGTATCAAAAATCAAATCAAAGAAGGAAAAAAACCTCCACTGTATATTACAGGGTACGGCTCTTATGGCTCAAGCTATTCTGCTAGCTATAATCCCAACATTGCACCACTTTTACAAAAAGGGTTCATTTATGCAATTGCGCATGTGCGTGGAGGCGGAGACCTAGGAGAGAAATGGTATTTAGAGGGCAAAATGCTAAAAAAGAAAAACACCTTCACGGACTTTATTTCTTGCACCGAGTACTTGATTTCTCAAGGATATGGAGAATCAGGTAAAGTAATTGCTGAAGGCGGTAGCGCCGGAGGTTTACTGATGGGGGCAATTGCAAATATGAGACCTGACTTATATAAGCTTTTGATCCTGAATGTACCATTTGTAGATGTAGTCAACACCATGATGGATGATAAACTACCTCTCACAAGTTTGGAGTACGATGAGTGGGGCAATCCTAATGAAAAAAAATACTTTAAATACATTAAGTCCTACTCTCCATATGAAAATATTGAATCGAAGGATTATCCAAACATGTTATTTCTAACAGCAATTAATGATTCAAGAGTCGGCTATTGGGAACCAGCCAAAATGGTGGCTAAACTGCGCGAGATGAAAACAGATGATAATGAGGTTCTTTTGAGAACTGACTTTTCCTCCGGACATGGCGGAGCCTCAGGAAGATATGCATCATTAGCAGAAACAGCCTTTAAGTACTCGTTAATTTTAGAGATGACGCAAGAAGACTAAAGATCAGATTACTCTTAAATTCTCGGAACATAAAAAAAGACAGCCGGTTGGCTGTCTTTAATTGTTAAGGGTGAAAGACCGGTCTCGAACCGGCGACCTCCGGAACCACAATCCGGCGCTCTAACCAACTGAGCTACAATCACCATGTCTTCTCAGGTATTCCTGAAAAGGAGTGCAAATTTAATATGCCTTTTTAAATCTACAAACGATTATTCTCGATCAAAAGAAAGTCGCTGACCTAGTTGGCTGTCATTTAGTTTACCTTCTGAATAGGCTAAGTGACCTGACACAAATGTTTTCTCTATTGAAGACTTGAATTGATGACCTTCGAAAGGCGACCAACCACACTTCGCTAGAATATTATCTTTATTTACATTCCAAGGCTTGTTCAGGTCGACAAGTACTAAGTCGGCTTTGTAACCTTCGCGAATATATCCTCGGTCTTTAACATCAAAACATTCAGCCACTGCGTGACACATCTTCTCAGCTATTTTTTCAAGAGATATTTTACCTTGATGATAAAAGTCCAGCATTGCCACTAAGGTGTGTTGAATAAGTGGACCACCAGATGGTGCTTTTGTATAAGGGTTTTGTTTTTCTTCTAATGTGTGAGGAGCATGGTCAGTTGCGATGACATCAATGCGATCATCGAGCAGTGCTTTCCATATTTCATCACGATCATTGGAAGACTTTACTGCAGGATTCCATTTAATGAAAGCCCCTTTCTCATCATAATCCTGATCACTAAACCATAAATGGTGGATACAAGCCTCAGAGGTAATACGTTTCTTGCCTAAAGGTTTATCATTCGTAAATAGGTTGGTCTCTTTACCAGTTGAAATATGAAGAATATGCAATCTTGCATCACATTTCTGAGCAAGTTCTACTGCCTTAGATGATGACAAGTAGCATGCCTCCTCATTTCTAATTATAGGGTGGTATTTGAATGGAATGTTATCACCAAATTGTTCAACGTATTTTTCAGTATTTGCTCGAATGGTCGCCTCATCTTCACAGTGCGTAGCTATTAATATCGGCGCATTACAAAAGATACTTTCCAGGGTTTTTGGATCATCTACAAGCATATTCCCAGTTGAGGATCCCATAAAAATCTTTATGCCACAGACGTTTTTGGGGTCTGTTTTCAATACCTCATCAAGATTCTTGTTGGTACTTCCCATGTAGAAAGAATAATTGGCGAGGGAATTCTGGGCACCAATTTGATACTTGCTTTCAAGCAACTCCTGAGTGATCGTTTGCGGGTTTACGTTTGGCATCTCCATAAATGAGGTGACACCTCCTGCTACCGCCGCTCTGGATTCAGTAAAAATATTTCCCTTATGGGTTAACCCGGGCTCTCTAAAATGCACTTGATCATCAATAATGCCAGGAAACAAGTGTAAGCCTTGTCCATTTATTACTTGATGATTGGAATCAGCACTAAGGTTTGGTCCTAATTTTTCAATTCTATCTCCCTTGATAAGAACATCGGTTACTTGAACCTTTCCTTCATTAACTACGCTAACATCTTTGATTAAATACATATAACTATATCAAGATTAAATATTAATATTGTGGAAACTCTGATTAGAATTTACCAATTTAGTATGCCCGCAATAACTGGATAGTGCAAATTCACCTGTAACAAGGGAAAATAAAAAAGAGCCATTAATGGCTCTAAATCTATGATTTAACGAAATTTTAAACTTTTGAAGTCCCATTTGGAATATTTTGAAGCGTTTTTTTTCTTGGAAACCGCATTAAATAATTATACTTGTAGAAGGAAGATCGATTTTTATAGTCTTTCTTTCCATAGCTGGTTGAAAAGATCTTGTGGGGCAAATGCCCCACAATGATCAATTTCCTTTCTCAGCACTTACTCTCCAGAAACTTTCTCCTCTTTTATCTTATCGACCTTTATCCTTTCAGCTCTATTGGCTATTTCCCATCCTGTATGGAATACCAGCCTTGCTCTTTTTTCCATTGTGTCAAATGCAATTTTTTCAACAGTATCTGTAGGCTTGTGATAATCTGGATGCGTTCCATTGAAATAGAAAATGATAGGAACGTTATTTTTCGCGAAGTTGTAGTGATCTGATCGATAGTAGAATCGGTTAGGATCATTCTCATCATTGTATGTGTAATCCAAGTTCAGATTCGTGTAAGTCTTATTCATTTTTTCTGAAAGATCATGAAGCTCACTGGAAAGCTTGTCCGAACCGATCAAGTAGATATAATCCGAATTTTCTGAATGAGCATCATCCACTCGACCTACCATGTCGATATTCAGATTTGCAACAGTATTTTCCAATGGGAAAATGGGATCATTATCTGTATAGTATCTTGATCCCAAGAGACCTTTTTCCTCCCCAGTTACGGTCATGAAAAGAACACTTCTCTTAGGACCCTTTTTCTTTTTTGCTGCCTCAGCAAATGCTTCAGCGATCTCAAGAACGGTTACAGTTCCTGAACCGTCATCGTCAGCACCGTTATTGATCTCTCCATCGATAATTCCAACGTGATCATAGTGTGAGGTAATTACTAATACTTCATCTGGTTTTTCAGTTCCCTTCAAAAAACCAAGAACATTTTCGGTTCCAATAGGCTTGTCAAGATAATCCGCATTGAATATCACCTGTGCCTCATCGCCTGTAGAAATGGAATCAAACTCTTTTCCAAACATCCATGATGCCATAGACTTATCTACCAAAATCAATTGAGTAGCATCATTATCTCTCTTATCCATTCTTAAAGAAGGTCTTTTTAGGTAAGGAGAGTAGTTTGTGATAAAAGCATTAAACTCTTGATCATTTTTCAGAACGACGATTACTCCTTCAGCACCAGCTTCTTTGATTTTTTGAGCTTTCTCCTGGAGTCCTCCTAGGGCATCAGCTGCAAAAACAACATACTTACCTGCGAACGCAGACTCATCACTCTCATCATCTGTCATTACAACTTTGATGTATTCTTCACCACTGGTTTCAGCACTTGAATAATATACGAAATCCTCAAAGCCGATTTTTTTGTCATCACCCATTCGGAAGTAAACAGATCCGATTGCAGACTCTGTCAGATCAAATTTTTGAAAATAGGAACCATCTACTGGCGCCTCAAAACCAAGAGATTCAAAATGTTTTGCTATGTATTCAGCAGCCATTTTTTGTCCTTTTGTTCCTGTTTCTCTACCCTCATACTCATCAGAGGCTAATATTGAAAGGTGGGTTTTAAGATCTTCAGCGGTAATTGTTTTGGCATATTTCATTGCCGTTTTGTCCTGCGCTAACAGTCCAAAGGCCACAACTAGGCCTATTATGTAAGCTATCTTTCTCATTTTAGTATAACGTGTTAAAAATCAGCAGTAAAGCTAAATAATTTTATTTCTGGTAAACCAAACAATTACACTAATGGTTAGGGCATAAAATACTTTTTGTAGTGAATGTCGTGACGTAAATTTGCGGCCTCTAAACGGTACCCCTTGATGAAATTAAACCTGAACGATCGAGTTGAGTTTGAAAGAAGGCACAATGGTCCTTCGGACAGTGAAATCTCAGCTATGTTGCAAACAATTGGCCTCAGCTCAGTTGATGAGTTGATCAATGAGGCCATCCCAAAACCTATTTTGAAGGAAGATCCACTCAATCTACCTCCTGCCCTCAATGAGTTTGAATACTTAAATCGCATGAGAATAATTGCGGAGAAGAACAAAGTCTTCAATTCATTCATTGGACAAGGGTACTATAACTGTGTCGTGCCCACAGTAATTCAGCGTAATATCTTGGAAAACCCAGGGTGGTATACAGCATATACTCCTTACCAAGCAGAAATTGCACAAGGAAGATTAGAAGCACTTATCAATTTCCAAACCATGGTAATTGATTTGACAGGAATGGAAATTGCTAATGCTTCACTACTAGATGAAGGAACAGCTGCGGCAGAAGCTATGTCAATGCTATTTGGATTAAGAAAGGGTGAGAAAAAAATCGCCAATAGATTCTTAGTTGATGCGCAGGTTTTTCCGCAAACATTAGATGTATTAAAAACCAGAGCTCTACCTTTCGGCATATCTCTTGAAGTAGTTGATTTGGCAAACACGGATGTTACAGCTTCTGATGTGTTTGGAATATTCTTCCAGTACCCAAATAACTCTGGCTCAATAAAAGATTGGTCTGCCATAGTCGCTGCAGCTGAAGAAAGTGGCGTTTTCACCGCATGTGCTGCAGACTTGCTGGCGTTGACACAACTTACGCCTCCAGGAGAATGGGGAACAGATGTAGTTGTTGGAACTAGTCAAAGGTTTGGTGTTCCAATGGGATATGGTGGTCCGCATGCTGCATACTATGCCACTAAAGAAAAATTTAAGCGATCTATTCCAGGTAGAATTATTGGCGCATCTAAAGATGCTCATGGAAATGATGCCTATCGAATGGCTTTGCAAACACGTGAGCAGCATATTAAGAGGGAGAGAGCAACTTCCAATATATGTACTGCACAAGTGCTACTAGCTGTAATGGCTGGTATGTATGCTGTTTATCATGGCTCCTCAGGATTAAAGCAAATAAGCGCCCGAACACATGGTCTTGCCAAAGAAACAAGCAATGCTCTGGCTCAACTTGGCTTCGAAAATCAGAATGACGTCTTCTTTGATACGCTAAAAATATCTTTGGAAGCAAATCAGATTACTCATCTAAGAGAATTAAGTGAAAAGTCTGAAATTAACTTTAGATACTTTGAAGATGCAGTCGGAATCTCGTTCGACGAGTCCCACACTGTTGAAGATGCAAATGCTGTTGTTAATCTTTTCGCACAAATTAGCAATTCAAATCCTATCAAGATAGCGGAAGACGCTGAAGTTTCTTTTCCAGAAACACTATCTAGAAAATCAACTTTCATGGAACATCCGGTATTTAACCAATACCATTCTGAACATGAATTGCTTCGTTACATGAAGCGTCTAGAAAACAAAGATTTATCACTCGTACATTCGATGATCTCGTTAGGTTCATGTACAATGAAACTGAATGCAACATCTGAGATGATCCCTGTTACTTGGTCAGAATTTGGAAATATCCATCCTTTTGTACCAAAAAATCAGGCGGAAGGGTATTCGGAACTCATTGGTGAGCTCCATGATTGGCTTGTAGAAATTACTGGGTTCCATTCTGTATCATTCCAGCCTAATTCCGGTGCTCAAGGTGAATATGCTGGCCTAATGGTCATCAAATCATATTTAGAAGGTACTGGACAGCCAAACCGAAATGTAGCTTTGATACCTTCATCAGCTCACGGCACTAACCCGGCAAGTGCTGTAATGGCCGGAATGCGCGTTGTGATTGTAAAATGTGATGACAATGGAAATATTGATGTTGCAGATTTAAGAGAAAAAGCTGAGGCTCATAGCGAAGATCTGGCAGCTCTTATGGTTACATACCCTTCTACCCACGGTGTTTTCGAAGAAGCCATTATAGATATCTGTGATATCATTCATAAAAATGGAGGGCAAGTATATATGGATGGAGCAAATATGAATGCTCAGGTAGGTCTAACTTCTCCAGGCATTATTGGAGCAGACGTATGCCACTTAAACCTTCACAAGACATTCTGCATCCCTCACGGTGGTGGCGGCCCCGGTATGGGTCCAATTGGCGTAGCAGAACACCTTACTCCATATTTACCTGGTCACGTTACTGAAGATAGCAGTAACCCAGCTATATCAGCAGCACCTTATGGTAGTGCAAGTATCTTACCTATTTCTCATGGATATATTGCAATGATGGGTGCTACTGGTTTGACAAATGCCACTAAAATGGCAATCTTAAACGCAAACTACATTGCTGCAAGACTAAAGGGTAATTACCCTGTTCTCTATGCAAATGACAAAGGCCGAAATGCACACGAATTGATTATTGATTGTCGAGAATTTAAAAAGTCTGGTATTGAAGTAGAAGATATCGCAAAGAGGCTTATTGACTATGGATTTCATGCGCCAACCGTTTCATTCCCCGTGCCTGGAACCATGATGATAGAACCAACAGAAAGTGAGGTGAAGGGTGAGTTAGATAGGTTCTGCGATGCAATGGTGTCAATCAGAAAGGAAATTCAGGAGGTAATTGATGGCAAATCAGATTCGACCAATAATCCGTTGAAAAATGCGCCTCATTCATATAAGACCTTGGTAGCAAATGAGTGGGGTTATCCGTATTCGAGAGAAACTGCCGCATTCCCTGCAGAGTACGTTAGAGAAAATAAATTCTGGCCTGCGGTAAGCAGAGTTGACAGTGCCTATGGAGATCGTAATCTTGTTTGTAGCTGTCTGCCGATTGAGGTCTACGAAGAATCAGGCGTTGAAGCCTAACTTAAAATTTCAACAAAATAAAAAGCCCGCTAACTTAGTTAACGGGCTTTATTTTTAGGTTAGGTTAGTTAATCCAATTGTGCAAGAAGGTCTTTAGATGTGATCTTATCCATAAACTCCTTCATCTTCTCAGTCTGCCCCTCACATTTATAGCAGTAGGCCATTATGAAGTTCTTCATTTCGGCCTCCTCCATCTTATCCACCTTCTTCATCGCCTTTTTATAGGCGCCCCTATATGCAAAATTTAAAATTAAATTAAATTCTGCTTCTTGGGCCAAAGCATCAGTTGACGCTTCTTTTTGCACCATCTTAAAAAAGTTATCACTCGCATTTAGCATGCCTCGTTTCAACCTCACATTTTCTGTTTCTTTCACTAAATCTTGATACCAGGCGCCCATACTGAAGTAGGTGTTTTCGTCTGCAGTTTCTCTTACTAGTTTCGTGATCTGATCGGTCGGTGCTGGTTCATTAGGGAATTCTTCGAAAGCCTTCATATAAACACTTGCACTTCTATATCCGATTTCTTCCCACAGAGCTTCTCCTGAGGCATCCATTATTATCACTTTTGGTATTGTGCTAGCCCGATATCTCATCGCTATCTCACGATTGGAATCTACATCGACCTTCAAAAAAATGAACTTGTCAGAATGAGCCGCCATTTTCTCGGTCTCCCACATGTCGGAATCCATTTTCTTACACGGGCCACACCATACGGCCCAAAAATCCATAACAATAAATTTGTTTGCTGTTAATGCCTGTGCTCGAGCCACATCATAGCTTCGAACCCAATTGACTTGAGAATAAGCCAACGTGCACCCTATTGCGAACAGGGCGAATACAAATATTCTCTTCATAATACGTGTTAGGTTAAGTACTTCTTCAATAAAGATAAATAATAATTTACCAAGTACATCACCTGTAATCCATGAAATGAGTAGCTAAACTTAGTTGCACAGCCTAATCTCAAATGAACCTTCTACAGTATTGTTATCATCCAGTACTGCCTGGAGATAGCCTATCACAACCAAATTATCGATAGCATAGACTTCCATAAAACCACTGGTGGCTATCAGACTCCTAGATGGAGAAATGTCAAATGAGACCTGAACCTGATTATTATCTACTGCTTGAGGAGCCACAAAAAAACTACCTTCCGAAGGTCTGAAAATAGCCTTAATATTTCTTAGAGATGGGGCTGGAAGTGCGCAGGGGTCGCTCACAGGCTCTTCATTAGATAAAAATCTAGCCCTATAGCTAAAGTCTGATGAAATCAAATACGCGTTGGCAGACTTATAGGTCCATTCTTCTCCGTTGATTTTTCCCTGTAGTATTTGATCGGGAAGTTGTATATCATTGTCTCCACAACTAATTAGTACTGAACATAGAACCACCCAAAGCAGTACGTAAGTTTTTCTACATTTATCAACTTGGTTTTTAAACATTATGAAAAAATTCTTGCTCACACTACTGGTTCTTTTAATCGTACTGGTGTCCTTCGTTCTATACACTTTTTCTTCTACAGGATTCTTCCGTGAAATTAATAACACGAAAAACTATGATGTTATTGCCGAAATACCTTTAAGAGGTGCTGAAGATCTAACAATAAGCTATTCCGACAGGTTCATGATCATTTCGCAAGATGATAGAGCTGGAAGAAGAGATGGGTCATATTATGGCTCCGGTTTGTTTTACCTATCCCTTGATTCAGGAAATTTTAAACCCAAAAAGATTTCTGGAGACTATAAGCTTCCATTTTACCCTCATGGTATAAGTATGTTAAAGCTTGATTCAGCTCACTATCAAATTCTCGCAATAAACCATGCAAAAAAACACAGCATTGTAAAGTTTGAACTCTTTGGAGATAGTCTTGTCTACATGGCTACTTATCGAGACCCTTCAATGATTAGCCCAAATGATGTTATTGCGCTTGATGAGGAATCTTTCTACTTTACCAATGATCATGGCTATACCAGCAAATGGGGAAAACTAGCGGAAGATTATCTTGGTGTAGCTGCTTCAAATGTTGTGTTTTACAATGGAAAATATCAGGTAGTAGCTGATGGAATAAAATATGCAAACGGAATTAACATAAGCAAAGACAGGTCTCAACTGATCGTCGCTTCTCCTCGAGGTTTTTCATTACTCTATTATGACATTAAAGAAGATGGCTCTCTCGTTGAAGATAGATCTCTAGATGTAGCAACAGGTGTTGACAATATAGAGCTCGATCAAAATGGTGATCTATGGGTGGGTTGTCATCCAAACCTTTTAACCTTTGCTAGCTATGCTGCTGGGAAAAAGGAATATGCTCCTTCCGAACTTATTAAAGTTACTGGCAATGATAAGGTAGAGAGCTTCTATGTAAATGATGGATCTCTGGTGTCTGCAAGTAGCGTTGTCGCTCCATTTAATGGATTGCTATTCGTTGGCACTGTAATGGATAATCGATTGGTTGTGCTAAAGAAGAAGTAAAAAAGCGACCCTAAATGGTCGCTTTACTAATTTACCCCTTACGTAAATAAATATTTCCGCTGATGGTTTCGAAGTTGGACTCCATACCTCCGTCACTTATCCTCCCTCGAATATCTTGCCCTACTATCTGCCGAAGTCCTTCTTTTCAATAAGGATATTTGATTTCTATATCCGAATATATTTCGCCAGATATCGTCTTTGCTTTAAAGTCCATGCTGTTTCTCTCTGGAATCGTCACGTCAATTGCGCCTGAAATTGTCTTTAGGTTCATTTCTGATCCAAAATATTCAAACTCATAATCTCCAGATATGGTATTGGATCTTACTTTCAACTTCTTTGGCAAATACACCGTGTAGTTTAAGGTTGTTGTATAACTACAATTCTTCCACTTCTTACCATTCTTCTTTTCAATCTTATCCCACATATCCTCATCTATTGCAACATAAACGGTAGACCCAGATGTTTTTGTGCTCAATGAGAATATGTCATTGTCATCACCATCATTGATCTCTACCATTACCTCCACATAGACTTCGTCCTTATCCCAAGTTTCAAATTTGATATCATCAGCGAATGCAAAATCCAGATCGACCTCCTCTTGTCCTGCAACTGGCACTGAAGCAGTAACTTTCCTTGGTTGTGCCCATGACTGAAATACCACCAAACACAATACTGTTGCTAAAGCTTTCATATTATTCTGGTTTTCTTACGTAGATATCCCCGCTTACAGTCTTAAGTGTAACTTCTACTCCTCCACCGTTAAGTTTCCCCGTAGCATTTTGACCGCCTATTCTATTAATTTTCTCTCCTCCAAAATCAAAGTCAAACGCGGTATATACTCCTCCAGAAATTGCAGACATTCTGAAAGTCCCTTTTGTGGATTCTGGAAATGTAACATCAATATCTCCACTAGTTGAGCTCAAAGAGGTCGGTGAAGAATTTGATAGAGAAGTGAAGGTCACATCCAGATCTGCACTTAATGTATGAGCTACAATTGGACCCGTAACATCTATTAGGTCTAAATCTCCGACTTGGCTTTTTACTTCTACCTCACCTGCCATGCTTTTTATCAACACATCTCCTGCTTGCCAAGAATTATAATTAATCTTCAACTTAAGATTCTTAGGGAGATAAAGTGTATAATCTGCATCATTGGCAACATTGTGCGCTGCAGAAAGAGAAACTGTGTTCCCTTCTTGCTTCATGCTTAAGCCAATTCCAGTATTTTCTGGCCCAGTAGCCGATAGCGGTTTTAGTCCTTTTGCTTTTTCTGGAAGCCCTCGATAGTTCCGACTTTCTATTTTAATGTCTGATCCAGAAACTCCCTCGATCTTCAAATCTGCACTTAGGTTATCAATCACAAGCCATGTTTCTGTTGCATCTCCTTTTACAGAAAATGTATAGGAGTTTGATCTACTGTCCTGAGCTATACTGCTAGAAAATACTAGCAGTAATAGTCCTGTTATTATCGTTTTCATTTTTATTGTCATTTAAGTTTTAGTCATTTGAATAAGTACCGGTATTTTTTTTAAGTCAGCACCTGAATAGCAACTTCTGCTTGCTGTTTTACTTCAGGTGATACTTCTTTATTTTTTATAATGTCTTTTAATGGTGCTATTGCACTTCGTTCTTCAGCTTTCACTAAAATGGCGATGAGAGAAATTTGAATTAGCGGGTCAGTTTGAGATTCCAAAGACTTAACTAGCTCTGCCCTTACCTCCGACTCTCCAATGAATTTTTCCAAAGCCTGCAATGCTGCGTATCTCACATTCGGACTTTCATCAGAATTTAGTGTGGAGATTAATGTGGAGATTAATTCCATGTTGAGCGTCGACTTCTCTTCAATTTGACTAACAGCCATAATTCGCTCACTCGCCGAATGACGTTGAAGCGTACTTGTAAGTGTTACTTCTCGTAAGGATTGAATTTCTTCTTTTAGAAGAGCCAATTCACCATTTGAATTTCCTCCTGCGAGTTTTCCAATGCTGAACCCAACAATTAAAAGCGCGACTGATGCTGCAATTTGCATCCAAGACCAACTGCTTCTATTCCCTCTGATTTTTTCGTTGATTAATGCTTGTTGAAAGTTGGCTTGAATGTAAGGCGGCACCTCGACTTCTTGCACATTTTCAATTATGCCAAGCATTTCTTTGAGCTCATTGAATCGATGCGCCAGCTCTGCATCCTGATCTATTCTATCACTCAGCTCCTTGTTTTCTTCACCTTCAAGAAAGGCGATCAATTGTTCATCTGTAATTTCTTCTTTCATCGCATTCAATTTCATTCTTCATTCAATTCAAAGTAGATATCCCTTAACTCCTTAATTGTCCTATGGACCTGGACTTTAATGTTGCTAACTGATGTCTTTCTCATATTTGCTATCTGCTCATATTTCATTCCCTCAAACTTGCTGAGCACTAATAGTTCTCTTTTATCATCTGGCAAGGATTTCATCGCTAAATGCAACCTCCTCTCTCGTTCAATCTCTCCATTACCAGTTTCTTCCACCATCTCTGGCATCACTTCCACGGGATTGAACTTGTCCTTATGAACTTTCATTTTTCGAAAGTGATCTTTCACCATATTTCGAGCAATCTGAAAAATCCAAAACTGAACAGAATGGCCATCCTTGTAAGAATTACGATACTTCATTACTCTAATGAATAATTCTTGAGTAAGATCATCGCTGTCTGATTTATCGAGTGTAGACTTTAAGAAGTAATTATAGATTCGCTTACTAAATCGACTAAATACTTCATTTAAATAGTCCAACTGTCCCGATTTTACCAGAGACATCAACTGTTCATCTGTCATTTCCAAATTCTAACCAGGTTAGTCCCGAAAAGTCCGGGTGGTGTTTGTAAATTCAGATAAGTTACAAGAAAAGGAAAGGAAGGTTACAGAAGGAATGTAAAATTTACTCAACACAGATTAGTCCTTCTTTCCATCAACCATGAAATAGGCAATGGCAGCAGATAAAAAAGCTAGAATCGCACCAGTTATGCAGACCATTTTATAAACAGAGATAAAGCTTTGCTTAAAAGTATCATTAATGGAAGCCTGCAGTTCAATTGAATATTCTTTGGATGCCACTGCTTCTCCTAAGTTCGAGGCCTCAATTAAAATTTGAGATTTTATTTCATTCGACAAGCTCAAAGGCTCAATAGATTCCATAACATAATTGCTGAAAAATAGGACTACCACTGCACCCAATATAGCATTAATGAATGTGCCAGAAATCCTGGTAACACTATTGTTAACTCCTGACGCAATGCCACTTTGACTATCATCAACACTGGACATTACTGCTGTCGTCAGCGGAACTACCGTAATTGCAATTCCAATTGCGAATATTATGAATGGTGGAAAAAATGTAGTCCAGTATTCTGATGCTCCATTTGTCATTCCAATTGAAGAAAATAACAACATTCCAACTCCAGTAAGAGATGGACCAAGAACTAAAAATCTCCTTGCTCCATATTTACTAGTCAAGGCTCCCATTTTTCTCGCTGCTAACACCATTATAAATGAGAACGGGAGGAATGTCAAACCAGCTTGGAACTGCGAATAGTTCTGTATCTGAATAATATTCAACGATAAAAAGAGCATTACGGCACCCATTCCAGCATACAAGAAAAAGCTCAAAAGGTTTACACCTGAAAAGGTCTTATTCAAAAACAATTCAAGAGGAACCATGGGGTCTTTTACTTTCTTTTCAACTAACAGAAACAATATCATAAAGACTACTCCTAAAATAAGACTTGCTAGCACAATTGGGTCATAATATCCCAACTCGGGCATTTCTAAAAAACCAAACGTCATAAATGCCAAACTCAGAGTTAGCGTAATAGCACCATTCCAATCGATCAAAGACGCTTCGGCCTGTTTGCTTTCAGGGACCTTATAATGCAGCACTAGCATGGAGAGGATCCCAAATGGAATATTGATAAAGAAAATAAGTCTCCATAGCCCTGCATCCGCTAATGCTCCTCCTAAAACAGGCCCACAAATGGTAACTATTGTAGTTGTTGCAGACCATGTACCAATTGCTTTGCCTTTCTCAGACTTGCTAAAAACTGCCGAAATTATCGAGAGACTACCAGGTATCATAAACGCCCCACCAATCCCTTGAATAGTTCTAAAGACAATTAATTGGGTAATATCCTGTGAAAATCCACAAAGTGCTGATCCAATTGTAAAAACGAGTATTCCATATTTAAATACTTTAACCCTTCCAAGTTTATCTCCTAAGCTGCCACCTACAATAATTAATGCTGCTAGCATGAGTAAGTAGCTATTAAGAACCCAAAATAGATCTACTCCACTGGCTGAGAGGTCTTGCTGGAGTGCCGGAAGTATCACATTGAGAGCTGAACTATCAATAAAAGCCATGCTTGTTGCCAAAATAGTAGAAAACATGGTCCAGGTGCCAGTTGCACAATTGAGAGGAAAGCTATGTTGTGATTGAGCAGACATCTACTCAATTTAACCTATATATCACATATAAAATATCATCGCAGCTACGGTGCTGAAGATTATCATTGACGATATCACATACATGATGTTGAGTAAAAAAAGCTTTAAAATAGTCACTACCCACCGTTGGTCATATACCTTTTTTAATGCGATCAATAAATAAAGCTGTAAAAAGAAAATCGTAATAATTAAGGACCACTGACTTAGAAAAACACTACTTGGAAAAATGTAATCAATGAGTACGACCATTATTGTAAGTAAGACAAAAATGAAGGCATGAAAATGTACGGAAAAGATGAAGTGAGTTAAATAAAACCGTCCTGGTTTTCTGAACAATACATAAAGGAATAAAGCAAAGAGCGGTAAGAGAAGAAAGAACAATCTAGGAAACCATATATTGAAAAAATTATCTAAAAACTCGGCTTCTTCATTAGCTTCTGACGCTACTGTTTTTTCTAAAGGTCCAAGCACTAAGAAGAATATGATGCTTATGAAAATAAACATTCGTAGTGGCGGAATGTATCTAACTCTTCTTCCATCTATGAACTCGTTTGTAAGAAACCCTGGGTTAAACAGCAATGGTCTCACACTTCTAATTATCAACGAATCGAATGTAAAGTAGTCGCCAAGGAAGTCAAGAATAAACTGCTTAAAATGGACCACTTTATCCTTATGTTCCTGACCGCATGCAGGACAATATTTAAAATCCTCTTGAAGTTTTTCCCCACAGTTTTTGCAAATTCTTTCCAATCTTCCTTGTTTACGCTAATATTGATGATACCCGAAAATAATTCGTTGCATTGAGTTATAAACTATTTACACTAGGTCTTTTGTTTTTTGCGGTGGCTTTTAGTGCCAATGGGCAGAAGATTGTGGTAGATAGCACTTCTTCCAATAAGTATTTAATCAAACCTGAGGCAAAAAAGACTACAGAACAGGCTAATGCCGAAGAGCCCACCTTTAGCGATCGTGCATTTTCAATAGGCAAAGGAATTTTAAATCGTTTGAAAGCTCGATTGAACCTTGAAGAAGCAGCAGAAAGTATTAAAGAGAAAAAAGAAAAAATTCTAGGAAAAGAAGAAGGCCAAGACGCGAGTAATGAAAAGAAGGAAGATGATGGCTAAAATCCACTAGCTCTTTTTAAGCAGTCATTTATTTCCCCATGATCAAATGGTTTAGTAAAAAACCTTTGAATCGTTTTTTGCTGCAGTGCCTGATCTATTTCATTGTTATAAGCATAGCCACTCAAAATAAAGTACGGTATCCCCTTCAATGTCTCTTGCGCCCTCTCAATAAATTGAATACCATTCATTACTGGCATATTCATATCACTAATTACCGCCTTAATCCTTTCTTTATTCTCTTCAAGAGTTTTTAAAGCTTTCTCTGGTGAATCTGCAACTAATACCTCTTTATCGCCAGCAAAAGAAATTTGGAAAAGTAGCAGGTTGGCTTCTTCATCATCGACGTATAATATAGCTGGTTTATTACTCATCTTTTCAGTGGAAGTGTGATCGTAAACTTTGTCCCCTCTCCCATATTTGAAGTTACTTCAATATTTCCATTATGTTCCTCTATTATTGAAAACGTTATGAATAAACCAAGCCCTGTACCATCTCCTGGTGCTTTGGTTGTAAAAAATGGATCACTAATCTTCATTAAGTTATCTTCTGGAATCCCTTCTCCATCATCTTCAATCCAGATTTCAATATGATCTTTTCTCTTAAGTGTGGTTATTTCTATGGTTCCCTTGCCGTTGATTGCCTGCTCTGCATTTGCCAAAATATTCATCATTGCTTGATGCAAACGGCCCTCATTTCCTTTTAAATTGACTTTAAGCTTAGTGAAGTTGGTAACGATATTGACCTTATTTCTTATTTTATTATGTAGAATAAGAAGGCAATTCTCGATAATCTCTTGAAGGTTACAAACCTCCTCCATGTTATGGCCTTTTCTACTAAAATGACTCAGGCTTTTAACAATGTTGGTAGCCCTGCTAACTCCTTCATTGACAATCTTCAAATAAGAATTCATTTCGTCATCCTTATTGTTTTCCATCTTCTTGGAAATTGCCTCAACACCATTTTTTATGAAGTTTAGAGGGTTATTTATTTCATGGCCGACTCCTGCAGCAAGAACACCCAACGAGGCCATTTTTTCTGATGTAATAAGAAGGCTTTGGGTATGTTTTAATTCTTCATTGTTTCGCTGAAGTTCGATCGCCTTCCTTCGATACCTTTTATATAGGATGACCATTATGATCAAAAGTGGAATCGTAATGGTTATTATGAGTGTAAACAATTGATTTGTCAAAAGCTGGTTTCTAATTTCAGCTTGTTGACTTGATAACCTAAACCTTCCTTCCTCTTCTTGTATTTTCACTGGGATAAGATTTAGGTTTCTGGTGACAGCATCTTGAAAAAGAGAGTCTCTCAAATGGATATACTTGTCTAAGTATTCATTCTCCATTTTGTTATCTCCAATTCTAGCGTAAATCTCAGAGTAGAGTTTTAAGTTATCTAATTGCTGTTGGCGAATTTGAATTTGCAAAGCCAAGCTATTGCTCATTCCCAACAACTTAAGCGACTCTGAAAAATTCTTTTCAGACAATGCATTTTTCGCTAGTAAAAAGTAACCCTCAGCCATGCCTTTTTTATCATCAATAGACCGACTTGCGTTCAAGGAGCTTTCCAAATAATAAAGTACTGAGTCCTTTCTTCCTGATAACATATAAACTTCACCAATACCTCTTAATGAAACGGCTCCCCAATTTATATTTTGGAATTCAGTTCCCATATTAGCCCCTTTCCTGAAATATTTAATCGCTTCATCGAGATTGCCCTCACGCAAGTAAGTGATGCCTATGTTGTTGGTCGAATAGAGTTCATTATCTCTATCAGAAATAGCATTGGCAACATCATAAGCCTGAGTAAAGTATTTACGTGCTTGCTGATAATCTTTAACACGTTCGAAGACCAATCCAATATTGTTTAGCGTGGTAGAAAGTGCATAAGTCTCTCCAATTTTATCCTTAATTGTTTTGGACCTGAGTAAGTATTCCAGTGCCGTTTGATAGCTGCCGAGGTTATAATAAAGAAGGCCTATGTTGTTGTACCCATTGTTAATGAGCGTTGAATCTTTTAATGCGGCGCCGATACTAAACGCTTTTTGATTGTATTCCAGAGATTTATCATAATCTCCTTTATAGTAGTGTACACCTGCAATTAGACGTAAAGATTTAGAAATCATTGCCGAGTCTTCCAACTCTCTCGAAAGTGTCAGTGCTTCTTGGCCATACTTCATTGCATCGGCAGGATAGTTGAGCCAAACGTCTGTTACTATGGTGTGCAAGACATTGATTTTATCTAGACCCTCTTTCCCTTGGATTCGCTGAGCTAAACTATCGGTTTGCCCAATAGCTTCTATCGCGGTGCATATTGATACACCTACATAAAATATGATACCTAGCAATCTCATCAAGAGATATAAGATAGCAAGAAAAGCGAATAATCTTAATAAGTATTTAGTAAGGATCTATTGTTTTTCGAAACGCTCAAAGGCACCAATATCTGGCAACTCGTCTCTTTCGCGACCAATTAAATCAATTGAAACACCGACATCAATACCCCGGTCTTTTGCAAAGGCAAGCGTATCAAGCTGATAGTCATTTCCAAATGCATCTTTAAAGCCTGGAAAGTTGAATTCTTGCGAAGTGAAGTTGTCTCCTAATTCTAATCCCGAGCGAATGATATTTGAAGTTAGCAGCGCGGTAACATTTGCACCGCCTCCATTATTAATTAGCAATTCTTCGTCTGCGGGACCCCAAACTATACTGTTTGTCAACTCTATAGTTAAATCGTCTACTAGAAGTTCATTTTCACCAACAATGATATTGTCTGAAAATTGAACGGTTGGTTCATCTTGAATAAATAATGCTGGCTCATTTGAAAAAGTACAATGTCTAAACCTATAGTTGCCGCCAACAAATCCACCTACCAAGTAGAGACCACAATTATAAATTAACGAGTTAGTCACTTCAACATCTGATGTGAAAGCCAAAATTCCCGCAGTGCTCATGTTATAGATTTCAGTATTACTCACTACAACATCCGGGATATCATCATCATCTGGTGTGCCAACTCTAAGTCCTATTTGCCCATTGAAAATTTCCGCAAATGCCATTTCATTATCGCTGCTACCTTCTAAGAAATAAATACCATCCCACTGACCTGGAACTCGATCATATACTCCATCAAAACGCGCGTTTCTAAAGACAATATGATTTGCTGAATCTCCAATTGCCTTTAGGGTACCGCCAACAAACATCACTGCATCATTTTCGAAAAAGACCTTTGTTCCCTCTTCTATTATTAATTCACAATCCTCTGCTACAAAGACAGTATCTGTAATAATGTAAGGTCTATCATTTGTCCAAGTCTGATTACAAATACTGATATTATTAATAGTATTTCCATCTTGGCCATAGCTGACCAATTTGACATGTTCTTCGTTTGTATTCCACCTGAAAATGATGGAATCTTTTACTAAATACGGCAAGTTTTGATTTCGCTGAGCGATGTTGACCTCAACGAGAATTAAAAGACTATCTCCACCAGCCAATCGTTCGTTAGACAAGGAGTTGGATGCTCTTCCATTAATTATAACACTGTAATCCGAAGCATCATTTTTGCCTAATGCAATCTCTGAAAATTGAACCGCTTCATCGTTGGGGTTATAAACCGTAAGGCGCCGAGTACTACTTCTCCTCTCAGAAAGCAACGTGTCAAACGCGACAGAGTCATTACTAAAAACAAGTGATAAGGACGGATCAAAAGAAACATCTTCACTTTGGGTAGAACACCCCATCCAGATTACAATGGCTAATATGAATAATAGTGAATTTCTCATTTGGAGATTAACGGCCTATTCTGCTTCTTCTTTCATCATCTCAGCATTTTCTGCAATTCTGAGCTGCTCCACAAACTCCTCAATGTCACCATTCATTACATTGGGAAGGTTGAATACCGATAAACTAATACGATGATCTGTTACACGACCTTGCGGATAGTTATAGGTTCTAATTTTATCGGATCTATCACCAGAACCAACCATACTTTTCCGTTGGCTACTGATTTCTGCATTATGTTTTTTAAGCTCCATTTCATAAAGTCTAGATCTTAAGACTTTTAATGCCTTATCATAATTCGCATGTTGCGACCTTCCATCTTGACATTCTACAACCAAGCCAGATGGTGCATGTGTAAGTCTAACTGCAGATTCCGTTTTGTTGATGTGCTGACCGCCCGCTCCTGATGCTCGAAATGTATCTTTTCGAATGTCGCCCATATTTAACTCCACATCAACTTCCTCTGCTTCTGGCAATACGGCAACAGTAGCTGCAGAAGTGTGAACCCTTCCTTGAGACTCTGTTGCTGGAACTCTTTGGACTCTGTGGACTCCTGATTCAAACTTAAGTTTAGCATATACATCTTCACCTTCAACTGACGCCACAATTTCCTTATACCCTCCGGCAGTTCCTTCGTTAAAATTCAAGACAGAAAAATTCCACTTCTGATCTTCTGAATATGACTTATACATTCGAAATAAATCGCCTGCAAAAATTGATGCTTCGTCTCCTCCAGTACCTGCTCGTATCTCTAGGATGACATTTTTACTATCATTCGGATCTTTAGGAATAAGTAAGATTTTTAGATCCTCCTCTAAAGATTCAATTTGAGGTTCAAGCTCGTCAATTTCAGCCTTGGCCATATCCCGAAACTCAGGATCTTTTTCATTGCTCAAGACTTCTTTCGCACTAGCAAGGTTGCTAGTAGCATCTATATACTCTTTGTATTTAACAACTATCTTCTCGAGGTCTTTGTATTCTTTATTGAGCTTGCCAAACTTCTCCATATCCGTTACGATGTCCGGCTGTACGATCAGTTGACCTACTTCTTCAAAACGATGTTTGATTTCCTCCAGTTTCTCTATCATCCGCTAAGCAATTTGTGGGGTAAAGTTACGCTTTCATCATTACTTAGCTTAGCTCCTTATATCTGAAGCAGTCAATAGTATGGTCATTTACCATACCTATAGCTTGCATGTGTGCATAGATCGTTGTCGATCCCAAAAATTTGAATCCTCTTTTTTTAAGGTCTTTTGAAAAGCTATCTGATTCTTTGGTTGTAACAGGAACTTCTGACATTGTTTTCCAAGCATTAATAATTGGCTTACCTCCAACAAATTGCCAGCAATAATTATCAAAAGACCCAAACTCCTTTTGCACCTCCATAAATCTATTTGCATTGTTGATGGTAGCTTCAATCTTCATTCTGTTTCTAATAATTGAAGAATCCTGCAATAATTCTTCAACCATGCCAGCTCCGTACTCGGCGACCTGCTGAAAATCGAAATCAGCAAATGCGTTTCTATATCCTTCACGCTTTTTAAGTATTGTTGCCCAGCTGAGTCCCGCTTGGGCGCTTTCAAGGACCAAAAATTCAAAATGCCGTCTTTCATCATGAACAGGAACACCCCATTCTTCATCATGATATTTTACATATTCTTCAAAAGAGTTGGCGCACCATTCACATCGCGTTTGCATACTTATACTAAATTGGGTCAATAATGAGTTGAGATTTTATAAAATTAGCATTTTAGTATTCAAATATGCGCGCTACTATTTCGACATTTTTCCTTTGCCTTGCCATACTTCTAAGAGGACAAACACCAATCTATGATTTTGTGTCTTTCAATAAGTCAATCTCTGTTCCAGCTAAACTGAATAGCGAAAGAAGTGCTGTAATTTTTTCGGTCCCAGATAAAAAGGGCGATTTTATTGAAGTTGGTAACCACGAAAATTTCATATCGCAATGTCACAATGCATTTGTCACAATGGGTATAGATGCTATTTTTTACTTAGACGAATTGAATTTAACGGCCAGTAACAGTGCTCGATTATCATATGTCGAATTGTTCAATAAGCGAAACATTAAAAACATCATCTTTTTATCACAGTCGGAATCTGGATATGAGATTTTAATAGCACCTTTTGATGGTTCCACTCGAATTTTAAAAGACGGTGGAGATGTATTCTACATGCAAAACAAAGAACTTTATTCACTCTTACTTGATGTAGGAAAAGAAATACGTAGGGCGGATCAAGAGCTCTATAACTTTCTAATCCCCGAAAAACCAAATTATCTTGGAGGACTTTCCATTGTAGAAAACACGTTACTAAAAAACTATCCAGGAATATTAAGGAGGAGCAAACTTGCAGTTGAACGTTTTATAAAATTGGATACTTCAAAAATTTCAGATAGCGAAGTGCTCGCCAATGTAAAAGCCTACAATAGAGAAATCGATATTAAAAACCAGGAACTGGAGTCTATCATGAGTTCTTATCCTTATGAATACATATTGATAGACGCGATGAATGATGATGAATTGAAGAGGAACCGATATCAATTCCTTCTGCGCTCAGCCAAATCTTCCGCCGGTATTGTAAAGCAAATGTTGGACTATGATGTGCTTCCAAGCGAAACTGGTTTTGTTTCAGTAATTCCGGTGATGCCAGATCAAACTAAAGCAAAAACGATATCACGGGAAGCTATAGTCTATAAATTCTATATCCGTCAAAATATCTCTAAAAATGTCCATGTTGGAGAATGGGATGCTGATGTCACATGGCAAGAAGCTTTGAAAAACATGATTGGAAATTTGACTCAAGAGTTAAATGTAAAAAATTGAATAAGCTCAACTTTTTTCAAAACAAACCGAAAGCTTCCAAAATAGATGTAGAAGCATATCTGCAAAGAATAGGTCAGATTCGTGAAGAGCCTTCTTTGCAATATTTGAAAAAAGTCCAAAAAGCACACTTATTAAATGTTCCGTTCGAAAACCTAGATATCCATTATGGAAGTAAAATCATTTTAGATTATGCCAAGATCTTTGAAAAGATTGTTACAAGAAAGAGGGGTGGTTTTTGTTACGAAGCCAATGGACTATTCTATCACTTACTATACCACCTTGGTTTTGATTGCCATGTGATTGCAGCCCAAGTATTTGACGAGCAATCGGAGGAATTTGGAAGACCATTTGATCACATGGCTATTGTTGTTAACCTGGACAACGATCAATGGCTTGTGGATGTGGGGTTCGGGGATGGACCTATCTCACCTATCAAAATTTCTAAGGAGATACAAATGGACTACACAAGATACTGGAAGCTAGATACAGACCCTGATGAAAATTTTATATTAAAAGTATCTAACGATACGAGTTATTTTAAAACCAAATACCTCTTTACCACTGAAGAAAAGCAACTCATTCAATTTATGGAAATGTGTGAGTATCACCAGAACTCTGCGGCTTCACCATTTACTGGCAAAAAGCTCATCAGTCAACTTACAGCAAATGGTAGAGTGACTCTAACCGATAAAAAGCTTAAAATTTTGGAGCTTGGAGAGGTGGTTGAAACAGATATCATGCATGAAGATGAATTCCTTTCAAAGTTGCAGCATCATTTTGGAATTACTCATCACCAGCTAATTCCTAAGGTAGAATAAAAAAGCCCGCTAATGGCGGGCTGATTTTAGTGCTTGTATTTCTTAATTTCTCTCTTCAAGGAGGCAACGTCTGACGCAATGGCCGGGTCACTATAAATTCTTGAAGAAAGTTGAGAAATGACATTTCTCTTGAAGCCGAGTTTCTCTGCTAGTTCTTCGCAGAACTTAATTTCAGATAAATACACCTGACTATCAATCTTCATTAGCTGTACTAAATGAAACAGATATTCAAACTTATCATCTTCTGACATGGTGCTAATGGGAGGTAATGGTTCAGGATTCTCAACCATGTTGTTAATCTCATCTTCACCTACTCCATTGGCCTTGCCAATCATATATATCAGGTCTCTTTCTTCACCAGCAAAATCACCATCGATATTTGCTAACTGAACCAGCACGCTAAGTTTAGCCTTGATACTCATACTCTATTTAGATTAGGGTTACTTATTTAAATGTTTGTTCGCCTCTTTCATCAAGGCTTCTCTATTTCCAGTAATTGACGGGTCACCATAAACTCTTGCAGACATTTTCTTGACCACTTTCTTATCATATCCTAACTTCTCTGCTACCTCTTCACAATATTTTATCTCGGTTAGGAATACTTCACCATCAATTTTCATCAATTGAATTATATCATACAGATAGTCAAACCTTTCTTCTGATAAAAGTCCATCAAAATTTACATCACTGTTCTCCTTTGAATTGAGAACTTCATGAACCAAATCATCAATTTCGTTTTCAGGTACTCTATTAGCCTTACCAATGGTATAAACATACGATTTTTCAGGCTCGCCAAAATCTCTATCTATGATAGAAAGCTGAATAAGTGCTTTCAGGTGGTTTTTTATATTGTTTTCCATATTGGCAGATTTTTTCGGTCTTCTAATTTAGGTATTAATCCCTAAAAAGAAATGTGTTAGTGTAAATAGCTCCCAGCGTTGATATCGAATGTTGCTCCTGTGGCATGATCTGCCATACCACTGGCGATGAAGGTCACAAGTGGGGCAATATCTTTCGGTTCGGTCAGCCTTTCTAGTGCCAAATCTCCTTTGGCATGATCTTCACCATATTGCTGCATAAACTCCTGAGACATGTCTGTACGTACAAATCCAGGTGCTATTACAAAAGCTTTTACTCCCTCCTTACCATACGAGCGAGCGATAGAACGTGTCAAAGAAACTAGTCCCGCCTTTGACGCCGCGTAGGCGATATACTCAGCCTCTTCTCCTCTGAAAGCTGCTCTTGAAGCAATATTAATAATCCTTCCAGCAGCTTTTCTACTTACAAAATGTTGAACTGCTTTTTTACAAATAATTGCAGCTGAACTCAAATTAACCATCATTGTTTCATTCCAAGACTTCATCCACTCATCGTCTTTAGTGTCAATGCTCGATGTCTTGGCCAAACCTGCATTATTGACTACAATTTCAATACTGCCCATTTCCAGGCTAACACGCTCAAATAACTTCGCTGCTTCGTCGGGTTTGGAAAAGTCCGCTTGAAAAGCCTTTGATTCATTTCCTAAAATGTGAGCCAAGTTCTCAGCTTCTCTAACATTCTTATTGTAATGCACGGCGATCGTCGCTCCTGCTTCAGCAAGTTTAGTTGCCAAAGCTTTTCCTATTCCCCTGCTAGCCCCTGTAACAAGAATATTTAGGCCTGAAAGATTTATATACATCTAGTTAAATTTTGATCGAAAAATTAGACAAAACCAGTTTTAAGTTGAACTATCTTTTGATAAAAGATCCGTCAACTTGTTTTCCACTCGCAAAAACTTTGTTAATTTAGGCCATTCCAGCTTAGAGATCACCGCAAAAACACACTACAACGTAATAAAATATACATGGGCATTGTAATACCCCTTCTCCTAATCACGTTTTGTTGCATAATAATCTGGAGAGCTGGTGATGGTTTCATGACCGCATCAGAATACATTGGCAGAAATTTATCTGAAGGTGTTAGAGGAGCTACCATCAACGCAATTGCGAGCTCGATGCCTGAAGTATTTACTTCACTATTTTTCTTGTTCGTACTTTCAGACGCTGAAGGATTTTCAGGAGGTATTGGAACAACTGCTGGTAGCGCTATTTTCAATGGAATGGTCATCCCGGCTGTAGCCGTTCTTGCTGTAATAGGCATGAAGATGACTAAGAAAGTACAAGTGTCTAGGAAAGTATTACTTAGAGACGGGATTGCGCTAATCATTGCAGAATTGATATTCCTAATTCTAATCAGTGGATCAAGCTTACATTGGTATCATGGAATGATGCTAATGGGAGTCTATGTGATCTACATAGTTTACATGTTTGCGAGCATGAAAAAAGTCGATCGCGATGAATTATTAGAAGAAGGGCATGGAGATGATGATGAAGGTGTTTTCGAGAATGATGATGAACCGCAAGGTCCATTCCTTAAAGGGTTGATAACTTTCGATTTGGAAAGAGTGTTTATTGGAAATAACCGTATCAGTGGACAGAGGGCTTGGTCTTTATTGATATTTTCAACTTTATCGATAGCAATGGTCTGCTACTTCTTAGTTCTTGCTTGTGAGTGGATTGGTGCTGATACCTATTCCGTAGCTGGTCTTGGAGAGTTTAAAGGGCTGAATATTCCAGTAATGTTTGTTGCGCTAATACTTGCGTCTGCAGCATCAAGTTTCCCAGATACAATCATTTCAATCAAAGATGCAAAACGAGGGCAGTATGATGATGCAATCTCAAATGCATTAGGTAGTAACATATTCGATATATGTTTTGCGCTAGGGTTTCCACTTTTCATCTTCACGATAATCAATGGGCCAATTCATATGCCGCCAGAAATTGTGGATTTAAGTAGTGAGCTTAGATTTTTATTATGGCTACTCACAGTATTGGCAGTAATAATCTTTACAAGCGGAAATTATTTCGGCAAAAGAAAATCATACCTGCTACTTAGTATTTATGTGCTTTTTGTACTGTATATAGTTGGAAGAGGTTCAGGAAATGAATTTGCTCAAGCTATTGCAGATTGGCTAGTTTCAGTAGTGAAGTTTTTCAAAATTGGCTAAGCTAGCATTCTAAATACACTCCGTCGTCCATATATTTTATTGAATAAATCTTCAGCGCTTTGCATCGCTGTTGACTTTCTTCACCCGTCATAAGGTTAAATCGATAGGTGTGAAGGGGACAAACAATTTCTGCTAGGTAGTTTACTTTACCCTGATGTAGTTTTTCACCCATGTGGCTGCATGCATTTTGAAATGCATGAATCAATTCCCCTTGCCTGACAATACATACTTCTTTGTCGCCCGCCTGTACCATTCTTGGTTGATTATGTTCCAAGATTTCCTTTGCTTTAGCACTCGAATCGAAAAGCTTAAATCTCATTAAGTAAGTATAACCATGAAATGTCAACGTCAAAAATTTAACCTTCAGAGAAAGCACGCTTACCTCAACTGTGCATATATGTCACCTCTAATGAAAAAGGTAGAAAAGGCTGGCGTTGAAGGAATCAAACGCAAGAGAAAACCCTTTGGGATATCACCTGAAGATTTTTTCAAAGAAGGGGAAGTCCTCAGAAAACAATATTCATCTCTAATAGACAATCCTGAACCAGGTAGGGTGGTAATAATACCATCTGTATCCTATGGACTTGCAAATGCCATAAACAATCTCCACTACAAGGATGGCGAAGTTCTCTTATGCGATGAACAATTCCCAAGTAATGTTTACCCATGGTGGAGGCTTAAGGAAAAAGGGTTTACAGTTAAGACTATTTCTCCTGGAGAAGGAGAGAATAGAGGTGAAAGATGGAACAACAAAATTTTAGAGTCTATAAATGATCAGACACGGGTTGTGTCCATTGGTCATATCCACTGGTCTGATGGTACTTTGTTTCAATTAGATAAAATAAGAGTCCGACTTGATGAGGTTGGCGGTCTACTTATAATTGATGGAACCCAATCTGTAGGTGCTCTTCCTTTCAGTGTAAACAAAATTCGTCCAGATGCGCTCATATGCGCAGGTTACAAATGGCTTTTGGGACCATATTCCATCGGAATGGCCTATTATGGACCTGCTTTTGATAATGGAATTCCATTAGAAGACAATTGGATCAATCGCCTTGAAAGCAATGATTTCTCGCAGTTGATAAATTACCAGGAAAATTATAGGGAGCTTTCACTTCGATATGAAGTAGGCGAGCATAGTAATTTCATCTTGGTCCCTATGCTGCACAAAGCAATCAACCAGCTAATTAAATGGAAGCCTGAAAATATTCAGATATATACCAAAGAGTTGATGAAAAATGCAACTGATCAACTTGTCGAATTGGGATACCGAATAGAGGATGAAAAATTTAGAGCAAATCACATGTTTGGAGTAAGGCTTCCAAAAAGCGTGGATGTCGAGACCCTCAAACAATCGCTACACCAAAACAGAGTGAGTGTAAGCATCAGAGGTGATGCTGTTCGATTAGCACCTAATGTCTATAATGATGAAATGGATGTCAGAAAATTGCTGAAAGCGATGAAAGAACCTATCTTCGCATCAAAACACTAATACAATGAATTTAACAAATCCAGCAGTAACCGAAGGCGTAAACATTTTTGTTAATATCGTAATATTCTTAGTAGCGTTTGTGCACGCTTTAGCCTTTGTTAATGCAAGAAAAGAGAAGCAGAAGAAAAATTAATCTACTTCGTGATCTCTTTCGTGAGAGCTCACCGATTTATTGGGTAGTATATACGGGCATAAAATTGCTAAAACAAACAACCCGATAATTATTCCTAACATTGCCATTTTCTTCGCTTTTATTGTTGGACAGCAAATATAATTGCTTCTCCAAGTTTCATCTAATTTCCGGCGTTCCTTTTCTATTTTCGACGAAATCACTACCCGTTTTAGGGTATTTTAAATGCCTTTTGCTCTGCATCTCTTTGATAAAATCGCAGGTAGCACTACCATTGTCTTCAAACCAACTAAACCTTATTAGAAATGTCAGAAAATAAACGCAGAAAAGACGTAAAGAAGATTGGCAAAAAGATGGATAAGTCTAAGGCCAAAAAATGGGTAAAAAGATATCAAAAAGAGAATCCTGATTCAACACACGGTTGGCTTTATGGACGAGATATCATTGAAAAATTATGTAGTTATGATTCTCTTGAAGGCGTTTGGTTCTTTAAGGGAATCAACGATGACGGAAAAGAAAGACTTGTCATGTTTCCAGCCGATAAGGATGGAAATATTTTAGATAATAAATTAAGATCTTTAGGAGCAGCTGCTGCAAAAGGTGGAGGTCTAGGTGATGACGATCCTGTCGATGATGGGGAAGACTGTCCTCCAAACTGCCCTGAAGGTTTAGGAGGTTAATACTAAGTGGAAGAATTAAGAATCTGGCTATTAGGAATGAACAGGTTTTCGGCTCTTGCCGGTTGCCTTTACTTTTTATATTTCATGCGATCCTGGAAGAGCACTTCCGGGATTGTATTTTTAATTCTCCTCTTCTCTCTACTCGCTGATAACTTTAACTACTTTTTTATTCGAGCGATTTACCCCAATAGTTTCATTATTGGTAATTCTTGGTACATCGTTAACTATGTGATAACCGCTTTTCTTTTCAAAGAAATTCTTAAAAAGCATAGCCGTCTAATAATAGGATTACTTGGATTATTTATTCTTGGAACAATTGTTTCGTTTATCTTTTTCTATGAATTCACAGAATCCAACGTATTCATCCGCCTTTTTAGCAATGCTTCCTTTATAGCTTTCTCTTTGCTTGTATATTTTGAATTGCTGAAAAGCCCAAGTTTACAACTTACGAAGCTACCGTTGTTCTGGGTTGTTACTTCGCTATTTATTTACAATAGTTTACTCCTCTTACAAGGTATATTTAATAACTACCTAATCTTCGATCTTAAAATTTCAACATTCAACTTGATTCCAATAATCAAGCTCATAGGAAATATTGTTAAGAATTTTATTCTCTTCTACGCCTTAGCATTAATCGACAAAGGCTATCCAGACTCATTAACTACAAATAAATCATGATAGAAATCATTGAAAATATTGTGATTTATGGTACGGGGGTCATTTTCCTTGGCGTTATCTGGTTTCTCTTCAGATTCTCTAAGGCTTACCAAGCAAAAAAATCCTAGTTTATTATTAATCTTCTTAATTTGCCTTCTGTGGAAGGGAAAGTCATCTTACTCGTAATCGTTGGAACGATCGGTGTAATGCTGATGGCATTTTCCGTTGTATTCTTTGTTTTGCTCTACAGAAGGAAGATGCTGGAAAATCAACTCAAAATGCAGGAAGTTGAAAATCAACACCAGCAAGAGATGTTGAATGCCACACTAAAATCTCAGGAAGAAGAAAGAAATAGATTAGGTACCGAGCTGCATGATGGAGTGGGGGCAATGCTCTCATCAATAAAGTTGAATCTTCAGGTGGCTAAACGAAAAGAAGGGGTAGGTTCTTTGGATCCTGTGCTTGGTCATCTTGATGAAACAATTACACAAGTAAGAAATATCTCCCATCAGATGATGCCAATCATCCTTAAAAAGTATGGACTAAAGCATGCCATTGAAGATTTGTTTTCCAAAATTTCGTGTGATGGTTTATCTGCCTCAATTTCACATTGGGATGACCCTCAAATAAAAGACCAAGACACACCGATGCTTTATCGCATTGTTCAAGAGCTAGTGAATAATTCAATTAAACATGCCGAAGCTTCTGAAATAGACTTTCAGATTCACAATCAAGAAGGAAAAATCGAAATTGAATATTCTGATAATGGAAAAGGTTATCCCCAGGAAGTTTTGAAAAGTAGTGAAGGTATGGGGTTGTTAAATATTAAAAACAGAGCGCAAGTTATCGACGCCAAGCCAACATTTACAAACGGAAATGATGGAGGATCTATGGTAAAATTGGTAATAGAGCGACCTATTGATTAATTTGAAGAGGAAGTGAGCGAAATGAGTCGACCAGATAAGCTTAATATATTAGTCACCGATGACCACACACTATTTCGTCGTGGTACAATGATGCTACTCGAATCCTTTGACGAGGTGGGAATGGTAGATGATGCCGAAAATGGGAAAGAAGCACTTGAGAAATTAGAGAAAGGTGATTTTGATCTTATTCTTTTAGATCTAGAAATGCCCGTACTGGATGGTTGGGAGACTGCTAAAAAAGTAGTCTCGAAATTCCCTGAAGTAAAAATTATCATGATCTCCATGCATGATTCTCTTCAAATCATTTCTGATCTAATCGAAATAGGTGTTCATAGCTATCTCTTGAAAAATGCAGACCCTGACGAGGTTCATAAAGCGATTGGATCCGTAACTAATAATGATTTCTATTATAACCAGTTAGTTTCTAAAGCTCTTCATAAAAAGGTGCAGAAAGACGGCCTTAACAAAGGTGTAGCTAGAAGAGCTGATATTAGTCCGCGAGAAATTGAAATCCTACAACTCATTTGTCAGGAACTGACCATGAAGGAAATTGGTGAGAAACTTTTTGTAAGTGAACAGACTGTACATACCCATCGCAAGAACTTGATGAAGAAAACTAAAGCTAAAAACGCTGTTGGCTTAGTAAAATTCGCATTTCAGAATGGAATTGCTGCAATTTAGGTAGTACCCATTTTTGGGTATTGTGGTACCTGTTTTTGGGTAAAAAAACCCACATTTTTTCTTCTAAATCATCGAATAATGCGTCTGAGGGTAGATTTCTATTTTCCTGCCATTTTTCAGCCACAATTCCCTAGCGCTCCTTTCCGTAATTTCATATTGTCATTTATTAAACATAGATGATAAGCTCTTAGGTTGATGGTTAATCTAGAGAACACCAGGAGTCCAAGGTTTTCGCTTAATCCTTTGGTTTGCCAACTATCTCACTCACATAGTGGGCTCCTCGGTGTTTTCATTTTCAAAAACATTAAAAGTAAATCACACTACTAATCCCTTCGCATAAAAAAGGCCCTGATAACAGGGCCTTTTTTTATTTAGTTCTTGTACAGGTCTTTTCCAGAATCGTAATATTTATCACCCTCAACCCAAAATGGTGCTTTCTTGGTGTTTCCTATTAAACGGCACGAATACACATAGCTCTTAAAGAATTTTTCTAGGTATGCATAGTCAAGTGTATTGGGATTATCACCGGCCTGGTGGTAGTACTTCATGATTTCACTATCAAATGAAGTAAAGCCCATACTGAATGTTGGTGCTGGTATTCCTTTTGCAGCGAAACGCACATTATCCGAACGATCAAATAAACCTTGTTCTGGTGCTGGATCTTCAATCGCTTCAAGACCGAAAGCCTTGCATGCCTCAATGATCATCTCTTGTGCAGTTGTTCGAGTCAAGCCAATAATTGTTGCTTTGGAAGTATCGTTATATCCTCCATTATCCGAATTGAAACAGTAGACAATATCGCTCAAATCGACAGGAGAATTATCAACGAATGCCTTACTTCCTAAAAGACCTTTTTCCTCTCCTGTAAACAGTACAAATAACGCAGACCTCTTGGTAGGATTCTTTGCAATATTCTGAGCTGCTGTCAAAACGGTAATGGTACCTACTGCATTATCTCTGGAGCCATTATAAATGCTATCTCCATTTGCATCTGCTTGTCCCACTCCGATATGATCATAATGCGCTGAGTAAACAATAATCTCGTCTTTTAACTTTTTATCCGTTCCTTCAACATAGCCTACTACGTTTTGAGAATTAAATTTTTCATTGAGAGCACCCACAATTACAACACTTGCATTACTCTTTTCTGAATTAAAATCCTGAGCAGATCTATTCATCCAGAAATGAGAAAGTGACTCTTCGTCTTTCGACTCGTCTAAGACAATCTGATCGCCTGAGAAGTATCTAACAAGAAAATTCCATGGGATCTGTGGTGAATTATACAGTTCGATTAGCGCAACACCTCCTTTGGAAGCTACCGAAAGTCTCTTTTCGATAGAAAGACTAAACCATTGCTGAGGATTGTCACTTTCGCCATCGCCACAAATAGCAACAACAATTTTACCTTCAAGGTCTTTACCTTCTAAATCCGATTCTAGTCCATACTCAACAAAGATGTACTCACCAGAGATATCCATGTTGTCGCCTTCCATCATGATAAAATCATCTTTGAAATTATAGCTTGCATCTCCAAGAGTAATCGTACCCGAACTTGGAGGAGCGATTTTCTTCATTGCAACAGGTTGCATGAATGTCTCCATGTTTGGAGCCAAACCTACTCCATATTCAACAAATCTGCTCTCGATGTATTTGGCAGCAATCTTCAGTCCTTCTGAAGGGGTGTCTCTTCCCTTCAATTCATCTGAAGCAAGAAAACCAATATGGCTCTTGATAATTCCTTGATTAACCGATTGATCGGCTAACTCCATATCTGTTTGTCCTGATAGGTATAATGAGACAAACAGAAGTGTAATTGTTAACGTGTTTTTCATTTTTCAAAATTTGTGAAAAGATAATCGATTCGGAAGCGATAGTCCCTAAAACAAAAAAGGCCATCGACTTCTGCCGATGACCTTATCATTTACTAACCAACTCTTCTAGTTGAGGAATTCGTAAATTCCAGCAACTCCTTGGCCACCGCCAACACAGGCAGTCACCATTCCATATTTTCCATTTCTTCTTCTCATTTCATTGAAAAGAGATATTGAAAGTTTTGCACCGGTACATCCAAGAGGGTGACCTAGAGCAATTGCTCCTCCATTTACATTCAACTTGCTTGTATCCAAATCTAATCCTCGAATTACTCCCAAAGACTGAGCTGCAAATGCTTCATTCAACTCTACAAGATCAAGATCACTTTGTTTCAAGCCCGCTTGCTTTAGTGCTTTTGGTACTGCCTCGACTGGTCCGATTCCCATAATTCTTGGATCAACTCCTGCAGCGGTGTAACTAACCATTCGTGCTATAGGCTCAAGGTTGTATTCTTTAACCATTTTCTCACTCATAACCATCACAAACGCAGCACCATCAGATGTTGGCGAAGAGTTTCCAGCAGTAACTTGTCCACCTTGCTTAAAAGCTGGACGCAACTTGCCTAAGGTTTCCATATTGGTTTCCTCTCTCACGCACTCATCGGTATCAACAACAAATTCTTTTTTGTGCCTTTTACCATCCTCGCCGACGAAAGTTTCCTCGACAGTTATTGGCACAATCTCATCTTTGAATTTTCCTTCTTTGATAGCTTTTGATGCCTTTTGATGCGACTCCATCGCAAACTGGTTTGCATCCTCAGCAGAAATATTGAAATCTTTCGCAACCTCCTCTGCTGTAAGTCCCATGTTTAAGTAATACTCTGGATGTTTTTCAGCAATCTTCCAATTGAGAGCCGCTTTGTATCCCATCATAGGAACTAAAGACATTGACTCTGTACCACCTGCGATAATGCAATCGGCGGTACCAGAATGTACTCTTGCACAAGCCAAGTGAATTGCTTCTAGCCCTGATCCACAATATCTGTTGATAATCATGCCTGGAACTGAAATAGGTAGTGATAGTAAAGAAATGTATCTACCCATCTGTAATCCTTGCTCTGCTTCAGGAATCGCATTCCCAACTATCAAATCGTCGACACGCGTCGCATCAAAATCTTTGACTGAGCCAACCAAATGTTTAATGACATCAGCTGCTAAATCATCTGGGCGGTAAAATCTGAAACCTCCTTTTTTGGCTCTACCAACCGCCGATCTATATCCTGCTACTATATATGCATTCATTTTTTTAATGTTTTAATCTTATAACAAATCTTAGTTCCTTAATGGTTTACCCTTGAAAAGAATACTTTGAATTCTCTCCAGTGTTTTTGGTTCACCACACAAACTCAAGAACGCTTCGCGTTCAAGATCTAGTAGATACTGCTCAGAAACTTTGGTTGGAGCAGACAAGTCACCACCAGCCATAATCCAAGCCAATTTTTGACCAATTTTCTGATCATGCTCAGAGATATAGCTTCCGTATTTCATACCACTAATTCCTGCATGAAACATTGCAAGAGCTGCTTTTCCCTGAACTTTGATATTCTTTCTCTCAACCGGCTGAGTATATCCAGCATCAGATAAGGCTATAACTTTCTCTTTGGCATCGGATAAAAGCCTGGTTCTGTTTAGTGTAATATCATCGCTTCCTCTAAGAATATTCATTTTTCTTGCTTCAGCAGCAGAAGTTGCAACCTTTGCTGTGGCTATACTCATAAAATATTCTTGCAGCGTATTGAATTCTGGATCTCCAGGAGTAAAATCATCCGCTGCACGCATGGTTAGCTCTTTCGTCCCTCCTCCTCCAGGGATAAGTCCAACTCCAACTTCAACAAGACCTACATAAGATTCGGCATGTGCTTGAATTGCATCACAGTGAAGTGAAAGCTCACAACCTCCTCCTAATACTAGACCAGATGTTGCAGCAACTACAGGTACTGATGAAAATCGAGCCTTAGTCATGGTATTTTGGAATGTACGAACCATTAGGTCGATTTCATCAAATTCCTGGTCTACTGCATACATGAAAAGCATCGCAAGATTTGCTCCGGCAGAAAAATTTTGCCCTTCATTTCCAATTACCAATCCTTTATAGTCTTTCTCGGCCATGTTGATCGCCGTATTGATTCCTTCAATGACATCCGCATCGACTGAATTCATCTTTGTGTGGAATTCTAAGTTTAAAACTCCGTCACCGATATCATAGATTGTAGCTCCTGGCTTCTCCCATACGATATTATTCTCTTTGAAAGCATCAAGAAATACAAGACCTTCTGTTCCTGGAATTACTTTGTAAGATTTAGAAGGAATATCGTAGTACAATTTCTTTCCATTCTCATAAGAGTAGAATGTTTCAAAACCTCCATCGATCATTTCTTGTACCCAAGGTGCTGGTTCAAAACCTGCTTCTTTCATTTGGCCAAGTATGTCTTTCAAGCCCATGGCCTCCCATGTCTCAAATGGTCCCAACTCCCAGGCAAAACCTGCAGATACCGCCTGATCAATTCGGAATAGTTCATCCGCGATCTCTGGAATTCTGTATGTACAGTATTTAAAAAGATCAAAGAATGTTTTTCTATAAAAATCACCTTCTTCTCCTTTGAGAGAAATAGCTATTTGTAGTCTCTTTTTAAGATCCTCGATGTTTTTGGTTTTATCCAGAACATCCAATTTGGACTTTTTCTTCTCTTCGTACTCATAAGTCTTGAGGTTTAACTCAAGAATCTGTTTTTTGCCTCCTTCGACTACTTTTTTATAAAAGCCCTGTTTCGTCTTATCACCCAGCCATTTTCTGTCATGCAATTCTTTTACAATACCCGGAAGTTTGAAACGATCTTTAGACTCATCATCTGCGAGCGCAGCATATAAGTTGTTTGATACATTAACCGTTGTATCAAGACCTACAAGATCTGAAGTTCTGAATGTTGCAGACTTTGCTCGACCGATTACCGGTCCAGTTAGTTTATCAATTTCTCCAACAGAGAAGTTTGTATCAGAAATAGCATGCATTCCTGACATCATTGAGTAAACGCCAATTCTGTTTGCAATGAAAGCTGGAGTGTCTTTACATAGAACAGTTTCTTTACCAAGGTATAAATCTCCATAGCTCATTAGGAAATCCACAATTTCTGGATCTGTCTTTGGAGTAGGTATGATTTCTAACAGTCGTAAATATCTCGGTGGATTAAAAAAGTGAGTTCCACAGAAGTTCTTCTGAAAATCTTCACTTCTTCCTTCAAGCATCAAATGAATTGGAATTCCTGACGTATTGGATGTTATTAACGTTCCTTCTGTGCGTTCTTTTTCTACTTTTTCAAAAAGTGATTTTTTGATATCGAGATTTTCAACAACTACCTCAATAATCCAATCAACATCTTTGATTTTCGAAAGATCATCATCGAAGTTTCCTGTTTGAATTAATCTGGCTTTCGACTTATCGTATAAAGGTGATGGGTTTGCCTTAATTGCAGATTGCAAGGCATCATTCACCAGTTTATTACGAGCAGCCGGATTTTCCTTTTGCTTATCATCAAGATCTCGGGGTACGATATCAAGTAAAACTACCTCGACACCAATATTGGCGAAGTGGCATGCTATTCTTGATCCCATTATTCCGGATCCTAAAACCGCTGCTTTCTTAATGGCTCGTTTCATGAATGTTATATTGTTTTTTTGATTTATTGATTTTGTACTAGTCCGTTGTTGGCAAATTCAACTGAAATTTGTTCAGCTATTTTATCGAACAACGATGGGTCATCAACTATTTCATTTACTAGCTTGAGTACATTGAAAAAGTCAACAAGCTTCTCTTGAGGTACAATATTTTGAACCTTTGAGTTGAACTCTCTTACTGCCCTACGTGATAATTCTCTTTTCTCTTTACCTATATCTGAAAGAAAGATTCTAACTGATCTTCCGTCAGAAGGATCTTTTTCTCTGTAGACCCAACCTTTTTCTTCCATAGCCTTCAACATCCGGGTCAGACTTCTTGACTCCATACCTAACAAGGGAGCAATCTTTGTTGCTGGTGTTCCGTTTTCTACATCAATGTTTAAAAGCACAAAGCCGGTAGACGCTGTAATGTCGTACTTAGCTCCATACTGATTGTACATTCGAGAAATACTATGCCACAATCCTTTAATATTGTAGTCTACCGTTTCTTCTCTTTTCATAGGGGTGTCAAATGCTGTATATTCCAAATATAGCAAATTTGTTATGCATGCATACTATTTTTTTCTGACTATTGTTTAAGACATAGATTTGACGCCATGAATGAACATGACATTCCTGAGGAATTTTATTCTTTCGAATCAAATACACCATTTGAAAATTGCATCGAATGTGAAAAGTACCTTCTTGAGGAAGGTACTGAGTACATTATAGAAAAAGCACTAAAAAGTTATGACGGATTCTCCGCTAAGGATACAGTATTTGATTACGCAATTTGTATGGACTGTGCAGATAGAATGCGAAAAGAGATATCTAAAGAATCCTGGGAAAGTATGATGAAATACTTTCAGGAAAATATGGACATACAAGGTCGCCTGGAAATGCAGCAAAATTTACCTACAGAAAATTTGAAAAGTTGTATGGTAAAAAAGACAAAAATTGATGACTGTAGGGAATATCAAATTTACGCTCATTGTAGAGGAAACAAATTGAACATGGATAATCCACCTTATATGATTTCCGGTGAGGTTATGGACGAACTACTTCATTTGCTTTCTGAAAAAACCATTGATGAAATGAACGGCTTTATGAATAAACATTTTTCCCCAGACCCTTCTCTAATGGAACCTACTCCTCCACGGTTGATATTGATGTAGGATTTAGCATTTGAAATTCTTTATACAGTTTTAAAAACCGCGGGTCATTATTAGACAAATTGATTGCCTCTTTAAAATAAATATCAGATACAGATTTATTTCCTAACCACTGCTCAGTTAATGCCTCAATTAATTTCCTTTTTGCAGTTTTCTGTTGAAATTTTTTAAATCGTATTGCAAAATAGCCTGTTGAGTATTTTTTGTCTTCTGTTGAGATTTCAACAATAGCTAATTCATCCTTTGGTAGTTTTTCTCGAGGCAGAATTAGGCTATTCGAATCAGTCTTGATTGTTAAAATATTCTCATCAAAAATATTTTGAAACCTCACGATGTAACTTTCAAAATCCTCAGACGACTCCCAAATTAGATGAACATAGTCTTTCATATCATTCGCGTAAAGTTCGCCTTCACTATATATTGGATAAACTATTTGTAGTTCTGGTATTCCACAAATCCTTATTACCGGATACTTATTTGCTCTCAGTTTCTTATTGATCGATTGATTGACAAATAACTCAGGATCCGAAATAACCGGTCGTTCAAAATATTCGTCTTTTTGATAGGCTTTGGCTAAGTCATTGATCTTAATAGTAGTATCAGCAAGTTCAATGATTTTTCCACTGAAATGAATAAGTGTAAGCCTGCCGTGTATTTGTAGTAGGTCGTATTTACTGACAAAGTCGAACTGCTTGAGATCTCTTTGGGTACCTATCACATTCGAGCTATCAACAAATAACGTTTGAAAGGGATGACTCCAATTTTCAATGCTCTGTTGAGCAAAGGCATTTAATGAAAAGACAAGAATGATGGTAGTATAGAGCGTTTTCACTCATACTAATGTATCATTCTAATCTTATGTTTTTAAAATATTTCGACTAAGCCAAGTCCATCTCTAATGATGACTCCATTTTTTTCTTTCTATCAGAATTTACTTGATCCAATGCTTGCTGAATGTCCCACACTAAATCTTTGGGATTTTCAACTCCAACGGATAAACGTACAAGATTATCTGTAATCCCGTATTTCATTTTTTCATCACAGTCAACACCAGCATGAGTCATGGATGCTGGGTGCTGAGCAAGTGATTCGGTACTACCTAAGCTCACCGCAAGTTTTATGAGTTTTAGACTATTTAAGAACTGGAATGATTCCTTTTCTCCTCCTTCTAAAATAATTGAAAGCATTGCTCCCGCAGAAGTGTACTGTTTTTCAAAAATTCTATGCTGAGATGTTCCTGGCTCTAATGCTCCTAGGTAATGAATGGTTTTAACTTTTGGATGATCCTTTATAGCCTCATACACATGGGCAGCATTTTCTGCTTGTCGTTCCATTCTGATTTTAAGTGTTTCAAGGCTTCTAAGAAGTAACCAGCCTGTCCACGGTCCAGCCATATTCCCAAGAAACGTTCTCATACCTTTTACTTCAGTAATCAATTCTTTACTTCCAAGGCATGCTCCAGCTATAACATCGCTATGGCCTCCAATATATTTTGTGGCGGAGTAAAGAACTAAATCCGCTCCATGTTTTAGAGGGTGTTGCCAAAGTGGTCCCATATAGGTATTGTCTACTGCAACTAAAGTTTTTTCATCTGGTTTACTAAACTTATCAGCTATTGATCGACACATGTCAAGATCGATAAGGTGGTTCGTAGGATTGGCAGGAGATTCTACGTAAACCATTTTCAACTTCTGATCAAATCCATTGTCGCGAATCATCTTCTCAATTTCCTCTTGCGATTGATTAGGATCAAATCCAAGAACATTGATTCCAAATTTTGGTAATACCTGCTTCACAAAATGATCAGTACCTCCATAAATAGGGTTGCTATGCAAGAGCAAATCTCCAGGTGAGAGAAAATGTAAGAGCACAGTAGTAATTGCACTCATGCCGCTTTCAAAAACTGCTGCTTCTTCAGCTTGATCCCATAAGGTCAATCTATTTTCAAGAATTTCTAAATCAGGATTATTTAATCGACTGTAAATAAGGCCTAGCTCTTCATCTTCTTTTTTTTCTCTTAGTCCATAAGCATGTTCAAAATATGCCTTTCCTTCTTCGGCACTTTCGAATACAAAGGTTGATGTTTGAAAAATCGGTGGCTTAATAGCTCCTTCGGATAAAGAAGGTTTAAAGCCATACGACATCATGAGACTTTCTGGTTCTAGGTTTTGCATTTGATCGATTTTTTGACCAAAATGATCATATTATCTATTTAATAAAACATGAACAGAAATCTTTTCTATTAATTTTATATTATTAAGTTATTTATTCTAAATATGTAACTTTTTTTAATTCAATTTAGAATACTTGATGGACGCTATTGATAGAAAATTAATTATGATGCTTCAACGAAACGGTAAACTCACAATGAAGGAGTTATCATCGGAACTTGGCCTAAGTATCACTCCAATTTATGAGCGACTTAAAAGACTAGAAAGAAATGGTGTAATAACTGGTTATCATGCTGGTGTGAATCCAAAAAATGCTGGGTTTGGATTCGAGGTATTTTCTTCTGTAACATTGGAATCTCACAAAGCCGAATTTTTAAGGGAGTTTGAAGTCGAAATTGCAAAATTTCCAGAAGTTATGGAATGCTACCATTTGGCGGGTTCTTTCGACTTTTTGCTCAAGCTACTTGTTAAGGACATGGATGATTACGCAACCTTTGTTAATAAGAAATTAGCGAAGCTGAATAATATTCGACTTGTTCAGAGTATGATGGTTTTAAAAAATATTAAGCAGTCTAAAGTCTTACCTTTAGTTGACGAAATCTCCTCTTAATCTTCTAAACCTTTTTCTAGCTTCGGCAACATACATACTCCCAGGATAGTCAATTAAAAATTGTTGGTAAAGTGACTTTGCCTGTTCTACATCATTTAATTGCTTATCATAAATTTCTGCCTTTTTAAAAGCCGCATCATCAGCTAGGATGTCATAAGCATAAGAGGCTAAAATTTGATCAAGATAATTTATCGCATTGTCAGTATTTCCCGATTCAAGTTCAAGCTTCGATTTGAGCCAAAATATTTCATCTGTAATAGAATGATGATTGTAATCATCGAGCATTTTAGAAAGTCGCTCATTAGCAACTATCTTCTTATTCTGGAAAATTAATAATTCAATATTTGCAAATTCCTGCATCACTGCATCAGTAGTATCAAGAGCGGTATTATCAGTAATAAGCATTCCCAATGAAATTGCATCATTTGAAATTTCTCGTGTCGTGTTCTTCTTCAAGATATCCAGATGGCCTTTGGCAAGTGCAAAATTTCCTGTGAAATAATGCAAGCGTGCGTTTCTCAATTTTGCAGTATATCCTAATTCATGGCTTTTATAAATTTTTTCCACTTGCGAATAAAGTAGTGTTGCCTCCCAAGGTTCTCCTTTCAATAAATAGATATCTCCAAGGTCTAGTTTGCTTTGCGAGATTAATTGTATTCCGGCTCGTGGGTTTTCTATAAGTTGATTTAAGAGCTGAGCCGAAAAATTGATTTCGTCTAAATAGAAAGCATGGAGTAGTGCTTTGCTCCGCAATGCCTGAAAGGAAGTTTGCGAGGGTTTTAATTCTTCATAAAGAACTTGATATTGATTTGCTAGTTCACGAATTTCCAATGGATCAATTGGAAAAGTATTTTTAATCTTTCGCTCCTTGGCCTCCATCCATAGTCTACGTGCATACTGGTAATTTCTTCCATCAGAATATTGTTTAGCTACATATTTGAATATTTCCTCAGAATCTTCATAAGCATTATTCTCTAGGGCTATTCTGCCAATATCCATTGATCGGTCACCTGGTTTATCGTTTCGCTTATCTATAGCTCTTGCTTGAATAAATGCTCCATAAAAATTTTTGCGTTGAAGTTCAACCCAAAGCATAAGTTCAGCAAACTTTGTGTCTTCAGGATCTTCTTGCATTTTTCGTATGAGGGTACTTTCTAGTTCATCGAGCTCTTGATCCTCTTTTATAAAACTCTGCAATAGATTTTTAATGTAACTAAGTCGATTTGGGCTATCAGATGCATAGTTGAGATATTCTTCTATCATAGCTGATTTATTATTCACCATTCTGTAGATAGATGCTAATTCAAGCGCATGGATAGTGGGATTATTTCTTATTTCTCTTGAGTCTTGAAAAAAGAGAATAGCCTCATTATAGAGTTGTTCGTTTGCTAGGTATTGACCTAGAATACTCAATTGAAATGAATTTGATCGCGAATCTTTTCTAAGCTGCTTTATGTAATTATCCAATTTGGTAGTGGCGCCAGATTCTTTATACAGACTAGCTAGACTTGATTTGAATTGAATATTTGAAGAAAAAGTCTTGATAGACTTTAAGAGAAATTTTTCTGCGGAATCATATTCCTTCAACGATTTTAAAACTGATAGATAATTTGTTGCTATGAGTTGAACATTATATGGATTCTCGGCAAGCTCCTCATAAATCGATTTTGCCTTTTCAAGATCGCCTTGTTGATAGTATTCATTGGCTATTTGAATTTCATCATGACTTTGTCCAAAAATTAACTGGATTGGGATAAGAAGATAAATGGCGGCTCTTTTAATCATAGATTTCGAGTAATTCACATATATACATACCTATATAAATAATATAAAGTTTTAATTAAATCCTTCTTTTATTATTAGGACTGTGGATACGTGGAAAAGATTGCTTAGATAAATTAGGAAATTTAATTTGTTTATAATGAATTAAGATATCCAAGTAATTTAACATAGTATCAACAACTAATTTATTGGTTAATAGCAAGTTATGTTTATGCGTGGATAAGTATGTCATTCTTAATGTTATAATCTTTTTTGAATAGTACTTCTAGTAATGTGTAGATAAGTATGAAGTTATTATATATGTCTATTATTGATAGATAAGTATTTATGGAGTTGATGGGTAAATATTAAACTTATCAACGTGTTGAACTAGGTTATTAACAAGTTTTAAAATGATATATCAAGTTCTACAACCCAGTTTTCTCTAATGGAAGTTTGTTCTTGATATATATATACTTCTTCTGGTTCTATGTTCTGGAATAAGTTACCGTATGACCATGTTCCATCATTGTTAGAATCTATTAGAATACGAATTTTGTATTTGCCTGGCTTTATTGTCTTTATTGAAAATTCCTTACTGTCTTTAATTTGATGTGAAACATCATCATTTGAATCAAGTAGTTGAAATATAAATTTCTTATGATCTGTGTTTAGAACAACATTTAATTCTCCTCTAGGCTTAATGACGCTTTTCTTTATTTCTAACGAATTCCTTTTGGCAGTATCACTTTCAACTGATATGAAAGTTCCTTTTTCAATAACAAATTGAATTTCCGGTGAAGACTTACTTGTGCTGGAAGAATCTGATTCTAATGTATCAGTTGGTGTTAATGCTATGATAAGTGAATCGTAATAATTCTCAGTAAGATTAATTAATAGCTCTAATTCGGTTTTATTGTAGTTCCAATATGATTGTGTTGTAATATTTTGATAAAATGTAGAGTCTGATTGTATTGAAATTTTATCTCTGTAGAACGTGTCGATGGGTTTATTGAAATTGATATTTATTCTATTGGTATCTGTCAATTGAATGTTTCGTTGTTTAATGGAATATGAAAAGCCTGAAGGCTTTCTGTTGGATTTTATAAATACATATTTAATCGTATCCTTTATTGAGTTGTTGATGCTATCAATCGCTTGAACTATTGAAGTAATACTATCTTCAAAATTTATTTGTTTGGGTTTATAGAGTCTAACTACATCGTTAACATCTCCAATTATATTGAATGGAATGTATGGTTCTATTTCAAACGATTCGATTCTTTTATTGAATTTGATTTCTACATATCCTCCTACTGATCTTGTGTTAATTAGAGATAATGGTTTAATGTTTTGGAGAACACATCTTATAACTGGTAATTGTGTTGCTGAATCTAATTGGATTGTATCTGCTAAAAAGCCATGTGGTTCTGTTTCAGGATCTAATAAGAAATTGCCGTTATCATCTTGAAAAGATATTATCTTGTAATTACCTGTTTTGATATAATTAATTTGATATTTTCCTGAATCATTGGCGGTCGTGAAATACATGGGCTTCTCTGCTAGAATGTCCAAAGTATCAGAAATAGGATATAAACCTACTACGAATTGAGATCCTGCTTCTTTGTTCATTAAATATTCCACAGATCCTTGGACAGACATACTATCAATGTATGGCCCAGTACTTAATGCGATTGAAAGATTAACAGCTGGATTCTTTTCTGTTATATCAGTTACACCATTGGCGATGTTGAAGTTATAAGTAGTTGAATCTTTAAGATCAGATTCTAATTTTATTTCGAGTTTATTTCTCTTAGCTATAGATTTATAATTGATATCAGTACTTGGAGTTATTATGAGTTGCTGCTTTAGTTTATCAGCATTTATATACTCTGAGAATTCAAGTACTAATGTCTTTTCCTTATAGTTTATGGTTCCATTTAATGGCGCTGAATTTATTAGTGTTGGCGGAATTGTATCTTTTGGTCCACCTGTTGGTCTTCCTGGATTCGCACATCTTTGAAAGGTTAAGTCTATTAAAATAATGAAGAAGAGTGAATAGAGTAGATGCTTCATTTTTGTAGTATATATATCAGACTTGAATACTCTTTTGATTTTCTAGCTTTTTTGTTCGAAAGAAAACCAGTCTTGATTGCTCGTAATAAACTGCCGGAATTCTTGTATTTTTCGCTAAGCATGGAAACATAGTACGAATCAAATTTCATAGGCAATGTTTCAACTACTTGTAGTTTAAGTTTCTTTGCTAGATTTTCTATAGATACTCTATCAAAGTGGTATAAGTGCCTTGGCACATCATAAGCTGCCCAATATTCTTTATAAACTTGGGCATCAAAAGAATTATGATTTGGCACTGCTACAATCATATAACCTCCTTTTTTTAATCTCTTTTTTAGATCTCTTGCAGTTTCTTTCAATTCTGAAACATGTTCGAGTACATGCCATAGTGTAATGATATCTAGTTCTTGGGGAGATTCCTTCAGTGATTTCAGTATGGACTTATTATTTTTTTCAGATGCTATTTTTCTGGCATCTTCATCAGGCTCGTAGCCAAAAGCTTGCCATTTATTGTTGGAAGCAATTTTGATGAAATCACCTGTTCCACATCCATAGTCTAGCAGTGTACCGCTACTTCCGTTTAATCTCTTTATCAGTTTGACTTTTTGATTGAGAGTGTAGTTACGTACTAGCTTGTATATGATATTAATTAATGAATTTCCCTTATTGGTGTGGGAGATATATTGATCACTTTTATAGTATTTAGGTAAAGCTTCTTCCTTAGGTCTTGGGTTTGTAAATACTAAATCACAATTACTACATTTGACTAGAGCAAAACTTTCTCCAGTTACAGAATGGTCATCACATATCATGTAGTTGTCAAACTGTTTATGTTCACAGCTTGGACAAGCCTCAAGTCTCTCGTACATTATCTTCCTAAGTAAACCATTAATATTGACACATCTGAGGGTGACACACCACTAATTCTAGATGCTTGACCTAACGTTTCTGGTTTGATCTTGAGTAGTTTTTCCATTGCCTCTGCAGATAGAGAAGTAAGTTTAGTATAATCAAACGATTTATTGATTTTTAGATTTTCCAGATTGCTCATCTTCTCAGAGTTCTGTTGTTCTCTATCAATGTATGTCTGATATTTAATTAAGATCTCCGTCTGTTCTATTATTTCTGTTGAATAGTTGTTTAATGCTTTCTCTACTTCTTCAGAAAAGATTTTGAAATCATAAATAGATATTTCTGGCCGTTTCAAAATTGTAGCAAGAGATGATTTGTCCTTTATAGGTGCAGATGATAAAGAAGCAAGCTTAACTTGTATATCATTGGGTTTAAACTGTGTTTGGTTGAGAAGATCCATGAGCTCTTTAGTTTCTTCTTTCTTCCTATTTACTTGTCCAACTCTTTCATCACTCGCAAGTCCTATTTTATGGCTGAGTTCTGTTAGCCTAATATCCGCATTATCTTGTCTGAGTAGCAATCGGAATTCGGCTCTAGAGGTAAACATTCTGTAAGGTTCATCTGTACCTTTATTTATTAGGTCATCTATAAGTACTCCTATGTACGCTTCATTTCTTTTAAGAACAAACGCTTCATTTTCATGTACTTTTTGGTGTGCATTGATGCCAGCCATCATTCCTTGACAAGCGGCCTCTTCATATCCGGTTGTTCCGTTTATTTGTCCAGCAAAGTATAAATTCTCGATAAGGTTAGTTTCGAGTGTATTTGAAAGTTGTGTTGGAGGAAAGAAGTCGTACTCGATAGCGTATCCAGGACGAAACATTTTTACGTTTTCAAATCCTGGAACCTTTGTCAATGCTTTATACTGTACATTTTCTGGTAGAGAAGTTGAGAAACCGTTTACATATATTTCAACTGTATTCCAGCCTTCTGGTTCTACGAATATCTGATGTCTATCTCTCTCAGCGAACCTATTTATTTTATCTTCTATAGACGGACAATACCTTGGTCCGAGCCCTTGAATACGGCCAGTAAACATTGGTGATTGTTCAAATCCTGTCTGTAGAATTTCATGTACTTCTGGATTAGTATAGGTAATGTGGCAACTTCTTTGTTGTGTTAGAGGTCTTGAAGACTCTAGGTAGGAGAACTTACCTGGCATTTCATCTCCTTCTTGCTCCTCCATTCTAGTATAATCTAAAGACCTTCCATCCACCCTAGGAGGTGTACCGGTTTTCATTCTACCAGACTCAAAGCCTAATTCAACTAATTGTTCTGTTATTCCAGTTGCCGCTCTTTCTCCTGAGCGACCACCTCCAAATTGTTTCTCACCGATATGAATGAGTCCATTAAGAAATGTACCATTGGTCAGCACTACTGCTTTGGCTTTTATTTCTAAACCTATTCCCGTTTTTACACCTATGACTCTACCATCTTTTACAAGAAGTCCGTTCACCATTTCTTGCCAAAAGTCAAGGTTTAAGATACCCTCAAGTGATAATCTCCATTCCTCAGCAAACCTCATTCTATCAGACTGCGCTCTTGGACTCCACATTGCTGGACCCTTAGATCTATTTAGCATTCTGAATTGAATCATTGATTTGTCTGTAACTATTCCTGAGTAACCACCTAAGGCATCTATTTCACGAATAATCTGACCTTTCGCTATACCTCCCATTGCTGGATTGCATGACATGTGGGCAATGGTGTTCATATTCATTGTTACCAACAAGACTTTAGAACCCATGTTGGCTGCGGCTGCGGCAGCTTCACACCCTGCATGTCCTGCGCCTACTACAATTATATCGTATTCTTGAAGCATGATTTAATGTTTCACGTGGAACCTAAAACAAGATCCACAGATGAATGTTTCACGTGGAACGTTATATTTTCAGCAAAGATAAACAGGTGTCTTCTTTTTCTCTCATAAGCTTTTTCTCGGACTCTGTTTTGTCTCCAAAACCTAAAAGATGTAATACGCCATGAATCATTACTCGGTGTAATTCGATTTCCATACGCAGTGAGCGTTTCTCTGCATTATCCTTAACACGATCTACGCTTATAAATATGTCTGACTCGATTTCAAGTTCTTCTTCTGAATTATCAAAAGTGATTATGTCGGTGTAGTAATCGTGATTAAGATGTTGTCTATTTATTTCTAACAAATAGTCATCTGAGCAGAAAATATAGTTGAGTTCTAGAAGTTTGAATTGATGTTTTTCGATTACTTCAGATATCCATTGTGATATGTGATCTCGCTTGTCGAGTTGAAAATCTATTGCCTCAGAAAAATAATTGATACTCATCTATGAAAGATAAAAGCTCAACTCAGCTACTCTGCCTTCTTTTTTGAATGATACTTCATCACAAAGGTTCTTCATAAGAAAAATTCCTCTGCCCCCAGGACGACTTAAGTTTTCTGGTAAGGTCGGATCTGCAAGGTTATTGAAATCAAAACCTACTCCCTCGTCTTCAATGGTAAACTTTATTAGCGATTCTTCAAGTGCTAAGTGGAGATGAACATTCTTCTTACTATTGGATTGATTCCCATGAATGATTGCGTTATTAACTGATTCTGTTACTGCAATCATTATGTTGCCATAAATGTCATCGTTAAGCTTATATTGATCTTTAGCGTTATCGATAAAGCTTTCTACAATCCTGATATTTTCAGGAAGTGATGGGATTTGTATTTGAATGTTGTCAATCATTCTCTTCTTCTGAACTTAAGCGTCTAAAATAGTCGTTTACTTCTTTTTTATAAAATTGATTTAATTCGATTGGAATAGTTTTTAATAATTCAATCTCTTTTTTCTTTAGTTCCAAATACTTTTCAAATCCCGGAGGCACTTCTCTTGAGATAACAGATGGTCTATTTGCTTCGCGTTCTTCATCCATTTCTTGGTCTCTTTGTGCCTTCTCCGCTTCAAGCATTCGTGTTATTATTTGCTTTTGACGATTGATTAACTGTCGAGTTAATCTTTTGTTTACCAAATCAATTTCATTTTGTTCCATCATTTCAATCGCACGCTTCATATCATCTCCACCCAATCCGCCACCTGGTTTTCCGTCTTGTGCTTCTTTAAGCATTTCCATTTGCCTCCTTATCATTTCTTGTTCTGCTGCCATTCTAGCTAGTTCTTCTGATAATTCTCTTCCAGACTTGCCAGATTCTTTTAAATCATTCATGCGTTCTCCTAGCTGATTTTGTAGCTCAGAAAGGTCTGGCATTCCTTGAGGCTGTTTCTTTTCTCCAGAACTCGAATTACCCATCGCTTCAGACATAGACATCTGCATTTGTTGCATGGTGTCATCAAGTAGTAGCGCTAAATTGTTAATAGATGTCATTGCAAATTGCTGACTGGAAAGTGCTCTTCCACGATTGCGATCTTTCAAAAAGTCAATTGCTTCATCGATATTCTCATTGATTGATCCTACTTCTCTGGTAACGTAAGAAGATATTTGCACAACCTTAGAAGCAAGAGAAAGCAAGCTATCTTGAATGACTTTGGCATCATCCTTTAGTTTTAACTGATTTTGGGACAATTCTAAAAATCGGGGATCTGATTGGCTTATCTCTCGCATTTCTAACATGATCTCTTCCTGATTAAAAGAAAGTTTGACGAGGTTATCTAATATATCTCTTAGCTGATCAAGGTTTGCTTGCATCATTTCCATTTGCATTCCACCCTGCATTTTCGAAAGCTTTTGGCTTAAGCTTTTCATTTTTTGAGCTGCGCTCTTTTGTTTTTGTTTTGTACTTTCAGACGGTTTTTGGTTCTGTTGTTCTTGATTTTGACCATCTTGATTTTCTGATTCATCCCCACCTTCGCTATCATCACTAGGATCTTGACCTTGTTGTTTTTCGTTTTCCTTTTTCATCTGCTCCATGATCTCACGAAGCTCTTTTGCAATTTGTCGCTCCTCTAGTTCAAAATCTTCCATTGCCTCTGGACGTTTAAGATCTTGATTAAGCTCCATGATTTCATCCATTTTTTCTCTGAAATCTTCAAACTCCTCATTTATCTTCTCTTGAGAGTCAATGTCTTCACTTTGTTTGTCAGATACATTTTCCTGCTTTTGACTAAGTGTGTCTAGTTTTTGAAGGTTTTGTTCTAATGCGCTTTCCATTTTTAATCTTTTGAAAAGCTCCATAGCGCGTTCCAAATCTCTTTCAAGGTTTTGTTCGCTCTTTTTTAGTTGATTTAATTGCTCACTGATCTGATCAGATTGGGCGTTTTCTTTCATCAACTCCTTTAATTTTTCATACAGCTCTCTAGTCTCTTCATCCATCAGCTGATCAAGTAATTCTTGCATCTTCTGGTTTTTTTCTTGAGTCTGAGAACTTGGCTTTTGAAATTGATTATTCGTTTTCATCAACTCTTCATGTTGCTTTTTCAGCTTTTCAATTTCTTCATTCAGCTTTTCTCGATCCTTGATTACGTCGTTGAGTATCTTTTTTTCTTGCCAATCAAACTTTTGTTCAGACTTTAGTTTTTTCTCTAATTCTTCCAATCTATCAGCAATTTCTTCAGCTTTCTTTTCTGTTAAATCCAATTGGTCTTCAACACCATCTTGTTTATCTGAAATTAATGAGCTTATCTCCTCTTGACTTGGTGCCTTTAGAATGAACGTATTAGCCTTTGTTTCTTTTGGCCCCCTCACACCGTCATTATCTTTTACACTCATATAAACCTCCAAGGATTCACCAGCTTCAAGATTCAGCGTGTCTAAGGTCCAGTGAGCAAAGTAACTTTGGCTTCCAGCTTTTTTGTTTATTTCCAGCGGGATTTGAGTGAATTCAGGTTCTTTGTCCTTTCTAAAGTTGATATTTAATTGTGTGAATCCATAGTCATCCGAGATAGATCCAGCAAGTGTAATTGATCGATAGGTTATTGAGTCTGGGAAATACTGAGCAACTATTTCAGGAAATTCATCCTTAACAACTTCGATAGAATAACTTAATTCAGATTTGTTCTTGCTGTATTTGTTGAACAAGTCAATTGTATAACCTCCTTCATTTAGAATTCTATCTTCCACAACGAATTGAGTTTCATTTGGTCTGGAAATAGCCTTCTTTTCATTATTAAGGACGAATTGAGCACTATCTGTAGCAATTGTGTTTATTTCCCATAAAACGGTAGAACCTTCTAGAAGAGTCAAATCACCAGTGTTTTCAATTGTTCTTCTTTTGCCACCAGTATAGGGTGGTTCAATGACTCTGATTAGCATTGAAATTAAATCAGGACGGTCGCTTACCTCAAGAGCAAAAGATTTGGACCTAAACCCAGCGGCTTCTATCTGAAAAACTTTGTCTTCTTGAATTTTAGGGAACAAATAACTTGCAGTCCCATTAGTTAAGTTTAGTTGCTGCTCTACATTTCCCTCCATAAGAAGTTTCGCAGACTCAGGAAGTTGATCACCGTCGATTTTGATATTTAGCGTGAAATCTTCTCCGCGAAATGCCCTTAAGCTTTCATTGGTGATTATAAATTGAAATGGAGCTTCTGGTATAAATTCTTTTTTAAAATTTGCAATACGGCTTGGGCTTTCGGTTACTATCGACGGATTAATGAAGGAAATGAAAGAGAACCCAATAGCTACAACAAGAAGTACGATCCCGTATTTTTTTACTGGTTTAAAATCAACAGCTTGAATGAAGGATAAGCGTCTAATTTCCTCAGACTTTTTCTCAATTGCAGCAATAAGTAGTTCATTCTTTTCATATTGCCCCAATTGAAGGGTATTAAGTAGCTTGTCTTCTATCTCTGGGAAATGCTTTGAAATTTCCTTTGCTGCATCCTCATCGCTGATGCCTTTATTTATTTTATAGAGAGTTAAAACAGGCTGGATGAAAAGTAAAAAGGCGGATACAATGATTAGTGCTAGAAAACTGAAGAAGAGTACCGCTCTTCCTCCAACTCCTAGCCAGAGTTGATCTTCAATACCACTTAATCCAAAAAAAACAACTGTGTTTATTATTAGAAAGCCAATTACACCTAGGACAATTTGTCTGATGTAATACCGCTTTTTGAACGATTCAATTTTTGATCTTATTTCTTCTAACCCACTCATTGTTCGATTGTAAACGGACAATAACTATCAAAGGTGCGTGTTACCACCCAATTTCTTCATTGAAATATTGTAAAATCTGAATTTTTAACAATTTTTCTTGTTCAAGAAGGTCAAATCTTGGCAATTTTTTTACGAGTTTCCAATGTGGCCAACCATCGCTATCATGACCTTCCAATTCATAATAGCCAGCCAAAGAGAGCACTTTGCAAATAGCAATGTGGAGAATATCCTGTTTTTCTTCTTTAGAAAAGCTTTTTGCTCCTGTACCTAGCTCTTGTACACCAATTAAAAATAAAACAGCATTTAAATCAGCAGGTCGTTTTCCTGTAACCTCTTTAATTTTATAAAGTATCTCCACCCATGCTTTTTGCAACTCAAGATCTTTTTTGAATACCATTATTAACTCGAACTGTGATTAATGACTTTTTCTCACTGATTTTTCCTAGAACTTGTTTGTGTTGTAGCTGTACGCTAAGCTCAAAAGAAAAACATCTATGCTTGAGTTGTAAACTTGATTTACCACTTACTAACGATCATCAAAACCCAAACAACAAACTTTATCAAAAGTTCTCATTTGAGCCTAGAGTTAAGTCAGCTACATCTTACCTCTATTTTCAAAGAAAAGGAATTACTCAAAAACTTTTACATGAAGTCAAGTACAATGGCAAAAAAGAGCTAGCAGAACAACTTGGAATTTGGTTTTCTAAGTCATTCAAGCACTTTTGTTTTGATATGATTATTCCTGTTCCTCTGCATAAGTCAAAAATCAGAAAGCGTACTTATAATCAGAGTGAATTGATGGCAAAAGGAATTTCAGAAGAGCTAAAAATCCCAATTAGAACCGATTTGGTCAAAAGAATTGTTGCAACTCAAACCCAAACTGCTAAATCTAAGACAGAGAGGTGGTTGAATGTATCAAATGTCTATTCAAAACCTGACGAAGACTTATCAAATTTAAGTGTTCTTGTTGTGGATGATGTTATCACAACCGGAGCAACAGTAGGGATGCTGTGTCAAAGGCTCATACAATGCAACGTTAGAGAAATACATATTGCATCTATCGCGAGGGGCAAATAAAAAAGGCTACTCATTACAAGTAGCCTTCAAAAAAAATGTGAGATATTTTAAAAATTAGATCCTGCTCTAATCATTGCACATCTAAATCCAACAGTAGATGTTGCAGAATCTTCAAACAAAAATCTTCTTGTTCCTGGAGACATCCAGTAAGCTACATCAGCCCAAGATCCTCCTTTATATACTCTTAATCTTTTCATTGGTGGATTATCTGCATTGTAAGACTTCTGAAGACCAGAAGTTTTAACCCACTCTTCTTCGCTATATGCACCTTCTTTTCCAATAAAAGAATAATCAGCGTCATATCCAGTTTCTTCATCGTTTACTGCATCTCTTCGAGCAGGGTTTAGATCATCCATGTCTTGGAAAGAAAGAGGACGATACACATCTTGTACCCACTCATTAACATTACCAGCCATGTTGTAAAGGCCAAAGTCATTTGGAGGATAGTCGTAAATGTAGGTTGTGATCATAGCACCATCATTTAATTTACCTGCAATACCCGCATAGTCACCATTACCTCTCTTAAAGTTTGCCAAGAAGTAACCAGTGCTCTTTCCGTAAGGATTTCTAAGCGCGTGGCCATCCCAAGGATAAAGTCTTCTATGTGTCTGGTTTTCATCATAGTATTGAGTTCCGATAAGTGCTTGAGCAGCATACTCCCACTCAGCTTCAGTTGGCAATCTATAACCAGGAAGTACAACTCCTGAGCTAAGTCCAGGTACAGTACCTGCAGATGCAGCAAGGTCACCACCTTCAGCGCCTGCAAAAGCATCATCGCCAGAAGCTACTGGATCTAGGTAGCCAGCATCTTCAGCAAGCTTAAGGTTTACAACAGTCGTTCTCCATTTACAATAGTTAACAGCTTGTCTCCAGTTTACACCTACAACAGGGAAATATCTGAATCCAGGATATCTGTAGTAACTATTTACATACGGATCATTATATGCAAGATCTTTTGCCCAAACTGTAGTATCCGGAAGGTTGTTCTTCCAGTAAAATTCATCTGAATCTTGCTTAATGTAGTATTCGTATTCTAGCCAGTGGATATTTGCTACTTCAGTTTCATCCATATAGAATGAAGCAACTGTAACCGCTCGCTCTAAATTGTCATGGGAATAGACAACATCTTCTTCGAAAGAACCTAACACAGTTCTACCACCCTCAATAAAGATAAGGTTCGGACCGTCAGGTTGCCCTCTAAATTCGTTTACTTGAAAACCGCCTTCTTCGTTGAATTCCAGTCCTGTAGCAGAACTAGCGAATCCTGGATTTTCTGCGGAAGGTGCACCACTGTTACCTCCAATGAAGTTACATGCACTTAAAAAAACTACAGCTAAACCGGCGTAACCAGTCTTTCTAGCTGCTCTCACATAATTTTTCATAACACCGTTTGAATTTGTCTTGAAACGTTTCAACGTACTAATAAACACAAATATTTCAAAAAACCCATCGTCTAGCAATGGATTTTAGATTAAACCTATTGATCTAATGCCAGATAGCGCACTTTTATTGTATTATTTATTAAATATTTCATACTGTTAGTGCCGGAGCATGCATCGCATTAATCACCTGTCCGGCATTTTCTATAGAACCTACATTTTCTACACTTATCAACAATTTGTTTTTAACCTCCTTCATTTTGCTGTCATGAGGATTAGATTTTATAAAATTCAGCACGTTGCCAAATCTTTCTGATTGAAAATATTCTTGAGGTTTTTTGTCAGAAACGTAGCACCTCATTTTATTTCCTTTGATTGTGACTTTCTCAAATCCGATTTGCATAGCTTTCCATCTTAAGCGTACTGTTTCAGTCAAGTTATGAACACCGCTTGGTAATGGTCCAAATCTGTCTTTCATCATTTTAATAAAGTCGGACAGCTCATCTTCCGTTTTCAAATCATCTAACTTGGTGTATAATCCGAGTCGCTCAGAAATGTTGCTTACATAGGTTTCCGGTATTAAAGCTTCAAAATCAGTTTCAATATTGCAATCTTCAATCAATCCATCCATCACTTCTTTGTTTTTTAGAAGATCAGCCTCGAATAGTTGTTTATACTCGCCTTCTTTCAACTCTTGAACAGCTTCATCCAATATTTTGTGGTACATATCAAAACCAATATCATTGATAAAACCACTTTGCTCTGCTCCAAGCAAATTACCTGCTCCGCGTATATCTAAATCACGCATTGCCACTTTAAACCCATCGCCTAAATCGGAGAATTCTTCAAGTGTGCTTAGCCTCTTTCTTGCATCACTTGTTAGCGCTGAAGTTGGAGGAGTGAGCATGAAACAATATGCTTTAGTATTGGATCGACCAACTCGCCCCCTCATTTGATGTAAATCTGAAAGGCCAAACATGTGAGCATTGTTGATAATTATTGTATTAGCATTTGGGATATCAAGTCCACTTTCAATAATGTTCGTAGAGACAAGGACATCATAATCCCCTTCTATGAACTTGAGCATCACTTTCTCTAGTTGTGGCCCTTCCATTTGGCCATGGGCGATTCCAATTCTTGAATCTGGGACCAACTTAAAAATCATATTTCCTACTTGCTCTATATCGCTCACACGATTGTGAACCATAAATACTTGACCACCTCTCCTTAATTCATGGCTAACAGCATCCCTAATTACTTCTTCATTAAACTCGTGAAGTTCGGTTGTTACTGGCCTACGATTTGGTGGAGGTGTAGAAATAATGGATAAATCGCGAGCTCCCATTAATGAGAAATGTAAAGTTCTTGGAATAGGCGTAGCTGTCAATGTTAGGGCATCCACATTTACTCGCATGTCTTTTAGTCGCTCCTTTACTTTTACTCCAAACTTTTGTTCTTCATCGATAATCATTAAGCCAAGATCCTTGAACTCAATGTCTTTATTTACAATTCGGTGAGTTCCAATAAGAATGTCGATTTTACCCTCTTTGACCTTCTTCTTTATCTCAGTTATTTGTTTTGAAGTCTTAAACCTGTTGATATAGTCAATACTTACAGGCATGTTTTCAAGCCTAGACGCAAAAGTTCTGTGGTGTTGCATGGCCAATATCGTTGTTGGAACCAGCACTGCTACTTGCTTGCCACTGTTTACAGCTTTGAATGCTGATCGTATTGCAATTTCTGTCTTGCCAAAACCTACATCACCGCACACTAATCTATCCATTGGGTGATCCAGTTCCATATCAGCTTTGACATCAGATGTTGCTATTGACTGATCTGGCGTATCTTGATACATAAAAGAAGATTCTAACTCTGCCTGCAAATAATCATCAGCTGGAAATGAATAGCCTTTGGCTGTTTTTCTTTTAGCATATAGTTCTATTAGGTCTTTCGCTATGTCTTTGACTTTGCGTTTAATCTTTTTCTTCTTGGTCTCCCAATCTGGAGATCCAAGCTTATTGATGGAAGGAGGTTCACCTTCTTTGCCCGAATACTTAGAAATTTTATGGAGAGAATGAAGACTTACGTAAAGCAAATCGTCATCTCGATATACAAGCCGAATTGCTTCTTGTTTATTTGAGCCAACATCAACCGTATCAAGACCAGCAAATCTTCCTACGCCATGATCTATATGTGTAACAAAATCTCCTGGCTGGAGAGTTTTAAGTTCTTTTAAGGTTAAAGCCTTCGTTTTTGTAAACTTCTCTTTGCCCTTGTATCTGTGAAACCGATCAAAAATTTGATGATCAGTATAAACGCAGAGTTCTTCATGATCATCAATAAAACCTTCTCGTAGCGAAGCTGTAATTCCCTCAAATGTTATTTCGGAATCAATTTCTTCAAAAATTGTTTCTAGGCGTTCTATTTGTTTGAATGATTCTGCAGCTATGAACTTTTTATAATCACTTTGCTGCAACTCTCTCAGATTGTCGGCAAGAAGTGTGAAGTTTTTATGAAATGATGGTTGTGGACGTGTGGCTAGGGAAAGCTCATCATCTGGCTGGATATAAAACCTCTTGCCAAACTCAACTTTTGTAAATGAATCAAGTGATTTTGAAAAAGACTCTTGTGTCTCAAACAATTGATCTGGAGATGTGATGAGCTTGGAATCACCACTCATCTCTTTTATGGTTTGAAATTGCTCTTCCACTTTGTGGAATGACTTATCAATAATATCTAGAGATTGCTGATAATCTTTAATCCAAATAGTAGTGTCATCTGGAATGTAATCTAAGAATGATTGACGCTCTTCGCTGACCAACTTTGTTTGAACATTTGGTATTAGTGAAATACTTTCTAAGTCTCTTGTTGATAGCTGACTTTCGGGATCGAACTCTCTAATTGACTCAATTTCATCTCCGAAAAGTTCGAGCCGATATGGTAATTCATGAGAATATGAAAATACATCTATAATACCTCCTCTTACTGAAAATTGCCCAGGCTCGTAAACAAAGTCTGATTTTTCAAAATCATAAGTCAAAAGAAGATCAGCTAAAAACTCTACATCAAGTTGCTCTCCGGTTTTGGCAGTAAATGTATTGGAGACAAGAGAACGTTTATTTATTACCTTCTCTGATAACGCCTCTGGATAGGTAATTACAACAAGGCTCTCTCGATCATTTAAATTATTTAATACTTCAGCTCTTTGAAGAATATTCGAATTTTCAATTTCTTCAAAGTGATAGGGTTTTTTATATGATGAAGGAAATACCACAAAGTCTCCTTCTATAAAGTTTGAAAGATCTGTTTGGAAATATGAGGCTTCTTCGAAATCATGTAAGACCACCACTTGAACCCCTTGGACTTTTTTCGAAACAGCTGCTAAGATTAATGCATCATAGCTACCAGAAATTCCTTTCAGCCTGAGTTGCTTTTTATTTTGAATGCTATCGACGATTGCTTTAACATTCGTACTCTCCGCGTACTTCTCTAATAGATCTTTTGTGTTCAAACCACCTTCAATTTTTGAGTTGACAAAAGTAAACTCTTAATACTCACTCTCGGTTCAAAAAAATGTCGGAGAATCAAAACAACATATTTTTTGAGTTCATAGAGTATTATGGTTCATTCATCTAAAAAATGAACTATTTCAAGATATAATTGCAACATATCGGGCAAATCAACGGTATAAAGATCAAAGACATTACAATAAAATAAACCCGAGACGTTTATTTGAAGACTTTCTTTTAGGTTAGGTTGGTGATTAGGCGTGTACCGTATTCCGGGCACGCCTTCTCTTTTTATGATCATTTTCTTGATCAATCTATAACATTTCATTTTCGATCAGGTCTTAACTTTAAGACATGAAGAAATTTTCACTACTAATTGTATTAATGGCATTTGCTGTTCAATCATTCGGTTGGGGAGCAACAGGTCATAGAATTGTTGGCTTAATTGCAGAGTATCATCTTACTAAAAAGGCCAAAAGGAACATTGAAAAAGTATTGGGAAGGGAGACGTTAGCCGAAGTAAGCAATTACATGGACTTCATAAAATCTGATGCGACTTATCGTCACATGTCGCCTTGGCATTATGCTACAATACCAGATGGTCAAACATACGAAGAGGCAGGAACACCAGAAGAAGGTGATGTGATCGTAACAATTCAGCGACTAATGAAGGAGTTGGAAATTAAGAATTTTACAGATGAAGATGAAGCTTTTGCACTTAAGTGCCTTGTACACCTAATCGGTGATATCCATCAACCACTTCATGTTGGAAATGGTAACGATAGGGGAGGTAACGACATAAAGCTTGATTACTTCTGGAATAGTTCAAACCTCCATAGAGTCTGGGATAGTGGAATAATCGATGGCCAGCAATATAGCTACACAGAATATGTGAACTGGATAAACCATCCAACGGATCAACAAATAAATGAATGGTCTTCTTCTAATGTACTTGAATGGGCTTACGAATCTGCTGAATTACGAAACCGATGTTATGAAACTATTCCTGAAGACAAGAAGATAAACTATCGATATAATTTTGACAATATCGACTTGGTAAATCAACGTTTATTGCAGGCCGGAATCCGTCTAGCCCATGTTCTAAATGAGATATACGGTTAGAGAAGTGTTAGTCTCAACTTGTTCGCAGCGAGTTCCACGTCTACAAGTGCTTCGATCGCCAAAACTGTTTCCATAGGTACCTTTAAAATTTGTGCGGCGTGATTTACTTGATCTCTTTCATCGCTTGCGTAATCACCATCAGCGCTACTCATTCGAATAGCATCATAGATTAAAAGCTTATTGAAGTTTGCAAATGACTTGCTATTGAAGCCGTGAAAAATTTCTTCTAGCTCACCTTCCTCGAAATCGTATTCTTCCCAGTCGGCAATGATATCTTCATCTACTCCAACTGACTTAGCACAGTCTACGGTTAACCATTCTAACTCGGGTTCAGATACTTCACCGTCTGATCCAGCAATAGTAAGAAGGGCATAACCATATTCTCTCCATGATGATTCCGGAACCATGGTGATTCCGTAGAATGTGGGTGCAATTTTGAAAATGTCAATGCTCATAACGATTGGTGATAGTTAATTAATACCAAATTAATTTGTTTTCGGATTAAAAAGAACAACTTAATAGCTGGATTTACATTTGCAACTATGAACACGAATGATTTGTTTTCTGAAAAGGACTTGAACCAAATACGGGCAAAAGGTATAGAAGCGAGAGTAGTACTAAACCAACTTTCTAGATTTAAATCAGGATTTTCTCCTCTCAACATTACAGCCCCTGCGACAATTGACAGTGGAATTGTAAAGCTTAACCCTGAGAAACTCACTTCATACATAGAATTATACGAACAAAGCTCATTGGACATTGTAAAATTTGTTCCTGCTTCTGGTGCAGCATCCCGTATGTTTAAGAACTTATTTGCCTTTACGGAAGACGGTAGTCAAAAAACATCTGACCCAATAGTTGCGCTGTTTTGTAGTCGTATTAAGGACTTTGCATTTTTTGATGAGCTATCGATAAAAGTGGAAGAAGTATTAGGAAAGACCTTGAAAGACCTTATTGAAATTGATGACTACCAAGCTATTGTCGAAACACTCCTGAAGTCTGAAGGATTGAATTATGGGAAAATGCCAAAGGGTCTATTAAGCTTCCATAATTATGAGGATTTTGTAAGAACACCAGCGCAAGAACATTTATCTGAGGGGAAAGCTTATGCATCCAAGAATGGCAGTTTAAATATTCACTTTACTGTATCTCCCGACCATAGAAATGCCTTTGAAAATCATTTAAGAAAAGAAGTTGAAAAAGAATCTGATTTGAATATAAGTATTCAGTTTAGTGAGCAGAGTCAAAGCACAGACACCATTGCTTCTACAACTACTTTTGATCCATTTAGAATAATGGACGGTCAGTTATTATTTAGGCCTGCCGGTCATGGTGCGCTGCTTCAAAATCTAAATATGCTTTCAGAGGATATCGTATTTATCAAGAACATTGATAATGTTGTTTCAGAAAAGAATCGCACAGACGAGATTCAATATAAAAAAGCATTAGCTGGCGTTTTAATCGATTATCAAAGACGAGCCTTTGAAATTTTGACGGCCAATGATAAAGGTGATTTTAATGAAGCAAACGCTACGGAACTGCTTTTGGAAATGGGTGTTCGTGGTGAATTCGATAGGAATAACATTTTAAGTCTACTCAATAGACCCATTCGGGTTTGCGGAATGGTTAAAAATGAAGGAGAACCTGGAGGAGGTCCATTCTGGGTTAATTCCAATGGGATCGACTCCTTACAAATTGTAGAGTCGGCACAGGTTGATACCTCAAATCAACAACAATTAGAGATATTCAGAGGAGGCACGCATTTCAATCCAGTTGATATTGTTTGCGGAATTAAGAATTATAAGGGTGAAAAATTTGACTTAATGCAATTCCAAGATGAAGAAGCGGGTTTTATCTCAGAAAAATCTTACGGTGGTGAAAAGCTTTTAGCTATGGAGTTGCCCGGTCTTTGGAACGGAAGTATGGCTAATTGGAATACAATTTTTGTGGAGGTTCCTTCTAATACATTTAATCCAGTAAAGACGGTAGTCGATTTGCTAAAACCAGCCCACAACTAAAGCACTTCTCTAAGCTTAGAATCTATTTCGTTGTAATCGAATGGCTTTTTGAACAAGTGTTGAATTTTACTTGACTTTAATGCGTCGTTAATTTGATCAGTAAAATCGTAACCCGTGAGGAGGAAACAAGGAATATCTAAAATACTTGGCTTTACTCTATCAATTAATTCTAATCCATCCATTCCAGGCATCCGCAGGTCACTAATAATAGCGTTGAGCGTGTTTCTGTTATCCTCCACTAATTGAATTGCATCTTCACCAGATTCAGCGGTTAGCACATTATACTCACTTTCAAACCTTTTCTCAAGTACAAAAAGGTTTATTAATTCATCATCTACGAATAGAATTGTATTCTTCATTTCTTATTGAATGAGATTACAAATTTAGTACCCTTTCCTTGTTTAGAAGTAACACGAATCTTCCCGTTGTGTTCTTCGATAATTTTATAGGTAATTGAAAGTCCTAATCCTGTACCCTTTCCTACAGGTTTTGTTGTGAAGAAAGGATCACTAATCTTTTTAAGATTTTCCTTACTAATTCCTTCTCCATTGTCGGCAATTTCTACAACTGTTTTAGTCTTTAGCCCCTTTGTTTTAACAGTAACTGTACCATTCCGCTCGATTGCCTGTTCTGCATTTGAAAGGATATTCAAAAATGCTTGATGAAGCTTACCTTCATTGCCTTTTAAGGTTAATTTTTCCTCTGACAATTCCTTTATGACTTTGCCCTTGTATTTAAGCTTAGGTTGGAGCATGACTAAACTATTGTTCAAAATTTCGTTTAAGTCACATGTCTCATTCATGGAATCTGTTCGTCGGCTAAAGTGATTTAGGCTATTAACAATTACTGTGGCTCGAGAGAGGCCTTCTTTGATAACATGGATACACGGTTCTGCTTCAAACTTTAGTGATTTTTCTTCGTTTAGCCCCTCTTCCAATACTTCTATACCTCCCTTTATAAAATTTAACGGGTTGTTTATTTCATGAGCAACACCTGCTGATAGCATTCCCAATGATGCCATTTTTTCAGATTGGATAAGTTTATGTGTTGTTTCCTGGAGCTCTTTCATAGAGTCTCCTATTTTCTTGTTTTTTACAATCAAAGCATTTCTAAAAAGGAATGTAAAAATTGAAATTATTGTGAAAATAAATGTGGCACAGATAATACCATGGGTTAATTCAGATTCTGCTGGCAGTTCGTTTCTTGTATAACCTAGTCCTGAGAGTATAAATATACTGATGAGTGCAAGCCCTGAAATTGACATAAAAATGTATCTGTCCCTTACCGGTCTATAGAAAAATGCAAGTAATGTTGGAATGATAAATTCCAATATTCCTGCAGAAAGAACACCTCCAGTAAAGAATATTTGATTGTAAAATGCAAGGAGTGTGGTAATTACGGAAAGTCGAAATAGCGTAACTAAACTTAAGACCGAGAAAAAAGAGAGTGCACTAAAGATTACAAAGAGTAAGAAAGCTAAAAATGTTGGATAGTATAATTCTGGAATACCTAAGCGGAAGTAGTATACGCCAAAAGTTAAGGTAGAAATATAGGCGGCGAACATAAGGAACAAATAGAACCATTGTTCATTTCTTAAATACTTGCTATTGGACAAAGGCGGTGATTTTTATGGTCTTTAATTCGATTGTTCTTGTTTGGCATTTTTGATTGCTCCCTCAAGCAACCCATATAGTTCGTTGACTTCAGGTGTTGGTTCTGATTGATCAGATTTTAGTTGAAAAAGTGTCAATATTTCTTTTGTGATGAGCTGCACTTTAATTGATATAAGATGCTCTTCAACAGAATTCCTTGCAGCGGTTGTATACTCATCCACAAATTTTGACTCCATTGTAATGGTAGAAATCATTTTTAAAGATTGATCTTCTTGATAGTATGTATCTATAATAGCTGTAAAAGTGTTCGACTCTAGATCGATAATCAACCTTGACTTTTTAGTGAAATATATTCTGCGAATGAGTATTGCACCTATTACCCCACCAACTAATACTGCACCATAGATTACCCCAGCAGAGAATACAGGGATGGATAGAAATACGGTGACAAAAAGGATCACTATAGACCCCATATAACCGATGCGTCTTTTAAATTGAATTTGATTGTCCTTAAATCGAAACGAATAACCGTTTTCTTCTAGAAAGCTCTTAGCTTCTTTACTTAGATTGGGTGATTTCATGATTAAGTTGCTTGATTAGGGTATTCAATCTTAATCTTTTAATAAATGAAAGTATAAGTTATCGATCCTTTTTCGATAAAAAAGAAGCTTGTTGTCGCTTACTTGGCAAGAATGAGATTTTGGGACAGTATCATCTTGCTCCAATAACCCTCTCCAAGAAATCATGTACCGCCGCTGCCTCTTTGGACGGTTTTTCATGGTCAGCAATGAGTTTGAATAAAGGGAATTTACGGTTATCGATCTCAAGCCCTATTGTTACGCGATATTCTTTGCTTGTACTTTTAAAAGCACTGGAATATTCATCAACAAATTTCGAGTGTGTGTAAACACTTGCTATTTCATTGAAGTTCTTCTCAATTTTCTGATCCACTTCATTTATTCTCAGCACTTCTTTATTTGCATCAATTTCTAATTTAGAACGTCCCTTATTTCTTTTTACAATAGGTCCGAAGATCAAAATCGCTAATAGTAATGCTCCGATGCCATAGAGTGGCAAAGTCATAATAAGCAATACGATTAATGCAACTGTTAATGCGATGATAATCCCAAGTCCAATTCCATCAAACCCTGAATGTCTAAATACAAATAGGTTGTTTTCAGATTTGAAGGAGTACCCATTGTACTCCAGCATATCAAGGGCTTTTTTATTGAGAGTCATCGTTTACTAATTCTAAATCAATTGTTCTACGGTCGATATCAGTTCTGGCAACTAAAACCTTCAACTTGTCTCCTAAAGTTATGATTCGTTTGTTGTTTCTCCCAATTACGCGCATTTGCTTCTCATCAAACTCATAGAAATCGTCATCAAGATCTGTCATTCGAATCATGCCTTCACATTTGGTTTCTATTATCTCAACGAATATGCCCCATTCTGTTACCCCAGAAACAATACCATCAAACTCTTGCCCAAGCATCGTTTCCATGAACTCTACCTGTTTGTATTTAATGGATGCGCGTTCAGCATCAGCCGCACGTTTTTCCCTTTCGGACGAGTGCATACAGAGAGGTTCTTGTTCCTCATTTCCTACATTCTTTCCTCCTTGCAAGTAATGTTCTAAAAGACGATGAACCATCACATCCGGGTATCTTCTGATTGGTGAGGTAAAGTGTGTGTAGTGGTCAAATGCCAATCCGAAATGCCTTCTTGGATCCGTTGTGTACTTAGCTTTAGCCATCGAACGTATCGCCAAAGATTCCAACACATTTTGTTCTGGTTTTCCTTCAATATTTTCCATCAACTTATTCAGTCCATGAGAAATGTTGCTGCCTGTATCGACCTTGTGACCAAACCGAGCTGCAAATGATGCGAAGGTGCTAAGCTTTTCCGGATCAGGGTCATCATGTACTCTGTAAACGAATGTTTTACTTCCTTCTTCCTTACCTTTTTCTTTCCACTTAAAGATGTGAGTAGCTACCTCCCTATTGGCCAATAACATGAACTCCTCAATCATCTTATGCGCATCTTTTCGCTCTTTTGGAATCACCTCGAGCGGCTTGCCATTTCCATCTAGCTTGAACTTTACTTCAACTGTTTCAAAATTTACTGCTCCATGCTGGAACCGCTTTTTTCTAAGTTGCTTGGCAATGTTGTTTAGCGTAACAACCTCCTTCGTAAAATCGCTATCCAAACCCTCAATACGTTCCTGAGCTTCCTCATATGTAAATCGTCGATCTGAATTAATTACTGTTCGTCCAAACCATTTTTTTGAAACAGACCCTGCGGTATCGATTTCGAATACAGCTGAGAATGTAAGTTTTTCCTCATTTGGCCGTAATGAACACAACCCATTCGAAAGCCTTTCAGGCAACATCGGTATCGTCCGATCCACCAGATAAACGGAAGTAGCACGTTCAATTGCCTCTTTATCTAATTCACTTCCTTCCTCGACATAATGTGATACGTCCGCGATATGAATTCCGATTTCGAACTTGTCTTTTTCTATTTCTTTGATTGATAAAGCATCATCAAAATCCTTTGCATCATGAGGGTCTACCGTGAAGGTGGTAATGTCCCTAAAATCTCTCCTTTTTTGAACTTCATCATCGGTGATTTCATTTGGAATTTGATCCGCTGCTTTTTCAATTTTCTTGGGAAATCGAAAAGGCAATCCGAATTCAGCCATTATTGAGTGAATCTCTGCTTCATTTTCACCTGCCTGACCAAGAACTTCTGTAACTGTTCCAAGCGGGCTTCTATTCTTGGCATCATGCCATTTGTCAATCTTGATCATGACCTTGTCATTTGGCTTGGCTTTGCCAATTTTCTCCGGGTAGACCATGATATCGAAGTGGATGTTTCTACTGTCTGGCACAACAAATGAGAATTTTTGTGAAATCTCAATACGTCCAACAAACTCTTCTCTATTTCTCTTAAGTATGCTGATCACTTTACCTTCGGCTCTATAGCCTCGGCCGGCAGCCCTCGTGATTATCACATTTACTAAATCTCCATGAATAGCAAAATTTAGATCTGTTGTTTTTACCCAAATATCTTCCTCCTGGTCAGGAGTAACTATGTATGCAAAATTCGGATTGACATGGTCTACAGTCCCTTGTAGATATTCACTTTCAGCATTGGTAACGAAGCGACCGTCACTTAGCCTTCTAATTTTTTCTTTACTCTCTAGACTGAAAAGTTGTGTCTTTAGATAGTCTTTAGACTTTTTATCTCTTAGTTGTAGTTTTCTAATTAACTCTCGGTACCCATATGACTTTCCGTCATTTACTGAGAATACCTCGTGAAGTTTACTTTTTATTTGTTTTACGTGATTAGGCTCTTGTTTTGATCTAGATCCTAATTTCTTTTTTCGTTTCTTTTTACTCATTTTAATTTGTGTGACCGTGCGGTCATTTAATGATGTTTATCTGATCTGGATCGATCAGAGGTAGGTTGTTGAGGCGGAGGTAGAGCTGTGCCGTTGCAATTACATCTTTTTGGCAATATTCCTCAACTTTCTTTAACCCATCTTTTTCTTTATAATATGTTTTTGTCACCATTGAGCCATCCAATTCTGTTTTACTAGATGGTATCCCAAAGATGTTGGTTAGTAAATCAAGAGAAGTGAAGCTCTTCCAATCTCCGAACTTCCACAGCTCCATAGTGTCTATGTGATTTACTTCCCATGGTTTTTTACCGGTCATATTTAATGACCATGGAATTTTGATGTCATTGATCAGCATGCGTCGACATAGGTAAGGATAATCAAACTCCTTTCCATTATGTGCGCAAAGTCTTAAGTTGTCCTGATCAAATTTTGATTCTATAAAATTTTTAAATTCGGTTAATAATTCTTTTTCATTATTTGAAGAAATGGATTTGACCCTCATCGCTGGTTTACCTTTATCTTCATGAAAAATGGCCATTCCTATTACGATGATCTTTCCAAATTCTGCGTAAATAGCAGCCCGATCACTGTATAGCTCTTCTGGCGTTCTGTGTTCATCATTTCGCATAAACCCAGCCTTTCTTTCCCAATGTTTATAAAGAGCCGGGGCCAATTCTTCTACATTCTCATTACCTGAGACGGTTTCAATATCTATGATTAGGAAATCTTGAAAATGGTTTTTCATTATTTTTTTGACTCAAGCCAACCACCAATCATCAAAGAGATTCCAACAACGATTGGCCCGTACATAAGCATAAAAGAATTACCCATCGCAATAGCTCCGGTATAGGTACCTATGGTAATACTTAATCCTGTAAAAGTCAGAACAGCACCAATTCTGATGTATTCTTTTGATTTATTCCTTGAAGATTTGTTCAATTCTCTTTTCTGCATGTCGTTATCAACCAAGCGAACAATTGCTCGAATGTCTTCTTCAGGAACACCTTTTGGCTCTAATTCCTTTCGGATCTGATCAATTTCAAATTCTGGTTTGGCGGATTCTTTAATGTAGTGATCAACAAGGCCTGCACGACTCATAATTTGGCTTTCTCATTAGTCATGTAAGATACCCTTCATTTGTAACTCTTCAATGAATGTGAGGTTATCTTCAACAATTGAATCTGGCACAAAAATAAATTTTTTATCGAAGACTTTACCTTCGATAAAATAGCTAACCCAATATTCATTATTTAGATGGAATACAGATTCGTCTATTGGTTCTACGAGTGCATACTCTCCCGGATCGATGTATGGAATCATATGCCTAAGTACTGAAGTTTTTTGAGTCTCGGTTTTTGTTTCACCGTATCCACGAGAGGTTATCATTACATTGTCCAGCTTATTGGAGTTTCGATTTATAAGAAAGACTTTCCAAACATCTTCTTCCTTTGCGATTACTACGTGAACGTCTTTTACAGGTGAAAAATCAATATCCTTCTTCACAAACTTCTTGTCTATTTACTTAATCGAATAGTTTTGCGATCAAATGGGTCAGCCATTGGAACAGAAAGCAATTTGATCACAAACACTATTTTAGGCAAATGAATACTAAGAACCCTCAAAAGGAAAGAATTTTTCCATTCGTATTCCCTTGGAGAGGGGCTTACAACGAACGTAAGCCGGCCTTAGAATTATTAAAGAGTAAAGGTTTTACGCTTATTTATCTAGCAATCATTTGGACGATTGTAGGGGTTCTAGGTTTTGCATCGACTAGAAACTGTGAAGAATCTTGGCAGGTAGCACTCCAATGTGAATATGCATTTTGGGTTAAGAATTTTACTGAGTCTCCACTCATATTTTTCAGAAACCTATTTACAACACCAATTCTTCACAATGGCCTTGACCATATCTTATTTGTCTCTGTACTTGGGTTTTTGTTGATTGTTCAGTCTCACGAAGCTGTTTTTGGAAGCAAGAAAACCGCACTGATTTTCATGTCGGCATATTTTACCGTGGCTCCTTTTTTCGGTCTCTTTTACACTGTTGGTTTAGATCTGTTTCCGAATAGTGAATTCATGCAGTTTGCTTTTGTAAGAAACTGGCTGGGAGGATCCCTGGGGATGTTTCAGGTTTATGGTGCTCTTGCCACTAAAAGCAGAAAACCTTGGATCATGCTAAGTGGACCGGTAGTTTTTGAAATATTTAATCTTACTGTTTTAGGAATAGATCTTCACATATCACTGATGCATCTGATGGCCACGTTCTTGGGATATTGGATTTCGCTAAAGTTTGTGAAAGGCTAACTATTCAATTAGTTCCATTTCAAATATGTTGGCCAGGTGATTTTTGAGTTTGGTTTCGACTTCCTCAATTTCAACCTTATGACCTAACTCCTTCTCAAGCGAGGTAACAGCTTTGTCTTGAATACCGCAAGGAATGATGTAATTGAAGTAGTCTAAGTTGGTGTTTACGTTGAAGGCAAAACCATGCATTGTTACCCAGCGGCTACTCTTTACTCCAAGCGCACAGACTTTTCTTGCTTTTTCAGCATTCTCCCAATCTATCCAAACTCCAGTTAACCCATCAATTCTACCAGATGCTATGCCATAATCTTTTAATGTCATAATTACACCTTCTTCTAAGTACCTGAGGTATTTGTGAATATCCGTGAAAAAATGGTCCAAGTCTAAAATTGGATAACCAACAATCTGACCAGGCCCATGGTAAGTGATGTCACCACCGCGGTTGATTTTATAGAAGACGGCTTCTTTTTGTTTGAGCAGTTCTTCATTTGCTAATAGGTGATTTTCATTGCCACTTTTTCCCAATGTGTAAACATGTGGGTGTTGACAGAAAATGAGGTAATTATCGGTAACAACATTTTCGCTTTCTGGAAGCTTGCGATTAGCGATTTTCTGGTCTACCGTTCTTTTAAAGATTTCTTCCTGGTAGTCCCAAGCTTCTTTATAGTCCTTAAGGCCTAAGTGAATAAAATGCGTTTTTTTCGTCATGCAATTGAAGCATCAATATAAGTCTCTAACAATGTAAGCTCGCCTTCTGGTTCTATTTGATAGGTTTTTATTGATGCAGGAACTAGCAGGACCTCTCCCAATTGAATTGATTCGTTCGCAATTTTACCCTTACCGCCTATGCCAATATAGATTTTGAAGCAGTCCAAGCGCTCCCTATTGATTCTTGTAAGCTGATTTAAGTTTAACTTATTTGTTGTAAAAGATGGTGAGGATACGATGCTATTTGTTTCATTCGTTTTCTCAACATACTGACATTTAATTTTATCTGGCTTTGAATAATCAAGTGCATCTACTGCCAGGTCAATGTGGAGTTCTCTTTTATTGCCGTCTTTATCAAATCGCTCAAAATCAAAAATGCGATAAGTAATGTCAGATGTTTGCTGTATTTCTGCAAGAAGTAGTCCTTTACCAATCGTATGTACGCGACCTGCAGGTAAATAGAATACATCGCCTTTTTCCACCAATTCCTTGTGCAGTAATTCTAAGGTTTTCCCGGCTCTCGTATGATCAAGAAATTCGACTTTGTTTGTATCTCTTTCGAAACCATTAATCAATGAAGACCCTTGATCGGCTTGGATGATATACCACATTTCATCTTTGCCGGAAGAATTATGCCTTTTTTTAGCAAGTTCATTGTTTGGGTGGACCTGTACAGATAAATCTTGTGTAGCATCAATAAATTTGATGAGCAGTGGAAAATTGTTTCCAAAACGAGCATATATGGACTTTCCCACCAGTTCATTTTGGAATTCTTTCACAAGTTCAGACAATGACTTCCCTTTCAAGGGTCCTTGCGAGATAATTGAAACATTTCCTGCAACACCCGACAACTCCCATGTTTCTCCACAATTTTCCAGTGGACTAAAATCTTTACCAAGAATGGTTTTAATTTTCTGTCCACCCCAAAGCTTCTCTTTGAAGATTGTCTTGAATTTAAGTGGATAAAGCTCTGACATCAAATTTTTAAAATTGGCTTCTGGCCGTCATTTTATGGATCGCAAAACTAAAGGTATTGAAGGCGAAGCTATAGCAAAACGACACTATGAAAAACTCGGTTGCGAAATTTTGGAGATCAATTATCGGCATAAGCGATCTGAAATTGATCTAGTGGCCCTCCAAAATGAAGAATTACTGATTTTCGTGGAAGTGAAGTTTAGAAGTAATAATGAATTTGGAGAACCAGAATCTTTTGTTTCAGAAGGTCAGATGGAGCGGATAAAAACTGCAGCTGAGGATTACATTTTTGCTATCAATTGGAATGGAGATATACGATTTGATATTGTTAGCATAGACGCCAAAAAAAATCTTGAGGTTTTTGAAGATGCGTTCTAGTTAATTTTGCGATGTGAACGAACAAATAAACCTAACCATACTTGCCTCTGGAAGCGGAAGTAATGCAGAAAATATTGCCAAGTACTTTGAAAATCATAAAAGCATTCGAGTCAAGGATATTATATCAAATAAGTCTGATGCTTTTGTTCATGAAAGAGCCAAATTGTTAAAAATACCTTCATCGACTTTTGCACGAGATGAATTTAAATCAGCTTCCTTTTTGTCATCGCTCAAGGATACCGACTACATCATTTTGGCAGGTTTTCTCTGGTTAATTCCAGAATATATGGTGAAGGCATTTCCTGGTCGAATAATCAATATACACCCAGCCTTGCTTCCAAAATTTGGTGGAAGGGGCATGTATGGAGATAATGTTCATAAAGCGGTAATTGCTGCTAACGAGAAAGAATCAGGAATTACAATCCATTTGGTCAACGAAGAATATGATAAAGGCAAGATATTGTTTCAGGCTAAATGTACAGTTGAGACCGAGGATACACCAGAGAGCGTAGCAGAAAAGGTCCATTCTTTAGAGTATTTACATTTTCCAAAAGTCATTGAAGACTATATTCAATCTCATAATTGATAAAACCATCTACGATGGTAACTTTGCCGACCTTGAAATAAACCTCCTCAAAACATGTCTACAAAAAAGATTCAGTCTGCTCTTATATCTGTGTTTCACAAAGAAGGGCTTAGTCCAATAATTCATAGCTTGGACAAATTGGGTGTTACTATTTATTCTACAGGAGGAACTGAGAAGTTTATTCGTGAAGAAGGTGTAGATGTAGTACCAGTAGAAAACTTAACTGATTATCCATCCATCTTTGGTGGTCGCGTAAAAACACTTCACCCAAAAATTTTTGGAGGCATCCTTCATAGAAGAGAAAATGAGTCTGATTTAGCAGAGGCTAAAAAATTTGAGATCCCGCCAATAGATCTAGTGATTGTGGATTTATATCCATTTGAAGCTACAGTGGCTAGTGGAGCTTCTGAGGAGGATATAATTGAAAAAATAGATATTGGTGGAATTGCATTGATTCGTGCAGGAGCGAAAAATTACAAAGATGTTGTAATGATTAGCTCGATGGAATATTATTCTGATTTGCAAAACATTCTGGATAACCAAGGAGGCGAAACGACTGAGGAGGAACGCAAGTTGTTTGCAGCAAAAGCATTTGCTACTTCAAGTCACTATGATTCAGCAATATTTAATTGGATGAATGTTGGTGAAAAAGTGCCAGCATTCAGGCTGAGTGCATCACCTGCAAGAACACTTAGATATGGGGAGAATCCACACCAAAAAGGAACATTTTATGGGGATTTGTCAGAATACTTCGATCAGCTTCATGGCAAAGAAATTTCTTACAATAACCTGGTAGATATTGAAGCTGCGGTTCAACTCATTGCTGAATTTGACGAGACTGCTTTTGGGATCTTGAAACACAATAATGCTTGTGGTATCGCAACCGCATCAACCGCTAAGGAGGCGTATCAGAGAGCTTTTGCTGCAGATACAGTTTCCGCTTTCGGAGGTGTGTTGGTTTCGAATAAAGAGATTGATAAGGATACTGCTGATGAAATGAATAGCCTTTTCTTCGAAATTCTAATAGCTCCATCTTTTACAGAGGAGGCGCTGGAGGTCTTAAAGCAGAAGAAAAATAGAATACTTCTTGTTCAAAAGAAACCATGGCATCAGAAGACTCAATTTAAGAGTCTTTTAAACGGAGCCATTGTTCAGGACTATGATTTAAAATCAGAAAGCAAAACTGATTTAGAAGTAAAAACTAAGAAGGCACCAACAGGAGAGGAAGTGGACGATTTAATCTTTGCTTCGAAAGTTTGTAAGCAATCTAAGTCGAATACAATTGTTTTGGCTAAAAATGGTCAGCTGCTTGCAAGTGGTGTAGGTCAGACTTCAAGAGTTGACGCATTAAATCAGGCCATTGAAAAGGCAGGTCAATTTGGTTTTGACTTAAATGGAGCGGTAATGGCATCTGATGCATTTTTCCCGTTTCCAGATTGTGTTGAAATTGCGCATAAAGCAGGAATAACCGCTGTAATTCAACCAGGAGGTTCTATCAAAGATCAACTATCGATTGACTATTGTGATGAAAATGGTCTGGCTATGGTGATGACTGGAACAAGGCACTTCAAGCACTAAACAATTAGATACTATTATGTCTAGATAGAACTGTGTGTTTGACTAATTAACACCTGAAAGGCCAAAAATTTAGATGTTAAGGCAGATAGTCTCTCACTTAGAAATTCGACAGTTAGGGGACATTTTACTCGATTAATGTATGCTCTTTTCAATTATGATGTTTATCTTAAAATTTCGTAATCGGCATGAAGACACATTATTTCTTAATAATTATCCTTTTTTCAGTCTTTGGATGTGGCAAAGATTCTGACCCTTCTATTGAGGATAAGCTTAAGCTTAGTCAAATCTCAATTGCAAGGACAGATCTGCTACCCAATGGCACTTACGTTACTGATAGCACATTTGCTGAGGTAACTTACGATGCAAGCGGCATGGTTTCAAGAATTGATCGAACTGAATATGATTTTCCGTGCAGCATTTATTCATGTGATTCCGAAGCTGAGCTTGATTCTAAGGCTGAAATTCTTTTTCATAGAAATGAAAAAGGTAAGCTTACTACTTATGAATCTGTAGAGGTTTTTGGTGGAAACTCGATAGCAGAATCTTGTATCATAGAATACGATGGCGATCAGATAAAATCTATCCAGTGCCGTTCTACAAACACCGCGTTTAGTTTGATAACTATTCTGAGGAAAGAGTTTAATTACGATTCCCAAGGTAGACCAATTTCGATGACAGCGTTTTTAGGAAGTGAAGGTGAGGATTTAAATTTTTACTATCGAGAAGATTTCGAATATGATAATAGTACACCCAATATTATTGAAGTTCGAAATTATAGTGATCAAGATATCCTTGAAGCCACTTGGAACTACAGTCCAAACTCCACAAGTAATTTTGCATTTAATGAAATAGAATTGGCGGTTTTATTTGGAAGAACATTTTTATACAATAGGAATTTCCCCTTTGTTTTCAGTTCTAATGCGCTTACGTCTACAAAGTATGAAAATTTTGAATTTGAATCTTTGTCGTTTGAGGAGCACTATACTTACAGTTTAGGAAATAATGATCTGCCTGAAGAGATTGTTGTCAATAGAGTTTCGCATGCAAAACATTCTGAAACGTTGATTATAAACTTAGAGTATATAAAAGTCGACTAACTTGATTTGTAATTTTATTACAAAGTCATTCAAAAAAACTAAAAGCATCTAAAGCTTCATTATTATTTGAAGCATCAAAAAATGTAGCATTATCCCAATGAGATCCTTGTGACCATTGTGTGAAGCAATCTGTGCTAACCCAAGTTGGTTCCCAATATATGATTCCTTCTGCTTCGCCTGCTAACACTTCTGACTTTAATGCATTTAGATAATTAAGCTGACCTGAAGGAGAAACACCAAACTCTTCAATGCTAGCATCCTTGCCAAGGATGTTATTTGCCTTGTCCGTATTTGTTAATGTGTATGGGTAGGCTGTTTCAACGATTAAAACGCGCTTTTCGAAACGGTTTCTAATTGATTTTAACTCGTCAGATAATCGTTCCAATGGGATGGTTGACCATTGAGGATAATAGGATATGCCAATCCAATCAAAATTCGAAACATCATTAGCCTCTGCTTCTTCAAACCACCAAGACACATTTTCGGGTTGTGCAATATGTATAAGCGTTTGAACTTGATGATCTTTTGCTCGATTGAATTCGTCTACAGCCTCTAATCCACGATTAATTAGAAATGCATTTCTGCTCCAGTTTATTTGCTGACCTGGAGTTACCTCTGCCGTCATCAAGATTTCACTGTTGATTTCGTTTCCAATTTGAACTATTTCTGGAACAACACCTTCATTGTTCAATGAATTAAGAACCATGAGCGTATAGTTATATACTGAGTCGCCCAAAACATTTAACTCCGAGATATTTTGCCACGCTTTAGGAATGATTTGTTTACTAGGGTCTGCCCATGTATCCGAATAATGTAAATCAAGAAGAATTTGCATTCCTCTTTTCGTAGCCTCCTTTGATGCGAGTGTTACGTCCAAAAGGCCAGAATACTTGTTAAAAGATGGCGAGTGCCACTTTCTAATTCGTACCATTTGACAGCCTTCATTTGCAAAGAGGTCATACGGGTTTACTTCAATGCCTTGATTGTTGTAGGTCGCATTACAATCTAACATCTCGTTTAGATAAGAAAGATCTGCACCAAGTATCAGTTGATTATTTAAGATTAGATCGTCATCTAAGGAACTACAGCCAGTAGCTGTAATTATTGCGATTGCGAATAAAAAATGTTTCAAACTAGTCATCAACTCTTCTCAACCTATAGGTAATGTTCATTTCATTATTGTCTAGTCTAAGTTCACTCCAAACAAACCGCACGTTCCAGGTCGTTTCTTCGTATTCAAAGCTAATTTTTTCATGTCTAGAGTCAATAAGCACTGCTCCTTTCTCAATAGTGCTGTCGTTCGAAACGATACTGTATGTATCTTCATCAATAATAAAATGAGTGTTTTTAATACTTTCTATATTGTTCTTATTGTCAATTTTATAAAGTTCCCATTTCCCATTTACTTCTTCAATAAATTCATCGAACGTGGGAAACTTTTCAGCTTTAGAGAACCTAAGTTCTGTTGTCCTAAATCCGTATTCAAGACCTTTTAATACAAGATTTTCTCGATATATATTGGCTGACCATTTAGTACTAAACCATTTTTGATCAACACTTTCAAAAGATAAGTTATTGCCATTTAGTTGAAAAAGTCCTACTAAATCACCTTCAGCTCTGGAAACCGAAAAATTACCATCTGGAGTAAAATGAACATAAAGGGGCTTCGAATCTCTTGGGATCATATCGACACTCACTTCTTTCAAAACCCATAAACCATTGAGCTCTGGACTTTCAGAACATGATATTAATGTTAGAATGACTATTGTAAGACAGACTCTCTTCATTCTAAGAGTCGAATAAGTAAATCAACAAGCTCACCTTTTTTCATTTCGGTGAAGTGCTTTTTGCGTTCTTGCGAATTCATGTTTTGTAATTTTTTTGCAAAATCTTTTCCAAGCACATCCATTGTTTGGTTTTCCGGTGCACCAAATAATTCGATTTCATCAATAGCTGTAGTTAAAATTTCTTTTCCCTTGAGCTTTGCTATTTCTACAGGCTTGTAATTAGAATTTGAGTCACGAAGTGCCCAACTGCTGTAATCAATTTTGAGCTCTTCAATCTTCTTTGCGCGAATATCCTCCTTACCAAATATTCGCTCTATAACTGTAATTGAGCTGGTTTTCCATGCTTCTAATTCGAAGCTATCTTCTTCAAGTTTACCGACCTGTTTCTTAAGAAGTTTGATGTACTGAGTTTTCATATTTCATAAGATACTAATTGCTGGTGTAAGTTTTGATTAGTCGAAATGGCTTATTGTCGAAGGTAAATCCTTCAACTATAACTTTTAGCGGCTTCATTTCAGTTGGCGCAGAAAAAGAAATAGATCTTTTTTGATTTGTTATATGTGGATCCCAATGAATAGTTGCAGTATGACTTGATGGCGGTTGAAGCAGCTTTTCTTCAAAAAATTCTTTTTTTGCTTGATAGCCTTTCAATTTTTTCTCGAATACTTGTTTACGAGGAGGTTTTATCGGAATATCTCTAGTATAAATGAAGAGAGAGCCATTCTTACTATATGTTCTTACAAACTCAATTCTCTCAAAATTTGCTGGATCTAAGTAGAGTAACATGAGAGGATCTGTAAATGAGTTATCAACATATAAGTCGATCTCATTTCTCTGACTGTCAGGCACCTCGGTATTTATAAGCTTTACGTCTCGAATAACAGCTCCTCCTACTTCATAGAAGTAGATAGTTTTTACAGATTTGATTTGATCTAATGTGGTGTAAGTATTTCTACCGTATCCGGTAATGGGTTTTTCTTTGAATGATAAAATTTCGGCACTAGTGACAGCATATCTCCTCTTTTTTAATGAGCTTCCTTCCTTACCAAATACGACCACTTCTTCAAGTTCAGTAGCCTCTGAAGTATCAAATGATTCTTGAGAGCTTAACCTATTTTCGAAATCAATCCTTCTTCTTTCATTTGCCAATTCTTCATGAAACACGAAATCAAATAAAATTCCTTCTTTGTATCTCCAGTTATGATTAGCTGAGAGTTCAATACCATTTACGTTTTTGGCAAACTTTTTATCAAAAGCAAAGTATAGGCTTGATGAGTCTGTATAATTAATGTCTTTGAAAAAGAAATTGCCATTTTCATCTACAGAGTTGAATTTCATAGCACTCTCTGAATTTTGATTTATCAAGAAAATATCACCAGTGGTTGCTTTATTGGGATTTTTGAAAATCACAGAACCAATTAGCGAAAATCCAGACTGGGAAATAGATGCAGCAGAGTCTACAGATGCAACTATATCTGTTGGATATTTTCTCCAACCATTTGTTAACATTACTAGGTCAAAATGCCTCGATTCGGGTTGGTTGAATAGTGCATCGCTATTTTCCACCCAACCTCTAATTTCTGGACGCAGATATTTATTTACCAATATACTTTCACTACCCTGATCATTTGCCCTGCTAAGATCAATTGCTGAGATGGATGCGTCTTTTATCGAATCTTCTCCGATTATCATTACTTTAGATAAGAAGTCTTTCGATTTTATTTCTAATTCTAGATCCACCGGTTGAGGTTGAACATAGACCACCCTTTCAGAAACAGGGTTAATTTTTTCGTCAAATATTGTAATTGTATTTGCCCCACTCTCTAGCTGTTTTTTAGGTATTAATAGCTGATGCGTTTTATACAAATACACTGGATAGATTGAAATCAGGTTGTTCTTCTTGGAAGTGGTCACATAGACGGTGTCTTTGACCACTAGGTTTGATTGAATATTTACTCTGAAAATAGAGTCCAGATCTTGTACAATCATGCCTATCTCCTGATCACTACAAGTAAAATTTAATGGAACAATATTTTTATCACTGCTTCTTAGACTATACTTCGTTTTTTGCTTTGGAATAATCTTAAAAGCCCCTCTGCCATTCCATTCAGATTTTACAGACATCAACTTCTTTGATCCTTCATATAGATCAACCTCTTCATTATATGGAACTCCTTTTTCGTCCTTTATGACAAAGGCGACATTGTTTATAATTTCGGATATAAGATGACCTCCTTCTGGATAGATTTCTATTTCTTTTTTCGAAGATCTGGGATTGGCTTTATTCCAATAACCTATTTGTATTGGCTTTTTAAAATGCCTTTGATTGTTATTGATATTTCTATCCGTATATCCTAAAATCATAAAAGTGCCAGGAGAAATATTCTCAGGGACTTTAAGATAACCTGATGCACCATTTCCTTTAATAGGAAGTATTGTTTTTACGATTGAGCTATCAATCCCAGCCAGTTCAAGAAATATCTTTTTTGCGAAGGTTGAATCCTCTGAACTGAGATAGCCTTTGAGCCAGATATCTTCTCCAGGAAAGTATACTTCTCTGTCAGTGTGTATGTAAAGTTCTTCAGGTTTACCAATGTTGGGGAAGTGTGATTTTATGTGGCCAGCTAAGGAATTACTCTTTACTTGCTTTTTATAGTAAGACTTTATTTGTTCGAATGTGAGGTAATTAGCTAAACGATCATTTGCGAATGAGCCAAATAATTTTAGACTGTCTAAATTTTCTACTAGCCCATTTTCTGAGATATAAACATGTCCTTCTTTTTTGATCCATGATAATTCAGAGTTGTTTGTAATCGGACTTGTATAAACCACTTGCAGATATTCATCAAAATCAAATTCTGAATATTCGCTTTTCTTGTTGACGATGCGATCTATTGAGTTGACTTTCCATTTAGTAGAACTTTTTCTATCGACAGCTACTTGAACAAGTTCTTCGCCTGCAATAAAAACTTCATATCCATTTTCTTCGAGCGAATTGTTTGCAACACTTTGTGCAAAATGATAAATAGACCCTTCGAATGCGACTCTCCTGTTTCTATCGAATTCCAGCAATTGCTCTTTGCTTGCAGAGTTGTCACGCACATTTATCGGGACACCTTTTATCGTTACTATTCTATTTCTGATTGTAAAGAAGTCCAGTTTAAAGCTTATTCTATAACCCAGTGCATCATTAGCGATCTCGATAGGTTCGGTAGCGGTTGCGAGGAAACTGCCTTGCTTCTTGCCAAAGTCAATCACCCACGGATTTAGGATTTTGCATTGTTCTGCAAAAGGGGTGGTACCGAAAAGTTCTTCCTTAAATTGGTCATACTTTTTTTGCCATTTGCTATCTACCTCACCACTAACTTGAACATCTTTTAGTCGATCATTTTTTGGGGTAACTAAAATTTCACCTAGTTCATTGTCACTAAGGGCAACACTTGTAAGCTCGTAGCTTACATGAGTAATAATTATTTCGCTAGCTCTATTTTGTTCATCTTTTTGGAAAAAGAAACTCCCATCGAGATCTGAAAAGGTTCCTGCACTGCTATCATTTAGAAAAATATGAGCGTATGCAATAGGTTCTTTGGTTTCCTTGTCTAATACCGTCCCGTAAATGGATTGCTGTGAATACGTAGATAACGGGATTAACAATAAAAGAGTAAGCTGGTAAATTCTTCTCATAATTAAGGTTTAGGTTGTTAGTGAACTCGCAGCGAAAAGCTTGCCAAATCGTTTTGAAGGTTAGTTAGCAATAAGAACAACATTCAGAGAAGGAACAATTAGCTTTCATGAGATTAATTTGCAATCTCATTTAAAGCAAAAGAAAGCGATGATCAATAGGTTAAATGGCAGACTTTATGCGATAGCAACCATATTGTATTTTGTAGTAAGCCTATATCTATATATCAAATATGATGTCAAGATCATGAATGACTCTCCTCGTTTTTTAGGATACGCGGATAATCTTTCAAGTGGCTTTTATTTCGATCCGTTAAATTTTTGGTACATAAGCTATGTGTTTTTTGTGGCTTTTATCAAGTTAATCTCACAAGACTACGGGGCTATTATTTTGGCTCAATATATTCTTGGATATTTCGCAATGCTTTCAATTTTCTGGACTACTAAAAGGTTGACAGAAAATGATATGACAGCCTTTGTGGCTTCTTTAATATTTATCTTTTTTCCTGATAATCTTAATTGGCATTCATATGTGCTAACAGAGTCTTTTTACTGTAGCATTCTAAGTATTACGTTTTACTGGATCGTCAGATCTGCGCAAGAAAAGAAGAATTGGATCTATGGGACAACATTGATTTTTATACTAATAAGCTTTTTTTCAAAGCCGACATCTCCGGCTCTTTCGATCGCACTATGTTTTCCTTTTGTGTGGAAATGGCTTTGGACACCTCCGCGAGTAATTTTGAAGTTTGCATCTTTAGCTATTGCTATGTTCGGGTTGGTTGTACTGGCGAATACAATGATTAGTTCGCATAGAGTTATGCTGATCTACGAGAATGGAGATATCATATTCGCAATGCATGAGTTTCCAACGCACCCTCACCATGATTGGATGACTGTAGATATACCAGATGATCTTTATAAACCTTCTGAGGAATTACCACTTATTCAACAGATGGGATCGTTTGTAATTGGAAACCCTATTTATTTCTCTAAGTTGTTTTTTGGGAAGATGATCATGTTCGTAACTCACATACGAACTTATTGGTCTTGGTCTCACAATATTGCAATGGCTGTGATCCTTTGGCCGCTTTATATTTTCAGCATAAAGGCAATCCGAAAGAAGCTTATTTCGGACTACTTTTCTCTAGCTTCAGTGGTTTACTTTGTTACGCATACATTCGTGATTAGCAGCACATGGGCGGACTGGGATGGGAGGTTCTTTGTGCCTATAATACCGCTCATAGTTGTATTAGGAGCTATTGGGCTAACCAACTATGCTTACTCGCTAAAAAGCTCATTGAATATCTTTGGCTCATAATCCGATTGAATATTTGGTAGATCTCCAGTTCCATTTAACTTCCAGACTTTGCCATAAATTGAAGAATAATAGATAATCACCTTAGTATCATAATTGTAGAAAAGATCTCTTAACATCTGATCATCCAATTCATTAGTCGATTCTACAAGTTTGATTTTGCTTCCTAGTGTAATAATTATTCCCTCAAACAAATTAGTCCCAGTAATTTGTCTTATTTCGTTATTCGCGGAATCAGCATAATTAATAGCAAAAAACATGGGGTCTAAATAAAATATTTTATCTCCATACTTTACTGCAACTTCTTCTATCAAAGCCGGTCCTAACCCCTTGTTTTCTAATCTGAGTGCGTAACGGCTTTCACTTAAATCATTCCAAAGTTCAAGTTTTGGAATTGCACTTTTTTCTTCATGCTCACGCATCAATTTCGATTGGTAAATCAGGACGATTAGCGTACCAAGGCTTATTAACATGGCAGAGATTCCCAGGAATGTGTTGGTATTGATCTTTATCTTCATTTGATTAACTAATTCTCCCCCAGTTTACAGCATTCTTACTGAATGATTCAATATGAGTTTTGATCACTTGATGTTCTACTTTTTCAAGTTGTGGATCAGAACTTAGTGTCTCTTGTGCAGCAATTCTGGCAACCTTTAAAATCTCCCCGTCTCTAACTAAGTCCGATACCAGCAAATCCAGTGCACCACTTTGCCTTGTTCCCATCAGATCCCCGGGACCTCGCAATTCAAGGTCTACTTCTGCTATTTTAAATCCATCGGTTGTATCAACCATGGTTTTGAGCCTTTTTCTACCTTCAGTGCTAAGCTTAACACCAGACATTAGTACGCAATACGATTGGTCTGCCCCTCTACCAACCCGACCCCTTAGTTGATGCAACTGAGAGAGTCCGAATCGTTCCGCATTTTCGATAACCATAATTGTAGCATTGGGAACGTTAACGCCCACTTCTATAACGGTTGTGGCAACCATTATTTTAGTCTCACCCTTCACGAATCGCTGCATTTCCCATTCTTTGTCTTCTGCTTTCATACGACCATGGACAATTGAAATCTGATAATTTGGAAATCTCCTGGTTATACCTTCATACCCATCCATAAGATCTTTGTAGTCAAGGGTAGCAGATTCTTCAATCAGTGGATATACAATATATGCTTGTCTCCCTTTGTCGATTTCTTTTTCAACAAAACCGAACATTTCGAGACGTTTTTTCTCAAAGAAATGTCTAGTCTGAATCGGTTTTCTTCCGGCTGGCAACTCATCAATAACGGATATATCTAGATCCCCATAAAGTGTCATTGCCAAAGTTCGGGGAATTGGTGTTGCCGTCATTACCAATACATGAGGATAAACATCTTTAGTTTTTGTCCAGAGCTTTGCTCGCTGCGCCACTCCAAATCGGTGTTGTTCATCAATAACAGCTAACCCTAGATTTTTGAACTTAACCTTATCCTCAAGTAATGCATGTGTGCCGACTAGAATCGAAATTACCCCCGACATTAGCCCTTCATGAATAAGTTTTCGTTCAGACTTGGGAGTTGAGCCAGTAAGTCTAGCGATGTGTAAGCCCATTGCTTTAGCTTGCTCTTGTAGACCCTTGAAATGTTGCTCTGCTAGTATTTCTGTCGGGGCCACGAAAGCGCATTGATACCCAGAGCTTATTGCAATAAGCATGGATAAAAAGGCTACCATTGTTTTGCCACTACCTACATCACCTTGTACAAGGCGATTCATTTGCTGACCAGACCTAAAGTCAGCATAAATTTCTTTTACAACTCTTTTCTGAGCGTTTGTTAGTTCGAAGGGCATGTGGTCTTTATAAAAATCATTTAGCAATTCACTTTTATTGATCACTGCTCCACGATACTTTTCTGTCCTTGCGATTTTTAACTTTATTAAGCGAAGTTGTACAAAGAATAATTCTTCAAACTTCATCCGATTCTGTGCCTGTACTAGTAATTGTGACGTACGAGGAAAATGCATTGAAACGACAGCTGTCTTTTTATCTATCAGCTTAAACTGGCCGAGGAGGTTATTGGGAAGGGTCTCTCTGATTTGATTGACTGCCTCTACTAACAAAACCTTCATGATTTTTGAAATGAACTTACTATCAAGTCCTTTTTTCTTCATTTTCTCTGAAGTGTGATAGACAGGTTGAAGGTATCCGCCTTGAGTATTTTTAGCGGTTTGTACTTCTATTTCGGGGTGAGCAATATTGAACTTTCCATTAAAAAGAGTAGCCTTCCCAAATGCGACATATTTAACACCAATGCTTAGACTTTTCTGGATCCATTGAACGCCCTTAAACCAGACCATTTCTATACTTCCTGTACCATCAGAAAAAACGCCTACAAGTCTAGATTTTCTTCCGACTCCAATCGTTTTGAATGATTTAAACTCGCCTATCAGCTGTACATAAGGAAGGTCTGGTTGAAGTTCATCGACTTTATAAAATTTACTCCGATCTTCATGTCGAAAAGGATAGTGTTGGAGGAGGTCTCCAAATGTAAAAATTTGCAATTCTTTGTTGAGGGTCTCTCCACGCTGAGGACCTACTCCTTTCAAATACTCAATGGATCGATCAAAGAATTGATGCATGAGGCTAATATAGTCTGAAGCACAAAAAAAGGGAGTTAAATGAATAGCTTCTGAACAGTACCAATAAACGAAAAGATTATAATACTAAGCAGCTTAACTATTTTATTGCCCTCTCTTTCCGTTCCACTCTAACGTCGTGAGTAGGTGAATAATGTCAGTTTTTAAGTAATCAATGACCGGAGCTAGGGAATCGTTTTTTGTAGCTGTGCGAAAATATAGTGCACCTCTTAAGAAATGATCAACACTATCTGAAACATGAAATTGGGCCTGTGTTGGTACTTCACCCTCTAGTTCAGTAAATGAAGCAAAAAGTCCATTTGGTAGTTCTATAATGGTTTCTTCTATAGCGTAAGCTTTTACATTATGTTGAGAAGTAAGCTTATACGAATCGCTGAGATACTCTCGAATGATTGAATCAGTGACAGGTTTGTACGTGATTTGAATAGTTGCCCCCATATCAGCATAGTGGAGGTTTATCCAAAATGGTTCTGTAATCCAGCTTGAGTCAGGTAGTAGATCCGCATGTTTGGAATACTCAAAAGCGTAAGGAAAGGAATCAGGTAAACTTAGATAGGCTGCCTCTGGCAGTTCTATTCGATTATACCCTTTCGGTTTCGGTAGGTAGTCAACACCACATGCGACAAAAAGAAAAGTGAGGAGAATCAGAAAGTATTTCATAGGGGAGTCGATGCTCTTTTTAATCTTCGAAGTTTGAAACGCTGCTTTTTTCAGAATTAATATAGACGCGTACCCGTTTGATTCGTCTTTGGTCTACAGCCACAATAGTAAATACAAAATGAGCAACTCGAATTTTCTCCCCCGCGCTCGGCAATTTGGTATTCACTTCAAGCAAAAGCCCTCCTAGAGATTCACTCTCTCCCTTGACTGAGTCGAAAATAGAAATATCGGAATTGGTGATTTTACCAAAATCGTTAAGAGACGTTTTACCTTCAAAAACATATGTTTGACTGTCTAGCTTGTTGTAGGCAACATCGCTTTCATCGTCAAACTCATCATTTATTTCACCTACGATCTCTTCAATAACATCTTCCATCGTAATCAGTCCAGAAGTGCCTCCATATTCATCAATCACAACGGCAATGTGAACTTGCTTTTCTTGGAAGTCCCTGAAAAGATCATCAATCTTTTTACTTTCCGGAACAAAGTATGCCGGCCTTAGTAGCTCCTGCCATTTAAAACCTTCATTTTCACCAATGTGTGGTAGAAGATCTTTGATGTATAGTATACCATCTACCTTATCTACTGTCTCATTAAAAATTGGAATTCGCGAATAACCTGTTTTATTGATCTGATTCATGAGTTCATGAAAATCTGTTTCTCGATCAATAGCTGTAATATCCATCCGAGACTTCATTACTTGCTTCACTGAAAACGTTCCAAAGTTCACAATGCCTTTTAGGATACCTTTTTCTTCCTCAGTCACATGCTCTTTCTCGACAGATATTTCCAAGGCTTGATTAACTTCTTCAACCGAAAGGTTGTACCCTTTCTTTTCCATTCTCCTCTCAATCAGACTGGTAATACTCATTAGAAACCATGAGATGGGCTTAAAAATTTTATAAGAGAATAGAAGAAGGCTTGAAGTCATTTTTGCAAAGACAGTTCCGTTATGATTGGCATATACTTTTGGAATGATTTCTCCGAAAAAAATGATTACGATTGTGATAATGGTTGTGAGAAGAATGATCGTCACTCCCTGCTTACCTTGATCACCAACAATTTGCCAGGTAGCAAATGTTGAAATAGTCACTATAAATATGTTGACAAGGTTATTGAGAATTAGAATCGTCGCTAATAGTCTTTTGGGGTTATGAAGGAGCTTACTAATCCGCTTTTCTCGCAAATCAGAAGAACCTTTAAATTCTACTATTTGGTTGTGTGAAAAAGAAAAAAATGCAACCTCTGATCCAGAAACTAAGCCAGAAAGGCATAGCAAGACCAATAAAACCAGACCATTAATCAGGTAAAATGAGAATGGCATATCTGCCATCATGCTAATTAATACCGTGGGGAAAGGATCGTCTAAAGATGTTTCCAAAAACTATAAATTATGTTCTAAAAAGGGAGGTCATCCGTTGCATCAGTAGCCGTATCCTGAGCAGGCGCAGGCGCTTGTGTTGGCTGTTGAGATGAAAAATCTCCGCTGGCTTGACTTTGTGAAGATCCACCTCCACCACCAAGCATTGTCATATTGTCTCCTACAACTTCGGTAGTATATCTCGTCACTCCATCTTTTTCCCAAGATCGAGTTCTTAGCTTACCTTCAACATAAATCATGTCACCTTTTTTCACGTACTTCTCAACGACTTCCGCAAGACCTCTCCATAGCACTACGTTATGCCACTCAGTTTGTTCTCTTCGCTCTCCAGTTTGTCTATCCTTATATGTTTCTGAAGTAGCGAGCGAAAAATTTGCCACTGTAGCACCATTTTCTAGGTGACGTACTTCAGGGTCTTTCCCAAGACGACCAACTAAGATTACTTTATTTACTCCTGACATAGTGTGTTCATTTGATACCTATACGATGAAGGTAGTTCACGATTAATTTAGGTTTTGGCAAATTTAGTATTTCCTTGACGGAAAATGATTTTAATGTTGTCTTTTGACTTAAAGTATACACATCTTTATCAGAAATAGTGAGCGAATAAAATTTAGCAAAAAGCTTTTGATGACTTAAAATGTGTTTGATTGGTTCTGAGATTTCTTCAACGATAGGATCGTGAAGATCTAATTGAACTTTCGTTTGATGTAGTATTTCTTCTTCATCATAATTTCCTTCTATAAGGTAGAAATCATACAATCCACCCCAAACATCATCTGTACTTCTTTGATTTAAGAGCAGTTGATCTCCACTTCGCAGGACTAGGTAGTGTAAATGTCTCTGACGGACTTTAACTTTTGCAGATTTTATAGGTAATTCACTTTGAAGTCCTTCTTTTAACGCAAAGCAGTTAATTGAAAATTCACATTCATCACATGATGGACTAGGTGAACAGGTGGTTGCCCCATATTCCATCATTGCTTGATTGAATATTCCTGGATTATCCGGATTAATGTGTTCTTTTAATACATCTAGAAATGTATTTCTTGATGAAGCTTTAGAAATGTCATTTTTGATTCCAAAGTATCTAGAGGCGAATCGAAATACATTGCCGTCTACAACCGGTTCAGGCTCATTAAAACAAATTGAAGCTATTGCAGCAGCCGTATAAGGTCCGATACCTTTAAGTTTCAATATTTCCGAATATGTATTTGGAAAAACCCCTCCAAGTTCGTTCGAGACATATTTCGCAGTGTAATGAAGATTTCTCGCCCTTGAATAGTAGCCCAACCCTTGCCATAGTCGTAGTACTTGCTCTTCTGGAGCATTCGCAAGGTCTATAATTGTTGGAAAATTATGAATAAAACTCTCCCAATACGGCAATCCTTGCTCTACTCTAGTCTGCTGGAGGATGATCTCTGATAGCCAGATGGGGTAAGGGTCCTTAGTTTTCCGCCAAGGAAGCTCTCGCTTTCTCTCTGTATACCAATTAATTAGCCTTTCTGTAAATGTTTTCTGTTTGATGGCTTAATAATTTAGAAATCCTTTTTTTATGTGAATGTGCAAATTTAATTTTGGCCTCCCAATTTTAACACCCACCTAAAAACCAGACAGTTGTGACAAAAGCTGATGTGATAAACGAAATATCGGATAAGACCGGAATAGATAAAGCAGATGTGCAAGCTTCTGTAGAAGCATTCTTCACTGTTGTAAAAAACAACATGGCGAATGGTGAGAATGTTTACGTAAGAGGATTCGGAAGTTTCGTCAATAAGAAAAGAGCCAAAAAGATTGCAAGAAATATCTCTAAGAATACAGCGATCGTTATTGATGAGCACTACATCCCTTCATTCAAGCCATCGAAAATTTTCGTTGAGAAAATAAAAAAATCTTCTAAAATCAAGTGACAAGATCACAGCTAATACTCATTCTTGGGTCAATAGCATTGGCAGTTATTTTATTTCAATTGCCAAGAAGTGTTGTTGAAAACGAGCAGCTTCAAGAGGTTACTGAAAGTGATAACCATTCAATGGAAATCCCTCAAGAAGTTGAAAATCAGATTAATGAGTTAAGAAGATTAATTCAAGAAGAAGAAAATATTGATAAAAGAGCTAACTTTGCGCACTCTTTGGCTAGACGCTTCCTCGATTACGGGGTTGTGGACAGCGCAGCGAGTTTAGCGGATGATATAGAAAGTTGGATTATCGTCCCTTCGGAGTATGTAGCGGATATTTATTTCACTGCTTACGAAAGATCTCCAGATCCTGAACGAGCTAAGAAATATGCGGAAAGAGCTAGAGAGGTAATGCAATTGTTGTTGGATAAAGATCCAACAAATCTTTTTTTGAAAAATAGAATGGCAATGACACTGGTTGTCTCTGAAAATCCCATGGCTGGGATTGCAATGTTGAGAGAAATTTTGAATCAAGATGCAACTAACAGACAAGCCATTTTGAACCTTGGCCTTTTAGCGATCCAAAGCGGACAGTTTGAAAGAGCAAAGGAGCGCTTTGAAAATTTGATATCATTAGATGCGGCAGATCATGAAGCGAAGCTTTACCTAGCTGTCTCTATGATGGAAATAAATCAACAATCGCAGGCACGCCTGCTTTTGGAGGAAATCTTAGCCACTAGAGATTCAATACCAGCCATTAAGATGATGGCCAATGATTATCTCAAAGGGCTCTAAAACATTTTAAAAACTTTTAAAGAATAGAAATTATGCCTTGCGGTAAAAAAAGAAAGAGACATAAGATCTCTACTCACAAGAGAAAGAAAAGACTTAGAAAAAACAGACACAAGAAGAAGTAATAGGCACCCATTAAACATACGCTATGAGTAATGAACTAATCATTAACTCAACTCGCGAGGGATGTCGTATTGCTTTACTTAAGGATAAAAGGCTAGTAGAATTTCACCAAGACGGAGGGGGTCAAACTTTCAATGTCGGTGACATTTATCTAGGATCTGTAAAAAAAGTAGTTCAAGGCTTAAACGCCGCATTTATAGATCTTGGGTATGAAAAAGATGCCTTTTTACACTACTTGGATTTAGGACCGCAGGTCCAATCATTAAACAAATTTACCAAGCTGACGCTGGGGAAGAAGCTTAACAGTACAAGACTGGCAGGCTTCAAAACAGAACCAGATATTAATAAGCTTGGTAAAATGAGCCAAGTCCTTACTAAAGGACAAAAGATTTTGGTTCAGGTAGTAAAAGAACCTATTTCTACGAAGGGTCCACGACTTTCATGCGAGTTGTCATTGGCAGGTAGATACCTGGTAATGGTGCCGTTTTCAAATACGGTAAACGTATCAAAGAAAATTACAGACGCTAATGAACGAAAGCGTCTTCAAAGACTGATAAGCTCTATCAAACCAGAAGGGTTTGGTGTAATCATCCGTACAGTAGCCATGGGCAAGGATGTTAAAGAGCTAGACACCGATCTTCGAAACCTTGTCGAACGATGGGACAACGGAATGAAGTCCCTCCAAAAAGCAAAAGTTCGTGACAAGATCATTGGCGAAATGAATCGCGCCAACTCAATACTTAGAGATGTATTAAATGAGAGCTTTGATAGTATCCTTGTAGATGACAAAGAACTCTATGGTGAAATAAAGACCTTTGTTAAGGGGATTGCACCTGATAAAGAAAAGATCCTCAAACAGTACACGGGTAAAACCAAAATCTTTGAAGCTACTGGAGTTGAAAAACAGATGAAGACCTCTTTTGGCCAATCTGTTAGTATGCTAAATGGTGGCTATCTCATAATAGAGCATACTGAAGCACTTCATGTAATTGATGTCAATAGCGGCAATAAATCAAACAAAGAAGATAATCAGGAAGATACAGCTCTTAAAGTAAACTTGGATGCAGCAGACGAGATTGCACGACAGCTGAGGTTGCGAGACATGGGAGGAATCATTGTGGTTGATTTCATCGATATGCGAAAAATAGAGAATAAGAAAAAACTCTATGCTCGAATGAAAGAAGCTATGAAGGATGATCGCTCTAAGCATACTATCCTTCCTCTCTCTAAGTTTGGATTGATGGAAATCACTAGGCAAAGAGTAAGGCCAGAGCTATCAATTAAAACTAAGGAAGTTTGTCCAACATGTGGTGGAACAGGTAAGATCTCTGCATCAATTCAAGTTGCTGATCAAGTTGAGAATACAATTAAGTACTTTTTCGAGTCTCAAAATGAGAAAAAAATAACGGTGGCTTTGCATCCATACTTGTATTCGTACTTTACGGCAGGAGTTTTTTCTAGAAGAGTTAAATGGTTTTTTAAATATTTTCGTTGGGTAAATATGGTTGAGGATAGCTCCAAAGCTCTCACCGAATATGAAGTACTCAACGCTCAGGGAGAACCTATTCAAATCTAATCGTATAGACGATCAGTCGAATGGATTCGACAGAATCGTTGAGATTATCACCTAAATTGCCAACCTTTGGAAGGCATAGAGTGGAAATGAAACGATTTCTAATCATATCGATATTAATTGGCGCGGCAGTTTATACTGCCGACGCTCAATTACTTGAAGACAACGATAGCAGGCTCAAGACTAAAAAAGTTGAACGAAAGGGCTTTCTTTTTTTCAGAAACAAGAAGAAAGTAGGAAAAAGCTCGGGCATTCCTGGTGCGGATGGCCGAAGGTCTCCTAGGTATTCAAGCGCTTCCTCTCCATTTAAATTATCCAAGACTTCATCTCCGAGGTATTCTCCAATAAAGCAAAAACAGAAGCGGTATTCTGTAAAGCCAAGAACTTCTGCTGGTGGAGTAGCATCATTTAAACCAAGAAAATATTCTCCCCGTTATTCCGGTGGAAATCCGTTTAGAGGAAGTGACTATAAGGTGACTCCTCGCTATTCCTTTGGAAATCCGTTTAGAGGAAGCAAGTATAAGTTTTCTCCTAGGTACTCTGGCGGAAATCCATTCAGAGGCAGTGACTACAAAGTAAATCCTCGTTATTCTGGAGGGAATCCATTTAGAGGCAGTGACTACAAAATAAATCCTCGTTACTCTGGAAGGAATCCGTTTAGAGGCAGTGATTACAAAGTAAATCCACGCTATTCTGGAGGCAACCCATTTAGAGGTAGCGATTATAAGATTAATCCCAGGTATTCAAGAGGTAATCCATTTAGAGGCCAAGATTATAAGGTAACTCCTCGCTACTCTAAAGGCAATCCGTTCCGTGGGCAAAAGTATGGTGTAAACCCAAGGTACTCGCAGGGTATGCCTTTCACCGCTAAAGATTATAAATTAACTCCCCGCTATTCACAAGGAATACCTTTTAGAGGAAAGGATTTCAAGGTGAAGCCGAGATATTCTGCTGGCTCGCCATTTAGAGGTGTGAAATACAAGATAAGACCAAGATATACTGGGACTAGGTTGAGATTTTTTGGAAATTCGAAAGAATGGGGTCTGGCAAAGTACTTTCAGGAGGCAACACTGTGGGAAGGAGATATGAAGGTGAAGCATAAGCGAGTAGGAAGACAACACCCTAGTAGCAATTATCATACAGCTAAGAAATTCAATAATCCTAAGGTTAGAAAGATGTTTCGCAAATGGAATATTTTCTGGACTAGGCTCAACGGGAACAAGCACAACCCAAAAGATGTTAATGGAACTGCAAAAGAGCCTAAGTTCGATAAAAAAGAACGGGTGATTTGGAATAACTAATCAAATTATTGTAGTATGCTAGGAAAGCTATTTTCAGCGAAAGAGAAAGAGTCTTTACCATGGAAAGAACTGAATAATGTTTCACAATTGGAAGAGATAGATAATTTATCACAAGAAAAACCGGTATTGCTGTTTAAGCACAGCACACGCTGCTCAATAAGTGCAATGTCACTAGGTAGATTTGAAAGATCTTTTTCAGATGATTACTCTTTTGAACCATATTTTCTTGACTTAATTGCTCATCGAGATGTTTCTAATATGATAGCTGAGCGGTATGGAATAAGACATGAATCGCCGCAAGCGATATTAATAGCTAATGGAAAAGCGGTTTTTAATAGTTCACATATGGGAATTAATTATGAGGAACTTAATTCTATTGCTAAAAAACAATAGGGACTTCCACATTATTTTTGTTATTCAATAGCAAACATGAGAAAGCTACAAATATTCATTCTAATTATTCTGCCTCTCCTTAGCTCAGCCCAGCTTTTTGAAGGAGAAGAGTTTGAATATACATCCGAATGGATTTGGGGCATCAATAAAAACACGAATGGTGGTTTGATTGGTGGTCTTGTACTTCGTCATAGTAGAAAGAAAGGCAATGACCTCTATCAAACTTTTGGACTAGAATTATCTAACGTTAAACATCCAAGTGAAGCTCGATATATTGGATTGAGTGGTGCTGGCTTTATTTATGGGAAGTCCAACTATCTCTATGCGATTAGAACTAACTATGGCCTAGAGAAATTAATGTACAAGAAAGCGAATCAGCAAGGCGTTCAGATAAGTTTGGCCGCTGCTGCTGGACCAACCTTTGGACTAGTCGCACCTTACTATGTTCTCGGAGCGGATCAACGCTATGAGCCATTTAGTGTAGTTAACTTTCCATCGCCTCAAAACATTGCTGGGCCCGGAAAACTATTTCAAGGGTTAGGCGATGCTGATTTTGCACCAGGTGCTCATGCAAAGGGATCATTGTTATTTGAGTTTGGGACTTTTAGGAGAAACGTCGCTGGTGTAGAAGCTGGTGTGATGGTGGAGGCCTATACCAAAGAAATCGAACTTGTTCCAACACAACCGAACAAATCTGTCTTTTCCTCTGTTTTCTTCACACTATTCTGGGGATCCCGAAAATAATCGGGAATCTATCTTTCCTGAATTAGATTTGCACTTATTCTTGAATGTAGCGTATGATTGACTTACCTGTAGTAGACAAACCTGAAAGAAAGAAAAAGCCTGATTGGTTGCGAGTAAAACTGCCAGTTGGAGAAAACTATGCAAAAGTGAGAAGGCTTGTGGATCAGCATAAGCTTCATACTATTTGTGAAAGTGGCAATTGTCCAAATATGGGTGAGTGCTGGGGTGAAGGAACGGCAACATTTATGATACTCGGAAATGTATGTACTCGGAGTTGTACTTTCTGTGCAGTTGCAACGGGTCGACCGCCTGAGTATGACCAAGACGAACCAAAGCGAGTGGCGGAAGCGATTAAATTGATGGGAGTAAAACATGCTGTGTTAACTTCTGTGAATAGAGATGAATTGAAAGACAGAGGCGCTGAGATTTGGTATCAGACTGTGGTAGAAACAAAAAAATTATCTCCAGATACATCCATAGAAACACTCATACCAGATGTTAAGGGGAATTGGGATGCTCTCTATAGAATGATTGAAGCAGGTCAAGAAGTAGTCTCTCATAACATGGAAACGGTTGAGTCTTTATACAGAAGAGTTAGACCACAAGCCAAGTATTATAGAAGTCTTGAGCAGATCAAGCTTACAAATGAAGCTGGAAAGCGGACAAAGTCAGGAATTATGCTAGGCCTCGGAGAAACTGATGAAGAGGTTTATAAAGCAATGGATGATCTTGTAGAACATGGCCTGCACATACTTACACTAGGACAATACCTTCAGCCTACCAAGCGTCATATCGAAGTGGCAGAGTTTGTACATCCTGATAAGTTTGACCACTTTAGGGAAGAAGGACTTAAAAGGGGTCTTAAATATGTAGAATCCGGCCCCTTGGTGCGATCTTCATATCATGCAGAAAGGCATGTGAATGTTCCTATATAATTCTTCCTGTTCTTAGTATTTTCCTTAACCAATCAAAGTAGACTGCTACGAATAATACTATCGTCATCAACCAGATAATGATGAGGTTGAAGATTTTAGTATCTATATACATCCCTGCAAAGTGCTTTTCTGGATAATAGAAATTCGATCTAAAGTGAAGAGGTCCATCAGGAAATTCGTTCTTTGCAAATACAGGATAGATTTTTTGAATAAGTTCATCTCCGGAAGAAACAATCCTTCTCTTTGTGGAAATATTCTTGAGCATCATGCTAATGCGTTCATTCTCAAACGCATCTCTTTGTCTTATGTATTCACTTTCCATTTCAGGCGTCTTTGTTTTCTCTGCTATCATAGCATCCAATTCATCTTTTGCTTTTTTTCTACGGGAATTATATACAGATCTTATTGCACTTAAGAATTCAGCAGTTGCCTTGTAGACTTTTTGGTTAAGACCTTCAGATGTAACTTGATCTACATTAGGAAGCTTATCTGAACCAAAAACTTGAAGCTGCTTTTTAATTTCTTTTCTTATCAAATCTAGCCGCTCTTTTCTGCCTTCAAAATCTTTATTCTTGTAACAGTAGTCTAGATTCTCTTGTAAGAACTTCGTGTAATAAACCGACTTGTAAGTGTTTATTCCGACTTCACGATCAAGCAAATAGAGCTCTTTATTATATGGATTATCCCTGAATTGATTTACAGCCAAAGCTTCGTATGCCCATCTTGATGCCATGGTTTCTCCAATTAATGGGACTTTTTTGGCATTAGAAAATGAAGAGTTGAGTTTATCAAAATCTACTACTACACCGCTTAATATTAATTGAGGAATAATCAATAATGGAATTAAAATGTAAACTGTAATAACCGAATTAAATCCAGCGGAGATATTCAGACCCAAAATGTTCGCAAAGCATGATACAGAGAAAAGAATTATCCAATACCAGATTGTCATGCCTTGGATTTCCAATATCCACGACCCAATCAAAACAAACAGTAATGTTTGGACTGCAGAGAGAACAAAAAGTAACAATGTCTTACTGGACAGATAACTAAGCTTGCTTAAGTGAAGAAATGCTTCTCTTTTTAGAATTTTTCTATCCTTTATAATCTCTTCCGCACTAACTGTTAAGCCCATGAATAGCGCAACGATTATGCTCATAAAAAAGAAAACAGGGATATTCTCATTTTTATAGAAAGTGTAATCAGCTCCTTCTGGTGAATATTTTGTAATTAAAGCAAGCAACAGCGCAAGAGCAGGTGCCTCTAGAATGTTTATCAACACATATTGTCGATTGCTGATCTTAGCTAATACATCTCGTTGAAGAAAAATTTTGGCTTGCTTCAATCTATTTGGTAGGTCTAGCGATTTAGGTGGCTTCGCTTTTTCTTCCTCTACAGATTCTATTTCAATGTTGTTTACAAATTGCTCATGCCATTGCTCTGGAGAATATTTTCTCTTGTTAGTAAACCTTCCATATTCATCAACAACTTTCATTTCTATGATGTTGAAAATTTGTTCTGGATTTACATTGCCACATTCTATACATGCGCTTTGATCTTTATCGATCATTTCGACGAGATTTTTAAAATATGTGACAGCTTTTACTGGATTGCCATAATAGATTTGGTGGCCTCCGGTATCTAAGATTAATAGCTTATCGAACATTTTAAAGATCTCCGAGGATGGCTGATGTATTACCACAAAAACCATCTTACCACGAAGTGATAGCTCTTTAAGAAGATCCATAATGTTTTCAGAATCTCTTGAAGATAGTCCACTAGTTGGCTCATCAACAAAAAGCACAGATGGTTCTCTTAGAAGCTCTAACCCTATATTTAATCGCTTTCTTTGGCCTCCACTGATTGTCTTCTGAAGTGGGTTACCAACTTTTAAATCTTTGGCTTCCGTTAAGCCTAAAGCCTCTAGCGTACGGTTAACCAGATCACTCAGAACAGTCTTGTCTTTGTTGTCAAAACAAAGCTTAGCTGCGTAATATAGGTTTTGGTAAACAGTAAGGTCTTCAATCAAGAGGTCATCTTGAGGCACGTTGCCGATGATACCTTCGACTTCTTTTGGGTTTTGATAAATATCAACGCCGTTAATTCTAACGGATCCTTTAAATGGCCTGGAACTTCCATTTAGGACATTAAAAAGGGTTGATTTTCCGGCACCACTACCACCCATAATAGCTACAAGTCTACCAGTAGGCTCAGCAACGTTGATATCGGTAAGGCCCATGTTCCCATTGTCGAACTTGTATGAAATATTGTCTGCAACAAAAGAAATATTAGCTTCTGTCACATCATCTCTTAAGGTTCCAACTACATCACTGTAGTAAAGACGTTCTGTTCTTTTCCCCTTTATAGAACTTCCTGTAGAGAATACTTTGATTTTATTTGGAGAGATCATCAGGCCATTGAGGCTAACAATATCACCACCATAATATTTAAAGAAACAGGTATCAATTTTGGGCAACTTGAAAAAAGCAAGGTGACCCTTTAGTTGTTCATGATAAATCTGGCGTGGGCGATCTGGTTCTTCTGCACCAGAGACAACAACGGAGTAAATATCTGAATATTCGTTTGGGTCCTTATTAACTACGAATTGCTTAATTGCATCAACTACCTCATCCTCAAACTTGAAATTTTTTCCAATTCTGTATAGCAGTTCGGCCTCACGTTCTGTGATTTTTTCATCCGCGATGATAAGTTCCATGAGCTTCACCATCACGATTAGCTTCTGAGGCTGCGTAAGTTCATTGTTGATGTTCGTTGTGATTTCGTCTATTTGACTATAATCATCTTTTCCCGTATCAACGTCATTTACATACTTATCTAAAATCTTTAGATAATGTTTGGTGTCGTCTCGGCTTACATTTTCGTAAAGAAATTCTCTAACGCTTTCTTTTTCACTTTCATCAACTTCTCCTTCTTCCTTTGCGACAATTACAAGGAGACGTATGATAGCTTTCAACAGTTCTTCACTCATGCGGAGTTAGTGGTTAGGTTAGTTAGTGACGCTAAAGTTAGAACATTAGCATTACCCAATAATAAAAAAGCCGTCAGAGCATAGCAATGACGGCCAATATTATATGTTGTTTTTCAATTACTCAATAATTGAGTTTCTAATTCTGGTGACTTCAGCAGACAAATTATCTAGTGTGCTTGGTGAAAGAACAAAATCCCCTGTGTTTTCGGCAATTTTTTGCTCTACCTCTGCAAGCTCTCCATCATAAATTGCTTTTACTTTTTGAAGCTCTGCAATCATGCTGGTAACTTCTGCTGTTTCAGGTACATCACTCATCACCTGAAGTAGGTCAGCTAATGAAATCTTTTGATCAATTACAATTTTCACCAATGGCTCTAAAATAAGCGTTCTTGATTCTTCTGGTAAATCATCAGGATAAGTATTTACAATTGTAGAAGAGATGTAAACACCTTCAATCCAGCTTCCAGCAAGTAGAAGAGCTGCACTATTTAGCTCATCAAGCTCACTAAGTCTTTCGCCAGATTTTTCCATTACCTCATTGATAATGTTTGATAGAGAGTCTCTGTTTTCCATATTAGACTCAAAGCGCTGGATCATTCCATAGTCAATTGCACCTGCAACGCCTACCGGAGCGGCTAACTTTTGGCATTCGCCCATGTAATCAAGAGCGAGCTCTGATTTTTCATAAGAAGTCAAATAACCAATATCCGTTGCATAGACTCCAAGGTTGAGTGCTGCTTTAGACTCACTTACTTGATAAGACTCCATTTTATCAAGTGAATTGATGATTGACTCATCAAATTCGGCTCCAGCATTTAATAAAAGGTATGGAACCTCAGATGGAGGAGGTAAATCTTTCAATACCTTCGATACGTCAGCGGCCACCTGAGCTTTGGCTGCTTCAAACTCTGAAGACGCCTCAGAAGATTGCTCTTGGCTACCACCACCACCGCATGAAGTAATTAGCACGGCTGCTGATAGTGCAAGAGAGGCTAGTTTAAGTTGATTGAATTTCATAATTAGAAAATGTTAATAGCAATTTTGGATTGTCAAGTTAGTTATTGTTGAAAATTTCTATGATGTTCTTTTTGATTTTCACACATAGTTCATCCAGAGGCAAATCATTTATATCTCTGCCGAAAGGATCTTCAATTTCTTCTGATATTAATTCTACACTCATCAAGAAATAAAATGCGACTACTACCAAAATGACTGACCAATATCCGAATTCTCCGATAAATGTCATTGGTAATGTGATGCAATAAATAAATAAAAACTTCTTGATAAACATACTATAAGAGTATGGAATCGGAGTAGACTTAATTCTTTCACAGGCTCCAATAATGTCTGTGAACCCTTTAATTTCTTTATCTATAATGAATAATTTTTCTGCTGTCAATAACCCTCTTTTATGAAGATCCATGACACGCTCCATCATTATTTTATTGATAATATTAGGTCGATGATTACTATCAATTATCCTCTTTTTTGAAGCTTCATCATAGAAATCCATCTCACCAACTAGTTTACTATTTCTTAGGTGGTGTTTCATTGCAAATGTTACATTGGCAATCATCTTCTTAAAAAAGAGTCTGTCTTCTTTAGCATCCTCTGGGAGGAAGGTGCTGATCTTTATTGCCAATTGTCGACAATCGTTTACTAGTTGACCCCAGAGCTTTCTGCCTTCCCACCACCGGTCATATGCTGTGTTAGTTCTTAAGACAAGAAATAGACCAAGTATTACCCCTAGAATCGAGTGAAATGCCTTTGTGTCGACAATCGTCACTTTTAACACATCTATGAATAGAAAACATAAAACGGATGTAAATACAGCGGCGAATAAAATCAGAGGAAATAGTGCCCTAATGACATACCTACTGTAGACATCAAAGATGAGTGAAAACCAGGATTTAGGATTGTATTGGATCATGGAAAGGTGAAGATAGTAAAATCAACCTTTATTCGTAGCTAGTTATACGCTCTCAGTTTATTTTTCAACGAGCGATAATACCCTTCATCACAAAGGCCTGTCTCTGCTTTTAATTTAATTATCCGCTGATAGGATTCATATATTCTTTCTCTAGTAATGATTCCTTCAAACAACAGGTCTTTGATAATGGCATGTACTGTAGAAGCAGATATTCGATTGTTAGCACTTACATTGTTGGCAAACATTAGCATATCTACTCCAGCTTCTATTGAAAGTTTGATTGCTTCTCGCAATCCAAACTCATTGTTGATAGCACCCATTTGCATATCATCTGATATGATCACACCATCAAAATTGAGAAACTCTCTAAGCATGCCTGTGACTATTTGCTTAGATAAGGTGGCAGGATTTTTTGTGTCATCCAGTGTCTTATTCACAATATGGGCGGTCATAACAGCTTTGACAACACCACTATCAATAAGAGCAGAGTACGGGTACATTTCTTCTAGCTGCCAGGTTTCTGTGACATCTGCCAGCCCAAGGTGAGTATCATTTCTGCTACTCCCATGTCCTGGAAAATGCTTTAGTACTGGGACAACTCCATTTTTGTTATGCTGATCTATAACCTCAAAGGCTTGCTCAATCACCTTTTTGTAATCTTCAGAATAACTTCTCTGCAACTTTCCTATCACAGGATTTTTGGTGTTAATATTCACATCAACTACGGGAGCGTAGTTCATATTTATGCCAAAACTATTTAGGATTGTGGCGGTCTGATTTGCATAATAGCGAGTAGAATCGATGTTGTCCATGTCTCCTAAATATTGAGCAGAAACATTCTTAGGAAAACCATAACGTGTCTTCATTCGTGTGACACGACCCCCCTCCTCGTCGATGCTGATAAATAACGGAACCTCTGAATTCTTTTGAAGCATGTCAACTAGAAGTGCAAGTTCAGGTTTTGGGCTTTCGAATAAAATGTTCTTTTCATAAAGGACCACACCTCCGACCTTTCCACTTTTTATTTCTTTGAAGATGGCCTCATCTGAATTAACCATATTAAAATCACCGATGCCAATCATGATCATTTGACCAATCATAATATCAATTGTGTCTTTTGGAGGGTCCTTTTTAGAATGTGCAGTAAGTGCGAATACAGTTAAAAGCAGCGAAAGTATTTTATGCATCTCTAGTTTTTCGTCATCTTCTCAATTCGTTCTCCACTTGTGGAGAGATAGTAGCCTTGTAAATCGGCAGTCAGGCACGAATGTACAGGAATCACGCCAATCAAGTCACCTACTTTTACACGAACAATTTCGTCATCGTCTAAATGAACAACACCATGCTCTTGAGAAAGCCTGACTACATTGCCAATTATTTCAGAGTTCCAACCTGTCTTGGATAGTCGAACCATCTTCCCAAAAGTACGCCTCTCCTTTCCCATGATATCTTTCTCCATGATCAAATCCTTAGAAAAATGAACACCACCCCCGTATATAACTATTTCATTTCTGTCTTTGTGGATAGCAACAACTGGACAGGCCATGCAAACTGCGATATCTTCAATTTGACATGATCCTATATCTTTTTGCATCCAATCATAAAACACAAAATTTCCAGGTCTTAACTCATCAAATAACTCAAAGTCATCCAATAAGCTGCATGAAGGTGTATCCCCGTAGGAGATTAGCCCTCCAAATTTTTCATGTAGTTGCAGAAGTGATTTTTTTGCTCCATCAAATATCCACTTTATGCTTTCGAAATCTTTACATCCGTAAGTATGACCAGCATGGGCTAAAAAGCCTTGGAACTTCAATGCGTCATTAGATTCATTAATTAATGTGCTAATCAAATCTTCATTTCTTGGATCAATCCCAGTTCTATGAGTTCCAACATCTACTTTAATAAAGTAACCAACATCACCCTTTATGTTTTCTTTTGCCTGATTCAAGCTTTCGATTGACTCTATCAGAATGTTGAGACTCACTTTGGAAGCAAGATCAGAAATCTCCTCTGATTCTAGTGTGTTATATGGAAAGGCTATTGTGATGTCTTTCCACCCATTATTAGCAAAATATTGTGCCATCGATACTGAGCTAACGGTGCATTTATTTACCCCCCTCTCTCTGTACCACTCAGCAACTTTTGATGAAAAATGTGTTTTAAAATGTGGTCTCAGCTCAGCATTTGAATTTTTGGCTTTTTGAAGCATCTTATCAATGTTGCGAACACATTTTTCTTTGTCAATGAGAAGTGTGGGAGATTTAATTTCCATAGTGACCTAAGCAAAAGAATAAAACTGTCAACCTTGCTACTGAGTAGGGTATCATTTGGTCTACTCGTAAAGCATATACATCCGATAATCAAAGGCATCGAATGTTTGAAGGAGCGTTTTTATAAACTTCGGATTTTTGAGGTAAAAGTTCAAGAAGTTGTCTCTTCTTTCTTGCAGGGTTCCCCCGGGGAACAAAGAATCCTTAATTGATTCAATTTGTTTTCGACAATCCTCATGCTTTCGCTTCTCTGCCCGCAAAATCTTTTTTTCTGCGTTTTCAATCCGTTTGGAAAATGAAGTATAGAGCGCTTCAATATGCTGACTTAGCGTCGGATCAACTGAGTCGGTTTTTTTCTTGAGACTATCTTCCAATTCTTGCAAGTGATTCAATTCATCTGAAAAACTCAATTCATTTTTTGTATTAGACTGTACCCATGTAGTGAAGGCTTTTTCAGAAGAGAGAAATATATCTCTGTTTGACAATCCTGTTTTCTCCCATTTGGCCGAATCTGTTGAAGAAATAACAAGGGCAAAGTTTCTTGGCATCAATAATGGGAACGGCGTCTTAAAGTTGTCAAAGACAGCTTTTAGTTGAAGCCAGTAAACAGCTTCCGAAGGGCCACCAACATATGCCAAATTTGGTAAAATAGTTTCTTGATAGAGTGGTCTAAGAATTACGTTGGGGCTAAATCTTTCTGGATGTTTTTCAATAAGACTCTTCATCTCACTTTTAGAAAAATGAAGATCCGTATTTACTACATCAAACCCATTTTCAGATTTTTCTATCCGTTCTCGAACTCCGTTTTCAAGGTAGAAGAAATTGATTTCTCTAGGGTGCACTTGTGTCTTGTACCCGATGGACTCGAGTTTATTAGAGGTTTCAACGACAAATTTTTCAGCACTATGGGTAAACAAATCATCTTCGATTACTTGTCGGAATAATGATTTGAAATTGGCATGGTCAGCGTCAACAACGACCAATCCTTCTTCACCAAACAAATGATTGACATATGCTCTGCCTGCAGCCGCTAGCGTTTCCTTTGAATAGGCATCTTTAAAAAATTCGCCTCCTTTAGGTAGTTTACTGGCAATATCTTGCAGATCACTAGGGTTGAAATGACCTACCGCTCCTGTCTGATTCGATTTCCACTCCAATTTTTCTCCTTCAAAGTAGAAATGATTGATTTCATCAAAATCGTGATCCTCACTAGCCATCCAATAAACGGGAACAAAACGATAGTTCGGATATGCTTGACTTAATGTTTTGCAAGCATTGATCACAGTAACAATCTTGTAAATAAAATATAGTGGCCCAGTAAATATATTAAGCTGATGTCCTGTGGTTATTGTGAAGGTTTTTGAACCCCTTAATGCTTCGATGTTATCCGTAACTGCTGATAGTGGACTGAGCCCTTCATATTGATTTCGTAACATGTCAGCAAGAACTTCGCGGTTTGCGCTATTGAAGTTACGCTCATCGATTTGTTTTTCGAAATTCTTTACAGAGGGGAAATCGGAATAAAAAGTTTTGAGCTCCTCCTTTTTATTGATGTAGTCAATGAAAAACTGCGAAAAACAGTCAGTCTCTTCTAAAGGTAAGGTTTCGGTGCGCACGCTTTAGTAAAGTAGGTTATGGCTTGATTGGTTCACCGTACAGATCAAAGGCTGTAGCGTCGGTAATTTTTACCTGGGCAAAATCTCCAATTCGTAAGTATGAATGATCAGCTGGAATAATAACTTCATTGTCAACTTCTGGAGAATCATGTTCAGTCCTTCCGATAAAAGTTCCGCTCTCCATTCTATCGATCAACACTTTATATTCTTTTCCAACTTTGGCTTCGTTAATACTCATAGAAATTTCTTCCTGCAAATCCATTACGGCATTTGCACGCTCTTGTTTGGTCTCGTCGGGGACATCATCCGAAAAATTGTATGAATGGGTGTTTTCTTCATGTGAATAGGTGAAAATCCCAAGTCGTTCAAATCGATTTTTTTTAACGAAATCTAACATTTCTTCAAAGTCTTGTTCAGTTTCTCCAGGATGACCTGCAATTAAAGTTGTTCTTATTGCAATATCAGGAACTTTAGATCTCATTGTATCAAGCAACGCCTCCGTTTTTTCCCGAGTAGTCCCCCTTCGCATCAATTTCAACATGTTACTTGAGGCATGTTGCAAGGGAATATCTAAGTAATTACAAATATTTGATCGTTTTGCCATGACTTCAAGGACGTCTTCAGGGAAGCCTGTTGGAAACGCATAATGCAGTCGGATCCAATCGAGACCTTCAACATCAGCTAAGCGATCCATTAACTCAGCTAAGTTTCTCTTCTTATAGAGGTCTAAGCCATAATAAGTAGAGTCTTGCGCGATGAGCAAGATCTCTTTTGTCCCGTTCTTGACTAGCGACTGAGCTTCAGCAATAACTTGCTCCATAGGTTTCGAGACATGCTTGCCTCGCATTAGCGGAATTGCACAAAAACTACATGGGCGATCACAGCCTTCTGCAATCTTCAAATAGGCATAGTGCTTGTTTGTGGTGGTAATACGTTCACCAAGCAATTCTTTTTTATAGTCTGCTTTGAATTTTTTTAGAAGAGCTGGTAAATCTCCTGTCCCAAACCAAGCATCAACATCAGGGATTTCGTCTTTCAACTCTTCCTTGTACCGTTGAGATAAGCAACCAGATACATAAACCTTTTCCACTAAGCCTTCTTGCTTGGCATCCACATACCTGAGAATAGTATCAACGGATTCTTGCTTTGCGTTATCAATAAAACCACAGGTATTTACTACTACCACATTTGCATCATCTTTTGTTGATTCATGCGTGGCATCAATATTGTTTCCCCTCAATTGTGTCAACATCACTTCAGAATCTACCAGATTTTTGGAGCACCCAAGAGTGACTATGTTGACTTTTGTTTTCTTTAAACCCTTCGTTTTCATGATTTTAATTAAAGCTCAGCGATCTTGTTTTGTTTCGAATTCGCTAGACATTTGCAAAGCTAATGGAAATCTGAGCGTTACATCATTTACAAACCTTTAAGCTTTAATTTTGCGGCCTGTGAAAAAAATCTTCATCATAGTATTTGGGTTACTGATCTTTAGTTGTCAAGAGATTGAAAACTGTGGCACAGATGATAATACTGACTTTGTCATAGTGAGGTTTTTTGATTTAGAAACACAGCAACCGAAGACAGTTGGCTTTACCTTCACAATTGAAGGATCGCCGTATAACTTTCGTTTCTTAGCAGACACTACCATTTCTGGTACAGATACTACTATCGTGTCAGATTCCACGTTCATTCTTTTCCCGCTAAATCCATTAAATGAGCGAACCAGATTGCAATTCGATTCTGATACCTCCAGCCATTTTGTGGAGTTGAGCTATGAGACGTCCTATTCAATTTTTGATGAAGCTTGCGACCCTTCATTGACTTTTGTTGGTATTGATACCGTGAGTCAATCTTTTGATTCTACAGTAGTTGTAGGAAATGTTACCAATAGACTTTTAGACACCAATGTGGAAATCTACTTTTAGCATATTGACATTGACTTTAAGTCTGATCCTTGTTGGTCAGCCTGCTCCTCCATCAGAGGATAAGGAGCCTGTGGATTTCCGCCCTTCTGAGATAAAAATAGGGGTAAATGCAATCCGTAGTATTCGGACATTCAGTAAGGATGATTTATCAACACATGAAGTGCAGGCAGCTATCGCCATTCATAAGTACAACTTTGTATTAGACTATGGTATTGAAGAGCATAATCGTGGGGAAACATTTGACTATGAAAATAAAGGCAGCTATTACCGAATAGGTTTTGACCGAAACTTTACGAAAGATAAATCCAGTGGTAATGTACTTTCATTAGGGCTTAGATATGCCAGGGCAAATTTTGAAGATCGCTTATCGTATACTGCGGACCAAGGTTTTGGTGAACAAGAATATCTTCTAGAGAATAATTCCCTAAATGCAAGATGGATGGAAGTAGCCTTTAATATTAGAGGAAGAATTGTTTCCAATTTTTATATGGGCTTCACTATGCGTTGGCAATTCCTTAGAAAAATAAACGGTGAAGGCGAACTACAGACTTTTGACATTCCAGGTTTTGGAAAAACCAACAGGAAAAACTCTACCGCATTTGATTATTACATGATGTGGAGAATTCCGTTTGAATAGTTCCAATATGTGCTAACTTTAGCAACATGAAACTCACTACCTACCTTTTTTTAGTCACTTTAACATTGCTTTCTTGTGAAAGTGAATCACCAGAATTCATTGAAGTTAAACCAGTACTTCCTGAAATTCCATATGATTATGCTAATGATAATAATCAAGCAACACTTGGAAGGGTTCTATTTTATGACAAACAATTATCTATAAATAATGGAGTTTCGTGTGCATCCTGTCATAAACAGGCCAATGCATTTAGCGATAACTTACAGTTTAGTAGGGGTTTTGATAATAGACCAACCGAACGTAATTCAATGCCAATTCAAAATTTGGTGGAATTCTCAGACTTTAACAATCCTGATTCTAATAATGGTCTTTTTTGGGATGGTCGCGGTTTAGATCACGATAAGTCTTTGTTGCTACCGATTATAAACCATGTGGAAATGGGCATACCAAATATTGAATATTTGGTAACTAAAATTGGATCGATTGAATACTATCCAGCATTGTTTGAAAATGCATTTTTTGATGGATCGATAAATGCTGAGAACATCTCATCAGCATTATTTGCGTTTACGCACAGCATTAAATCAAACAACACTAAACTTGACAATTCATTGAGAGGAATCGAAACTCTAACACCCAAAGAAGCATTTGGTCAGGAACTGTTTATCTCAAAGTATGACTGCAACAGCTGTCACCAAGTTCAAAGCCCACATGGTTATTTATTTGGAGGTGCATTTTCTAATATCGGTTTAGAGATGCCTTATCAAGATAGTGGTCTAGAAAATGTCACAGAAAATTCATTGGACAATGGCAAGTTTAAAATACCGTCGCTAAGAAATGTTGCACTTACCGCTCCATACATGCATGATGGCCGCTTTTCTACACTAGAGGAAGTGGTTAATCACTATAAAAGTGGAGTAACGGAGCATCCAAATTTAGATATTAGGCTTAAAAATAATGATGGAAGCCTTAAGCGGCCTGAAATTACTGAAACAGAGATGGGTGCTATAATTGCATTTTTGGGCACCTTAACTGATTACGATCTTATTGAGGATGAGCGATTCTCAAACCCTTTCGAATAAACCCATAACAATCATATGAAAAAGTCAGCCTTCTTTGTGATGACAATGCTTATCACTTGTATGACATACGGACAAGAAGAGGATCTAAATACAGCAGAGCTTAAAGGACATTTCCTTGGGCTCCAAGTAAATGAGCTAGTTAGACAAATCTTCAGCCTTGGGAGTACCACAGCACCTTCGAATCCGTATTTCTTCAATTACAACTATACCTCTGCAACCGGGAAAGGTTTTGCGGCTAGTTTTGCTTACAGTAAGGACAAGTTTAGTAATGACGATAATTTCAATACGTTAACTACTAATATTGATAACATTTCGTTTCGAATCGGATATGAAAAGAAGAACTTGTTGTCTAAGAGATTTGTATATTCTATTGGTATTGATTTTTTAGTCGAATCTCAAAAAAATGAAACAGAAAATGAAGACAATTTTTCTTCCCAGACAATTAAAACAACTAATAAAACCTCAGGGTGGGGGCTTGGACCAAGGCTAAATTTTCAATATAGAATAACATCAAGGGTTTTAATAGGTACTGAAGCCAACTACTACTTTAAGTCATTGAAAGAAAAATTTGAAATTGAATTTGAGAACAATCCGGATAATAACGATGAAAGCGAAACTGATATTAAGAGATTGAGCTTTTCTAGTCCAGCAATTCTGTGGTTAACATTCAGATTGTAGATTGAGGAAGCAGTTATTCTGCTTCCCCAAACATTGCTAGTCTAATTCAACCCGTTCATGTTTCGGATATTTAACCTGATAGGTTAGCTTTTTATCTTGAATCTCTTTTGGTTTTAAATTCATTTTCCAACTTATTTCACCCGTTTCTTCGTTAAGATCACCCCCACTTTTTTCTTCTAATGAAACAGATATAGAGTTAATAACCGGAATTGGGATTTGATCAAAAACAGTCAAATTCACTTGATGATCCTTTTGATTCATTACTTTGATCTGATACGCTCTACGTTCTACTTTATTACCCCCAATTAATTTGCGCTTGGTAAACTCTTCGAGAGGTTCTCTACTAATTGCTATGCTTTTATCTCTTCCTAATGAAATGTCTAAAGTATCTCCAAAAGCATCAGGATTTAATATTGTCTGCCCTACAAAAGTGCCTTCGAAGAAAAGATTAGCTTCGCCTTCCAATAAATTATATTGATTCCAGTCTGTCAACTCGGCAATTAAAAAAGCGTCAGTATCTATTTTTGGGATGCTGTAATACTTATAATTCGCATCCAGGTCATGCTTCTTTAGATCTACCGTCAATCGTTGACCAGTAGATTTGATTGAATAGGGGAGTTCAACCTCAAATACAAACGAAGTAGTTTTTTGCACGACTCGAGTAGTTATAACTTCTGCTTTAGGCTTTGGAGCTCTGTAGCTGCTACTCCTTGATACTCCACCTCCATATCCTGTTACTACTACCTCTTGCAATTCGGTCATACCTCCTAACGTAACATCAATGTTTGATCTGTTGCCAACTTTCATTTCTTGAGTATCAAATCCGACGTATGAGAAGACAACCTTATCGTCTCCAGAGACTAAGATTTTATAGTTCCCATCTAAATCCGTTGTTGTTCCTGTTGTAGTTCCTTCTATTACCACGTTTACACCTGGAAGTGGTTCTCCTGTATCATCAGTGATTTGGCCAGTGATCGAACGATATTGATTTTCATCATATGTTAAAGATGAAATGTTGCTGTAATCACGCTTTTGATAGCGAGTGTTTCTCTCGAAGTTCAAAAACCATGTTTTTAAATTAGGCAGTACTCCACTTTGATTTGGGTCTGCAGTAGATAGTTGCAGTTTCACATTCTTCCAATCTATACCCGTGTTTTGATAAACATCCGCCTTATATTCCAAAAGCATTGGTTTTTCTATGCTTTTGACACGAATGTCATATTTGGGAAACCAACCGGCATTTTCTACCGGATAAACAATTTTGAAATTGCCTGTGGTAGCGTTTTCTGCCTTAACTCTTATATGCACTTCAGAAGTAGGTAGTGTTTTTCTATTTCTATTGACGTTTATTTCATTTAGGACTTGTACTTTTTCTACCTCCAGTTTTTTGATCTGAAGTTGATTGTCTAATGAACTGGATTTTATCTCAGTTACTTCTTTTTCAAAATACTCGACAGCGCCCTTAAGGTTTTCTAGAGAGACGCCAGCGTTTCCACCAAAATCATCGTTTGAGTGTAGCAGATTCAACCGTTCATTTAAAACCTCTTGTTTGATTCTAATTCTGGAAATTTTTAGATCAAGTTCATCTACTATCTGCTCTAAGCTATCAATTCTTTTGTCATTTTTAAGAGACTCAAGATAATTGAGCTTATGATTGACTGAAAGAATAATGAAATCTCCAGTTGCTTTTGCTGTGATGCTTTTGGAGTTAATGTAAGGTGAAAGACCAGATGCTTTTATAATAGATTCACCTTTTGGGATTCTTGTTGTTCCTGTTCTGGTTATCTCCGCACCTTGGATAAAAACTGTGACGTCTTTGATTTCAGTATTAAGAGTAAGTTCTCTGGCGTCTTGGCCTACTGCGAATCCTAGCGATAGGAAGAAGAAGGTTTGTATAATATGTTTCATGGCTTTTTTCATTGAGATGAAATAGCCATACAGATTCCATAAAAAAATTATAAAAACCTCACATCCTCAATCTCACCTTTCCCAATTTCCTTCTCTATTAGATCAATGATTTGTGATTTGGAGTTTTGCATTTCATTCTTGAGAGGAGCTGAGGAAAGCTTTACGAAGAGTATTTTTTTGCTAAAATAGACTTGAGTTGTCCTTGAAGAAATGGTCTTGCCCATAATACGTTCCCAATCAGCAATGACTTGCTTTTGCTTGTAAGTGTTTTCTAAGTTTTCCTCTTTAAGGAATCCTTGAAATGCGTTTCGGAAACTTTTAATTGGATCTTCGCTCATGGCTGCATCAAAGATCTATAAAGTTGATCGCTTTCTCATTCTTGAATAGCTCTTTACTGCGATCTTTTCTTGCGTCGGTAATAAATATCTGCTGAAATCGCTCATTATTTAGAAGAAGAGATACCAATAGTTGGATTCTGGAATCATCGAGTTTGTCAAAAATATCATCCAGCAATAAAAGAGGCTTGATTCCGGTTTGCTCACGCAGAAAATCGTTTAATGCCAGTTTCAATGCTATAATGAATGTCTTTTGCTGACCTTGTGACCCAAACTTTTTTATGAGCTCACCATCAAGCAAAAACTCAAAATCATCTCTGTGTGCACCAAGCATTGTTCTTTGCATGATTTGATCCTTACCTCTATTTTCTTTGAACCTTAATTCAAAGGACTGGTCAACATGTGATTTGAAATTCAGTGCTGGTGACTCATTACCATCATGGAGGTCAGAATAGTTTTTGATTAGGTAAGGGAGAAATGTTTCTTGCAGCTTGCTTCGTTTATTTGAAATTGAAATTGCAAGAGGAATAAGCTGATCATCATAGGTATCAAGGAGCTGTGTGTTTATTGCTCGACCTTCATTCTGTTTCAAAAAACTGTTGCGTTGCTTTAGCAGCTTATTGTATTGCAGCAAAGATTTCAGGTATTCGGAATCAAATTGAGAAAGTGCTCCATCAAAGAACTTTCTTCTTTCTTCACTTCCCCCCTTGATCATTGAGGTATCGTCAGGTAAAACAATTACTAAAGGGACTTTACCAATGATGTCACTTAGTTTTTCAGGTTCTTGTCCGTCTATCTTTAATGTCTTGACTTTTCCCTTTTCAAATTGTAGAGCTGTAGTCATTTCACTATATGTACCGAACACAGTAAAAGCTCGCTGATCGTGAGTAATGGTAAGTTTGTCTTGCGATCCAATAGCACTTTTCGTAAAGGACAAATAATAAATCGCATCAAGCAAATTGGTTTTCCCTACTCCGTTTTTGCCCAGGATGCAATTGATCCTTTCTCCGAACTCGAAAGTCGATTCGGGGTGATTCTTAAAGTATGTAAGCCTTAGGCTTTTTAGGATCATGGTTTTTTGGAGTAATTTCGCTATCCGTTTAGCAAATTAAATCAAACAATTGGGTCCTATGGCGGCTAAAAAGACAACAAAAAAAGCAAATGAGTTTTCTAAAGAACAATACATGGAGTGGTTTCGCTCTATGATGTTGATGAGGAGGTTTGAAGAAAAGGCAGGGCAGCTTTATGGTCAGCAGAAAATTCGAGGATTTTGTCACTTATATATTGGTCAAGAAGCGTGTGCTTCTGGAGCAGTTTCTGCACTAGAAAAAGACGACAAGTGGATTACTGCTTATAGAGATCACGGACATCCGCTAGCGCTAGGAACAGACCCAGGTCGTGTAATGGCAGAGCTCTATGGAAAAGCAACAGGAGTTTCCAAGGGTAAAGGTGGATCTATGCACATGTTTGATAAAGAAGTAAACTTCATAGGTGGTCATGGTATTGTTGGTGCGCAAATTCCTTTGGGAGCAGGTATTGGTTTTGCAGAGCAATATAAAGGCACCAAAAACCTATGCATTTGCTACATGGGAGATGGAGCTGTTCGTCAGGGAGCCTTGCACGAAGCATTCAATATGGCCATGACTATGAAAATGCCAGTAATTTTCGTAGTAGAAAATAATGGCTATGCGATGGGTACATCCGTAGAAAGGACGTCAAATGTTACGGAGCTTCATACTTTGGCTGAGGCATACGATATGCCTTCTGCGCCAGTAGATGCGATGAAAGTCGAAGATGTTCATAATGCAGTAGCCAAAGCTGCTGAAAGAGCTCGAAAAGGAGATGGGCCAACTTTCTTAGAATTTAGAACTTATCGATATAAAGGACATTCAATGTCTGATCCGGCTAAGTATAGAACTAAAGAGGAGCTAGAAGAGTATAAACTTCAAGATCCTATCGAACAAGTTAGACAGACAATAATAAAGAATAAGTGGGCATCAGAGGATGAATTGAAAGATATCGATAAGGGAATAAAGGAGGAAGTATTGAAATCAGTTGATTTTGCTGAAAATTCCCCTTGGCCGGAAGCGAGCGAGGCCTATACTGATAATTATGTCGAAAACGATTACCCGTTTGTCAACACATAATTGCCTGACAACCTTACACATGTGAACAAAAAATATATCTTTGCGTCCGCAAACGCGGAAACGCTTATTTATTAATTGAAAATATCTGGTATTCTAAGCATAAAAGAATGCCTAACGATGAAACAAAATGGCAAAAGGAAAAAAGAAAGATGAAGGTGTTGAGATCCTAGAGGATCCAAATGCAATCGTTGATAAAGCCAATGAGTTTTTTAGCAGCAAGAGAAATAAAGCAATGGTATTTGGCATTGGTGGAGTTCTTGCGCTTGTGATTGTTGGATTTGCTGCATACAACTACTATATAACCAATCAAAATAGGACCGCTCAAGAAGAGCTTTTCCAAGCTCAGTACTACTTTGATGCTGATAGCTTAGGCTTAGCTTTGAATGGAGACGGAAACAGCTACGGCTTCTTGGAAATCATGGATGAATTCCCAGGAACAAAAGCTGCGAACCTTGCAAGTTTTTATGCAGGGGCGTCTTACCTAAAATTGGGAGATTTTGATGGGGCAATTAGAAACCTTGAAAAATTTAGTAGCAGCGATTACTTATTACAAGGTCGTGCCTACTCTTTAATGGGAGATGCACACATGGAGCAAGACAATTTTTCTGATGCAATTTCTTTCTACAAGAAAGCAGTAGACTACAAATCAAATGAGTCCTTCACTCCTATTTACATGAAAAAATTAGCTACTGCTCAAGAGCAAAGTGGCAGTTTAGCAGATGCAGCGGCTACTTACGGAACAATTATTAGTGAGTATCCAAATGCAGCTGAAGTTAATGATGCTAAGAAGCAGAAGGCTAGATTAGAAGCTCTGGCTCAATAACAGAATAAAAAAATTTTCAAAAAGAGGTCATCTCAATTGGGATGACATTTTTTATTTGTAGAAACTTCATTCTTTTTGTTTTATGGCATCATCAGAAAAAAACTTAAGCGACGTTAAAATCAATCAATCATTAGATATCAGTAAAAATAAATTCGGTATCGTCGTTGCTGAATGGAATGAACAAGTCACAGAATCATTGTACTCCGGAGCATACCAGACATTAATCAACGCTGGAGCATCACGTGAAAATATTGAACGCATGAATGTTCCTGGCACTTTCGAACTAAGCCTGGAGGTCAGTGGATGGCAGAGCGTAGCGATATTAATGCAGTAATATGTTTAGGCTGTGTCATTCAAGGTGAGACACGTCACTTCGACTTCATTTGTGATGCTGTTGCCAATGGGATTACCAACTTGAATTTGAAATTCAATAAGCCGGTCATCTTTGGAGTGTTAACTACAGACAACATGAAGCAGGCACTTGATAGAGCCGGAGGGAAGCACGGAAACAAAGGAGATGAGGCATCAGCTACGGCAATAAAGATGCTAGAGGTGAAATACTAATTAGCAGTAACTTTAATAGTAAATTGAATGGTGTCTTTGAACATCATTTTTTGATATCCATCTATCAAAAATGAGTTGATCTTGCCATCTTTGAAATAAACCTTGAAGTCGCGATGATGTGTGTACACATCTTTAGCTTCATGAAAAGTGGCTCCTATTTTCAGGTATTCAGATCCTTCTTGGGAAAAAGAAACCATTTTTAACACTCCCTTTTCACCGTCTTTAAGAATTAGCTTTTGATTGGGTATGTTTTCAATCTTGTTAAAAGCTCCAATGTATCTGGGTTGATTAGGATTAATCTCTTTCAAAAAGAACAATTCATTTGCCCATTTAGAAGAGTCCATTTCTATAACTTGGGTCTCGTGTTGGCCATCTAGCATTACTTCTTTTTGAACGGATATCGCACCTAGAAGCTCTATTTGCTTTTCAAGTAACTCTTCGAAATCTGGATATTCGGGAATTGATACGGTTTCTGGTTTAATGTTTTGGCATTGAGCGAATACCAGAATGCAAATTACGTAACCAAGTTTTTTCATCTAGATTAAAATATCTCCTGTCATTTCTTCTGGAATATCGACACTCATTATTTTTAATATGGTTGGTGCAAGATCACCGAGTTTGCCGCTTTTCAATTCACCCTTGAAAGCTTTATCAACTACAATAAACGGAACAAGGTTCGTAGTATGAGCGGTATTCGGAGTTCCATCAGGATTAATCATCATATCTGAGTTTCCATGATCAGCTATAATAATTGAGAGGTAGTCGTTGTCCAATGCTGCGGAAACAACAGATTCTGCACAATGATCAACCGTTTCACAAGCCTTTACTGCTGCTTCGAAAACACCAGTATGCCCTACCATATCTGGGTTAGCAAAATTTAGACAAACAAAGTCTGCGGATTTTTCATTCAGCTCAGGAATGATTTTATCCCTGATATCCTCTGCACTCATTTCAGGTTTCAAATCATATGTCGCGACTTTAGGTGAAGGGCAAAGGATCCTTTTTTCCCCTTCAAATTCCTTTTCACGTCCTCCTGAAAAAAAGAAGGTAACATGTGGATATTTTTCTGTTTCCGCTATTCTAATCTGTTTCTTCCCGTGCTTTTCTAGCACCTCACCTAACGTCATGCTCAAATTATCTTTTCCATACATGACGTTCACAGCACTAAAAGAATCATCATAATTTGTCATTGTCACGTAGTGGAGGTCAAGTTTTTTCATCCCTTCGTCTGGAAAATCTTGTTGTGTTAATGCTTGCGTAATTTGACGTCCCCTATCTGTTCTAAAGTTGAAACAAATTACCACATCTCCATTTTCGATTTTGCCGTTTCCACAGACAATAGGTTTGATAAATTCATCTGTGACATCTTCCGAGTAAGATTCATTTACAGCTTGAATTGCATTTTCAGATTTCTTGCCGATACCATTTACCATTGCATCGTAAGCCAGTTTCACTCTTTCCCATCTATTATCCCTATCCATTGCATAATATCTACCTGTAATAGTAGCTATGGCTCCAGTTGTTGAGTTCATATGATCTTGAAGCTCCTCTAGGTATTTGGCTCCTCCTTTTGGATCTGTATCTCTACCATCAGTAAAAGCATGAACAAATACATTATTGAATTCTTGACTGTGAAATGTACTCAAGAGCCCTTTTAAATGGTTAATGTGCGAGTGAACACCTCCATCAGAAACCAGTCCAATCAAATGGATGGGCTTGTTATTTTCCCTGGCATAGTTGACAGCTTCTACTAAAGTTTTGTTTTCGGCTATAGAACCATCGGATACAGCATTGCTAATTTTCACTAAGTCTTGATAGACGATTCTGCCTGCACCAATATTCATATGACCGACCTCCGAATTTCCCATCTGACCATCGGGAAGGCCTACGGCTAATCCCGATGCTTCCAATGTATTATTTGGATACTGATTAAACGTTTGATCAATAAATGGTGTCTTAGCTTTATCAATTGCCGAAACAGTCTTGTCTTTGGCGATACCCCAACCATCAAGGATAAGAAGAATGACTTTCTTGTTCATACGGCAAATATAGAAGTGTCAATTTTTGAATGTAGTACCTTGATTGAATAAATTGGGCATGGTTTTTACTACATTGTATGCAAACAATTTAGATATTGATGAAAATGCTAATCCTAATTATGTCCTTTATTATGTCTCCTATACAGGAAGAGGCTGTTAAGGATATAGGAACTGCACTTAAGGCGGGGAGTTCGAAGGAGCTGATTAAGTTTTGTAATCAAACAGTGGAGATAAAGATTAATGGAGAAAGCTCAAACTATAGTAAAGCGCAAGCGGAAGTAGTATTAAGAGATTTCTTTTCCAAGAACCCACCTACAAACTTCACCTACATCCACCAGGGAGCTTCTCAAGGATTGAAATATACTATAGGGAGATATACGCACGATAATGGGGCGTATCGTGTTGTTATGTTTATTAAAAAAATTGACGATAAATACTTGATCGATACTTTGAATTTCAGTCAAGAGTAGCTTATTTCGTTACTCCACCCCCCGCTACTAATTTCCGCCGTAATGAATTTACCCTATTTAACCACGAAGAATATTAATGCGTTTATCAAGAATGCGCTAGCAGAGGATATCGGTGATGGAGACCATTCTTCACTTGGATCAATCCCAGAAAATGCAACTAGTGAAGCTCATCTCATCATTAAAGATGATGGAATGATTGCTGGATTAGAATTGGCAGAAAAGATTTTCAATCACATTGATAAAAACCTTGAAATCTCTTTCAACAAAAAAGATGGGGATCTCATTGAAAGCGGTGAGATTGGTTTTACTGTTAAAGGGAGCTCACGTTCAATCCTATCTGCGGAAAGACTGGTTTTAAATTGTCTCCAGCGAATGAGTGCAATTGCAACTTATACCCACCATATGAACCAACTGATAAAGGGCTCGAAAGCACGTCTTTTAGATACTAGAAAGACAACACCGTTGTTCAGGCTTGCAGAAAAATGGGCTGTGGTAATTGGTGGAGGCGTAAATCACCGATTCGGTCTGTATGATATGGTTATGCTCAAAGACAATCATATTGACTTTGCAGGAGGCGTAAAAAATGCCATTAATCAGACGGTAGCTTATTTAAAAGAAAACGATCTTCAACTAAATATTGAGATCGAAGTGAGAAGCTTAAAAGAGCTTGAGGAGGTATTGGAGGTTGGACAAGTAAATAGAGTAATGCTCGATAATATGCTTCCTTCTGATATTAGGCAGGCCATAAAGATGATTGGAGGGAGGTTCGAGACCGAAGCTTCTGGAGGTATTACTGAAAAAACAATTGCAGAAATAGCCGAAACAGGAGTAGACTATATTTCTGTTGGAGCATTAACTCATTCATACAAAAGCCTTGATATGAGTCTCAAAGCTATTTAAATTCTATATTCGCGGTGTAATCATTAATAGAAGTAGAAAAGAGCGAAAGAGTTATGATAGTAAGGACAAAAAAATATCAGCTTCCAACAAAAAAATATATTGGGATTGCCTTCAATGCAACATTAAAACAACAATGGTGGGTATTTCTAATTTATGGGGCTATTTGTAGTGGATATTTCCTAGTGCCTAATCATTGGTGGATCACAGGGGCAACAATTGCACTTTCACTTTATCTTCTTTTTTGGCTAATTCAATTTGCTGGGATTACTCAATTGGAGCAAGGAAAGTTTATGTTTCAAAAGCTTTCTTATGAAATTTCTTCGCAACAAATTCTAATCAAAATGAATGCGAAGCAGGGTATGCCAATGAAGTGGGATCAAATAAAAAGAGCAAAAAAAGGAAAAGACGCCTTTGTACTATTTGCTAGCAAGGCTCAGCTCGTCCATTTACCATTCAGAATATTCAACAATGAGAACGAGATTCGATTTCTAGAAACTGTTCTTAAGAGAAAAGGATATATCCCAGAAAAATAAATTAGATGTCTAGAAAAATAGACATCAAAGAAGCTAAACAGAAAGCTGGCCGTTTCTGTGCATTCAGAGAAAGGTCTCCCAATGAACTGTTTGAGAAAATTCAAAGTTGGGGCATTGCTGAAGAAAGTGCCGCCAAACTGGTGAATGAATTATCAAAGGAGGGCTATGTGGACGAGCAGCGATTTGCAAATGCTTTTTGCAATGATAAATTTGAATTTAATTCTTGGGGGAGGCAAAAGATAAAAGCTCACATATACGCTCATAAGCTATCTGATGAAGCTGTAAGAAGTGCTCTAGAAAGGATAGATCCTGAAAAATACTTTGAAAGACTTCTGAGCTAGCTACCTCTAAATGGAATCGTTTGAGTGATCAGGATGAGTTTAAGCGAAAACAAAAAACTGCTGCATACTTGTCTGGGAAAGGGTTTGAGATGGATTTGATCTGGAGTGCCATAGCTCTTCTAGAAAAGAAAAGTCCGTAGGAATACTTTTTAAGAGATTTTTAAAATCCGTGATCAAGAAAATCCGTATGTTTATTTTTGCATTTAATTGAATAATATGCTTCATACATCAGCTAAGGACCTACTCTCACAACTCGATCAGATCATTGAGTCATGTAAAGATGAAGATTTCGTTCGTCCGCTATCAGAGCTAAGCGATTCTACATTTGGTCAGCATATCCGTCATACCCTTGAATTCTTCATTTGTTTATTTGATGCGAAAAACAATGGAGTTGTTAATTACGATCAAAGGAAGCATGATACGCTTATTGAAACAGACAAGAAATTAGCACGTAGTGTCATTGCATCTATTAAAGACTTCATAGATAAAAATCAACAAGATTTTGAGCTGACATTTGAGGCAAACTATGCAGTAAGTGAGGAGACGAATGATACCATGAAAAGTAGCTTTTATCGTGAGCTATCATACAATATCGAACATGCAATTCATCATATGGCACTTTTAAAAGTAGCCGTTAAGCAGTCTCTTACTTATATTTCTCTTCCTGAGAATTTTGGAGTTGCCAGCTCTACAATTAGATATCGAGCGAGCACCAAGTCGAATTAACCATCTTGAAAAAATTACTAGTTCGGCTCCGTAATTGGGAGTATTGGCCCTTTTCCGTACTTTATTTTCCAATATTCTTTTACTATGCGTGGTTAATTATTAAGCACCGTTCATTCTTCTTTTTTACTGCTTCTAATCCTAGCATTGAATTTGGAGGAATGGTTGGAGAAAAGAAATCAGAAATTTTTGATCTTATCCCAGATCAATTCATTCCCAAAACAGTGTTGATTCAAAAAGGTGATTTAGAAAAAGCAGCCTACAATGCAGCACAAATTGGATACCCAATTATTGCAAAACCTGATGTTGGAGAGCGAGGTGCGTGGGTAAAAAAGATTAGCAATCAAGAAGAACTAAATGAGTATGTCGATTCTTGTCCGGTTAATTTTTTACTTCAAGAATTAGTTGATTATCCGATTGAATTGGGTGTATTCTTTATTAAATATCCTGGAAGTAAAGGCAGGGTTTCGTCGATAGTTCGAAAGGATTTCCTATCAGTTATTGGTGATGGTGACAAAACTGTAAATGAACTACTGCAAAATCATATACGCGCAATGATGACTGCTGATTTGGATAGCGACTTTATCAAGTTGATAGGATCAATTGTGCCGAAGAAGGATGAAAAGATGTTAATAGAACCGATTGGAAATCATTGTAGAGGCACTAAATTTTTAAGTGATAATCATGAAATTGACCAAGAACTTGATGACGCATTTGACCACTTAAGTGCTCAAATACCAGACTTTTATTTTGGCAGATACGATCTAAAGTGTGCATCCTATTCAGATCTCAAGAAACTCGAAAATTTTAAAATTCTAGAACTTAATGGTGCCGGTGCCGAGCCTGCTCATATTTATCAGCCTGGAAATTCACTTTTTAAGGCGTACCGTGACATACTTTGGCATTTATCTGTTTTATCAGATATTAGCCGCCTAAATCGGAAAAAGGGTCATTCCTATTGGAGTTTCAAAAGAGGCTACAAAAAATGGAGAGATCATCAAAGGTATAATCGCCTGTTAGCCAATTCATGATTTTACAAACACTAATTGTCGCATTCGTTGTGAGCTATATCGGCTCAATTCCCCCAGGGACTATTAATGTCTCTGTAATGCAGCTTGCGATTCTCAATAAAAGACGCGCGGCTGTGTTTTTTGCTTTAGCGGCATCAGTGGTTGAATTTGCATATGCTGGCGTGACTGTACAGTTTCACATCTTTCTTAATAACAATGAAGTCATTGCGGATTACTTCAGAATTATAACCTCTATTGCATTAATTGGACTTGGTCTATCCAACATCCTTTCAAAATCAACTGCATCTTCTGTAAAGGTTGATACTAAATTGACTGGTCGTCATGGTTTTGCAAGAGGTTTGCTTTTGGGTTTCCTAAACCCGATGACGATTCCGTTTTGGTTGGCTATTACAACCTATTTAGAAAATGATCAATGGATCAACGTTTCAGAATTTGGTTTTTGGATGTACCTCATTGGCCTTTCATCTGGTACTTTTTGTCTGTTGCTAACGGTAAATGCTTTGGGTAAGAGATTCTCTAAAATTTCGGACAACCAGTTTTTGGTGCACAAGGTGCCTGGTTTCCTACTATTAGGTTTAGGTATTTATTTTTTGTTAAAACTTGTTCTGTAAAAGCAAAGCCGACCAATATGTTGTGGCCGGCTTCGAGATAGTGAGTATCGTCTGTTAATTAGTAAACGGGGAAGTTGAAGAAAATGGATTTTTCCAATGCAACAGTTTCTACAACATCATTTTCATCCTTAGTCATATATTCTTTTACTTCAACAACAAGGGCACTTTTCTTATCCTGTTCTGACAATTTTGTGCCAAAATCAAACATTTCGCTTGACTTCATTGTCCACTGTCCTAAGCCTCCAGTTACTAATGTGGCTTCTACTTTTGATAATCGATAAGCCATAGTAGAACCTTCCTCAGGCATCATTCGAATGAATAGCCTATCTGTATCCTTGGATATGCCTTTTTCTAAGTCTACCTCACCAGATGCCGTAAAAAATCTGATATCTGGTTGATCTTCATTTAAGATATTGGGTAATGTAGAAAATGAAGTGAGGAATAGAGCGGTTGCCATTGCAGCTAGAACTATTCCAGCACGAATGAAACTAGTTTTTGAGTGAGTTTTTCTTTTTTCCATCATATTAAATCGTTGTTTTAAACTTGTTTGGTTACTTAAATAATTCACTGACTTGAAGGATATACCGGTTCTTGCTTTGAAGAGCAAATCCTGATATGCCAGCTTGTCGTACCCTTTGATGGAGATTACATAATCATCAGCCAAAAACTCGTGAGCAGCTTTGACGTCTCTTTGGATTAGCCAAATGACTGGGTTAAACCAAAAAAGGATAGTGAGTATTTCCAATAGCATTGCATCTACAGAATGCATTTGGTCTTTATGATATTTTTCGTGAAGAATAATTGGAGCTAGACCCGATTTTTCCGCGTCACCTTTCTTTATGAAGAGGTAGTTGAAGAAGGAAAAAGGAGAGATTTCGGCTTCTGATTCTACAAGAACGAAACCCCATTTTTTACTTTTTCTAGATTGCAAATAAAGACGTGCGATTCCTATCAATCCAGCAAGAAAACGAATAGAAAAAATGAAGACTCCAGCGAAATAAACAATCATCCATGTATTCCAGCCCTTTTCAGCGGAGATAGTGAGATCGGTTTGAAGATCACTGGCGCTTTGAATTGCTTGTTGAAAGGCCGCTGGATAATCCTTCGAAGAACCAAAATCAAAAGTTGGAACAAGAAGATAGCTTGCACAAAAAATTGCAATACAGAGACCCATAAATCTTTTCATTTGCTGGTTGCTTTCTCTGATTATAACTACTCGGGAGAGCAGATAAAATAGAAATAGCGCAAGATTAGATTGTATTAAATAGCTTTCCATTATTCAGATTTTTTCCTCTCAATTTGATTTTTGAAGTGCTCAATAAGATCCTCCATGTCTTCGGTGCTTAATTCTTCATCTGTGCCAAAAGCAGAAACCATGCTTTTGAATGAATCAGAGAAATATCGCTTGACGAAGGACCGCATATACTTCTTTGTATAATCCTCTTCTTTGATAAGAGGATAGTATTCGTTGGTATTAGCAATTGGACGTCGACCCAAGAAACCTTTCTTTTCTAGGATTTTAATAATTGTAGCAACCGTTGTATAGGCTGGCTTCGGATCATTATATCCATTCACTACATCTCTAATCAACCCTCTTTCTAGTGACCAGAGGATTTTCATTGCCTTTTCTTCTGCTTTTGTAAGATTTTCCATTTTGAATTGTCTTGTACGCTTACTGTCTACTAAAGGTTTAGTAAAACTACTAAAAATATAGTAGACAGTAAAAATGATGTTTAAAAAAGGCAATTACCGTCTATAAACTATGCGTTGATCTAGTTCATATTTTTCATTAGAATTATGAATTAAAAGGGCATTTTGATTTTTAAGAAAATTCAATCTTTATGAAAAACATTCTTTTGCTTATTCTAGCGATTCCATTTTTAGGGTTTTCACAGACCAAAAAGGAACTTGATCATGATGCTTATAATGAATGGCGCAGGGTTGAAAAGAGTTTGATAAGTAACGATGGTAAGCATATAGCTTACACCCTCAAACCAAACGGAATTGGAAATGAAAATTTGATGCTACATGACTTTGATGGAAATGTTATCCTTAATCATGAAAGATCTTCTATTCCGTCATTTTCAAATAATTCTGAATATTTAATCTTCAAAGTTGCTCCTGACTTTGAGACTGTTCGCGACCTAAAAAGAACTAAGACTAAGAAAGCCGATATGCCTAAGGATACCCTTGCGATATATTCTTTGGCTGATAAATCGTTAAAAAAGATAGCAGGGTTGAAATCATTCAAAGTCCCGAAAGAATGGGATGATTACCTGGTGTATTTGTATGAACCCGAGCCAGACACAGCCAGCAAGAAAGCTAAGAAATTCAACAAGGAGAATGGCTATAAGTTGATCTTACTCGACCTTAAAAATGCAACAGAATACACATTTTCATATGTATTAGATTATCAAATATCAAAAGAAGGTCCAGGACTTGCCTTGACAACTTCAGGTAATGATAGTACCACCCAGAGAGGGGTTTATCAGTTTGACTTCAACAGTAAGGCCTTTGAACCCATTTATAGATCTAAAGGTGAATACTATCAACTGGCATGGGATAACACTGGTCGTCAGCTAACATTTATTTCAGATACGGATACAACTAAAGCATTAGCAAGGGATTACCATCTACACTACTATAAAATTGATTGGGATAGCAGCAAAACAATTTTAAATAACAAAACTCTGAATGATTTGATAGTGAATAAGGACTTCAAATCATATTTCTCCAATTCTGGAAGGCGATTGTTTTTTGAGGTCAAAGAGTTTCCAATTATTCAAGATACATCATTTCTTGATGAAGAAATTGTCAATGTTGAAGTTTGGAATTCGAATGATCAGCGACTTTTTACGCAACAGGAGAATCAATTGAAGGATGATTTAAAGTTTGGATACTTAAGTTATTACGATACTGAAAGTGACAAAACCTTACAACTGGGAGGATCAGAATATTCGCGAGTTATTATCAGCGATCAAGGGGATGGCAATACAGCCCTAGCACTTAGCAACTATAACTACAGAAAGTTGATTACTTGGGAGGGATATACGTTAAATGACATGTATAGAGTAAATCTCAGTAATGGTCAAAAAACAAAAATTTTAGAAGCAGTAAGAGGATCTGTCTCGCTTTCGCCAAATGGCCAGTATGCACTTTGGTATAACAATGGCGATTCTGCATGGTTTGCATATGATTTTGATGACAATCAGACTAGGCAGTTGACAACTAATAAGGATGTGCCATTCTTCAATGAGATTCACGATACACCGTCTGACCCTTGGCCATACGGAGTGATGAGTTGGACAAAAAATGATGATCGTGTTATAATCTATGATCGGTATGATATATGGGAAATTGATCCTAAAATGAAAGTTGCACCCAAGAAGATTACTCCCGATGGTAGAAGCAAGGGTATCACTTATAGATATGTGAAACTAGATCCTGAAGAGCGATTTATAGAAAAGGGTCAGGATCTATTGTTTACTGGATTTGATAAAGCGACAAAAGACGAATCATTGTATTCATTCAATTATGGGAGAAACAAATCGAAGCTGCTAACCAAAGGAAACTATCAGTATGACTCATTCTTAAAGTCAAGGGATAATGACAATGTAATTTTTACAAAAGAGAACTTTAGCACCTTTCCAGATATACTCGCCTCTAATCTAAGTTTTAGCTCCATACGAAAGGTTAGCGATATTAATCCGCAACAAGAAGAATATAAATGGGGAACGATCGAACTGGTTTATTGGAACTCCCTAGATGGAGAAAAAATGGAAGGGATGCTTGTTAAACCTGAAGGGTTTGATCCTTCTAAGAAATATCCGATGATAGTTAACTTCTATGAGAAAAGTTCAGATAGACTGAATTCACATCGAGATCCATTTCCAGGAAGGTCTACAATAACTTATAGTTTTTACGCCTCAAGAGGATATATCATCTTTAATCCTAACGTAAATTATAAGACAGGGTATCCAGGTGAAGATGCGTTCAATTGTGTCATTCCAGGCGTTACTTCCCTAATAGAAAAAGGTTTTGTAGATGAAGAAAATATTGGTGTTCAAGGCCATAGCTGGGGCGGTTACCAGATAGCTCATTTGATCAATGAAACAAATATTTTTAAATGTGCAGAATCTGGGGCACCAGTTGTAAATATGATTAGTGCTTATGGAGGAATTCGATGGGGCTCCGGACTTAGTAGAATGTTTCAGTATGAGCGCACTCAAAGTAGAATTGGAGGGTCATTATGGGAATATCCACTTAGATATGTAGAAAATTCACCAATTTTCTTCGTGGATAAAGTCCAAACACCTGTTTTGATCATGCATAATGATGAAGATGGAGCAGTACCTTGGTATCAAGGAATTGAATATTTTGGTGCCTTAAGAAGGCTTGGAAAACCTGCTTGGCTTCTGAATTACCGAGGAGAACCTCATTGGCCAGTCAAAGTGCAGAATAGAATTGATTTTAACATCCGATTGGCTCAATTTTTTGATTATTATTTAAAAGGAGCACCGATGCCAAAGTGGATGCGTGATGGTGTACCGGCTACTGAGTTAGGAATCAATCAGGGTTATGAGCTATTAAATGATGATTAAGGCTTAAGAATAGCATAGGTGTATTGGTTTGATATCACCTCATTTTTAATTACCGCATTCTTAGCGATAGATTCCAGTTGATATCCATTTTTCTCCAGCACCCTCATAGATGCTTTGTTGTGTTCAAATACACTTGCGAAGATTCTTTCAAGAGGTAATTCGCGAAAGCCAAAATCAGTTATTAAACAGACCGCTTGGCTAGCGATTCCTTTACCCCAAAAAGGCTCACCAATCCAATATCCAATCTCTGCACTTAGTCGATAGACATCCTTTAATTGTTCAAGGCTAATAACCCCACAGAATTCATTTTTAAAGACTATTGCAAATATGTTTGAGTCTGGTTTTGAAGAGTGCGCAATAAATTCTTGTGCATCGATTTTTGAATACGGGAATGGAATATAATCTCGTAGGTTATCCCAAACATTTTTATTGTTTAATAAAAAGGAAATTCGTTCGGCATCATCAACTACTAAAGACCTTAATCTAATATCTTCAGGGTTGATGATCATTTAATTCTTAACCTCGCCTCCACCAAACATTGTGAATCCTTTTATATGAACTGTGATATCTGATGAACTGACAATATTTTTTCTTGAGTCACTAAAACCTCCAAAAATTGCAGTTGCATCCATATTTACTTTCCAATCTTCTGGAAGCATAAGTTCAACTCCTCCAAACATGCAAAATATCTCGATAATAGCTCCATCTTGAGCACGGGACCCTCGTAGATCTATTTCTGACCCTCCAAAAATGCATGTGATTTTACCTCCTTTCAGGCTCTCGGAAACGTATTTGCGCTCAGTCCCTCCAAAAATGGCAATCTCGTCAAAGTAGTTATCATCAGTCTCAGAAATATTTTTAGGGGCTGATCGCTTTCTAAAAATGAAAGACAAACCAATAACAATCAGTATCAATGGCCACATCTCACCGATGCTTACAATGCGATAATGATGAAGGTAAAAAATGGCAGCGAGCCCAAAAAATACCATTGCAGATCTCCCACTACCAGATATTAAGTTTATAACTCCAAGTACAACAAAAATTGCCGGCCATGAAAACAAGTAGTATGGGATGTAAACATCAAACCCTAAGTTGTCAAGAAGGAATACGGCACCGATTAAAACGAGGATAATACCTACGATAGCTCGTTTATTATTGGATGAAGCCATGCGTTATTAATATCTATGAATTGCAAAAGGTATCAACTACCAATGAATAGCAGCAGATACCTATGTAATTAACGCATTTATAACTAATTAAACCATCCAAATAGCAATGAAATGCCAAATGTCGGTCCGTCGAAATCTCCTGGGTCAAAGTATGTATTATCCACACCTATTGTTTTTTGATATCCTACAGAAGCGTTGATTTTGAACCAATACGCAATATTGGCCTCACCAAAGAATTGAGGGTTGAAAACAAAAACGTCATCTTCGCCTATTTCTTCATTTGTTCCTCTATTCTTAGTTGTTATGCTTCCCCAGCCGAGTTTAGTATCAACTCCCATATGCAATAGATCATCTGGTTTAATAACATAACCAAGCCAAAACCCTCCATGACCAAAACTTGAAGTAAGATCGTTCCCTCCTTGAGAGAATTCATGATTTCCGGTCAACCCTAGCCCATATCCTCCTATAAAGAAAGTGTTGTCAAATAGAACTGCGCCACCTCCACCGGTCATGGTTGATAGATCACCATCTATTGGCATGAATGAAAAAATGACTCCACCAAAACCTGAGATGTCTTCAGGGTCATTTCCGATAAGTGTTTTAGGTCGCTCTCGTTGTGCAAGCGAGCACATTGAAGCTAAGAGTAGTAGTGTGTAAAATGTCCTTTTCATGAGTTTAATCTTATTTTTTTCGAAAATTATGAGTTCAGATTAATTCAAAGACATAAAAAATGATGGAATGTTTCTTTAGGTAGATGAATTGTTAAATTGTTTTAAATCAGTCAAAATGACGCCCTAATAGTAAAAGAATCAGTCATAGTGGCACGTTTATATTCTAATTATCATTTGGAACAGGTTTTGTCCCCTGATGAGAAAGAGCTGAAGATATGAGAGTAGATAAAGAAGCAAGCAAGAGGTTAGCTGAGACAGCCAATGTTGTGAATAGCATAAATGGAGGAACTATTTATCCGACATTTATTACATCAACCGAAAAAGATCATTATAGGCTTGAAGTGAGTGTGCCCACTGTCAATCATGACGATATTAAGGTAGAAGTAAATGGAAGTGATCTTATGGTATATCAAAATGTACATGTCAATTCCTATACATTACCGAATTTATTGGGTATGATCAAAATTTCAGCAGATGTTGAGATTGAAAATATTTATGCTGAGTTTGAAGAAGATATTTTAGTCATAATAATGCCATTCAGTGAGATGACTGGGGGGTTCCAAAAGGAAATAGATATATACAAGCATTGATTTCTATTATCCGGTCTTTTTATTATTCCTATTAAATTAGGCGCATATAGGACGACCTACATGCAAATTCAAGACATCAATAATTATTTTGGAGACATGGATCTTTTCCTAATGGATTTGGTCTTGAAAGGCACTGTCTCGTTTCCAAGTAAAGTGCTAGACGTTGGATGCGGTGAGGGTAGAAACGGGATCTATTTTATTCAAAATGGATACGAATATCTTGGAATAGATATTGATCGTTCCAAACTTTCTTTGATTCAATATTTATCTGAAAATCTACCAGACTCAAAAGCAAAATTTAAGAATGTTGATTTAAGAGACTCAGATTCACAGGATGAATTCGACTTAATAATTTGTAGTCGTGTGCTTCATTTTGCAAAATCTGAAGAAGATTTAAAAGAGATGTGGCGTATACTAAATATGTCTCTAAAAACAGATGGCATTCTATACATTGCGATGGACTCAATTGTTGATACCACTATGGGGCGGAACCTTGAGAATGGTTTAGTTGAATTTCCGGATAAAAAAGTTCGCTTTGCACTCACGCAAGAAACCTACCAAGACCTAAAAAAAGGGTTCAAAGAAATTGAACCCTTAAGAACCTTAGTGCATCAGAATATGCATGCACAAAGCTTTATGTGTCTTAAAAAAATTTAAACGACTCCTTGCGCAATCATTGCATCGGCAACTTTTACAAACCCGGCAATATTCGCTCCCTTAACATAGTCTACGTAATCTTTGCTAATCTCTCCATGAGCCACACAATTTTCATGAATATCCCTCATTATTCCCCTTAGTTTTTGATCAACCTCATCTCTGGTCCATGAAATTCTCAAAGAATTTTGGGACATTTCTAACCCGGAAGTTGCAACTCCTCCGGCATTTGAAGCCTTGCCAGGACTGAACATTAATTTCTTCGACTTAATCAGTTCTACTGCATCTGCTGTAGTAGGCATATTAGCACCTTCAAACACACCAATGCAGCCATTGGAGATTAATAATTTGGCATCCTCAAGAGGTAGCTCATTCTGAGTGGCACATGGATAGGCCAAATCACATTTGATGGTCCATGGTGTTTCATCGGCTCTAAAAGTAGCACTACTAAATTTATCTGCATACTCACTTATCCTTCCTCTTTTTACATTTTTTAGTTCTTTGATATAAGCAAGCTTCTCTTCATTAATACCATCTTTATCATAGATGGAACCACCTGAATCAGAGACACTCACTACTTTGGCCCCATTTTGAATAAGCTTCTCTATTGCAAATTGAGCAACATTTCCTGAGCCTGAGACCGTACAGATTTTACCTTCCAAACTGTCTCCTTTATGCTTAAGAACTTCATCACTGAAATACACACATCCATACCCCGTTGCTTCTGGTCTAATCAAAGAACCTCCGTATTGAAGGCCTTTTCCTGTTAAGACCCCAATAAACTCCCCTTGCACTCTTTTATATTGCCCAAATAGATATCCTATTTCTCTAGCCCCTACTCCAATATCACCTGCGGGAACGTCGGTGAATTGCCCGATGTACTTACTAAGTTCTGTCATAAAACTTTGACAGAATCTCATAACTTCATTGTCACTTTTACCTTTCGGATCAAAATCAGATCCCCCTTTACCTCCACCCATTGGCAGCGTAGTTAGGCTATTCTTGAAAACCTGCTCAAAGGCCAAAAATTTCAGAATACTAAGATTAACTGTTGGATGAAATCTTAAGCCGCCTTTGTACGGTCCAATAGCAGAATTCATTTGAATCCTATAGCCTCTATTGATCTGTACTTCTCCCTTATCGTTTAGCCACGGAACTCTGAACATAAATACTCTCTCAGGCTCACACATGGCTTCCAAGATATTCGCATTTTTATACTTTGGCTTGTCTGCAATAAAGGGTACAATAGTCTCTGCAACCTCGACTACAGCTTGTAAAAATTCGGACTCATTGGGATTTTTAGCAGCAATTTTTTCAATGAATTGTGCGATTTCGTTGGAGTGATTAGCCATGGGATATAGTTGTTTTAATGAATTGAATTTAGGGGTTTTTTATCTATTCGTCTTCAGTAAAATGATGGAATATTACGAAAGTTTTATGTTTCGACAGATTAAGTTCATCGAAATACAATATTAAACTAAAACCCCGCTAATAGTGGGAACGTAAATTAGGTTGAATATAAACCACAGTATTATGAATTATTTAAGATTGGATACTGAGATTCTATCTTCTGTACAAAACTTGAATGGTCATCAAAAAAGCGATGTACTTGATTTTATTAAGAACATTGAGCCTACAAGTCACAATACAAGACTATATAGGCGAAGAGCCATGAAAGAAATTAGAGAAGCATTAAAGAAATCTTAATCTTCAGACAGAACGATCACCATATCGTTTTCTGCTAAAACAAATTCATCCGATTTCTTAGGATTCAATACAACCCCGTATTGATCATCGGCATCTCTTGCTTTACTAATTACACGATAGCCGATGGCAACTTCATTTTTTCTAGCTGCTGATTCAAGAATTGTATAGAAATTCATTTTCATACCAGGCTGAACGTATTCGATTGCCGGCTTAATGTAAATTTCAGACCCATCAGCATCAAATAGGTCTTCAAAAACGCGCATCAAGTCCTTGTTTTCAGATACCTGACTCATCAATAAACTGATCAGTTTGTCACTTACGATAAAATCATCGGCACTAGTAATATCTGCCAATTGCCTGTTTCTGATATCAAGCATCTCACTAACGATCTTGTATTTACTTCCCTTTATCTCAGTGAAATTCCTTAAGTGAAGCAACGTGATGAGTGTTTGTGCATCTGCTTCCTGAATTGGAAAATAGTTTTGATAACAAAGCAAAATGATGTAGTCATATTGCTCTAGCCCCATTGACTCTAAAGTTTCACGCCCAGTGGTATCTTGAAGTTCGAAATCAATAGTGATATTTTTAACTCTTTCTTTAAGTCTATTGATTGTCTTTTCAGCATCTGGGAATTTTGAAACTACTCTAACTTCAGATCCTTTTGGAACATAATTATCAAGCTCTCTAATGATATACCTAGCACGGTTGTTCCAACCAACAATTAAAAGTTTTTCACTGTCCTGAGGTTCTGGCTCAGTATACACAATGTTACTTTCATGAGGATCTACAGGGTTTGAGTTTGGAATTAATGTATCATCATCTTCCGTAATACCAATTACTTTGTCTCCCTTACTGAATACAGTGTCCATTGGGGGATTAATTGCAACGTGACCGTCAGCAAATTGAATACCCATAATCGCAGAGTCTTCATAGGCAAAAAGTATATCTCTGAAAGGTTTACCAACTAATGAAGGAGCATCTTCAAAATAAATCTCGTCACCATCGAAATCCATGAGATCTTGATAAACGACACTCAAGCCAGATTGTCTACTGGTTTGAACCATGATTTTTGATATGATTTCATCAGACAATATCAACTCTACCTCGTCTTTACCAACCATTTTGGCAACATCGAAGTTTTTCTTGTCTTCCATCTCTGCCGTAATGTGATACGGTCTTTCATCAGCATTTCCGCGCAATTTTTCTCGTTTCGGATCCGTAACGATCGCAACAATCGTTTTGATTATTTGGCTATCAGAATTCTCATTTTCCTTATCAAGAATAATAATAGACTTAGTATCAAACGGGTTAGCAATTTTCAAATCATGGACGTCAATAGGGTTTCCCGTTCTACAGATTACCTGAGTATTGCCAGTATTCCCAACTTTATCTTTGATCTCATCCTCCATCAGCACTTTATCCATGTCCGCAAGGATCACAATTACCCCTCTTTTTTGATTTTCGTTGGCTTCAACAATTTCAGGAATAATTGTAAATATTTTTGAAGACCATCCCAAAATGAGAACATGATCTTTTTCTATAACGAATGAACGTCCTTTTCTTAAAACCTCTAGTTTGGTAAGAATACCATTGGATACAAGACCAATGAGTGTCGAAATAATCACTAGACCTATTACAGTGGTCATCAACATAAATAGCCTAAATGGCCAATTCTCATCATGATTACCCAATACACCGGGATCCAAAGCATGGGTAAGATTCACCCAAAACGATTCGAAGATGTTAAAGTTCGACTCATGATCAGGGTGCAGCCCGAGAAGCAACAAGGAGGCGCCAAATAGTATAATTACTACGACAGTAATTACGCCAAGGCCTTTGATCATTGAGATTGTTCCCTGGGAAACAAAACTGTCAAATCGGTATTTTACCTTATCCGAAAAGGAAATATTTTTCATGTGTCTTTATCTGTTTTTTGCTGCCTTTTAAGTCATGTGACTTTTGGCAATCAAAATCAAATTAAAAATTGTTCCAAGAGACTTACTTTTCTTCAAAAAAAGAATATCCTCAGATGCTGGCAGCAAAAGTACTCCTAAAATAGTGCAAAATAATGACTGATTTGGATTTAGCTGCAAAATGCGAAGTGTCAATAATTTGACACAAAAAAATTAGCAGTATTTTTAAAGTACCCGTAATATGCTGTTATGAAGAAATTAATCCATGTTACACTAGCTATATTATTGCTTGCTTCGTGTAACCCGACAACACTCAGATTTTCATTCATTTATAACAATGAAGGCCCCAATAAGGAGATTGCAACGAAAATGAAGGACCTTCTTGAAAGTGAATTCAATGTTGAAATCATGCTAATAGAGGGTATGAATACCAATGCCAATTTAGATAGTTTGATTAATGATCAGGTTGATATCGCTCTGGTTGAAAATTATGTGAACTATCAAGATGGCCTTAATTCAGCATTTTCTGTGTATTCAGAAGTACTCCATGTATTGTATAAGGATCATGTTGACGCCAGTTCATTTGAGTCGCTAATGTACAGTGGGCCACTTTATATTGGACGTGAAGGCTCTCCTACTTACAATTTGATGATGGATTTATGGGACTATTATGGATTAGACTATTCTGTTCCAGTTGTGACATTTGACATGCAAGAGGCTGATGTAGTCGTAGAACTTACCAATCTTTTCTCCAAGAAGCATCTAGATGAATACAAAGGATTTAGGCTATTCTCCTTTGATGATGCTAGTAATGTAAGTGATGCTTCTACTGTACAAGGTATAACATTAAAATATCCTCGACTCTCACCATTCATCATTCCTGAGAATTCATATTGGAGCTTTAATGAAAAGCCTATTGTGACACTCTCTGTTGATTTAGTAATGATGGTTCGATCAAAGATGGGAGAGGTGGCTGTCAATGATTTCACAAAAACAATGCTTAGAAACCGTCAAATTTTTACATCCATCGATCCACTATTGTTTGATGGAATGAAAGAAGATTTTGATCAAGCTAAGTTAAACATACCATTACATGAGGGTGCGCGTATTTTTCTAGATAGAGAAGAGCCTAGTTTTATTGAGCGCTATGCAGAACTTGGAGGAGTAATATTATCAATCATTATCGCTCTATGGAGTGGTATAGTTTCATTGACTAAATGGCAGGCTCAGAAGAAAAAAGATAAAATAGATGAATTCTATGAGGATTTAATGAACATCAAAAACGGAATTGCACGAATTGATACTGTTGCTGAAGGAATGAAGCGAGTAAAGCGTGTTCAACTGTCGCAAAACAAAGCATTTGAGATGCTGATTGCTGAAAAACTCGTGGCAAATGATAGCTTTAGAATATATATGGAACTGTCAAAAGAAACGATCAATGAGCTACGTGGAAAAATGCGAATTTTGAAATCTAAGCAAGAGCGTGCAACTTCTTAAAAATGAAACTTTTATCACTAATTGTTCATGCTTTAGCTTTTATGCAAAATCGAGCCTAAATTCGCTCTCAAATTCAGAGTGAGCATTCATGGGTCTTTTCGATTTTTTCCAGAGCGACATAGCTATTGATTTAGGTACTGCCAACACACTTATTATAAGTAAGGATAAGGTTGTAGTTGATGAACCTTCAATTATTGCAATTGACAAAAACACAAACAAAGTGTTGGCAATTGGCAGAGATGCCATGCAAATGCACGAAAAGACTCACGAAAATATTAAAACGATCCGTCCGCTCAAAGATGGGGTAATTGCTGATTTCCATGCAGCGGAGCATATGATCCGTGGGATGATCAAAATGATGGACAAAGGTAAAAAGAGCTTTTTACCAGCATCCCATCGAATGATTATTTGTATTCCTTCCGGAATTACTGAAGTGGAAAAAAGAGCCGTTCGAGATTCGGCTGAGCACGCCGGAGCAAAAGAGGTTTACATGATTCACGAACCTATAGCCGCTGCAGTAGGTATTGGAATAGATATTGATCAACCTGTTGGAAGCATGGTGGTAGATATTGGAGGAGGTACGACTGAGATTGCTGTGATTGCTTTAAGCGGGATCGTTTGTGATCAGTCTATTCGTGTTGCTGGAGATTCGTTCAACAAGGATATTCTAGATTACATGAGAAGACAGCACAATCTGCTTATTGGTGAAAGAACAGCAGAAAAAGTGAAAATCGAGGTAGGTTCTGCTCTGACAGAACTTGAAGAAGATGCTCCTGAAGACTTTGAGATTAGAGGTAGAGATCTGATGACAGGTATTCCAAAAGTCATCAAAATTTCATATTCTGAAATAGCCTTTGCTATTGACAAGTCAGTATCGAAAATTGAAGAGGCTGTCCTTAAGGCTTTGGAAATTTCTCCGCCAGAGCTATCTGCGGATATTTATGATAATGGGATCTACCTAACAGGTGGTGGAGCAATGCTACGTGGTTTGGACAAAAGGTTGGCAATGAAAACCAAACTTCCAATTCATATTGCGGAAGATCCATTGAGAGCTGTTGTTAGAGGAACAGGAGCTGCTCTTAAAAGTCTAAATCAGTATAAAGCGGTATTGATGACCTAAGAAGTGAATGCAAAGGCTTTTAGATTTCCTTTATCAACAGAGAGAAGTAGCCGTATTCATAGGCTTGGAAATCGTGAGTGCGTGGCTTCTTGTCAATTTTAATAATAGATACAACGCTTCCTTTCTTAATTCCAGTAATGAAGTATCAGCATCCGTTACTCAGACTTCAAATGATGTTAGTGATTACTTTAAACTGACAGATATCAACGAACAGTTAATGTTGGAGAATGCTAGACTTCAACAAGAACTCCGACTCCTGAGGACAGACAAGTACGCTTTTATTGATACTGTAGATCAATATCGGGTAATTGGAGCCAGAGTCATAAATAACACGTTTGATAGAGGCGCAAACTTCATAACAATTTCAGCGGGTAGAAAGGACAGTATATCGGTAGGAATGGGTGTAATCTCATCCTTTGGCGTGGTGGGTCAAGTAAAATCTGTAACGAACAATTTTGCAACGATATATTCACTGCTCCACCCAAAGCTTCTTGTTTCTTCTATGCTGAAAAGAACCGATACTAAATGCACTGTTCAGTGGGATCAAGAAACGTATGATAGGGCGAGTGTGAAGTATATTCCCAGACATATCAAGTTACAAGAAGGAGACTCTATTGTGACTTCTGGGTTTAACTCCGTATTTCCTGATAATATTCTTGTAGGAGTTGTTGATGAACTAAATTTAGAAGAGCACATGACTTTTTACGAGGCTAAGTTGAAGCTAGCAACGGACTTCACCAGCTTGTACCAGGTGTTTGTGATTAATGACTTGCTTAAATCAGAAAAAGACTCGCTGGAGCTGCCATGACCAGAATTAGCATAAAAGAACAGATTTTAAACCTAATCCTGCTTTTGTTGGTACAATTACCATTAATTCATCGCGTAACGCTGCTTGATAAGGCTTTTGGTTTCTTTTATATAGGATTTTTATTGCTTTTGCCAAGGACATTGAGTCGGTCATACTTGATGATTATTGCTTTTTTTTCTGGGCTTCTTGTAGATGTATTTTCTGATACCCCAGGTATTCATGCCTCGGCTTCAGTATTTATAATGTTTATCAGAAATTTTTGGCTGAATGTTGTTAATGATGACGCCCAAGAGGTAATTAACTTGAATATTTCAAGCCTAAAAAAGACAGGCTTCATTTACTATATATTCCCGCTGGTCTTTATTCATCATTTATTGATTTTTGTCATTGAAAATGGGGGATTCCATCTATTTGGAATTCTGTTTAGCAAAACATTCTTCAGTGCACTTTTCAGCTCAGCAGTGATATTCATCATTAACTTTATCGTTGCACCAAAGAAGCAAAGGGCATGAGAGGTAGGAGTTTATTGATTAGGGCTCTAATACTATTTACAGTAATAATTTTTACTGCAAGGCTCTTCTACATACAGATCCTTGATGAGGATTATAAAGTGGCTGCAGAAAATAATGTAGTTCAAAAGATCGTGCAATATCCCTTTCGAGGATTAGTTTATGACAGCAATGATAGCCTGGTGATATTCAATTCGCCTGTTTATGATCTCATGATTGTGCCCAAGGAAGCTGAGATTGCGGATACGACAGCTTTTTGTAATCTCTTAGAGATAGAACGCGAGGAATTTGATGAGAAGCTGAGTAAAGCTAAAAGGTATTCATCCATTCTTGCCTCTAAGTTTATTGAACAGATTTCAGATGATCTTTTTGCTAAACTTCAAGATCAACTTATAAGATATCCAGGATTTTATGTCCTGCCAAGAACCATTCGATCATACAACACAGCATCACTTGCAAATGTTGTTGGTTATGTAGGTGAGGTTAGCAGTAATTATTTGAATCGGGATACAACTGATTACTATCGTTCCGGGGATTATATTGGAATTGGTGGCATTGAAAAGTCCTATGAGAACCATCTTCGAGGGAAACGAGGAGCTACATATAAGGTAGTAGATGTACAAGGCATTATTAAAGATGATTATCGAGGAGGAGAATATGATACATTGCCTCAATCCGGCGAAAGTATTCATCTTACGATTGATTTAGAGCTCCAACAATATGCTGAGAAGCTTATGGAAGGAAAAGTTGGTAGTGTGGTAGCTATTGAACCTTCGACTGGGAGAATCCTGGCTTTGGTATCTGCACCATCTTACGATCCTCAACTGCTTAGTGGTAAAGGTTTAAGTGAAAACTTTGGTGTGCTTAATAAGGATGAAAATAAACCATTCTTAAACAGACCCCTCCAGGCACGTTATCCACCGGGTTCAATGTTTAAAACCATACAAGGAATTATTGCTATGCATGAAGGAGTAGTTTCATCTAATGAAATCATCAGGACAGATGGTAGCAATATTGGTGATTTAGCCCCTCCAGGTCCATATGACATGGTTAAGGCTATTACAAAGTCATCTAATAACTATTTCTATTTGATAATGAGACGCATGGTGCAAAGGGGCTTGGATGAAAGTGCTTACATCGACTCTAGAATTGGATTAGAGAATTGGCGAGAACACGTAATGGAATTCGGTTTAGGACGTAAATTAGGCGTAGACTTGCCAAATGAGGTTATTGGAAATGTACCCAGTCTGGACTCATATGATCGACTCTATGGGGCAAAAAGGTGGAAATATTCTAACATAGCTTCGCTTAGTATTGGTCAAGGAGAATTGACGGTCACACCCCTTCAAATGGCTAATTTGGGTGCAATCCTTGCAAATCGTGGTTATTTTATTACTCCTCATGTGGTTGATAAAATTGAGGGATGGCCAAACCCTAACATTAAGAAAGAGATTTTACCATATGATCCTGAGATTTTTGAATCAGTCCTAAAAGGAATGGAACAAGTGGTAATGGCTGGCTCTGGAATTCGCGGATACTATGCACCATTGAAACTTGCAGGTAAGACAAGCACAGTGCAAAATCCTCACGGAGAGGATCATTCTGGGTTTATGGGCTTTGCTCCTTTGGATGACCCTAAGATTTCAATTGCAGCATATGTGGAAAACGCAGGTCAGGGAGGTAGGGCAGCTGTCTCTGTTGCAAGTTTGTTAGCAGAAAAATATGTTATGGATAGTGTCTCCAGATTTTGGCTGGAGGATTATGTATTAGAAGAAAGATATTTACCAAAGAATGCGCCAAGACCAACTATCGCAGAAAATTGACTGGCTTTCAGTCCTTGTTTTTGGGGCGCTTGTAATTGCAGGCTGGCTCAATATTTATGCTGCAGAATACGATCCAGCAGTGAATCAAAGTTTGTTTGATTTCAGCACAAGTGCAGGCAAACAACTAATTTGGATTCTTACTTCTATCGCGATTGCGTTTACAATTTTCTTTTTTGATTATAAATTTTTTGACTCTTTCGCCTATATAATTTATGGTGTTGTAATGGCTACACTATTATTTATCCTAATTGGTGGTAAGGAAGTTGCAGGGTCAAAATCATGGGTTGGTATTGGCAGTTTCGGATTGCAGCCATCCGAATTTGCCAAATTTGCTACTGCTTTAGCATTGGCGAAGTATCTGGACGGTGTAAATCGAAAGCTAACGGATCTAAATACTTTAGGTATTGCTTTTGCAATCATAGTATTACCTATGGCGCTAACAATCCTACAAGGTGATACAGGTACAGCATTGGTATTTGCAGCATTAGTAGTACCGATGTTTAGAGAAGGGATGCCGCCTTTATTGCTCGTAATAGGGCTTTCAATTTTTGCTGTATTTATTTTGACTCTTCTCGTAAGTCAGACGGTATTGTTGGCAGGGATTGCAGTAATCACTCTTTTAGCTTTAGGTCTAAATGCAAGAACTCCAAAAAGGCTTGTCTATATAATAGCAGGTGCAATAGTTGTTACCTCTGTAGTTAGAAGTGTTGATTTTGTTCTTACAGATGTATTACAACCCCACCAACAAAAACGAGTTTTGTCACTAGTTAACCCAAACATTGATCCTTTAGGTGTTGGCTGGAATGTAACCCAATCTAAAATTGCAATTGGATCAGGAGGGTTTGTTGGAAAAGGCTTTTTAGAAGGGACACAAACAAAATTCGACTTTGTGCCGGAGCAAACAACAGATTTTATTTTTTGTACTATAGGAGAAGAGCACGGTTGGATTGGCAGCGTATTAATGCTAGCTCTTTTTGCTACATTATTACTGAGGTTAGTCCATTTGGCCGAAAGACAAAAGTCAACTTTTTCTAGACTCTTTGGATACGGTGTAGTTGGTATAATCTTTTTCCATTTTACAGTAAACATAGCCATGACAATTGGTCTATTTCCTGTTATTGGAATACCTCTTCCATTTTTTAGTTATGGTGGGTCATCGTTGTGGGCTTTTACTATTTTGTTATTTAGCTTCTTAAAGCTAGATGCGAATAGAATGCAGGTACTACAGAGGCTATAAGATTACTTGCTCAAAGTCACATATATATCTTCCATTAACTGAAGCCTTATCCTATCATCAGTTTTAGAAGTTATCACATATGTCATACCAGGTGATTCTACACCATTCATGAGATACAATGTGTCTCCAGAAACATGCCATATTTGAGAATGAGCTAATGTGTCTATAGCAAAAATACAACCGGGGTATCCATTCACTGTTTTAGTTAGACTGTCTTGGGTAAATGCAAATTTTCCAGTCATGTAAAATTCCATATCTTCAACTCCTGGGTAGGATTCAGGCGGAGTTTCCCACTCTGCGTTCCATTCACCGTGCCATTCTGTTGGACGGTTTAAAGATTTTTCTTCAGAAGTTGAATTGCAGCCAGCTGCGACTGCAAGCATTAAAATAAAAGCAAGTCTTTTCACGGCTCAAAAATACTTAACCATAAAATCTATCATAAACTTTTTAAAGCTAGAGTATGGTGGATACACTGTCTTTGCCATAGTTAGTCCTCGACGTTGCTTTACAACTGCTTTTTCATTAGAAAAAGCAATAAAGCCTGTATGACCATGCGCTTTGCCTATACCGCTGTTATTTACTCCACCAATAGGTAGGTTTGGGTGTGCAAATTGAAGCACGACATCATTTATAGTAAACATTCCAGCACTTGTTTCTTTCTTTATTCGATTCATTGTCGATCTGCGTTTAGAAAATAAATAAAGCGCTAATGGTTTTGGCTTCTCATTGATAAATTTTATGACCTTATCAAGGTCATCATATACCATCAAAGGTAGAATCGGTCCAAAAATTTCCTCCTCCATAAGTCTCGAGTTCTTGGCAACGTTTGACAAGAGCGTTGGTGAGAATCTAAGATTATCCCTGTCTGACTTACCACCACATTCAATATCAGCTCCTTTATCTATTGCATCAGCCATTAAATCATTGATACGATTGTGATGGTCTCTGCTGATTATCCCCCCGTATGTCTCTTTTGATCCATAGATCTTATTAGACTGAACAATCAATTCTTCAATAAGATGATCTTTCACACTTTCATGCACGAAAAGGTAGTCTGGAGCAATGCATACTTGCCCCGCATTTTGCCATTTGCCCCACGCAATCTTTTCAGCAGCATCTTTAATACTTGCAGTTTCATCTACGATAGTTGGTGACTTTCCTCCCAACTCAAGTGTAACGGAAGCTAAATGTTCTGCAGCTGCAGACATTACAACTTTTCCTACCTGAGGGCTTCCCGTAAAAAATATATGATCGAATGGTAGGGAAAGTAATTCTTGTGATTCCTTCACAGCTCCAAGGACGACCGAGACTTCTTCAGGATTAAATAGCTCGTTGCACATTTTCTGAATAAGTACTGAGGTGTTTTCTGAATATTCCGATGGCTTAATAATACAAGTATTTCCTGCAGCAATTGAGGATACCAGAGGGCCTATTGCAAGCTGAAAGGGATAGTTCCATGGAGAAATAATCAGGCATGCACCCTTAGGTTCATAAAACGTTTCAGCCTTTGTGCCTAAGTAGGTAATACTTGCTGGAGCTGATTTTGGCGCCATCCATGCTTTTAGGTTTTTTCTGGCTTTCCTAACTTCCGATAAAACAACAAAAATTTCTGTTAGATCAGCTTCTTCGGCCGGTTTTTGTAAATCACTGTGTATGGCTTTTTGGATTTCCTGTCTATGACTTAAAATCCAGTCCTCAAGCTTCCTAAGTTTTTCTTTTCGTTGTTTGAGCGTTGAAGTTCTTAATGCTATTGAGTGATCTTTAACACGTTCGAACAGATCTCTAATCTCAGATTGTGTGGTAATATCCATCTCATAAAAATAAAAAAGTCAGCTTAAAGCTGACTTTTTCTTCGATGTCTTTTTAGTAGCTATTCTATCACAAATTCAACTCGTCTATTTTTCTGTCTGTTTTCAGGAGTATCATTAGGAACCTTAGGCTGACTCTCACCAAAGGCCTTGAATGATAGACGATCTCTGCTAATTCCATTCTTAATGAAATAGTCCATTACTGCTTTAGCTCTCTTTCCAGAAAGATTCATATTGTAGTTGGGGTCACCCACGCTATCTGTATGTCCAGCGATCGAGATTTTTTCAATAGTTCCATCCTTTAAGTAGTTAAGAACTCTGTTTAACTCTGGGTATGAAGCTGTCTTCAACTCAGTTTTATCAAAGTCAAAGAAGATATTCTTAAGCTCGATAGTTTCGCCTTTTTGAATAGGGAAAATTCGAATGAATTTCTCTACAGTATCTGATTTTGAAAGCTCAACGAAATCTAAACGTTCAGTTTCTGAAATATATCCCGGAGCCTCTCCAACTAGCCCATACTGCCAGCCACCTTGAACCGTAAACTTAAATGTACCTGTTTCATTTGTTGCGGCATGACCAATATCCAATCCATCAGGAAGTCTCTCGATTAGAACAGTTGCTCCATTTACTGGTTTCTCAGTCTTCGCGTCAACTACAGTACCCGATACAGTTGCAATTATTTCTTCTGGAACCAAATGCTCAACAGATGAAGCCAAAGGAGACTCAATTTTGTCAGAGAACAAGTCTTCTACCTTAAAAGTAAAAATGTCGGTATCTTCTCCCTTTTCACCTCTGGTGAAATATAAATTTTGACCTGTTGTTGGAATGCTGAAGTATTCATCATTTCCTTCTTTATTAATTCCTGGGCCTAAGTTCTCAGGTTCTGACCAGCGTTTCCAGGTATCATCAAGTTTGAAAGAAACATAAATATCGGCACCACCATATCCAGTATAGCCATCTGATGAGAAGTAAAGAGTACGTCCATCTTCAGCCATAAATGGCGATTCGTCTTCACCAAGTGAGTTTATATCATCTCCAAGATTTAGAGGCTCAGACCATGTTCCGTCATTTTTTTTGAAGGATACATATAAATCTCTTGAACCATAAGTGTCGTCTCTTTCGGCAGACATAATCATGGCCTTACCGCCTGGAACTAAAAAGAAGTCCGCATTTGGCGAATAGTTGTATTCATTATCTATCTCGATTGAAACGGGATCAGAAAAGCTATCACCTTCCGTCGTGGACATGGAAACTCCCGTATACATACGTCCCTTTTTTCCATATCTATTTCCGAGAATTAAAGTTTCTTTTCCGTCGGGAGTCATGCTTATTGAACTGATAAAATTCGGGCCTTTTGTATTTAATGGAGGACCAACATTTTTTGCAGGGAGCCACTCTCCAGTTTCTTCATCTAACTCAGAAACCCAGATGTCTTCAGCATCATTTACACCACCAACATTGTCTGGGTGAAATTGTCTTGAGAAGTAAAGCTTTTTCCCATCAGGTGAAATTATTGGACTATGCTCCACATAATCACTATTAACATTAGTGCTTAGTTTTTCTGCATCAACTGAGCTATTTACCCCTGTAGCAAGATTTAATAATACATTGATAGGTATGTTTGAAGCAGAAATCCCGATTGCATCAATTGCATTATATCCATCTGAAATACTACCATCTAACACCACCCTAACTGCTTGAACTGCGTAAGGTGTTGTTTCAAAGAACAGGTTCAATAACCTGGATTCAATGGGAAGATCTCTGGGTGTGAGTTCAAACAATAAGTATTCATTGTACTCTGCATCATACCCATAAACTGCCTTTACAGCTCCAGGATTTTCTGATTCAGCTATCGCAACTTGTTTTGCTTTGATAGGTGTACTAAACGACACCATGATAAACTCCTCTTTGTCAGTGTTTTTTGGTCGCCAAGCATTAGGATTTTCTCCACCATTAGGTAGCACATTGGGCCTATGCAATGTTTGAATAGCAGAGTATTCATATGGCGAAAATTCAGAGGAAACATCAATTACCTGAGTTCCCCAAGCAACTGTTTCTTGAGCACTGGCGGATAGCATTGTTAGCAGGCCAATTGTTATAAGGAAGATATTTTTCATTTGTCTTTAATTAACGGCGGATAACTCTTACTTCTACTCTTCTGTTGAGGGCTTTGGCCTCGTCAGTTCTATCCTGGGTTATTGGCTGGGTTCCACCAAATGCTTTGGTGAAGATTCTACTTTTCTTAACTCTTTGATCTATCAGGTATTCTTGAACGGCAATTACTCTTGCTTCTGAAAGGCGCATATTGGCGTCTGGATTTCCAGCAAAATCCGTATGACCTTCAAGTTGAATAATAATTGAAGGATTATCGTTCAACCAAATTGCTAATTCATTTAACTCTGAATAAGAGCTAGGTGAAATTTGATCGCTTCCCCTTGCGAAAATAAGATTCTCAAGTTTTCGAAGTTCAATGATATCTTCTTCAATATAGATGTTGAATTCTTGACTCCCCTTGACATCAACTTCTCCCGTGTACTTGTTAAAACCGTCTTTGGATACTGAAATATTATATTTCTGACCCTGGACTAGTTCAAGTTCGAAAGTGCCATTAGTTTTCGTTGAAGCCATACCCATATCGTCATAATATGGAAGTTTTTCGTAGAGGATATTCCCGACAACAGGTGTGGAATCTTGAGCTTTAAGCATAGTGCCGTATACACGCACTAAGGTATCACTTGAGACCTGAGCTACTGAGGCAGTTGCTAAAGCGAGCGAAAAAAAGGCGATCAAATATGTTTTTCGCATTTGAATTTCGGATGATTTAAGCCAAAATAACTCAAATAAATGCAAAAACTAAAGAATACTTTAGCGTTTCGGCAAGACTATATGTTATTGCTACCTATTTAGGGATTTGGATTGTCCTCAGATTCAGATGGTATTTTAGCAAGAAGGGGTTCAACATTTTCAAGATCTATGTTGTCTAAAACTGATTTTAATGAGTCACTAAACACTTTAAAATCACCAATTCTAGTAGAATCGATACCGCTGGAAGAAGGCAAATCAACCTTCAACGCATCAACCTGTCTTCCGTTTTTCCAGAAACGAAAACAAAGGTGCGGTCCGTTTGCTAATCCTGTGCTACCCACATAACCAATTGTCTGTCCTTGCTTAACAGTTGTCCCAGGTCGAATACCGCGCGCAATTTTTGACATATGAAGATACTGAGTAGTGTAATTGCTGTTATGTTTTATTTTAACATAATTACCATTACCACCATGATATCTAGCCTCTAACACAACGCCGTCTCCGACCGTTCGAATAGGAGTACCAGTAGGAGCTGCATAGTCCGTACCTAGGTGTGCTTTATACCTTTTCTGAACCGGATGGAATCTTCTCAAAGAAAAGCGTGAACTTATTCTTGAATAATTTAAAGGTGCTCTTAGAAGGGTTTTTCTTAGACTATTTCCTTTTTCATCAAAGAAATCAACTTTCTCATCAGTCGGGTATGCTATGGCATAATATGGTTTACCCCAATGTTCGAAATAGGCTCCTTTAATACTTTTTATACCGACTATTTTATCTTCAACTGTTTCTTCTTCATAAATAAGTTTGAATTTATCTCCCTTAGCAATTCGAAAAAAATCAACTTGCCATGCGAATACGTCAACCAGTTGATTGACTAAAAGTGGAGATGCTCCCTGATCCAAAATGGCATTATAAAGAGATGAATTTATTTCAGCAGCTAACTGCCTCTCAGTAACTTTTATAGGCTTCTTTTGAAGTTCTGCATAAATAGTATCTACTAAGTTGTAAACTACGAACTCTGTTTGTGATGGCTCGAAGATGAACTGTCGTGCTGTTTTTAGGGAATCGCGATCATGAATTATGGAATAGTTGGCTCCGGCTTTCAACTTTCTAACATCATATACACTTTTTGCATTTTGTGCTAAGGTGTGGATTTCCTTAAAGGAAATATTGAAAGCAGATAGAATCTCGGATAAATTTTGATTCCACTTTACCTTTCCCTCTACAACATCAAAAGAGTCTATCGGGTACCCGTAATAAAGTGTGGGAGTATAAATCAGTGATGAGTCGACTTCTACTTCTTCAGAAACAAACTCTTCTTCAGACTCAGGAGTTTGATAATAAAGAATTGAAATGAGTGCGATTGTAAGTCCGGTTATTACCAGCCAGATTTTCGTTTTTCTCATGTAGTTAGCTTGATGACGCTACAAAACTGCGTTATTTCGATGGTTTTGCAAGGCTTTATCCAGAAAATCAATAAAAGAGGAGACATTCAGATCATATGCTCGTGGCTCAATAAGCAGCTGCTCATCATCATTAAGAATGACATAAAATGGCTGCGCATTGTTGTTGAACCTTGTAATCTGAAAGTCAGCGTTTTGCTGCCCAATGGTCTTTTTAGTTTTTCCGTCAAAAGTTGATGCATACCATGAGGATTCAGGCAGCTTCGTTCTGTCATCAACGTATAATGCAACCAACACAAAATCTTGACTTAGTCTTTTTAATACTTCATTGTCTGACCAAACGCGTTGCTCCATCTCCCTACAGTTTACGCAACCGTGACCTGTAAAATCAATGAAGATGGGTTTTCCCTGTTCTTTGGCACATGAAACTGCTTGTTCATAATCGAAATAGCCATTTAAACCGTGCGGCCAATGGAGAATGTCTGAATAGTTAGGGTCTTCACATGTATTTCCACCAGCATCAACCTGAAGCAGGTTAAAATTATGCGTGCTCATTGGAGGAAGGAAGCCAGAAAGTGATTTAAGAGGGGCGCCCCATAATCCAGGAACTAGTGAGAACACGAATGCAAAAGTACCTACGGCAAGAATTAGTCGTGCTACCGAAATTTTATCAGAATCTGAGTCACTTTTTAACTTTAGCTTACCAATAAGATATAATCCTAATAGACCAAAAATGGCTATCCAAAGTGCAATAAAAATCTCTCTGTCGAGAATACCCCAGTGATAGGAAAGATCTGCAACGCTTAGGAATTTTAAAGCTAGCGCCAACTCCAGAAACCCTAAAACTACCTTTACGGAATTTAGCCAGCCACCAGACTCAGGCATTGATTTAAGCCAAGCAGGGAATATGGCAAATCCAGTAAAAGGAATTGCAAACGCTAGCGAAAATCCAAACATAGCTGAGGTGCCATCAATAATACTACCACCACTAAGTGTATTTATGAGCGCCGTGCCTACGATTGGGAAGGTGCACGAGAAGCTTACCAATACTAGCGTGATAGCCATGAAGAAGATTCCAATCAAGCCACCTCTATCTGCTTGTTGATCAATTTTATTAACAAGTCCAGAAGGAAGTGTGATTTCGAAAAGCCCAAAAAATGACAGCGCGAAAAGTATAAAAACAGAGAATATTATCAGATTAAATAACCAGTGCGTGCTAAGTTCATTGAGTGCGGTAAATCCCCAAATAAACGAAATAAGAAAACCGAGTAAGCTAAAAAAGACAACTATAGATAAGCCATAAATTAAGGCCTTTGCTATTCCTTCTTTTTTGCTTTTGCTCTGCTTAAGAAATATGGATACCGTCATAGGTATCATTGGGTATACACAGGGCGTGAGAAGCGCAACTAGCCCAGCCAAGAAAGCGGTTAATAATATGGACCACAGACTGCTTCCCTGTTGGTCTAATTCAGTCTTTTTTTTTATTTCATCATTTTTGGAATCGCCATTTGACAAGAGGAATTCATCATCAAACGGGATGCATTTACCATCTACGTCAGAACAAACTTGATAGAGATAGATTCCAGAAATCTTAAAGTCTTCTTTTAGTATTTTGACCTTTTGAATGAAGAGTCCCTCTTTTTTGAAATAACTGTATTCCCCACCCCAGATAGCTGAATCATATCCTCTTAAAGGATTTACTGGCTTAATCCCGTCTATGAGTTCGTATGAATCATCTTTATTAAACTCAAACTCAGTTACCATTGGACCAAGGTCTGGATCAAAGTCCGACGAATACAGATACCAATCTTGTTCGATTTTTGCTTTGAATCTGATCTCTATTTCGTCGCCAACTCCAGGAGATGATTCCGATAGTTCTACCTCCCAACTAATTGGCTTTAAAACTTGACCAATTGTAGATAAGGCTGTTAAGAGTAGTAACCCAATAAAAAAAGTCTTTTTCATTTCTTATGACTTTGACATATCAGTGAAGAACTGATAGAAATGAGAAATCGTTTCAATGCCTCTGTAATAATTGAAAAGGCCATAGCTTTCATTTGGAGAGTGAATGGCGTCTTCATTAAGGCCAAATCCCATTAAGATCGAGTCTAGTCCCAGCACTTCTTGAAATAGCGCTACGATTGGAATACTTCCACCTTCTCTTGTAGGAATAGGCTCTTTCCCCCAAGTCTTTTCCATAGCTTTAGCGGCGGCCTTATAGCCTATTGAGTCTGTCGGGATGACTGACGCTTCACCACCATGATGAGGGGTGACTTTAACCTTGACATGCTCAGGTGCTATACTCATGAAATGGTTGGTAAACATTTCTGTGATCTCGCTGCTCACCTGATTTGGTACTAATCGCATGGAGATTTTAGCGTAAGCTTTTGATGGCAATACCGTTTTAGCGCCTTCTCCAATATATCCTCCCCAAATTCCATTGACATCTAGTGTAGGTCTTATTCCAGTTCGTTCGATAGTCGTGTATCCTTCTTCGCCTTTTACAGTTTCAATATCTAGATGCTCCTTGTATTCTGAAAGATCAAAAGGCGCGAGGTTCATTTTCTTTCTGTAGTCATCTGATAACACTTCAACCTTATCATAAAACCCAGGTATGGTGATTTCTCCTTTTTCGTTTTGCAAAGAAGCGATCATTTGACAAAGCGTGTTGATCGGGTTTCCAACAGCTCCTCCATAAGTTCCTGAATGGAGATCTCGGTTTGGCCCAGTTACTTCTACTTCTAAATAGCTCAATCCCCTTAAACCAACTGTAATGGAAGGCGTGTCGTTGCTAAGAATGGCTGTGTCAGATATCAGGATTACATCTGCAGCTAATTTTTCCTTATTCTCTTTCACAAATACTTCAAGATTTTCAGAGCCAACCTCTTCTTCTCCTTCGATCATGAATTTAACATTACATGGCAAGCTGTCAGTCTTTAGTAATGCTTCATATGCTTTTACATGCATGTAGACTTGTCCTTTGTCGTCCGCTGAGCCTCTAGCATAAATTTTTTCGTTTTTTACAACTGGTTCGAATGGAGGAGAATCCCAAAGCTCATACGGATCAGCTGGTTGAACATCATAATGACCGTAAACGAGAACGGTTGGTAAGTTGGGGTCTTTTATATGTTCTGCATAAACAATCGGATATCCGGCAGTTTCGCAGATTTCAACATGTGTTCCTAGTTCGTCAAATCTTTCTTTAAGAAATTCAGCGGCTTTTCTTACATCGCCAGCATATTTGGAATCAGCACTTACAGATGGAATTCTTAGTAGATCGAGAAGTTCATTTAAGAATTGGTCTTTGTTTTCTTGAATGTAGGAAATAGCACTCATGGATAAGTTGTTTTTTGCAAACTTAATTCAGTAAGAGTTGCTAAAACACAAAATAGCTACTAAAGCTACTTATTCAAATCCAAAGCCGTCATCCTCATCGTCTTCTTCAATGGTATCAAAGTTTTCGTCTTCGACATTCACGTCATCAGGTGAAACCAGGTTATATGGTTCTTTGATGCCGAAATAATTGAGTCTGAAGTCATTAATATATGTGAGCGTTTCCGTCTCAGTTCCAACTGCAATTATCATTTCACCAGGCTTAGAACTTTCAACGTTGGATTTGGATTTGATTAGCTCATTAAAATCAGGGCTTGAAGAGTACAATACCAATTGGTTGAATGTATATCCAATGTAAAACCAAACTCCAGGTGCCGCTTGGATAAATAAATTCACTACTTCAGCTCCAGATTCGTCTTTCTTTATTTCTAGGAAACCGTCAAGTTTCGCGTTGACGTCATTACGATAAATGTTTGATATCCCCAATTTAGTAGTGTTATGCCATGCTTTTTGTCCTTGATCCCATTTCATCTTTACTCCTGTAATAAGCAATTGACGCTCTAACGCACGAGATGCAGAAACAAGAGGTGTGTAATCTTTTAAACTTGATTGCTCAAAGTTTTTCGCCGTTGCGTCATTAGTTAAGTTGGCCAGCTTATACAGCATTTCTAATGTGATATTATTAGCAGCAGGAGGGCCAATTCGTTCGATTATATCAATAAGCTCCTCAGCCATTATTTCAAATGTTCCAGATGGGGCATCTGGAAAGTCCAGTGCGATCATTGCATCACCAGAATATTCATTCGTTGCTTTATTTCCGACTCCAAGTACAGAAGCATCTACTTTAATTTGATTGTTAAGCGGATTTATAAAATTGACTTTCCCCTCAAAAACTATTGACTTGGAGCTATCCATATACATCATCGTATGTCCCTGATAAGAAGTGCCATCTGTCTTTGCTGGATTCTCTATTCTATAAGTTTTTGTTGAATCTGTAAAGGTCAGCACACCACTTGCCATGAAGAAGTCCGGATCAGATCCATTTGTTTTAGGCTCGACAAAAGTTGCGTATGGTTCATCCCTTACGTCTAAGTGAATACCTGCTCTGACAGCCTCACCACTTTCAAGCACTGCATTGTCAAAAGGCAGAGCTACATCTTTCTCTCCTTCCTCACGTCTAAATTGTACCCAATTTTCATAGTCAGGGTCAGCCAAATCTAGTTTTACGAGGCCATCGAGCTCAAGAGCTGGTTTTGAGGCATACATAATTACTGATCCTTTGTAGTAGAATCCAGGTGATATAACTACATTTTGGTTTTCCAATACTTCACCCCCTGATACTGTCATCAATCGAGTTTGATAGCGTCCTTTTCTATCAGGTTCTCCAAAAGGGACCTCTTGTAATTCAAAGCTGTCAAACCTAATATCAAATGTGTCTAGTCCTACAATCTGTTGATAGAATGCATTGCCCTCAAATTTGTTTCTTGAAATAATCCTGATAGACGCCCTATCTAAATAGTGATAACCATTGAGTGTGTCAATGATTATTTCAGCATTCTCAAATTTCTGAAGGACTGAATTGGCGAGAATGGTTGTTTCATTCCCTTCAGGAATGATTTTAGAATCCGCAACTGTAATGAATGGGATGCCTTGAACATTAAGCTCCTGCGTATTGATGTCATAAATTGCTTTTTCAGCATTAAATGCCAACGAATCAAGATCATCTCTAGTTGTAAAGAAGTAAGAATCTTCAATTGGTATATTGTCTGGCTTGGTCATAGTTACAACCGAGTCTTCCAGATCCCATACAGCTTCAGTAATTGAAGTTTTCATTTGGGCATATGGGAACGAAATTGCGGCTACACCAATGCGTTCAGGCCGTATGGTAGCGGTGTTATTGGTCAAGTCGAAATCCAATCTAATGTCATCTCCTGCCATTGCAGGTTTTGTTGGATCGTCAGTGAGAACTTCAAATTGAGCATGTCTTGCGCCATATTCAAGTTCTTTAAAATTTAGTTCGTCAGATTTAGATCTAGACCCCCGTGTAAGCATGGTCCCTCCACCGTATACTCCTTTTGTAGTGATATTAGCCTCACCAGTGAGCTCTGCTGTAGCATTATAGAATTTGAAAGGCTCTCCAACTGTACGCAAATACATACTATCTTTTCTAGGAAGCCAATACATATCATAAGTTCCTAATACTGCCTCTGGATAACTTGCTCCTTTATAGTCCCCGGGAGAAATAACTCCGCCGGTACCATCTGTGGTTACAGAGTCTGGATAATAAATGAAGTCGTCTGAGTAAATGGTGGTAGTTAGAAAGTCAATTTGGCCATACCCACGCATACCCTTGTTACTTAGTCTAATTTCTTCGTAGGTTTTTGCTTCTGTTCCATACAGGTTATATCCTTCGGTCGGAATCTGATGCTTAAAGCCAAGCGATCGATCTTCTTGGACATGCAGTGTTTCCGGAAAAGTTGGGAAAATACCACCTGAATTAAAGGTTCCTTCAAAACTTATACTTTCACCATCCTCTCGTTCGATGCTATCTACCTCAAATGGAGGGATAATAAACCTCACAGATTTGTCATAGGCACCATTAAGTACTTCTTTGCCATCAAAGTAGACAATCGCTTCACTATCTGAATTAAAAAATGGGTAACGTTTCTTTTCAACAATACCTGATTTGTTATCACTTGTGTTGATATGCAGTGTGCCAGAGGTTTCTGTAAGTTCATTTTGAAGAGTAGTGGTTTGTAAACCTGCTTCAGCGTTGGTTGAATCCCTTAATGGCACAGTAAGCCTCATTGAGTCAATTTGCGGCATGTTCACAATAAATTCTTCATAATCGAATTGATGCCCAACACCTTTGTATTGAAAGTCTCCGGCATGTACCATTCCATCAAATTCAAGATTCCTTCCCTTTAATAATGTGACAGTACTATCCGCAGGCTCTCCATAAATTTTAAAGTCTGTGGTAAGGTAGAATCGGCTAACTCCTTTGATATTTAATTTTCCACTATCAAGTTGCATGTGAGCATTGGCTCCATCCTTGATCTTAGAAGGAACCATAAAGTTATCAAAGTCAATTGCTTCAGCCGAGGCGTCGTAATAGAGGAATGATTTTTGAAAAAGCTTTACTAGACCCGTGCTTCTATCATAATCGGCAAACTCATATTCCGAAAGCAGCTTCGCACCAGCTTTAGCTTGTCGTTCGTCTATTCCATATTCTAATGCTAATTCACCTACGTAGAATTCTTCTATATCATACTTACGAGCATAAAACACAAATGCATTAATAGGATGGAAGTCAAGAAATCTTCCCATTTTTCGATACCTAATCAGATCGAAAAAATTAGCAGATTCGAAGGTTGCAGGTAGGAGGTCTTTTCCATTCATCAATTCCATAGAAATCGAATCAACTTCCATATTCCATTTAACCAAGTCCACATTCATTGAGACATCAAAGTATGACGATTTGAAAGGGGTGAGTGTATTATTCCGAAGTATCATCAACTGTCTGCTTAGCAGATCAAATTTTGCTCGTACTGATTTGTGAACAATTGAATCACTGCCATGGAGTATTGTGACAGATCCTTTGTTCATTGAGACGGTTGAATCTCCAAGGAAAAAATCTAGTGATTTTAGTACAACAGTATTTCCTCTACCATCTAATATCTTAAGTGTTCCAAGTTCTCTTGATACGGACTTTCCATAGAGCTTATTGCCTTTAAGTTGTATCCCTCCTATATAGCTCAATTTGTCGTCATCAAATTTTACTGAAACGTCAGCCTTATTGGATGTAAATATTGGGTATTTACTCAGGGCTCTTTTCGGTCTTCGTGTGCTATTGAATTCGAATACACCATCTATTTGACCTTCCCCCGAGAACTTTTCAAATTGTAGAGATGCATTGGGAGTCCAAAAGTCGGATCTATCTTTTTTGAGATGAAAATCTTTAAGCTGGATAACAGCCCCTCTGAATTTCATATTTCTTCCTGGCCAATCCAATGAACCTTGCGATCCAACCAAAGTACGGTCCTTCAAGAGAAAACTGCCCTTAACACTTTTAAGTTTTAACGAATCAAATGGAGTGGCAATTATTGTTCTCGCGTTTAATATTTCTATTACAGGGCCTTCTAATTCAGGATGTACATATTGATACTGTTTTAGGGTCAAATAATCCGTAACAGCAGGTGTATAGCTAGGTCTTACGGCTTTGGGCTGTTCTTGAACTGGCTCCGGTTCACTTCCCCACGAGTCATTAGAATTTCCCCAGCTATCATCGCTTCCCCATGAATCGTTAGAATCACCCCAAGAGTCATCAGAGTCTCCCCACGAGTCATTGCTATCACCCCAAGAATCATCTGAGTTCCCCCAAGAATCATTGTTTCCCCAGCTATCATTATTGTCCCCCCAGGAGTCATTTCCCCATGAATCGTCAGCTGGCTGATCAATTATCTCTGGCATTTCATCTTCAGAGATGAGTGCAATAGAATCCTCCGCAATCTCTTCTTCTACAATTTCTTCATCAGGCTCTATTTGGATATACTCATCCAACAACTTGAATTCATAAGTACCTTCTGGCGCCTGTACGACAAGGTTTTTGTCTAAGCTGAGGTAACGTCTCGCAAAATAAATATTAAGTCCAAACAGAAATTCTTTGTATTCTGTCCTATTAAGTGTTTGAACTACTTGTTCATTGATTTCAAGTACTTTGTCGAGCTGGTCTCTTTGTAAATTTTCTTGGGCTACTGAGTAAGCGAGGTAGGTGAAATAGTGGTAGAAATATGGGTAAAACTCATACCCCTTTTTTTGCATTGCAAGTGCAATCTTATGCGCTTTATCTTGTTGGGCGTTCGTAAATTTCCCATCCCAAGCGTTTTGAAAATCGTAGGCGATTTTTCTGGCCGACTCAGTTCCAATAGATCTAAGCTTGGCAATAGCTTGCCCACGAAACTCCGTTTTATCTTCGGAATATCGTTGAGCTTGAACTGAACTAACAGTTAGCATCAATGCGACTATTGTAAGAATAAGCGAGCGCATAATGCGATAAAGATATTTATAAGTCCTCACTGTATCGTCAATTAGACGTTTGTTTTAGACGTAGAGTTTGTTTAGAACGAGCATTGCCCAATTATCTCTTGTTGTAGTTTGCAGTTTTTCCATCCCATTTTTCTTGGCTACTTCAATAATGTCGTCAATATCGTTTTCGTAGAAGCCACTTAATATTAGCTTTCCTCCATTTTTGAGACGATCGCAATAAGCGGGGATTTGCTCCAGCAAAACGTTTTTATTGATGTTGGCAATTACAATATCAAAATCGGATTCATTTACCTCTTCGATTTGTCCTTTTACTAAACTCACATCATTTACGTTATTCAACGCAAAATTCTCCTCACTATTTTCTATACACCATTCATCAATATCAGTAGCGGAAATGTAGGATGCACCTCTTTTTTTAGCCATAATCGCTAAGATTCCGGTTCCAGTTCCAACATCTAACACTTTTTTGTTACTGTGATCGAGGTTCATTTGGTAATCAAGAACCTGATATGTAGTAGCATGATGCCCAGTACCAAAAGACATTTTTGGAGTGACAATAATCTCGTATTCAAACTGTGGTTGTGGTTCATGAAATGATGCTCTTACAATGCACTTATCACGTACTACTATAGGGTCATAATTTTTTTCCCACTCTTCGTTCCAGTTTATTTTTTCCTGCTCCTTTACTACAAATGATATATCGGGATAGTTTTTTATGATACTATCTACAGCATCACTGTCAAATTGGGATTGATCGCAACTTCCTTCAAACCCATCATCAAACTCTTGGAATGAATCAAAGCCGATCTCAAAAAGTTCAGCTATCAATAAATCTGAAAACTCCGGAGTACACGAAACTTTGATGGTAATAAATTCCATCAGTCGAAAGCCTTAATGATATTGGTAAAATCGCGTGACTTTAAGCTAGCTCCACCAATGAGACCACCATCAACATCTTCTTGTGAGAATATTTCTTTTGCATTTTCAGGTTTTACACTACCACCATACAAAATAGAAACACTGTTTGCGATTTCCTGATTGTAATTTGAGGTAATTTGACTCCTTATAAAAGCATGCATTTCTTGGGCTTGATCTGCAGAGGCTGTGACGCCTGTTCCAATAGCCCAAACAGGTTCATATGCTATAACGACTTTCTGGATCTCATCTTCAGATAATCCGAATAATGCCTGGTTGATTTGCGCTCCAACAAGTTGCTCATGATTTCCTGCTTCACGAACTTCTAGCTTTTCACCGCAACAAAAAATGGGCGTTAGACTGTTCTCAAGTGCAAATTTGACTTTATCTGCAAGTAGTTCATCGCTTTCATTGAAGTATTCGCGACGTTCACTATGTCCAAGAATGACACTTGTCGCACCTGCTGAAATCAACATCTCTGCTGAAACTTCACCTGTATAGGCTCCTTTTGCATGCTGACTACAGTTTTGGGCACCTAAAGAGACCTGTGCTGATGAACCAATTAGACTTTGGATACTCGTAAGGTGAATAAATGGAGGTATTAATATGACTTGTGTATCGGATTTTATTTCATCTTGAACCATATTAATTACTTCAGAAGCTAATTTCTTACCTTCTGATAGTGAGCAATTCATCTTCCAATTCCCTGCTACGATATTTTTTCTCATGCCTTTGTAATTTTTTCGAGTGCAATGATACTAACCGTGGAGCATTATCGCTCTTAAAACAATTTTTGAATGGACCTATTTTACTTAAAACATCATTTTCAATCCGTATTTAGGAGTAAGTCCTTTGATGGAGAAGTTGTTGCGTTTGTAATCCTTGCAATACTGTTTGGCAGTTCTATTTCAGTCAGCTTTGGACAGCTTGAATCCTATGCAATTGATTTGAGCAATTTTTTTGCGCAATCGGATATAAACTATCAGTTGTTTTTGATGTCTTATGTTTTTGGTGATTTGGGTATTCGTTTAGTTTTTAGAAGACCTCTTCCAAAATTGAAGTACTATGTTCTTTGGACTAATTCGTCAACTAAGATTGCGAGCCAATACCTGCTTACTTCTTTCTTTGGGATCATCCCATTTATCCTAACTATTTCGATATTGACGGTTGGCGTGAAGGCCAATGAGTGGTTGGGAGTGTCTGCAATGATTACTGTTTTTGTCTGGTGGATCGGCAATCACTTTATAGGTCTTATATGTCAATTTGCGTCAAAGAATGTAAAGGGCATTTTGGTGGGCACCATACTGTTAGGATTCTTAGTTCAGTGGCTTATTCCTACTTTAAATATTGCTAATAGCATTTTCTATTTACCTGTGGCTTTAGTGTGGCTAATTGCATCAGCTGTCATAGCATTCCGAATGATTAAGTCCTCCATAGAAGCAAGAGAAGTTAATGAAAAGGCGGGCACATCGGATTTTATGGAATCGCTTCCCGTTTTAAGTTTTAAAAACCCAGTTTTTCAATTGGAGTGGGCTTTATTGGTAAGGAACAAACGAACGAGGAGTAATCTTTTGATGGGATTGATAAGTGTGATCATTTTACCGTTTCTTCTCGATGGTGAGACTGATTGGATGTTGGTAACTCTCATCTGCTTTATCACGACGGGTTTCTTCATTATTCAACATGGCGTCTATTCGTTAGGATGGGAGGGTACCTACTTTGATTTTTTAATAACCAATATCTCACCAAAAACATTTATCAAAACGAGGTACATTTTTTATGTAGGCACTTGTGTTGTAGGATTGGTTTTAGCATCTATTCCAGTCATTATTAATGGGCTTAGTTTTAGCACTTTATTTATGGTCTTTATCTACAATGTAGGAGTAACTATACCTCTTGTCTTATACAGATCTACATTGAATAGCACAAAGATTGTCTTAACTGAAAATTCATTCATGAATTATAATGGAATGATGACTGCTCCAATTTTTGTGAGCAGTTTCATGGTTATACTGTTACCTCTGTTTGTTTATGGATTTGGTTTAGGAGTTTTTGGAGATAGTGCCATCTATCTTTTAGGAATCCTCGGACTTATTGGTATTGCACTATTCCAACCAATCACCAATGCGATTGCCAAAAAATATCACTCAAGAAAGTATCACTTATCTCAAAGTTTCAAAGCATGATTAAGATTCAAAACCTCTCTAAATCCTTTAATGGAATTCAAGCACTTAATATTGATGATTTAGAAATTCATCCTGGTGAGTGCATCGGTGTTGTTGGGAACAATGGTGCTGGGAAAACCACATTTTTCAAATCCATCCTCGATTTGTTAAAGCCAGATTCTGGATTTGTTTCTGTTGAAGATGTTCATGTAAATATTTCGGCAGATTGGCAGAACCACTTGAATGCCTTTATCGATGAATCATTCTTAATTGAATTCTTGAAGCCCAAAGAGTATTTGACTTTCATTTTGAAGATGAAAAATTCTCAATTTAATGTAGAGGAGTTGTTGGCCAATAATTCTGAATTTTCCAATCAGGATATAGATGAAAATAAGAAATACATCCGCGATTTATCGACTGGAACAAAGGTCAGAATAGGCGTATTGTCCTTGCTTGCAGGGGATCCAAAATATATGATTATGGATGAGCCTTTTGCTCACTTGGATCCAACATCGCAGGCTAAACTGAGAAAGTTGATTCGATCTCAGAAAGATCACGGAAGATGCGTGATTGTATCGAGTCACAATTTGCAGAACATTGCCGAATCATGTGATCGCGTCATTCTTATAGAAGCTGGACAAGTAAAGTACGATGTTGAGGTCAATGATGAGAACATGAAGAAATTGGGGTCTTACTTTGACAACTAGAGAACATTTGGTCGATCTCAACCGACCACTCATCAATTATTAAAGCCATATTGTGTCTCAATACAGAGTTTCTCATCATCTTGAGGGATTAAAACCTAATGTTTAATGAAAGACGTTGTTAAATTCAGAGCTCTCGTTGGTATAGCTCAAGCAGATGGGATCTTTGATAGCTCTGAAAAAGAGTTTATTCGTGAAGTAGCTGAGAGACAAGGCTTATCTATGTCTGAGCTTAAGGGGATGCTTCAAAATGCAGATAAGACGGGAAAATTGGTTAAAGAGTTGAGCTTTGACGAAAAAGTAGACGTACTTGTTTACATGGTCAAGCTCATGAAAATTGATGGCAAAGTCTTGATGAGTGAAATCACATTTAGCGAGAAAGTTGCCAAGGCGCTTGGTTTTGAAGCTAAAGCTATAGGGTTTTTATCTGGAATTGTAGAAGGAAATCCTAATGATACACCGAATATGGGAAGTATTAATCACCGAATGAGAAAGTACTTGCTAGAGGAGTAGGTTCTTAGATTTTCTCTTTTAAGTATTCAGCGGTATGATTGTTTTTAAGCTTAATCATATCTTCAGGAAGTCCGGCAAAACATACTGTGCCACCTTCTTCTCCGCCTTCCGGGCCTAAGTCTATTATCCAGTCAGCATTTTTAATTACCTCAGTGTTGTGCTCAATAATTACTACTGAATTGCCTGCATCAACTAAAGCATTGATTGCATCCAAGAGCTTTTTGATATCATGAAAATGAAGACCTGTTGTTGGTTCATCAAAGATGAATAAAATATGATCGGTGCTGTTGCTTTTGCTTCCTTTCGATAAAAAGCTAGCCAGTTTAACACGTTGAGCCTCTCCACCACTCAATGAATTAGATCCTTGGCCGAGCTTTACATATCCAAGCCCTACGTCAAATAGTGGTTGCAGTTTATTAGTAATGGCATTGTTTCCTTCGAAGAATTTGATGGCTTCCTGAACAGAAAGGTCTAGTACTTCAGATATGTTCTTGTCGTTGTACTTGACTTCAAGAATTTCCCTTTTAAACCGCTGCCCACCACAATTTTCGCAAGTAAGGTGGAGGTCTGCCATAAATTGCATTTCAATTTTTACAGTTCCCTCTCCTTCACATACCTCGCATCGACCACCATCAACATTGAATGAGAAATGAGCTGGTTTGAAACCATTAGATTTCGATAATGGTTGATCCGAAAATAATTGACGAATGCCGTCATAGGCCTTCACATAAGTAACAGGGTTTGACCTAGAACTTTTTCCGATTGGATTCTGATCTACGAATTCAACTTGGGTAATTTTTTTGTAGTTGCCGGTTAGATTTGAAAATTTTCCCGAAGCTTCCCCAATCAAACCAAGTTGCTTTCCTATAGCAGGATGCATGATTTTACGAACCAAGGTAGACTTGCCTGAGCCACTTACACCCGTAACAACTGTAAGTACTCCTAATGGTACTTCAACATCAATATCTTTTAAATTATTTTCCCTAGCACCTTCTATTTGAATGGAAGTTCTCCAGGGTCTACGCCTTTCTGGAACAGAAATAATTTCTTTTCCTTGAAGGTACTTGGAGGTGTAGGAATTGGTTTCGCCGTTCATTTCTGAAGTCTTTCCTTGAAAGACCAGTTCACCACCAAATACACCGGCATCAGGACCAATGTCTATAATTTGATCCGCTGCTTCCATTACTTTCTCCTCATGTTCGACAACAATAACGGTATTGCCTACGTCTCGTAATGTTTTTAATACATCTATTAATCGATCTGTATCGCGAGGATGAAGACCAATGCTAGGCTCATCTAGAATGTACATAGATCCAACAAGGGCGCTGCCCAACGAAGTTGCCAATTTTATTCGTTGAAACTCCCCTCCAGACAATGAATTGGTCAACCTATTTAAGGTTAGGTATCCTAAGCCGACTTGATCTAGATATGATAGCCTGTTTTTAATTTCATCTAGTATTCTTTTAGCGACCTTCTCATCATGTTTGCTGAGCTTAATTGTGTCAAAAAATGGCCTCAGTTTTTTGACAGGCATTAATACTAGGTCAGTTATCGATTGCTTGTCAATCTTAACATAGCTGGCATCTTTTCTCAGCTTCGTTCCTCTACAATCAGGACACGTAGTTTTACCTCTATATCTAGATAGCATTACTCGATATTGGATCTTATGAAGCTTTGATTCCAGATGAGCAAAAAATGCATTTAACCCTTCAAAATATTCATTTCCAGTCCATAATAAGTTGTACTCTTCTTTTGTCAGTTCGGCAATTGGCCGATGGATAGGGAAGTCAAATCGAATTCCCTCTCGAAGGAGTGGCTCAGCCCATTTCTTCATTGTTTCGCCTTTCCAAGGAGCAATTGCACCTTCATAAACTGAAAGATTCCTATCCGGAATTACCAAGTCTGGATCAATGCCTAAGACCCGTCCAAAACCTTCACATCTGCGACATGCCCCGTAGGGATTATTAAAGCTGAAGAAATTAACCGTAGGTTCTTCAAAAAGAATATCATCAAGCTCAAACCGGTCTGAAAAACTTTTCTTTCCCTTTCCGACTACTGTGACAAAGCAATCTCCTTCACCTTCGAAAAATGCTGTTTGTACAGAGTCAGATAATCTGAATTGAGTCGCTTCATCCCTTTGAACTACTGCCCTATCAATTAGTATTTCAATTTGCTCTTTGGGCTGCTCTTTTGTTTTAATAATGTCCTCAATAAAAGCAACTTCTTCGCCTATTAGAATTCTTGTATAGCCTTTGCTCATCAGAATCTCAAGTTCTTTGGCAAGGGAGCGTTTTTCTTTTTGCTTGAGAGGTGTTGTAATCATCAATTTAGATCCCTCTTCATGTGATAGGATATAATCAACAACATCCGTCACTGTATCTTTTTTTACCTCCTTGCCCGAAACCGGCGAAATTGTCTTTCCAATACGGGCAAAAAGAAGCTTGAGGTAATCATAAATTTCTGTCGTTGTCCCAACTGTTGATCTTGGGTTTCGAGAAGATACTTTTTGCTCAATAGCTATGGCTGGCGCCACACCTTTGATATAGTCGACTTCCGGCTTCTCCATTCTTCCAAGAAACTGTCGAGCATATGAGCTAAGGCTTTCTACATATTTTCTCTGACCTTCGGCAAACAAGGTATCAAATGCGAGGGAGGATTTACCAGAGCCAGAAAGACCGGTGATTACTACCAATTGATCGCGAGGGATTGCAACATCAAGGTTTTTGAGGTTATTAACCCTTGCACCTTTAATGATGATGTACTCTTTAGGATCCAGTTTATCTATGTTGGTATTCATCAGTTCCTTTCTTGCTCAAATAAAGTCGCAGTATAGTCTAATAGTTTCGAATCTCCAGTTTTTCCATGTCCTGGGATGACGATTTTTAGGTTTGGAAATGAAGATTTGATTAAGCGTATAGTGTTTGACCAGGCTACTGTATCTGCATCTCCAAGATATCCTTTGCCAGCCCCTATGGCTTTCACGAGGCATCCGCCAAACAATGCATTTGCTTTTGGATAAAATGCAACCACGTTTTCCCGAGTATGCCCACGTCCTTGGAATGAGATTATTGCTTTTTCTTGTCCAAAACTTAAATTGATCAAGCTATCAAATGGTATGCTATTTAAAAAAACACTATCAGCTTTGGCGGCAGTTATTGTTTGACTATTTGCATATGATGCTATCCCCTTTTTAGCAAAAGCGCTTATCCCTCCATGACAATCATGATGAGCATGCGTAGGTACCACAGCGCGGACTTTGCTTTTGAGAGATTCTTCAATCCATTTAATTAACTCAAGGGAAGTTGAGTCGTCCGTTGGAGTATCCAAGACGATCACTTCGTTTTCACTTTTAAAAATGGCCCCATTACATTTTACTTTTCCATAATCATCAGTTTTCAAATAAGAGATATGTACAAAAACGTCTTCTGTTATTTGCTCAATAATTAAGTTTTCGCTTTCATACATAATTTCAGAAACTTGCTGATTGAAGCCAGAAAAGAATGCTAAACACGCGATTAGAGACAAAATCTTACGAAAAAATCCAACCATTTTAGGGGTTTATCTGTCTATGAAACACTAACTAAGAAATTCGGTTCGAGTGGGCACAAAAATAAGGTGCTTACTTTTTCGAGTTGTTTAATTTTTATATTCTTGTCCGCTAAATTTTTTTAACCCTAAACCATACAATATGATATAGACCTCTACGTTAACAAACAGGTGAATTACATGAATAAGACAAGTTTGAATGATAGCGAATTGCTATCCCTCTATATCGGAGGAAACGAAGAGGCATTTGAGGAACTCCTCAATCGTCATAAAGACAGGGTTTTTACCACTATTTATTTAATTGTAAAAGATAGGTATACAGCCGAAGACCTTATGCAAGAGGTTTTCATAAAGGCTATTCGTACCATAAAATCAGGCAGGTATAATGAAGAAGGGAAATTTCTCCCTTGGATTCTTCGAATCGCTCACAACCTGTCCATAGACCACTTTAGAAAAGCCAAGCGATATCCAATGATTGTGATGGAAGATGGCAGCAGTGTTTTTAATACGCTTGATTTCTCCGAGTCGTCTATTGAAGAAGAACATATAAAACAGGATACCCATAACCTTCTTAAGGCCTTTATTAAGGATCTACCGGAATCTCAGCGAGAAGTGCTGGTAATGCGGCACTACATGAAAATGAGCTTTCAGGAGATTGCAGATGCTACGGATGTTAGTATAAATACTGCGCTAGGAAGAATGAGGTATGCTTTAATAAACTTAAGAAAGAGATTTGAGCAAACCCAAAACGCGTATGACAAAAACCTTTACAGAAAATGACCTATTAAGATTTCTATACGACGAGGTAAATGAGGACGAGCGATTAGATATAAATGAATCGCTGAGTGCTGACATGGAACTCCGAACAAAATTGGACGAATTAACTGAGGCTAAGTCTTCTCTAGATGCTTTTACAATAAAAGCATCGAGTGAAGTTGTTTCGCGAATTCTTTATGCTTCTAAAAACCTTCAGTCTGCCTAATTTTAGGCTATGACCAAGAAGGAACGATTTGAGGCGTTCGTAGCGTATTTTTCAGAGTCTTATCCGCAGCCGGAAACGGAATTACAATATTCCAATCCGTTTGAGCTACTTGTTGCTGTAGTGCTAAGTGCACAATGTACAGATGCGAGGATCAATAAGGTAACGCCTGCTTTATTCAGGGATTTTCCAACACCTGAACATATGGCAGCAAGCCATTTTGATGAACTGTTTCCGTACATAAGAAGTGTGTCTTATCCCAACAACAAAACAAAACATTTGCTTTCGTTGAGTCAGCGGTTGGTAGATGTATATAATTCGGAAATTCCTACAACTATTAAAGAGCTGACCTCACTCCAAGGTGTGGGTAGAAAAACAGCAAATGTGATTGTTTCAGTACTTTATAACCAGCCAGCAATGGCTGTTGACACACACGTGTATAGAGTTTCAAAACGATTAGGACTTGTCACCCAAACAGCTAAGACACCTCTTGAGGTAGAAAAGCAACTCGTGAGGCATATTCCTGAAGAATATATCTCACGAGCACATCATTGGTTGATATTGCATGGACGATATACCTGTTTAGCACGAGCACCTAAATGTGATAAGTGCGAAATCACCCATTTTTGTAAATACTTCGAGAAAAACTTTTAGCTACTCATCTTTTAAAGAATCTACCGGGTTTGCGCTAGCTGCTTTCCAAGTTTGAGAACTAACGGTTATCCATGCAATTAGAAGTGCCATTAAACCTGCAAGACAGAAAAACCACCATTCAAGCTGTATGCTAGACGCAAAACTTTCTAGCCATTTGGCTCCTATAAAATAGCTTACAGGTAATGCTACAAATAGAGAGAGAAGCACCGATTTTGTAAACTCATAAGTCATTGATACTGCAAGTTTCCAGCTTTCAGCTCCAAGCACTTTTTTGATACCAATCTCTTTGACCTTTCGTTGGACCTGAAAGATGGTTAGGCCAAATAAACCAAGGCATGAAATAAGAATTGCTAGACCTGAAAATAATTTAGAGAGTTTAGCAACACGCATTTCTGAATCATACATGGCCTGATAGTCTTGATCGATAAACCTTGCATCAAAGGGATAGTTGGGGTTGAAGCTTTTATATACCGATTCGATTTCAGAAATTGTTTGTAGCTCTTGACCTTTTGCAATTTTAATGATGAAGTAGTGAGCCTTGTCTGGTTTGTAATGGAACATTGCAGGTTCGATTGGATTATGCAGCGATTCTGTAGTGAAATCTTTCACAACACCTACAATGGTCTTCTTACCGGTATAGTGTTCTACTACCTTACCTACAGGATCTTCAAGCCCCATAATATGAATGGCTGTTTCGTTGAAAATGATACTGTTTTCCTCCGTATTAAGCTTTTCATTGAAAAATCTCCCATCGACTAATTCTAGACCAATAATTTCAACGGATAGTGCATCACCGCTATTTTCCCAAAACTGAACCTGCTGATCTTCTCCTTTACCCTCCCAGCTGATACCACCAGTTCTATTTTGAAGGCCTGGACCAATCGAAAATCCACTTTGAGATACAAGCTTTACTCCTGGAATGTTGTTGAGTTCTACTGCGAATGCTTCACTATTTTCAAGAATTTGACCTTCTCGTAAGAAGTAGAGGAGGTTGTCACGATCGTATCCCAGATTTTTGTTTAATGCAAAATCTACTTGTTGGCTAACAATCAAGGTACTTACTATTAATACTATTGAAAGTGTGAATTGAACAAAGACAAGAACTTTACGACTCCATGCCCCTCCGGTGATTTTAGATTTGGACTTAAGTGCTGAAATGACTTCCAATCCTGAAAGGTAGATTGCAGGAAACATTCCGGCTATCAATCCAATAATTGGAATAAACAACAGAACCATTGTTAATAGCTTCCATTCAAAAACTAGCTCTAGTTCTTTTCCTGTAATATGATTGAAAGGTTCTAGTAGAAGGCCAACTAAGAGAATTGCAATTATTATTGAGATTGTTGATAATAACATTGACTCCATAAAAAATTGAAATGCTAATTGAACTTTCGAAGCACCGAAGGTCTTTTTCACACCTATTTCTTTCGTCTTCAGAGATGCAAAAGCAGTGGATAGGTTAATAAAGTTTATGCAAGCTATTATTAGAATGAAGCAAGCCACAACCATTGCCAAGTACACATAATCAATACGGCCACCTGCTTGTTGTCCATTTTCATAATTTCCATACAGATATTGGTCACTGTAGTTTGTTAGAAATAATTCTACCTGTTCGTTGTCATTGTTGCTCCTAAATATTTCATTGATTTTTTTCTCTATGAGTTCTTTGTTACTCAGGTCATCAAGTTTTACGACTACTCTTCCATAATAATTGCCCCAACCTTTAAATGAGATTAATTCATCGTGATAAAACGTCCATGGTAAAATAAATTCGAACGGATCTGAAGTGGCAGGGGTAAGATCTTGGAGAATTCCTGCAACTCGAAAAGATTTTTCACTATTCCAGAAATGCCATGTAATGTTCTTCCCAATTGGATCTTCTTCGCCAAACATGCGCTCAGCCATTGACTCAGTAATTAATATATTGGAAGGATCAGCTAGTGCTTCTTTCTCTCCTTTAATAAGGGGATAATTAAAGATTTTGAGATAGTCTTCATCTCCAAACCTACCTTGTGCCTTAAACCTTTTGTTGTTTACACTAAGCGAATATTCGTGGACATCTGTTGAAACCCCGGAGAGCTCAACCTGTGGAATTTGTTCTTCAATTTCTGATTCGAGCAATCCGGTAACGCCCTGCCAAACAGTGATTCCATCGGTATTTTCAAATCTTGAGTATACTTGAAAAAGCCTATCCGAATCTTCGTGAAAACGATCTTTTTGAAGTTCATCATTGATCCAGATTGCACTAAATAATACACAAGTCAAACTTGTGATTAAGCCTACGAGATTAATTCCAAAGACTGTCTTGTGTCTTTTAAATCCTCTTATTGTAATTAATATATTGTGTTTAAACATGCCTAAATAGTTGAGTTTTTGAGTTCCGAAAATGGACCTGGTTATTCCAGGTCTGAAAAAACGAAGCACTGTCCAGATGAATCTTCTCTTAGCCCTTAGTGATCCATATTGTTGGCAATCTTCGTCAAATTGCTCCTCGAGATCTCCCAAAATAGCTTCTTGCAAATACGGTTTGCAATACCACTTAAAAAAGCGGGTGAATAAATAAGGAGGTCTACGGCTCATGAGCTAAAGTTTAGCTGTGGAGCTAGTTTCCAAAGGTTAGTTCTTGAATCTTTCATCTCTTGAAGAAGAACTTTCCCGGCATTAGTGATCTTGAAGTATCTTTTCTTTCTTCCACCTCGAGCTTTTGTCGCACCACCCATATAAGATTCTAAAAATCCTTTTTCTTCAAGTCGATAGAGTGTAATGTGAACGGAGCTCAAGTTTACATCGCGACCTTGATGCTCTTTTATTGCTTTGACTACAGTGTTTCCATAGGCTTCCTCACCAATGATTAAAACCATGGTAAGTAAAAGCTCTTCGAATTCGCCTAAAAAATTTGTTCTACCCATTTTTATTGAATTTGTAAAACAAATATACGAACGATTTCTATTTAAGTTGTAAAACAAATAAAATCACCTAAATTATTTAGATGATATTCTAGGATGATAAGAAGGTTATTGAAAGGATATGGAAAGCATTACAGCTAACGACTTTGAAAAATAGAGAAGTAATTGGTGGTTAAGCCTTAATCAGCTTATTGAAAGAAAATTGAAGTGTTGAGGTACGCTTAGGCTACCTGGGATTGATATTCAAACATCTCCAGGCCCTTATCATTTGCCCATGTCTTAAATGAATCCAATTGATCGTGATAAATATTAACCTTATGATCAATATTTGATCTACTGAATTTCAAATCGGACTCGAGAAAATCGAGAAGTGTAGTACGCGAGGGAAAAGAGATGGATAGCATGTATCCTTCGTCTTTGATTAATAGTGCGTTAGTCATTGATTTGGCGGTTTATTACTATAAAGATACTGTAGAAACGATGGAATTGTTTCCATTGTTATGTTACAATTTCCTTGCCAGATCAAAAAATACCCTAAATGTGGTATGCTATAAATAGTGAATAAATAGCACTAAACTATTCTTCTTTTAGTGAATCTACTGGATTAAGATTTAGTGTTTTTCGCATTTGAGAGCTTATTGTGACTGTTATGATACCTATCATAATTAGGATAGAAAATGCAAAAAACCACCATTCGAGGTGAATTCTATAAGCAAATTGATCCAACCATATATTAAGTGAAAAGGCGGAAAGTGAAACGCCTAAAATGATAGATGCCCCTAGTGGTATAAGGAAGTCTATAGATAGTAGTGTAATAAGAGATCTAGAGGTGGCTCCCAAAACTTTTCTAATGCTCATTTCTTTTGCTTTTCTCTCAGTAACGTAGCTCATCAATCCAAATAGACCCAGGGAAGAGATGAATATGGCTAGACCGGCTGCATATTTTGATAGTGAGGAAACCTTCTCCTCAGTTTGATAAAGAACTGCTTGATCTTGATCATGGAATGAATATTCAAATGGATATGCAGGGTTAATATCTTCATATAAAGAGGCTATATTTTTTACGGTTTCACCCATAGAATCGTGATGAATTTTAACAGCAAGTTTCATTGAGTACCCTGAGTTTAGGAGAAAGAAAGTTGGTTTAATTTCTTCGTGAAGTGATTGGAAGTGAAAATCTGATGCTACTCCTATGATTCCATATTGAGAGTCTCCCAATTGTAAATATTCTCCAATTGGATTTTCCAATTGCATAGTTGCTTTCATAGCCTCATTAATCACCACTTTGCTACGCTCATCGCTATACTCTTGAGAAAAGAACCTACCTTGATTAACCTCAATTTCTAGCAATTCCAGCATTTGGTAATCAACCGATCCGTACTCGAACCACATATTAATATCTGGATCTTTTCCTTTCCAAGTGATGTTTGCACCTGACCTTTGGGCCCCGAAGATGGCATGAGTGATACCGGAAGCAGTAGATACGCCAGGTATTTTTCTAGCTTCAGATAGAAAGGTCTGTTGTTTATCTCGATTCATACCGCTCGTTCTGAAATTGAGAATGAATTCCTTTTCATAACCTAGATTTTTATTTTGTATGTACTCAAGTTGGTAGAATACAACCAGAACTGCGGTGATCAATACAAGAGACACACTGAATTGGAAAATTACAAGGCCTTTTCTTATCCATTTATCATTGGTCGAACCCCCTAAAAGGCCTTTTATTGCTTGAATCGGCTTAAATCTTGAGAGGTACAGCGCAGGATATATTCCAGCCAGTAAACCAGTAATTAAAATGATCAGAAATAAAGAAATTACTGATTGAACATCTAATGATCTTACCATTGGATATCCAATCAATTGTTCATAGAATGGGAACAACAGAACTACTATTGCCAAAGAGATTAATCCAGCAAACGAACTTATAAGAATAGCCTCACATAAGTATTGAATAATTAAAGAAGCCTTACGAGCACCCATCACTTTTCTAACTCCGATTTCTTTGGTTCTTAAAGCCGCTCTGGCCGTAGACATATTCATAAAATTGACACATGCAATTATCAGTATCAGAATACCAATGATGGTAAACATCCGAACCTGGACTATGCGACCGCCAGTGGCTTCGCCATTTTCATAATTGTTGTACAAATAGTAGTCGCTATATCTGATTAAAAAGTATGGGCGTAAATCTGGATTTCGATCAGGATAATTGGAGTCAGTATACTCAGCAATTTTTCTATTTACCTTTCTATAGTCTGCTCCTTCTTTTAACATGAAAAATGATCGTTCACTTTTGTTGCCTCTCTCGATTCTTTGCTTGAATCTTTTTTCAAAAATCTTGAATGTAAGAACATAATCGAATCGTGCGGAGGAATTGATTGGAGGATCTTCAAATACTCCAGTTACGACAACATTTTCGAGAGCTGTGTACCACCTCCATTCAAGAGATTTTCCCACTACATCGATGGTGCCAAAGAGTTTTTTAGCTGTGCTTTCAGAAAGAACTATCCCATTTGGTTGATCTAAAAGAGATCTTTTGTCTCCAGAAAGAAGCTGATAGGAAAACATATTGAAGAAATCGGAGCTTCCAAATTCTCCAATAGAAGAATAGGTGGTTTCGTCCACAGTTAAGCCCGATTGCAATGGTGCCCAGCTGCTGTTTACTATTAGATCAATTTCAGGTATTGCTGATGCAAGTTCATTAGCAAATCTGGAGGAGGTGTTGAGAAGTGTCTTGTTGCCTCCATTATCAGACACCATTCTAAATATTCGATCATTATGGAATTTATCTACACTTAGCTCGTGAGCTACCCACATGTAAATAAAAATTGCTGTGACTAAACCACCCGTGAGACCCAAAAGGTTGATGACAAATGATAAACGATAGCGTTTAAAGCTTCTAATTGATACTAAGAGATTGTGAATTAACATACCTTTTTATATGAATATTTAATGGCATGTAATTATAACTATAATAATAGTAATTAAACTATACTTATAGTCATTAATTTATTCTACTTCTATTCATTTTTGAGTGAATCCACAGGGTTAGATAGTGCTGCTTTGATAGATTGAGAACCAATGGTAAGCGTTGATACAATTACTGATAGAAGTCCAGCTACTACAAAAATCCACCATGGTATTGAAATGCGATAGGCAAATGCTGCTAACCACATATCTAGTATATACCAAGCAATAGGAATTGCAATAAAAAATCCGATGACAACCAATTTGAGAAAATCTTGAGATAGTAGCAATACAATTTCACTGACCCTAGCACCTAATACTTTTCTTATTCCTATTTCCTTTATTCTTTGCCCGACTGTAAAAGCGGCAAGACCAAATAGACCTAGCGAGGCAATCATAATTGCAATGAATGTGAAGGTGCCGACCATCTCTCCAAGCTTATAATCGGATTTATACAATTGATCGAACTGATCGTCCAGAAATCTATATTCGAAAGGATAAGGAGAATATGACGCAATGGATTCTTCAATTTCTGGAATGGTACTTTTAATGTTTTCTGGATTCACTTTAAAAGCTATGAATTCAAAATAATCAGGTAACAGCATTAGAAACATCGGAGCAATTTCTGAATGCATTGAATGCATGTGAAAATCTTTAACCACTCCGATAATCGTCTTTGGTTTGTGACTTAAAAACTGTTTTCCGACTGCTTCTTCGGGAGTCCAACCTAGCGCTGCGGCTGCAGTTTCATTTATTATTCGACTTTCCTCTATTTCTGATGCATATTCATCGGAGAAATCTCGGCCAGCTATTAATTCAATTTCAAATACCTCCAAGAAATCGTAGCTCATTCTAGAACGATATACACTGAATGCCTCTTCTTTCGCTTGTCCGAGATGACGAATGGTGGTTCCTGAGGTGACATTAGTAGGTAGTTCTGCTGCCGTTGTTATCGATCGGATGTTAGGATTTTGTTGCCATTGGGTTTTTAGCGCGTCAATGTTTTTCATGACATTCCGATCATAAATTGATACGATCAGGACATGCTCTTTTTTATATCCCAGTTCTTTATTTTGAATAAAGTGGAACTGTTGATAAATCGTAATGCTTCCAATGATCAGTGCAATGGCAACAGAATATTGGAGTATTATCAGCCACTTCTGTAGCCCAAGTTTGCTTGGTTTACTTTCTATTTTGCCCTTCAAAGCTCTTGCTGGTTCTACTTTTGCAATGAAAAATGCAGGATAGCTTCCAGCGATGCTGCCCACAATAACCACTAGAAAGAATAGTACTGGCGTAAGCGTTAAATTTTCTATTAAGTCCAGTGTTAAAGGACGTTCTAACCATTTGCCAAAAATTGGAACCAAAAATGTTGCTAAAGCGAGGGAAATTATGAACGCGATAAATGCAATAAAGATGGATTCACCTATGAACTGGACGATCAATTGTCTCTGAAATGCGCCCATTACTTTTCGTATTCCCACCTCCTGTGATCGCCTTATCGATCTAGCTATTGCCAAATTCATATAATTGATGCATGCAAGCAGCAGTACTACTAAAGCTATGATTGAGAAAATGGTTAAGTACTGTTTATTTCCTTTTATGCCTATGTCGAAATTGAAGTTATTTTCCAGATGCAATGAGGAGAGTGGTTGTACCAAATAGGATCTCCTAAACTGTGTATTTCTTGTGACAGGATGCTTGTCCAACAAAGCTGGAAATTTTGATTCCAGAACAGCTTTGTCAAATGTTTCTGACATGGTGAAGAATGTATAGTAATCATTATTTCCCCAGCTATCCCTTTTAGCGTCATGAGCGTATTGGCCATTTGAGATAATGGCAGTAATGAATGAAACTTGAAGAGAAGAATTAGCAGGTAAATCCTTCATGATACCCGTGATATTGTAGGTGTCTCTGTTTCTGTAAATGAGCTGTTTACCCATAGGGTTTTCATCCCCAAAAATTCTTCTGGATAATGATTCAGAAATGACGATACTCCATTCTTTAGCGAGTGCTGATTTTGGATTTCCCTGCACCAGCGGATAATCGAATACCTCAAAGAAGAATTGATCAGCGGACAGCCCTTTTTCGTAGTAATGATTGTCATTGGCACTTATTAGTGTTTCCTGACTTCTTACTGTTGTTGCTTTTTTAACCTCTGGAAATTCTTCCATCATTGCTGATGCCACAGCCATCGGAGTAGAGGCTTGCTTGTCTGTACCCATGTAGCTTTCTCCCTCATTTTGCTGATATACTCGAAAAATCTCATCCGAATTCGTGTAGAAATTGTCGTAGGAAAGTTCATGTTGTACATACAAGAAGATGAGAATAAAGGAGGTTAGTCCGATTGATAATCCTCCAATATTGATTGCTGAATACAGCTTTTGCCTGAAGAGGTTTCTAACAGTGACTTTAAAATAATTCTTTATCATACCGTAGTTAGTTAATCTGTATGTGCCACTTGCGGGCTTGATAATGTCTTTTCTGAAAAGCTGAATCACATCTTTGATAAACCTCCGATCTGCTTTCTTTTTTCCAAATTCTTTTACACGCTCGTCATAAAGCTCCATCAGATCTCCCTCTATGGGTTGAATCAATTCCGGATGACAAAACCATCGTAGGAAGCGTAAGAAAAATTTTGGAGGGTTGTTACTCATCTTTCAATGATTCTACTGGATTTTGCTTGGCAGCACGTAAGGTTTGAGAGCCTATTGTAATCAGTCCTAAAGCTAGCATCAAGAGTGATCCTATTAGAACCGTATCAAAGCCAAATTCAACACGATTTGGCAGGTTGTCTAACCAGAAACTGTTGAATAAATAACTCAAAGGCGCAGCTATTAAAACAGATATAGAAAGCAGCTTTAAAAAGCTTTTTGAAAGAATAAATACAATAGTCATCTCAGCAGCTCCCAGCACTTTTCTGATTCCAACCTCTTTTGTTCTTCTTTCCGTGGCATAAGTAGCCATACCAAGCATGCCAAGGCATGCAATCAAAATGGCTAAGAAGGAGATATATCCGATAATGGTAACCACGTCGAAGATGGCGAGATTTGTATTTGCTAACTCTGTGTCGAAAAACTCATATTCAAAATGATGGATTGGATCAATCTCTTTCCATTTTTGCTCCAGGTCTTGAATGACAGCCCGAGGATTTGTTCCAGAAACCCTCACATTGAGGTAGTTGAATTCTGTTGCATTATTGGCCAAAACAAGCGGTCGTATTTCATCTCCGTTGATTAGTAATGAAGCTCTGAAGTTTTTGACAACACCAATAATTTTTACAGATTGACCGGTTTTTTTCGTCCAGATCTCACCAATAGCTTCTTGTGCAGATTGGTATCCCAATTTATCGATGGCCGACTCATTAATTAGAACATTCGTATTATCATCCGAAATTTCTGAAAAAGCTTTGCCAGCAATGATTTTTAAATCAAGGTTTGTAATAAACTGATCATCAACATTCAGCTGCAGCATTACAAACGGATCCTGATCTTCAACACGATTTTTCAATTCTGTAATGTTGGTTGTACCAGTAGCCGGAATATTGTCGCATGCAGAAATTGCAGTGACGCCTGATACAGTACTGAGCTCATTTACTAGCACATCATAATCGTTGCTTTGAAGTGGTATATTAATCAGGTTTTCTGAGTCAAATCCATACTCAAATTCAGTGTAATGTTTGAACTGATTATAGATTACCATTGACGTCACAATGAACACCAAAGAAACTACAAACTGTGATACATTGAGCACCTTTTGCATTCCCCATTTTCCTGAGGGAGTAACCTGCGACTTTAGTGCAAAAACTGGCGGTCTTTTTGAAAGGAATAGTGCTGGATAGGCCCCCGCAATCACGCCGACTACAAGTGCAAATAGGGTGAAAATTGCATAGACTGATAGCGATGAACTCAGTTCGAAATTGAGGTACTTATTAAACCATAAATCCATGAAAGCCTCCTTAATGAAATAAAGCATCAGGCTTGCTACCACTAGGGCAAGCATGACGGTGATTATTGATTCAGTTAGAAATTGATAAATCAGACTTTTTCTTGTTGCTCCAGTTACTTTTCTGACACCAATTTCTTTCATTCGAGTGAGCGAGCGTGCTATCGAAAGACTGGTATAATTCAAACAAGCCATAATCATAATTACCAATGCCAAGAGAGATAGGATATAGTAGGCTATTTCAGGTAGCCGGAAAGTAGTTTCATTGTTGACCAAGATGCCAGGTGTGATGTCATTAATCGATTGGGCTGTAAATCTGAAATCTCTGATTTCTTCATCTTTCAATTCGTCAACGTTTAGGTAGTTTCGATCTGCGATGGAAGCGAGAGCAGCGTCAAGTGATGCCGACGTAGCTTCGTCTTTGAGTTTCAAATAAGTGTATCCTCCCCAGTAATACTCCCAGTTTTCTGAAATATCTGAGAGTAAGTCCTCTTTGTATAAAAGTGGCAGTGTACTAATAGAGGCGATGGCGTCAAATTCAATGTGGGATTTGTTCTTTTCGAGATCAATAACTCCAACAACGGTAAATTCTCCTAGAGATACCGGTGGCCGATCACCGTCAAAATCCAACAAACTAAGACCGCGATCATCAAATTTGACATGTTTGCCAATAGGGTTATCTGTATTAAATAATTGATATGCTTTTTCAGTACTTAGTACTATTGAATTGGGAGTAGAAAGGGCGGTAGCTCGATCTCCTTTGACAAGAGGGAAGCTAAAGATTTGGAAGAAATTGTTGTCTGTAAAATAGCCCCTAAGCTCAACCGTTTTTTTGTTGAAAGTAGCGTCTCCACCCAAGCCTCGACGCATAAAAGTTGTTGATTGAATACCTGGATATTCTTCCTGCAAAGTTTTTGCAAGTGGCATAGGTACCGTCGCATAAGGAACACTTCCTTTTATTGGGTTCCCAATCACGCGATACATTTGATCTTTATCATCGTGAAACTGGTCATAGCTTTTTTGATCTGCTAGCATCAATATGATCAACATGCAAACAGACATGGCAGCTGCCAATCCAAATACATTGATGAATGAGAACATTTTGTATTTGAGGATGTTTCTAATCCCCACTTTGAAGTAGTTTTTTAGCATACCGTAGTTAGTTAATCGATAAGTACCATCTGCTGGCCTGATGATGTCTTTTCTAAATAGCAGGAGTACATCTTTTATAAATTTTAGATCTGCTTTCCTCTTTCCTAATTCTCGTATTCTCTCATCATAGAGCTCCATAAGATCACCTTCAACAGGTTTTTGCAACCTAGGATGGCAAAACCATCTAAAGAATCTGAGAAAAAATTGAGGAGGATTATGCATCGAATAGTTGGGCAAATTTTACATCTAGAGATATGGAAGGAATTGCATCCCAAAGTGAATTCCTTGTTTCTTTCGTGTATTGCATCGCCTCTTTTCCAGTAGAGGTAATTTTATAATAGCGCTTTGGTCTACCTGCTCGCTCTTGTGTGGCATCCTTATCGTGATAGGCCAGGTAGTCTTTATCTTCTAGCCTTCGCAGAGCAGATTGTAGCGCACCTACGCTTACATTTCTTCCGAGCCTACTTTCTATCTCCTTCTTGATAGAGACACCGTATGCGTTATCGTATAGGATCGCAACGGTCAACATGACGATTTCTTCGAACTCTCCCAATTGAAATTTTTTCATTTTTTTAAAAGGTTATAAGGCGAGCGGTTCGCGTCAATTTTTATTAAGTCAATTTTTTCTCTCAATAAATGATTGAGCTATGCTCATAATTAATTCCTATTTGTAGTGTTTACGAAGTAAAAGAAATTTGGTTATAAATTCCTATTTGTAGTAAAATTATTTTTACTGTTGATTTCTACATTTGCAAGATGAAAGCAGCATCACTAGCAGATATAAAGAGGGAATTGAAGCAAAGAAGTTTTGATGAGCTCCTAGTCATTTGTCTACGGCTTGGACGATTTAAGAAAGACAATAAAGAACTGCTAACGTATTTGCTATTTGAAGCTGGAGATGAAACTTCTTATGTCAAACTGCTGAAGGAAGACGTTGATGATATGATGGATGAAATAAACATGAGTCATCTCTATTATGTCAAAAAAGGTCTTCAAAAAATCGTAAGAGCACTAAATAAGTCGTTAAGGTATTCTGGAAATAAGCAGACCGAAGTAGAGGTGAGATTATATTTCTGTCGACGCATCATGGAATCGGGAATTGCTATTGAGCGACATACCACAATAAACAATTTATACCACCGTGAAATCAAGCGAATAGAAAAGGCACTTGTTGGATTACATGAAGACTTACAAGCAGATTATCGGTATGAAATTGAACGTTTAGGTGGTTAGCTTTTAAAACTAGAATAGGTGAGTTTTCTCCAAATAGATTCGAGAGGACCTTGCTTGTGAGTCTTCATCCAAAGCCAACTAAAGATTAATTGGATTGCCCAGATTATAACTACGATGACCATAAGTTCAAATCTGGTATACTGATTGAATTGCCCTAATCCATATCCATAAAAAATCAATCCAAGCAATGTGTTTTGGAATATGTAGTTAGTCAAAGCCATTTGACCTATTCGTGAAATCAGCGTGACTTTCGATTTTATAAATTTCTGATATAAGCCATTGAGAACAAGTATGTAGCTTATGCCAAGTAGTTCTTTGGGAAATGTAAATAGCAGCCCTTTCCAAAGACTTAATATTGGAACATGATATTCATAAGTCCAATGATAATACCGAATGTAGTTGACCCAGAGACTGAACATAAGAAGAGCGATTGAGATGATCCAGTAATATTTCCATCTTATATAGTCATTGAAAATACCTGATTTGTAAAGTATGATTCCAAGAATCATGACGATCAAAGATCGGAGCAAAAGCCCTTTGTGATACCATTGCCCATCGTGAACAGAAGCGTGATCATATGTTTCTTTTAGTCCAGCTAAATAGGTTTTCTTTTTGGGTTCATATGTAGCTGTATCAGGCTTTTTTATTTGAATTTGACTTTCCCAATATTTAATTCTTTTTTCATCTTCGGCGCTAAGCACTTTTTTAGGAAGACTTAATGCGTTTGTGTATTTGGAATAGCTCACTTGTCTTCTATCGGTTTGCCCGTAAGATTTAACAAGCAGGAGAGATGCGAAAAGACAAATTGTTAGCGCCAATTTCTTATTAGAAATAGACCGAAACGGCATTAATATCAAACCACAAATTGCATAATGATACAAGACATCTCCTTCCCAAATCAGGTATGCGTGTGCAACGCCAATAACAAATAGCCATAAAAGTCTTCTTCCATAAATGTCCATGGCTTTAAGCCCCTTACCCTTGTTTTCGAGTCGTTCAAGAAACATAAAAAACCCTACCCCAAATAGTAGTGCAAACATGGTATAGAACTTCCCCTGCGTTAGGAAGTACACCCAAAAACGTGTGGAATGATCAATGGAACTTTCGAATCCAAATTTCCAAGGGCTCCATGAATCGGGATAGGCGAAGTTCTCTGTGTTAATAAATAAGATCCCAAGAATAGCTATGCCCCTTAGAAAGTCTAGGGAAGGAATTCTATCAACTTGATTTGTGCCTTCAAGGGATTCAATTGATTGAGCATTTGTCACGCCGCAATTATAACTATATTTATAGTTATAATGTGAATTTAGCTTTACTATTCATCACGCAAAGATTCTACCGGATTGGCTACTGATATCCCATATGATTTTCCAAATACTGTGAAAAATGCAACTAGGAGAATGAGCAATGAAGGAATTAAGAAAAGTAGCATTCCTAAATCTATTCTAAAGGCATATTGATTAAGCCACTCACTTACAAGGTAGAATGTTATCGGAAGTGATATGATAGCAGCAACTCCTACCAAGACTAGAAAATCTGTTGAGATCATAAAAATGATTTGACTCACCCTAGCCCCCAGAACCTTTCGTATCCCGATCTCTTTTGCTCGTTTAGCGACAGAAAAGGATGCTAGCCCCCAAAGACCGAGGCATGTGATCACTATTGCAAAGACACTCAGCACACTAAATACCCATTGAAATTGTTGGTCTGTTTTATATAAATGATCCAATTCCTGATCCAGAAAGAAAAAGTCGAAAGGGTTGTTTGGAAAATGCTCATGATAGGTGGTTTCTAGGGATTCCATCTGGTTGAGAATGTCCCCATTACCAAGTCGAACGCTCATATATCCACCGTCATTTCCATAAACAAAGATCATAGGTATATGCGCAGATTTGACACCAATTTGATGGAAGTTCTTGATCACTCCTAGCACTGTTCTTTCCTCTCCCCAAAATTTTGTTTTCCTGCCTACTGCTTCCTCCGGATTACTTAATCCCCAAGATTTGAGTGCTTCTTCGTTTACCAAGATGTGCTTCAAGTTGTGCTCCTCTGAAAAATTTTGCCCGGCCACAATTTCCATTTCTAGTGCCGGAACGAAATTGGAATCAATTGCATAAAGGAAGAAATTGTTTCTGTACTCTTTTGGAGAATCAGTCAGATTTATGTTGGTTGTACTGCCCATCTCCGCGGTTGGCATTCCGGGAACACTTGTTGAGAGAGCTATGGATTGATAGTTTGGATTGGACAACAACGAGTTTCTAAATGGCGGGAATTTTTCAGCGAGGTTTCTACCAGAAGGAGAATGAATAACAACGACTTTTTCAGATTTCATTCCCATATCTTTTTGCTGCATGAATTTGATTTGTTGAACAGCGGTAAGCGTTTGAATCAATAAGAAAAGAGCGATAGCAAATTGAAAAACCACTAAAGTTTTTCTTAACCAAACTCCATTTTTAGAAGTTGAAAATTTTCCTTTCAGAACCGCTGAAGGTTTAAACCCACTTATTACGACCGCAGGAACAATTCCAGAAAGCAAAGTGCTACTGACGATCAATAATGCGAAAATCGACCAAAAAAAAGGAGTGAAAATAAGATCAGTGGATTCAGAGATTCCTGCAACCTCTTTTAGCTTATCATTAAAAAACGAGACAAGCAAAATTGTAAAAGAACCGGAAACCAAATTGATAAGCACTGACTCTAAGAAGAACCGAATTCTAAGTCGTAAAACAGATGCACCTACAATCTTTCTTATGCCTACTTCCTTAGCTCTGTCCATCGCTTTGGCTGTAGATAGGTTTACATAGTTTACGATGGCAATGACAATTACTAATAAAGCAATACCTAGTAAAAAGAATACGACACGTGCATCCCCATTTTGTTCTGGTTCATATGTCTTATTAGAGTAAAGATGGATATCTGCTACTTTTTCGCAAATGATCTTTTCGTCCTCTATCAATTCTTGGTCGGTGAGTTTTTGTGAAAATGCACTTAGATCAGCTTTAAACTGTGGATATGAAGCTTCATTGGACAATAGAAAATAAGTGAAAGTGTCGTTACTATCCCATGGATCTTCTCTTTTGTCCAGGTACTTTTTCATTGTCGAATATGAAGCAAGCAAGTCGAATTTTAAGTGAGTATTCTCGGGAACCTCATTGATGACACCAGTTATTTTTCCTTTGACATCTTTGGTTAGTTGAATGGATTCACCAACAACATCTGTTCTTTGAAAATATTTTCTTGCCGTATTGGCAGTTAGTACGATATTATATGGTTCTGAAAGTGCGGTCTTAGGATCCCCGTGTAGTAGTTCGTATCCAAATAGATCTAAAAAGCTAGGGTCTACAGCATACATGGATCTTTCTCGAAATTTCTTTTCATTCACCTCAATTACTAACTCCATCATGCCAAAAGCCCTGGTAAATTCTTCTGCACTAGCTATTTCCTCTTTTATCATTGGTCCGAGCTGATGATAAGTTTCGCAATCTTGATCGACTACTACATCACCATCTAGATAGTCCATTGTGATTCTGACAACTCTCTTACTGTTGGAATTGTAATCTTCGTAACTCAGCTCGAAGTTGACGTAGGAGAGAATTAGCAGAGCGATTGTCATGCCTGAAGTAAGCCCTAAGATGTTTATGAATGTCTGCAGTTTTTCTTTTCGCAGCACTCTAATTGAGGTTTTGAAGTCGTTTAACATGCCGTAATTATTGAGTTTTTTAAGTCCTTTGATTTTTTTTATTAGTCCTGGTCTAAAAAGCTTTAGAACATCCTTAGTAAGTGCCCAATTAGCACTACCTCTACCTTTGGATTTGACTTTTAATGCATATAGTTCAATTAGGTCTCCTTCTATGTATGAATGAAGGTCTGGGTCGCAGAACCAAGCGAGTAAGCGCAATAAAATTTTGGGAGGATGGTTACTCATAATTCTCCTTTTAATGAGAGCGCCACCTTCGGAATTTGATCATACAGTTCATTCCTTACTTGCCTTGAGTATTCAATCGCTCTTTTGCCAGTATCCGTAAGTACAAAGTATTTTTTTGGCCTTCCTCCACGCTCACTTGTTGACTCTCCTTCTGTCGAGGAAACGTACCCTTTGTCGCTCAATCTTTTTAGTGCAGATTGCAGTGCTCCCACACTCACATTTCTTTTGAGTTTTTCTTCAATCGCTAGTTTTATTGAGACACCGTATGCATCTTCATAAAGTACACCAATTGTCAATAAAACGATCTCTTCGAATTCACCTAGTTGATACTTCCCCATAGTTTTTTCCTAATTGCAGTGTTGCAATTATGAGGAATAAATAGGTTATTTCCTAATTGTAGTGTTGTAAATCTAAAAAAGTAGATACTCTTTTTGCAATCAAAATTTCACTACAGTGTCTTTCAAATTTTCTTTGATTCTCTGTTTTTCATCTTCTGAAAAGCGATTTCCACTTAGCTCAAGCACAGCCAGGTGTTGAAATCCATTGAGGTTTTCTGGAAGTTTTTCAATGCCATTGTTTCTAAGAAGCAGCACTTTTAGTTCTGGGAGGTTTTCCAACCTTGAAGCAAGGTCATCAATCTTGAGTGTAGAATTCTTATCCAATACCAAACCATCAAGTTGCTTCATTTGCTGAAGGCCTACAGGAATAGTGCTAATCTCATTATCCTCAAGAACCAAAATCTTCAGGGTTGCCATCTTACTAAGTATGTCAAATGCCTTATTAAGATCTAAATTCGGATTTCCAGTTAGGTGAAGTTCCTGTAGCGCTTTCAAATCGGCTAATCTATCTGGAAGTGATTCAAGTCTATTCTGGCTGAGATATAGGAAGTCAAGATTTTCTATGGATAGCAAAACGTCCATTGCCATGTCCAGATCCAGCATAGGATTATCAGCTAAATCTAGTTCACGTAGGGCTGGTAGTTTTCCGAGTACCTGAGGTAGTTGCTTAAAGTCATTTCCCCGAAGATTTAATACTGCTAGATTATTTAAAGTTTGAAGACCATCTGGCAGTGATTCTAAGTTGTTATTCTCAACATTCAGGAGTGTTAGCTTAGTCAGTTCTCCCAATTTTGATGGAACATTCTTAAGGCTGCAATCTTTAATGTAAAGCTGATTTAAGTTCTTGAGTTGAACGACACGTATCAGCTTCTCATCATCTGGACAATTGACTTTCAAAGAAGTAGTCTGATCAGGATTTTTAAGAGCATCTTTGAGGGAGTTTGATTCTTGGCTTAATGAAGTGAAACAAGCCATAGATACAATCAAGCAAAAAATGAATTTCATCTGTTTTACGGTTTGGTAGGTATCTATAAGCAAACAAAATCCCTGCCATAGAATCGGTATAGATGGTACTTTAACAAAGACTTAATATTGCAAGCCCACTTATTGGCGATTATTCCATCCTCAAAGAATTGGTGGGATTTGCTTGTGCTGCTTTTATGGTTAGAGTACTAATCGTGATCCATGTTATCACTATTGTAAAAATCCCAGCACTAATGAATATCTCAAGTGGGACGTTTATTCTGTAGGCAAAATCTTGAAGCCATCTGTCCATTAAAAACCAGGCAATGGGACATGCCAAGGCGAATGAAAGAATAATAATTTTGACAAAATCTCTGGTTAGCAATAATAGGATACTAGATACGCTGGCCCCAACTACTTTTCGGATACAGATCTCCTTTGTTCTTAATGTAATGGTATAGGCAGAAAGAGACAATAAACCTACAATTGCAATGACGATACTAAGTCCGGAAAAGATTGAAAAAATGGCTGCCAATTTTTTATCGCTTTTGTAATTCAAGTCTAGAATATCATCTAAAAATCGATACGTAAAACTGCGATCTGGTACACTTTCATTCCATTTCTTTTCAAGGAGAGAGATTGTCTGATCAATGTTTGCACCGTTGATCTTTACCAGGATATAAGACATTCTTCCGTTGAAGACTTCATTACTCTGGATCACGAGAGGCTCAACTTCGTTTCTCAGCGATTGAAAATTGAAATTTTTTATCACCCCTTTTATTTTGAATGCTGATTTATTCAAAGATCCCTCATCATGAATAAGCATATTTAGTTTTTTTCCGATTGGATTTTCAATACCAAAACCCTCTAAAGCGGCCTGATTTATGATCACAGATTCTCTGTCATCGAATTGTTCAGAAAAGAACTCTCCTTCAATTAATTCGAATTGTAATACTTCCGCGACTCTATCACCTATCGGGACGCGCCGAATTGAATGCACGGTGGGAGAATTTTCAATGGTGTACTCATCAGACCATGTGCCTTGGCCTTGGACCCAGAGTGTTCCAGCGGTTTCCTTAACTCCAGGTATCGATCTGGCTTCTTCAAGAAAGGGACGGGTATAGTTTGCATCCATATGAAAAGTACCTTCTATTACGAGCAAGTGATCTTTATCAAATCCAAGATCCTTATTGCCTAAGTATTGAATCTGTTTTTGAATTACCAGAGCACATATAATGAGAATTATTGAAATCCAGAATTGAAATCCTACTAGTCCATTTTTTAAAAACGAGCCTTTTCTTGTAGTAGCATTGCCCTTTAAGGCAGCAACTGGCTTATATGCTGAAATAGCAAAGGCAGGATATAATCCTGAAATAAGTGAAACAAAAACAGTTACTAGCACTAAAATGGTTATCGAACTAAATGAAAATTCAAAATGGATAGCTGAGTCGAATAATGTATTAAAAAAGGGTATCAACCCAACCGTCAACATGGATGCTAAAACAACACCAATAAGACTTATTATGAAAGACTCAGAAAGAAATTGAAAAACCAGCTGATTTTTCTGCGAACCCATTACTTTTTTTATACCAACCTCACGTGCTCTTTCCATTGACCTGACTGTCGATAGATTCATGAAGTTGATGCTTGCAATAGTGAAGATGAGAAGAGTGACGATCATAAGTATATTAAGCACCCCCTGATTTCCTCCAGCTTTCATTCCATCATTTATTTCTGAATCAAGGTGAACAGAAGTCAGCGGCCGTAGAAAGTAGTTATATCCATTTCCTGCCGCCTTAAAATCATCCCAGGAGACATTATTTATTCGCTCAATTTCACCTGCCAGATATGTATCTATCATTGTGGGGAATTTGCTTTCTAAATCTACCGGACTCACGTTGGATTTGAGCTTGAAATAGCACATGGCATAGCGAAGGTTGAATGCCTCTTGACTAAACCACTTCACAGTAGTTGAAGAAACAATGTAAGAGAATTTGAAATGTGAGTTTGCTGGCGGGTCTTCACAAACACCCGTCACTACTGAACTTCTTCTTCCAATTTGAATCACTTGATTTAACGCATTTTCTTTCCCAAAGAAGCGTCGAGCAGTACTTTCGCTTAAAACGATACTATTTGGATTTTTAAGCGCTGAAGATCCATCTCCACTAATCATTTTAAAATCAAAAACCTTGAAGAAATTACTGTCTGCGATTAACACATGGTCTTCTAAAAAATTGGCCTGAACTGTACTATCATATTTTATGGAGACGTTTTGGTTTTCAAAAGGACCTGCAATAGCGGTAGCAATTTCGACTTCTGGAAAGTCGTGCAACATTGTTCCGACAAAAGAATATGGAACATTGCCATTGATCTCAGAACTCTCCGGAGATATGCGCTGTTCGACCATGCGATAGATACGACTCGAATCCCTAAAATCTTCATCGTATGAGTATTCATGCTGAACGAAAAGAGCAATCAGCATGCAGCTAGCAAGTCCAATAGCAAGTCCAAGCGAATTGATTATTGTATATCCCTTTTTCTTCCAAAGACTTCTACATGCAATTTTGAAGTTTATTTTATGCATGTACAATTATAACTATAATAATAGTAATAAAACTATAAAAATAGTTATTCAATTAATACACTTCGATCAACTGTCCATAAGGCACGCCGCCTGTTTGATTGTCAAGATCTTTGATTTTGGTAAATACGCTTCCGTCTTTAGAAATGGAGAAAATAACTCCCATATTGGAAGTTCCGCCAAACCTCGTCATGCCCCAGAGTTTATTGCCGCTTTCGTAGAGGTTGCCTTCTGGGAAGCGACCATTTTCGCAATCAAAATTGTGTATGCTAGAGTGGGTAGAATTAGATGGGTTGATAGTAAAGATTTCTCCACAATTGTTTGCTCCTCGGAGGGACATCATTCCCCAGAGTTTATTATCAAATTTTATCAAGTCGCCAAGAGTAGGATAGATCAAGTCGTGCACATTTTTGAAATTGGAGCCATCAGTGGAGATGCTGTATACATATCCTTCATTGTTTTTTCCACCTCTGGCAGTCATTCCCCAAAACTTGCCGTTCGCGAATACTAAGCCACTTTCAGGTTCACCTCCATCACTGTTAGTAAAATCATAAACCTTTTTAAAATTGCTGCCATCAAGATTGAGCTTAAATATCGTTCCTTTTCCGTATTGACCACCTCTTGATGTTACTCCAAAAAATTGACCATCATGGATTAAGAGGCTGTTCCTAGGGTTAGATCCATCTACTCGTTTTAGATCATAGATTTTTTGATATTTCATACCATTTAGATTGATGGTAAATATGACACCTGAATTTTCTAATCCTCCTTCATAGGTCATTCCCCATAGCTTACCATCATGCTCTACCAATTCCCCTTTTGGATTCATGCCATTGGTTCCATTGAAGTTATGGATCTCTGAATAATTACTTCCATCAACATTGATAGTGAAAATTGCTTTATTAGTCATCCCCCAGATCTTTCCATCGCTGTAGGTGAGGCTTGAAAATGGGTGACCTGTCGAACCATCAAAGTCATGGACTTTGGTGAATTTCGATCCGTTATTGGACAAATAAAATATGGTACCAGAGTTGTGTTTGCCTCCTTCTGAAGTTACTCCCCAAAGCTTTGCATTCTGGCCGAACACCAATTGAGCACAGAGCAAATGGAGTATTGCCAGGCGTATGGAATAATTTGTCATCTATCCTAAAACGGAGAAGTTATTGGCTTTGTTGATCATGCCAAATCTTCTAATAAATCATTCATCTCTCAATTGCTCAGCAGGATCTATTCGCATTGCCGTCAGGATTTTATTGCTGATAGTAATGAAGGTAATTAGAGATATAACAAGAGTCGGAAGCAAGAATAAGTCAATATTGATCTCAACCCGGTATGCGAAATTGTCTAACCAACTTTTCGCTCCAATAAATATGATAGGAATTGCGACTATTAAAGATGCAAGAAGTACCTGAACATACTCTTTTGAAAGGAGTTGAAAAAGTTGTTTGCTGTTGGCTCCTAGCACCTTCCTTATCCCAATTTCTTTCACTTTTTGAGATAGTGAATAGGCAATTAATGAAAGCAGACCTAAGCTTGATATGCTAATTGCGATAAGCGCCATGGTTCCAAAAATTTGACCAAATTGTTTCTCAGATTCATATAGTGAATTGAATTCATCATCAAGGAAAAAGTTGATATAGGGGTCCTTAGGATAAAGCTCATTGTAGGTGTTTTCAACCAAACCTAATGTTTGCTGAAGGTTTTCTGTATTGATTTTCAATGTGAAAAATGCGGGATAATTACTGATTGAATAAATGGTTGGTTCCACTGCATCATGGAGTGAATTCCAGTTGACATCTTTTACCACTCCATGAATCTTCATGGTATCCCAATTTGTAAGTACAAGGCTATAGTTTATTGCTTCGGCAGGAGAGGTGATATTGAAAGTTGCTAATGCGGTTTCATTTATTAAAACTCCCTCGTACTCTCGCATATCTTCACGCAAGTGATCACCTGCTAAGAGTTCTAAATCATACGTCTTTGAGAAGTGGTGATCAACTAGAATAACATCAGCCTGCATTTGACTATCGATCGGGTCACCCAGTTTTCTAGCACCACCAGACCAGACTTCTCCAGTACTGGGGACATTACTTGTCGCACTTATTGATTCAATACTTGAATGGCTTAAAAGTGTTTCTTTGAAGCGCTTTTCTTTGGTTACCATGACATCTCTCCCTTCTTCGATGACAGCTCTGGGGCCTTGTATCACAAATAGTTGATCGGTAGCGATACCCATCTCAGCATTTTTCATATAATTAACCTGGTTGTAAACCAGCCAAGTTGCAGCTACCAAAACCAAAGAAATGAGTAATTGAAAACCCATGAGGGATTTTCTTATGAGTAAGCCTTTTGATGTAGTGAGCATCTGGCTTTTCGCTAATCGAAGTGAACCCAACTTGATACTTAAGAGCGCTGGATATAGACCAGTTAGTAGACTGATCATTAAAAGAGCTATTACAGCGATCATCCAGAATTCCTGGTTTTGGATAAGTAAGAAATCCATTTCAATTCCGATAAGAGACTGAAGATTCGCACTTATCAAATAACAAACAATTAGAGAAACACCGAATGAGAATAAATTGAGAAGTAATGATTCAAATAGAAATTGCACAATCAGCTGTGGTTCATTTGCTCCAATAGCCTTTTTCAGTGAAACCTCGTCTTTCTTCTTAATTGCTCTTGCCGATGCTAGATTGATATAGTTAATACCGGCGACTATTAATACGACGATAGCCACAATCGAAAATGTCTGAAGATTGAGTGCATTCCCTTTGAAGAGTCCGCTATCTCCATCCAGAGCTGGATCTAAATAGATATTGCTAATTGGCTGGAAACTACTTTTTAGGGTTTCATCTCTTGAGGCCAAATCTTCACCAATGTTTCCTTTTATGATATCATCTACACGTGTTGCAAATGCTGAATGAGAGGTACCGCTTTCCAATTCGAAAAACGTATAAAAGTTTGACCAATGCCAATCATTATGTCGAGTATAAATTCCATAATGCGCAAGCATATATTCAAGTGGGATCAGATATTCGAAATCGAAGTGACTTCTTTTTGTGGTCTTCTCTAAAACTCCTGTAACAATAAAATCTCCGGTCAAGGCGCCGCCACTGATGTGTATCGTTTTTCCCATTGGATTTTCATCACCGAAATGCTTTATCGCAGCCTTTTTGCTTAATACGATACTATTTGGTTTGGAAAGAGCTTCAGATGCAATCCCCATTTCAAGAGGATAATTAAAGAAGTCTAAAAATGAATCTTCTACATAGTAGGCTCCGTAGGAAAAGACATTTTCAGATTTGTGGGATATGATTACTCCTTCATCAGCGAACATGGGTCGCACCCTCACCATATTTTTGACGCCAGCTAGTGACTCCTCAACTTCAGGGCCTAGGCCATTGTGAGTCATAGACTCAGTCCTTTTGAGTGTTCCTTCCTGAAAGAATGAATAGTTCGCTCTGAACTTGTTATTCACGTCAGAATGGAAATTATCTACTGACCTTTCGGCATCAATATATTGCCAAATCAAAAGGCTGACACTGATGGATAAAATCAGGCCAAACAGGTTGATTACCGTGTAGCTTTTCTCTTTCTTAAAGCTCCGAATAGTGATGAGTAAGTAATGTTTTAACATTCCGTAGTAATTCAGTTTTTTGGTTCCGGTAATTGGTCTAATTATTTCTGGTCGTAGCAGCTTCAATACCTCTAATGCAAAATGCCATCTTGAAGGTCTTTGATCAAACCTTTCGTTGAGATCCCCTTCGATATCTTCTCGATAGTCTGGGTGACAAAACCATCGGAAGAACTTAAGTGGATATTTAGGTGGCCGCTTATTCATTCCTCAACGCCTCAATAGGGTTAGCGCTAGCAGCACTAAATGATTTAATAATTGAAATAGATGCACCTAAAACAAGAGTTATGGCACCTCCAGCAATAAACATCCACGGAGATAATGGAATTTGATATTCGAAGGAATTGAGCCACTGATCCAAGAAGTAGTAGGAGAAAGGAACAGCCACAATAAACCCAGCCAAAATTAGGATGATAAAGCTCTTTGAAAATAGGAGTAGTATTTGAGTTACGCTAGCTCCCAAAACTTTTCTAACACCAATTTCTTTGGTTTTCTGGATGACCATAAATGAAACCAACCCAAGTAAACCGAGACATCCGATAAGGATGACTAACGTCGACAAGAATCTCAAACCTTTGAAAATGAGTTGCTCAATCACGTATTCATTGGCAATGGAGTCATCGAGGAAGTGGTAGCTAAATATTTGGTCTGGAAAAAGAGCTTTCCAAATCTCTTCACAGGCGATCAAACCGTCATAGGATGTGATTTTTATAGATGCCTGCCACCTCCAAGCTTCCCAATTCATAAGCACGACGGGTGTTATATCGTCTTTCAAGGACTGATTGTGGAAATCTTCTATTACTCCAACAATTGTTGCTTCTCCTTCATTGATTCTTAGCTTTTTATTTAAGGCTTCTTCAGGACTCCAGCCCATCGAACTTGCCATTCTTCTGTTGATTATGAATTCATCGAAACGGTTCTTATTGTCAATGAAATTTCGACCTGCAACAAGTTCCAAGGAGTACAATGAAAGATAATTGGGATCTGCAATTTTCATTTCAGCACTCAGACCTTCATTCTGATTTTGATGAGGTAATCGATAGGTAGTTCCAAGAGCAAAATCTTCAACTCCCATGGGAGGGCCAGATCCAATCGAAACGTCCTTGATATTGCTATTCTCTTGAAGCAATGAACCTAATAACTCAACTTTGTCAGCGCTAGGGACAGGTATCATTACAACCTGTTCTGAGTCGAAGCCAAGTGATTTAGTCTGAAAGTATTTCAGTTGTGCGCCCACAACGAGCGCTGCGATAATGAAGATTTGCACAAGCGTGAATTGCGTGAAACTCAATCCCTTTCTGAAACCAAGGCCTTTCATGGTACTTTTCAGCCCAAGGCTACTAATCTCTACAGGCTTGTAGGAAGAAAGGATATAGGACGGGTATATGGATGAAACTAAAACAGTAATGAAGCATATTCCTAAACCGATCACTAAATCTGTGAGTTGAAATGATAAATTCATACCAACGGTCTCAAGCAGTCTGTTAATTTCATCAAGAAGGATAACGGACATCATAAGCGCAATGCCCATTGAAATGAGCACCAGGATGGTATTTTCAATTAAAAATTGAGAAAGCAAGGCTGTTTTAGATCCACCGATTGCTTTTCTGATACCAACTTCTTTGGAACGTGTACTTGCTCTGGCTGTCACAAGGTTCACAAAATTTACAACTGCTATTAGCAAGATAAAAGCGGCAACTACCAGTGCCGTATTTAAGATCTCTTTTGAAATTTGATAGCCTTCTGGAGCTGCTCCATATTTTGTCTCTGTATGCATTTCTGCCAAAGGCTGAAGTTGGTAGGAAATGATTTGGTCATCCTCTTCTGATAAGTACTTCTTTTTCCAGTCATTTATTTTCGAAACCACTTGCTCTGGATCAGAAGATTGAGATAAAGTGATGAATGTAGTACCTCGATAATTCCCAGACCAATTGCTACTTGGATAAGGGTTGTTAACCCTGAAAAACTCGTAAGAAACCAGCATATTTCCTTTCAATGTGCTATTCGATGTTGGGTTCTTGATTACACCCGAAATAATCAAAGGATCTTTGTTGTTTAGAAGTAAGGTTTGTCCAATTGGGTAAGAAGGATCAAAATTTTCACCAAAACATTTCTTTGCTATCCGCTCAGAAATAACCACCGAATTCGGTCCCGTAAGGGCAGTCTTGGGATCCCCAGAGATCCATTCAAAATCAAAAATGGCGGGATATCGATGATCTACAAACAGCACATGGTCTTCCTCGAATCTAACTACGTTAGCACTTTGACCTTCAAGCATGAAAAGGCGCTTCATTGGCCCTGCAGTTTGAGTGACATCCGCAAAGTCTGGGAAGTCGCTTCTTAAGGCTGCTGCAAGAGGGTAAGCTGTTGTGTTCCAGTAAAGTTCTGCATCTGCTCGTTGAGTATGCTGCACAACTCGATAGGTTTGCTCAGAACGTTCATGATAACTATCAAAACTGGTTTCGTAGCGGAAAAAAATTAACGCTGCAAGGCATACGGCTACTCCCGTTGATAGCCCAGCAATATTTATAAATGCGTTGGATTTGTCTCTCCAGATATTCCTCCAACCAGATTTTAAATGATGTTTAAACATGCCGTAATAGTTAAGATTCGTTGATCCTTCGAAGTTTTTAATGATACCTGGCCGCAACAGCTTAATAACTTCAATCGTAAAAAACACTTTGGATTGACGTTGCTCAAACCTTTCCAACAGATCGCCCTCGATGTCTTCGGCAAACTCTGGATTGCAAAACCATCGAAAGAATCTGAGTGGATATTTTGGTGGTTGTTTATTCACTTCTCAAAGAATGACTTGGATTAACTTTAGCAACTTTAAGTGTTTGCATTGTTGTGAGAAGCGCCGCACATCCAACAATGAGCAATCCGCTTAAAATAAATAATGAAGGCTCTCTGGAGATTCTATATGCGTATGCTTCCAAAAACTGTGCTGATGAGATATATCCTACAATGGCACCAATGGTAAGTCCAATTAGGATAAGCCATACATAGTTCTTTAGTAGAAGTTGAACAATTTGTCTTTTAGAAGCCCCAACTACTTTTCGTATTCCTATCTCCTTTTGCTTAATCTTAATAGAATATGAGACCGATGCGAACAGTCCAAATAGAGCTATAATAACTCCCAACCCTGAGAAAAGCGTGACCACTGTACCAAGCTTTTCATTTTCTGCATATTGTCTATCAAACTCTTCATCTACAAAGAAATAGTCTAATTCGGTGTAAGCATTTAATTCATTCCACATAGCAGATATTGCTTTGATAGCATCATACTCAAAGCCTTCGGCCACTTTGATTGCCAGTGTATTCCCCAATGAGCTGTATCTTATGAAAATAGGTTCGATTTCTTCCTTTAGAGAGCTGTAATTGAAGTCCTTAACAACGCCGATCACCTTTTGAGGCTTTCCGCTGCCACCACTCAGTAAGTATTTATCAGTTAGGTCTTTCCAGCCATATACCTTCATGGTGGCCTCATTGATTAAGGCACAGTTTTGATTTTTACCATCTGTGAAATTCACACCTGCAACAAGCTCAATTTCCATTGTTTCCAAATAGTTGTGATCGATCCAGAGCTGCAAAAGAGAATGTTCTTGATTGTCTTTATCTGTAAAGCTGTTGTAATTTCTATTGTACTTTCCAGGTACTTTTTCTGATGATGAAACTGATTTAATGAAGCTTTCTTTCTCTAGCTCATTTTGCAATACCTGTAGCTTTTTCATCGATTCTTCTGGGTTTTTGAACATCTCTTCCCACATTGTTACTGCAATGACGTTCTTACCGCTAAAGTTTTTGTCTTTTGACTTCATATAATCTACTTGGCTCCAAATAACGAATGACATCAACAGTAGAAAATATGAACATGCAAATTGAACTACTAATAGAGGTTTCCTTACCCACTTCCCTGACCTGCCTTTCCCCAACTGTTCTTTAAGTGATTGAATGATATGAACTCGGGTAAATAGCAATGAAGGAAAGAACCCGGATAAAAATGCAATGAAGAAGCATAGACTGATTAGTGCTAATAACACCTCAACCTCTAGTAATAGATTTTGATCAATACCAAATTCGAAGTAATTGGCGATATAAGGAGTAGTAAGAAATACTACTATGATAGCAATAGCCATTGCGATTAAAGTGACCAGTAAGCTTTCAGTAAAAAATTGTACTACTAGCTGACCTTTTGACGAACCTAATGTCTTTCTGACACCTACCTCTCTAATTCTTCCCAATGAATGCGAAACAGTAAGGTTTACAAAATTGATAACAGTAACCAGCAGAATGATAAAAGCAATTGCTGTGAGAACCAAACCAACTTGGCTACCATCGTTGAACCGTGCATATTCACCTTCTAATGGGAATAAATGTAAACCCCATTCTTTGCGATCTTTTAAAAAATGTTTGTTAGTAAAATCAGAAAATTTACTCTCAACGTAAGTTTTTTCGATTTCAGGTTGCAGTTCTACAAATCCCACATTAAAAGTATTGTACCAATTGCCTACTTTATCTTCATCTAACCACTCAGGTGCGTTCTCCCAAGAAGTCAATGCGCTGAATGTTAATGTCGAATTTGAAGGAGGATCTTTAAGGATACATACCACAGTAAACAACTGATCTTCATCAATTCGCCGGATAGTTTTACCCAAAGGATTTTCGTAGGCAAAAAGCTCATTTGCAAGTGTTTCAGTGATGGCGATTTTGTTGATACTTAAGGCCTCTTCTAAGCTTCCTTTTATTGCAGGAAAGTCAAACATTTTGGCAAAGTCTTTATCTACCAAATGGAATTCACTTTTCACCACCTTTTCGCCATTTTCCAGGAGCAAATAATTTCCAAAAAAGCGAGTGGAACGAATTATTTCAGGATACTCATCTTTCATCAAAGGGGTTTGGGGTGTGACAATCATATCACTGGTTCCTCCTTCCGGGTGCTTATTTCCTACCCTATAAATATTTTCATGTTTTGAATGAAATTCATCATAGCTGGATTCATGATGAATGATCATTACCAAGATAGAAACAGCAGCAAGTCCAAAGACTAATCCCATGATATTCGTGATTGAGTACCCCTTGTACTTAAGTAAGTTTCTCCAACTTGTTTTGATATGAATTATTGACATAGTATCCAAAAATTTAAGTTGTGGTTTCCGCATCATAGATGGACGGAAAAGCCTTAAAACATCTTTAATTAGAAGCCACTTTGCGAGCTTATTTTCATTTAATCTTTTTTCAAACCGTTCCAACAGATCACCTTCGACGTCTTCTGCAAACTCTGGATTGCAGAACCATCGAAAGAATCTGAGTGTATATTTTGGTGGTTGCTTATTCATCTCTTAATGACTCAACCGGATTTGCCAAAGCGGCACTTATGGTTTTAAAACTCATAGTGATAATCGCAACCAATAGCGTAATGCACGAAGCGAGTACAAAAATTTTCCAATCGATTGAAACCTGATATGCGAAGCTCTCTAGCCATCTGCTCATGACGTACCATGATATCGGTATTGAGATGATTAATGAAACCAAGAATAGCTTTACAAAGTCTACGGTGAGAAGAGATACGAGCCTAGGAACAGAGGCACCCAGTACTTTTCTAACACCTATTTCCTTACTTCTCTGCGTCGTACTATAGATGGTCAGTCCAAAAAGGCCAAGGCATGCTACAAACACTGCAAAGCCTGAGAAAACTGAGAAAACGTTCCCAAATCGCTGATCTGTTTCATACTGCTCATTGAAGTTAGTGTCGTTGAAATAAGCAACGAATGGATGATAAGGAACGACATCATTCCACAACTCCTCCAACTCCGCAAGTGATCGACTATAGTCTTTTGATTTTAATTTGAGTGACAATCTAGAAGTAGACCATTTGGTTGAATACCTTAAAGCAAGTGGTTCAACACTGTTATGAAGAGAGACATAGTTGAAATCTGATACGACACCGATTACTACTCCCTCTCTTCCCCATTGAGAGAATTTCTTTCCTATAATATCTTCTGGATTCGGATATCCAAAGAGCTTGGCGCATGCAGCATTAATCACAAGTGAGGAAGTCGAGTCCGTCGGAAATTCTTTTGAGTAATTTCTTCCTGCAACAATTTCCATGTCATAGGTTGGAATAAAATCCTCATCTACTTCATAGATCGCCGGATCATTGAAAACTAACTCTCCAGTAGTCGGGTCTGGAATGCCTGTACTTCCATTGGGGAAAAATTCTCCTGGAGTAGCTCGTGAAGCACTAGCTGAGGCAACTGCACTATGTTGAGCAAATGCTTCTTTTACTGTTGCGATATTACGTTGGACGCGAGCATCCCATGCATAGTCAATTACCAATACTTGTTCAGAATCAAAGCCTTTTTCATGGTCTTTCAGGAACTGTAGCTGATTGTAGACTACCAATGTCCCAACAAGCAAAATGATTGAAAGTGAAAATTGAAGCACTACCAAAGACTTTCGTAGCCAGATGCCTTCAGAAGAACTTTTAAATGAACCCTTGAGCACTTTAGTCGGCTTAAATTTAGATAAGATAAAGGCAGGGTAGCTTCCAGTGATAATGCCTAGAATCAACATAGTTCCAATGAATAGTAAAACCGCGCTTGGTTCGAATAACCATTCAATAGGGAGGGTTTTATCTACCAATATTTCAAGATAATGGTGACCAAAAATCACAAGAGCAACGCCAATAATACCTGCAAGGAATGTAAGTAGTACTGACTCTACAAGAAACTGTAAAATCAATGCAGCTCGATGTGAACCTATGGTTTTTCGTATTGCTACTTCTTTAGCACGTTCTACTGAGCGTGCCGTTGATAGGTTCATAAAGTTTATGGAGGCAATTATTAAAACAAAAATTGCTACAGAGACGAAAAGGTAGATGTTGTTTTTGTTGCCAACTGGTCCTGGTTGTCGGCCAGCTTCAGAATTTAAGTATGCCTTCGATAGTGGTTCAAAAGATATGGTATACCCTTTCACTTCGGCATGCTTGATAAACTCAGGTATCTTTTCTGTCATTGCATCAATGCTAGCATTTTCGTTGATGGTGAAGTAGGAATAAAAGTCTACGTAGCCCCATGCTTCGAAAATTTGCTCTCGAAAATTTCGGAATGTGCTCATTGACATCATTGCATCAAATGAGATATGTGAATTGCTAGGTATTTCATATACTCCTGTCACTTGCATTGGATCTTCGGCGTCCATCATCAAGGTTTTCCCCATTGGATCTTCATCACCAAAGACTTTCTTAGCCATTTCCGAAGAAATCACGATCGAATTTGGCCCAATAAGACAGGTTTTGGGATCACCTATCAGTTTCCAATCAAATACTTCGAATGCATTGGAGTCTGCAAATACGATGTTCTTTTCCTGAAATCGTACTGATCCGTATTCAAGTAACCATGCCTTAGGACTTGAAAAACGAAACATGTTTTCAATTTCAGGATAATAGTCCTTGAGTTCGGGTCCTACTGGTGCATTTCCCCAAACTTGGTGCTCAGAAATTGGGAATCGTTTCTCCGGATCAAATTCTTCTGTACCGAAGTAATGCAGTACACGATAGATGCGGTCATATTTGGTATTGTAGGTATCATATGACAGCTCATTTTTGACATAGATGAGAATCAAAATACACGAGGCGATGCCTACTGCTAGTCCTGAGACGTTTAGCGATGAGAAAACTTTTTGTCTCAATATGGATCTTAGTCCTACTTTAAAATAATTATTGATCATGCCGAAATAATTTAGTTTTTGACTGCCTGTGATTGGCTTTATGATACCTGGACGAAAGAGTTTGATTACGTCCAGTACAAAGAGCCATCCGGCGGATTTATTTTCATTAGTCCTTTTTTCAAATCGCTCCAGAAGGTCACCTTCTATGTCTTCCGCGCAGAGCGGATCACAAAACCATCGAAAGAACCGCAAGGCCCAATGAGGAGGAGCTTTCATGTTTTTATTGCTCATTTAATAGCTAAACTTCACCACAAACTCTGGCACAGCATTCCATAGTCCTAATCGCTGCTCCTTGGTTTCTTGTAAGATGTTTTTGCCTGTTGAGGTCAGGTGAAAAAATCGCTTTCGCTTACCACCTCTAACTTTGGTCGCTTCGCCCATTTCAGAAGACAGGTAGCCTTTTTTCTCAAGTCTGCGAAGTACGGTTTGTAGCGCACCGATACTCACCTTCCGGTTAAGTCGCTGTTCCATTTCCTCGATGATCGCAAATCCATAAGCGTCATCAGTGAGAATAGCTACAGTAAGCATCACCACTTCTTCGAATTCTCCTAATTGATGTTTTCCCATTTTATTGATATTTACCTCAAATGTAGTAATAATAATTTCTTTATACCTTAATTGTAGTTTTAATGTTACGTTTAGGGTGAATATTTTTCGAAAAACACTTCTGAGACATAAAAAAAAGCCACCTTTTTAGGTGGCTCTTCGATTTTGCTGCCTTAGCCCTAAACTTGGGCTTTCTGGACAATCCAATAGCCTTACAGAATGGGCTCTTGAAAACAAATTGGTGTTAAACAACCTTTGAGGCATCTGCCATGTGTAGTCTCCATTACGTTTTAGCTTATTAAGATTGAAGCCGAGCACGATCTCTCAAAATACTGGATACTTTCGTGGAAAATTTCAACTTTACCAATGAAAAAACTCACTTTACTGGCAATCTTGGCAATTGGTATTGCCTGTCAGCCAACGAACCAACAAGAAACAACTGAGGAGTCTGCTCCGGTATATGAAGCGCCGGCTCATCACTCTGAGTCTTTAACTAAAGTACTGGATGCACACGGAGGATATGAGCAATGGTCATCATTGAAATCACTGTCTTATCTAAAAGGTGAAGAGACAACAGTTACAAATCTTCAGAACCGAAAGATTAGACTTGAATCACCTAGCCAAACCATCGGATTTGATGGAAATGAAGTTTGGGTTTCGCCAGATTCTTTGGACGTAAGCAGGGCTAGATTTTATCACAATTTATTTTTCTACTTCTACGCCATGCCGTTCGTAGTTGGCGATCCTGGAGCATTTTATGAGGATCTAGAGCCGAAAGAACTAGCGGGAAAAACATACAATGGAGTGAAAGTATCTTACAATGCTGGCGTCGGAGATGCGCCTGATGACAATTACATCATTTGGTATGATCCGGAAACTGGCAAGATGGAATGGCTAATGTATACCGTGACTTATAGAAGCGGTGAGCCGAGCGATAGATATAGCTTGATAAAGTATGATGGATGGACAGAATTTAGCGGGGTTGTGCTACCCACATCTTTGCAATGGTTTACCTATGAAAATGAAAATGTAGGAGAACCTAGAGGTGAAGCCACTTTATTCCAGAACGTTGCATTGTCGACTGAAGCTCCGGATGAGAACCTTTTTGCAATGCCTGAAAATGCTGCTATTGCACCACTAAATAGCGGAGGGAATTAAGATTTTATTCATTTTTTCTTCAGTAAAGCCAGCTAGCGATAGTTGGCTTTTTTATTGTATGAGTGTATCGTGAAAACCAGCTCTTTTCCATTGATGATCTTGAAATACCCATAGATTGGTGACTCTGAAAGATTTGTCAAACGGCTCATCATTTTCAACCCCTCTGCTTATAATCTTTGCTGTGACTAAAGCGGTGTTTTCGAATAATTCAACAGAGTATTCTTCCATATTATATTCGCTTACCCGAATTAAGCCCTTTTCTAATTTCTCTCGGCGCGATTTCATGTATGAAAGCCACTTTTCTTTACCGAAAGATTTCCATGAGCTATTGGTATGCACATAATTTTCGGTGATCATGGATGCCAGTTTGGTCGTATCTCCAATTTCAAAAGCAACATTAAATTCCTCAATTGCAGCTGAGAGCTCATCCAATGAAGGTTTAGATTTTTCCGAACATCCGATAGTAAAAAGCAGTAGAAATAATGCGGACAGTAGTTTCATTTATCTTTGAATTATATCACCTTAATTTTATGAAGAAAGTATACCCCTTTTTAATCCTTTTTGTTACCCTTTGTTTTTCAGCTGTTGCCCAAGATGGTAAATCTCCCATGGATGACTTACCAGATTATATAAGTCAGCTAACACATTTTGGTCAAAGAGCAGATTGGTCACATGATGGCAAGCGTATCCTTTTTATTGAGAAAACTTTTGGAGATGTATTCGAAGTTGAGGTTTCGTCGGGTAAAATTCGACCGATGACACATCACTTCTTTCATGAAGGCTTCGTGAGAGCACTCTATTTGTCCAATGGAGATATACTTTTATCGGGGTCTAAAAATTTTGATTCCAATGATCCATGGAAAAGTAGGGATGCAAGAAATACAGAATTATGGGTGTTGAAAAGTGACCTCAAATCTCCACCAACTCCATTGGGTGTGCATTGTAAGGAAGGTCCTGCCGTTTCGCGAACTAAAATGAAAATCGCATGGGCGTTGGGCTCATCGATTTATACTGGCGAGATTACTTATGATGGGGGTAAACCAAAATTGAAAAATTGGAAGCCACTATTTCAATCTGCAGATCTCCCATCTCCAGCAAAAGGATGGGATTTGGAGACTCAAAACTTTAGACCTAATAGTGAAAATGAGCTCATATTTTATGCTTTTGGCGGCAATTTCGGTTTTCAGGCAGAAGTACTTGGATATGATATGGAAAAGAGAGTTTTCATAAATTATTCTAAAAGTGAATCTACGTACGATGAGGCCGAAGGCACATTTCCAGATGGCTTAAGTCTTTTGGTTGAAAGCAACAGACACAGACCCAAGTACAAAGGGATGAAAGAATTTCTCACGTTGGATCTTTACAAAATGAAGATGGATGAATCGGGTGAAGTAGAGCGGATAACATATTTCAACGACAATCCAGAATATAAGGCTTCCAATGGAGTTATTAGTGACGATGGCCGGTACATGGCATTCCAATATGCTCATGCCGAAGACCCAGCGGGGAAAGGTCGAGGGATTCTAATCTTAGACCTTCAGAAATGGGAAAGAAAAAAGGGAAAGCGTTAGCCTTCCCTTTGGTACTATTTTTAATTGAAGCTACTCTCCGACCATTACGAAAGCACCCCAATAGTATGGTTTTTTATACTTTTCTCTCAACTTTTTCTGAGCAGCATTAAACGCCACTTGCTTATTGCCATGAGATAGCCATTCGTTATAAAAAGTTGTCATTAGCTCTTGTGTGGCATTATCATCAACCGTCCACATAGACATAATTACAGCGTCAGCACCAGCAATTTGAAATGCTCGCTGAAGTCCGTAAACGCCTTCGCCATTTTTTATTTCACCTAGGCCTGTCTCACATGCCGAAAGTACCACGACATCTGTTTTATCCAGATTCATATTCATGGCTTCATAAGCAGTTAAGATACCATCATCACCATTTGCTTCAGAAGCAATCTCGCCTGTTGAAATGAAGTTATTGGCTCCTGCCAAAATTAATCCAGATCGAAGCAAAGGATTCTGAACGTATGAATCTGCATCTGCTGTTTCTTCTTCCTCACTTTGCTCAAGGAAGAACCCATGAGTCGCAATATGTAGAATGTTCGGGCTGTTAACGCCTTTCACCGTTCCTTCTAAAGCATCATCTAAAAAGTAGGTATCCCTTACTCGATTGCTGTTATTGTACAGGCTATCAATAAGTTCTACTTCTTTTTTGGTTCCAGGAAGCATGCCTAAACCATTGAAAGACCTCATATAGCGTACAAGATTTCCTCTTACTCCTCTTGGGATAGCTGCACCTCTTGAAAGTTCATCTTTTCCAGATCCACTTCGCATGCCGCGATCAGCACCTCTCACTCCTCGAATTCCCCTGTTGTCAGCATCATCGTCGTTTAAATTTTCACCCAAGTTGTACTGAGGATATCCAAAAAATACACTTCTTCCACCTGCTTCATAGGTGTCGCGCTCTTTCAAAATATCTTTTGTATTTGTTACCAAAGCAAGATCAATCTCATTCAACAGGTAATCCTTAGACTGAGGATTTTGTAGGGTATAAATACTAATTTGATTGTAGACTCCATCTGGAGCAAAGTAAATTTTGCTGATACCATCCAGCCTTCGTGCTATTGGTTCCCAAAACAGCTTGTAGCTATAGTTTTCTGAGATTTTGTATTTGATTGCATTACGATAATTGGCCAAATACTTCTTCTCCATATTCGCTCCATTTCTAAGAATAACCATTTCTGGATGATCTTCTGTGTCATGTCTGACAATCATGGCTGCATAGTGCACCTCATCTGTAAATACCCCTGCTGAATCTGTAGTAAAATCGCGATATCTTACAATTTCTACTGCTGCTTCACCTTCGGTGAGTTTATCTCTAATGTCTTTCCAAGAAATAGACTTGTTGGCAAAATTTTCGCCGAATGTTTGCGAAGATTTACTAAGCTCTTCTTCAAGTTTATTTGAAGCATTCGTTAGCGAATCTATCTTTCTGTTCCTTTCAGCTAGCTCGAGATCTGTTGCACTAAAAAGCTTTGCTAGTTGTTCTTTTTGACTAATCCATTGTTCGAATTTCGTGATAAGAACCTCATCTCCACTCGCAAGGATACTCTCACGAACCTTTGACGTAGCATACATTATCAGGCCTTTCAGCGAAAGTTGATAGTCATAGATCTCGCCCAGTAGTTCCTTATCCTCGCTTGAAGTCTCTTCTATAAATGAAACATACTGTTCAAACGCTGGTCTGAGATTTGTGTAGTAGAAAGTAGCTTTCTCTTCTTCAGTTAATACTGGGAAAAATGTGTTTATTTGGTTGAAATAATTGTCAAAAGTTTCCATATAGAATTTTAGGGCCTCTTTCGTATTTCCTTGTTTCCAGTTGATAATCGCCAACTGCTTGGAGCTTCTCGCAAAATAAGGATGTTTGTCACCGAGCGATTTTTTTCTAATGTTATAAGCTCTTTCTGCCAGTGGGATTGCCTTGTCTACTTCCTCATATCCAAGGTGCGCATTAGCTAGGTTGAAGTATGGGAATGCAGTTTCAGGGTGGTCTTCTCCCAGTGAAGCTTCATAGGTTTTAATAGCCTTTTGCCCATAATCAAGCGCTTGATCAATGTAACCTCTCTTGGTATTTAATAGAGAAAGGTTGTTTTGGACTCTACCGTAATCGATACTTTCCTCGCCTCCACTTGCAGCGAAGACCTCCAGCGCTTCTAAATGCAATTTTTCTGACTCGGCATATTGTCCATCGTATAGGTAGGTTAGACCGAGATTCAACAGGCTTAAACCATACGTGAAAGACTCTTCGCCATAATATTCTTTGTCTTGCTCAAGGATTTTTTGCTGAAGCTTAGTGGTGCGTTCATAATCGCCAAGATTGAAATACACCAGTGCCAAATTGTTTTCTACACCAGCAATTGCATCTTCATTTTCTCCTTGCATTCGATTTAACACATTGAGCGCCTGATCAAAAATTTCTTCAGCCTCAGGCAGCTTACCTTTTTCCATGTAAAGAACCCCTAAGCTATTTAGCGTTGAAGCGTATTCAAATGTGGCTTCTAATCCATTTTCTTCGAAAGTTTTGATACCCTTATTTAAGTTCTTTTCTGCCTTTTTGAAAGAACCTTCAATAGCAAAAGCATCTCCACTCCATTTGTATGAAACACCTTCTTCAACGGTATTTTTTTCGACTTCTTTTTGAATTTCCTGAGTGACTACAAGCCCCTTCTCTACTTGTTCTGTTTGAAGGTAGAGTTCAATAAGTGCTTTGGAAGAATCAAAATACTCGGCACTTGCCTTTCCATAACTCTCAACATCAGATTCGCGAATTGAAATCAAGAATTGCTCAGCCTCTCCATAGTAGCCTAGTTCCGTTTGGAGAGTTGCCATGTTGTAAAGCAGATCTTTGTTATCACCATCAGGTTCTATTTTTCTTCTCAGTTCCAACTCTAGACTATAGAAATCTAATGCTGTCTGATAATCTGATAATTCATAATCGTAAGCTTCAGCTAGAAATGAATACATATTAGCTGCTACGGTGTCTTCTTGTGTAAGGAAGGTCTCTTTTATTTCCTCTTCCCTATCCAGAATAGTGTTGTAGTCATAGTCTAAATATGCGTCATCTAGCTTGTAATAAAGTTTTTCTGCCTTTTTGCTTTCAAAAGCATATTGCGAAAAAGCGGAAGTGCATATTGTCAGTAATAATACGGTCTGCAGAAGTTTCATGTGTATAATCTTTTGATTTTCACATGGAATTCGCCCCTGTCGGGACTCATTTCATGGTAGTGATTTTGATACTAAGAAAGTAAGCCTTTAGGACATACAAAAATTGGCTAACATATAAGAAGATAAAGATAATGTATCTCTACATCCAAAAAGGAACCGTTCATGGTCGAAGGGAGTGGGTTGATCGAAATAACAAAATGTTAAAAATGTAAATGTGACTTAACCTTTTATTTTAGTAATTGATAAAATGTGCGAATACCTAATTTTTGGTATAGCAAAGCATTTTTAAACTATCTAACTTGCCGATTTTGAACACAACACTGCCACCTAAAGTCAACAACATGCTTAGAAGCATTTATAGAACGCTTGCCCTAGTTTTAATCTTATCAATTAATTTCTCTTATGGTCAATCATCAAGCCATGACAGGACAAATGCTACGGCTTATACCATCCCAAACAATGCAAACCTAAATATCACTGGAGATATTACTGTTGAAGCATGGATACGACCAGATGCTCCTGGAGGTGATACCAGAATGATGAATATCCTTATGCTTGGAAATTATGGATATGCTCTAGGAATAGATAACGATGCTGCGCACAATGGAAAGATCTCTTGGTGGAGTAATGGAGGAGAGAACAATGGACCTGAAAGCTTGGGTACTGTCACTAGAGATGGGGTAACATGGACACACGTGGCTGTTGTAATAGAGAGAGGGGTAAGCAATACTTTTTATATTAACGGTGTAGATGTTGGTTCCAACGCCAACACGGCAGGTGCTTCTACATACAATCTTCAGAATGGACAACCTCTATATATTGGTAGACAAGGACAATGTGTTTGTAATTGGTTTGATGGACTAATAGATGAGGTTAGAATTTGGAATGATGTACGTACCTCTTCTGAAATCGCTGCAAACTACAATAAAGTTGTCCCTGGTAATGAGCCTGGTTTAGCCGCATATTATAGATTTAATGAAGGAACAGGAACAACAATTTTTGATGAAGTAACCGGCGCTTCTAATCTGGCAGGGTTAAGTGGAATTACTTGGTCAGGTGAAGATTCGAATGTTACTACTATAAATAATTCAATAACACTTGATGGTGTTGACGATTATGTTGATATGGGGGCCGGAATCAGATCAGATCTTTCAGGTACATCTAATGTAACTGTGGAAGCATGGGTATATCGAACAGCAACCAAAACATTTCATACAATTTTTGGCAACTACAATACTCAGCTTCAGACTCTATTGCGGTTAGACAACAACAAAGTTGTTTTTTGGGTCAACAATGGAACTTTTCAGAATGCATCAAGTATTTCGGATGTTCCTTTAAATACATGGACACATGTTGCGGGATCATGGGATGGATCCTCAATTAGGGTTTATATAAATGGAGTACTTGATGGCTCCAATGCCGCCTCCGGAACATTAGTCTCTAACGGTGTTAATTATAGAATTGGTGGTGATTTTGGAAGTGAATGGTTCCAGGGACAGATTGATGAAGTGAGGGTGTGGAGTACTACAAGATCGGACTCAGAAATATTCGATTTTCAAGATGAAGAGCTTGATCCAAGCACGCCTGGTTTATTGGCCTACTATAGAATAAATGAAGGAAGTGGAACTGTTTTATCAGATCTAGGTCCAAATCTTTACAATGGTACTTTTGGTGCGGGAGCAAGTGCACCTGTTTGGAATACATCAGGACCAGCACTGTCGAACGCTAGTCCTTATCCTATTACCGCATTTAGTCCTACTAATGTTACTGTAGCAGGTTTTACCGCAAACTGGGAATCAAAAGCGAACGCAACTGCTGTATTTATAGATGTAGATGACAATTCAGATTTCAGTTCTCCGATAATTTCAGATCAACCAATTGGTTTGCCAACAGGTTCTTCAGAAACAATAAGTGCGTCATTAATCGAAGGCACCGTATACTATTACCGGTTAAGTTATGATGATGGATCTTCCTTAAGTTCTGAATCCAACACAGTTCCATTTATGATTCAACCTGGAAATGCGATGAGCTTTGACGGAGTTGATGATCAGGTAGATGCTGCAAACGATGCGATTATCGATAATATTAGCTCGGGTACTGTAGAAGCATGGGTAAAGACTACAGATGATTCTCCGGGCTTCAAAGGAATCGTTACAAATGATCCGGCTTATGGCTTATACATGGATGCTGGCATACTTGTAACGTGGGATGCGGTTGCAGTCGAAACATCTGGAACTTACATAGCAGACGGAAATTGGCACCATATTGCACTTTCTTATACTCATAATGCCGGATCTGCAATTAGTCAGTTTTATGTGGACGGAGCACCTGCAGGAGTACCATTTGCTCACAATGGATTTAATGGTTCAACGGGAACCTTAAATATTGGACATAACAACACTGTTCAAGATTTTACAGGCGAAATAGATGAAGTGAGAATTTGGAATGTATCACGAAATGCAACAGATATAGCCAATAATACATTTACTTCATTAGATGTTCAGAATGAACCAAACTTAGTTTTCTATCTCAACTTTGATCAAGCTCCCGGATCAACACCAGTTGACTTATCAGGAGGCGGTGCTGTTGTGACAAAAAGTGGGGATGCTGATTTTGTACCTAGTCAAGCGCTTCAACTACCATGTGACGATCCAATTATTGCAGAAATAATCACGGATAATACTTCTTGTACTGTCGGTAATGGAGTTCTAACAATTATCCCATCTACCGCTGGAGGGGAGCCAGTAGGAAACTATAACGTCTCCATTTATTTGACTTCTGATGTTACTCAAACACCTATTGTTTCTGGTTCTAATGTAGATAACATAACAGGTATAACTGCAACTGGCCTTTTTGATGATTTGTATACAGCAGAAGTGACTAATAACGACACTGGATGTTTTACATCACAATCTTATGCAGTAAACAATAATGTTTCTCTACCCACCATCAATACTGGAGCAGTAACTATTGCTTTCGAATCGATCTCAGGTGCTATAGATGGCGCGCTTGATGCTACAGGATCAGGTCAGGGAGGTTCAGGATCTTATACTTACAATTGGTATTCAGATGCAGGTCTTACCACACTGATTTCATCAAGTGCCTCAATTAGTTCCCTTTCTGCGGGTACTTATTACCTGGAGGTAGTAGACAATGCCACAGATTGTATTTCTTTATCCGAGTCGTTTGATGTACTTGTTGCACCTCAAAATGCTTTAAATTTTGATGGATCAGACGACGTAGTGAACCTTGGAAATGACCCTTCATTTAATGTAGGAACTACTTTCTCTTTTGAGACGTGGTTGCGTGTAGAGAGCTTACCAGTTGGAAAGAATGCCTTTGTATTTAATAAATGGCAAAGTGGTCTTGAGGATAAGACCCTTGGGATATCTCCTTCTGGAAATGTTGTGTTTAGCCTATTCAACGTCTTCTCTTTAAATTCTTCAACTGCACTATCATTAAATACATGGGTTCATGTAGCAGTAACATACGATGGGTCAAATGCAAAAATTTTCATCGATGGAATGGAAGATGTCTCTACAGTTGCAAGTGGAGATGTTGCTGATGGTTCAGGATCAATGTACCTAGGAGGGAATGGCGACGGTAGGCCTACTGGGGAGTTTGCTTGTTTTGATGGGACACTTGATGAATCCAGATTTTGGAATGTTGCTCGATCTGCAACTGAAATTCTAGGAAACCTTACTACAGTTATAAATACTGCTCCAGGGCTTGTATCCTACTATGACTTCAACAATTCAGGAAACACCTCATTAATTGACAAGTCAGGATCAAACAATGGAACAATAAACAATTTTGACTTCTTAGGAACCTCGTCAGACTGGATTGCATCGACAATTCCTTCGTGTGCTCCAAACGGAAAATTCATTGGTACCACCAATAGTGATTGGAACGATCCGAGCAACTGGTGTGGAGGTGTAGTACCTACATCAAGTAATGTGACAGAAGACGTAGTAGTATCTATCGACTCAGATATTATCGAAACAGAAGATCTTGTACTAAATGCAAATGATTTTCAAGTAGCTGAAGGCACCAGTTTGACCCTTGATCTTGGGTCAAATGCATTGCAGCTTACTAATGGGGCAACTTTTACCAATAATGGCACGGTCTTCTTTGAAGCAGGAACCAACGTTACAGATATCGCAGAAAATTTTGTTAATAATGGTACAATCAAAGGGTTTTTCACCTTTGACAATAACTTCACAAACCCAATTCAAGGAACAGTGGCTCCCGGTGCATCTCCTGGATGTGCAACCTTTGCTGGCGACTTTACTAACTCAGGAACACTTGAGATAGAAATTGATGGAGTAACGCCGTGTATTGAACACGATCAAATATCAGTAGGCGGAACCGCCAATTTAGGCGGAACATTAGATGTCACGTTGGGATATACTCCTATTAACGGTGATCAGATAATAATCATTGATGCAACTACTATTTCAGGAACATTTGGTGTGGTAAATCTACCAGATGCGGACTGGTCCATAGCATATGACTCACCTTCTGCAGGTCAGGTTAGTTTGAATTACACAAACCCGACGCAAGCTATTGGGTTTAATGGCCCAGGTGGAGTTGGTGATACAGATGGTACTTCAGATTTGACTTTATGGTTTAAAGCCGATGCTGGTGTGTTTAGCGACGCTGGGATTACTCCGATTGCTGATGCAGGTGCGATGGAGCAATGGAATGATCAAAGTGGGTTTGGTACAAATGCATTTGAGGACAACCCTGCTGCAAAAGCAACTTGGAATGATAACCTCTCAAATGGACAACCTGGTTTGACTTTCGATGGCGGTGACTTTACTTCTTTTTCTGATGCAAATTTAGCTGACGGTTCTAATCCAAGAACTTTGATTGCAGTTACAAGCAGGTCATCTGATGGAGAACGATATTTCTTCTCCTATGGAGCTTCTATTGGAGGGCAGCGATATTCAATTGGCGGTAGTGCTGCAGGTAGTAGCTATGGCATTGAAAATAATGGTTCTGGAGCTGTTAATTCTGGAGCTGTTACTACTGTAAATACTCCTTCAATAGTATCTGTTGTCTACAGTGGCGGACCTCTCAGCACGCTGCAGTTATACGATAATGGAACAAATTATGCAGTTAGCGGAGGTACAACTCCACTTACAACTTTAAATCAAGGAAGGATAGGAAGTCTGTCTGGAGGCGGCCTCAATTGGCAAGGAGATATTTATGAGGTAATCAATTTCAATTCGCCACTTAATGATGCTTCTAGAACAATTATAGAAAATTACTTATCGGCTAAGTATAACATTACTGTTGCGAATGATTTGTACGCAGGTGACACATCTCCAAATGGTGACTTTGACTTTGATGTAGCTGGTATTGGAAATACAGCAAGTGGATCAGATCCTACTGCAAATTCAGAGAGCTTATCTATCACCGATGGTGGTTTTTTACAGGATGATGGAGATTATGTCTTTGCTGGTCATGATGGCACCGCCCATGCCCATGTGCAAACTGACCTACCTGGAGGAGGCTATACCAACAGATGGGCAAGAGATTGGTATGTAGATATAGCCGATGCCGGTGCCAACAACGGCATGATCACAATAACATTTGACTATGCGGTAGCAGGTCTTACGCTTCCAAGCTCCAACTTTGCTTTAATCACCAGACCGACTGGTTCAGGGGCTTATTCAGTAGCTGCTACAAATGCAGTAGTTAGTGGAAGCAAAGTCTCGTTTGATGTTGATGTATCATCATTAATAGATGGACATAGATATACAATTGCTGATGACAGTGCTCCGAACTATGCTTTAGAATTTGATGCAACTGATCAATATGTGGAGATAGGTACTGCCCTTAGAGATGCTTTAGTTGGATTGTCCACAATCACGACAGAAGCCTGGGTTTATAGAACGGCAGATCAGACATTCATGACAGTCGTTGGAAACTATGTTTCTGGAGGAATGCAATTCTTATTAAGAATGGATGGCAATAAGGTTGCCTTTTTTGTCGATTCGGATATTTCAGGATTTACAGCTGCAACTGGTTTGACAGATGTTCCATTGAACACTTGGACACACATCGCTGGCTCTTGGGATGGAAACAATATTCGGGTTTACCTAAATGGTGTTCAAGATGGAATAGCTAGTTATTCTGGCGGGACACTTTCGAATGAAGGTAATAATGTGACTATTGGAGGAAATCCAGCAGCACCCGGCGGAGAGTTTATGCAAGGCCTTATTGATGAAGTAAGAATTTGGACAACCGTCCGTACTGAAGCCCAAATTAATGCCTTTAAGGATGAAGAAATGGATGTAGCAACTCCTGGATTGGCAGCATACTATGACTTTGCTGAAGGTCCTACATCTGTTCTTTTACTAGACAAAGAAAATGATGTGCCAGACTATAATGGAACATTAACAAATATGGATGAAAATACAGATTGGGTTCCAGCCACGCATGGAATTGGAATTGCGAGTCCATTAGATTCAACCAATCCAACTGTTACTATTTCTTCTTCGGAACCAGATCCTACCTCAGCTAATCCAATAGAGATAACTTTACTATTTAGTGAGGAAGTCACAGGGTTTGAGGCATCAGATTTATCCGTTTCTAATGGCTCTGCCGGCAATCTAAATACCTTAGATAATATAGCCTTTACAGCGGATATCACCCCTGATGGCAATGGCCTTATAACCGTGGATTTGGGGGGAGGACTCCTTACAGATTTAACAGGCAATGCAAATAATGCTGCTCCCCAGTTTTCTATTACCTCCGATACCCAACCTCCGGCAGTCATTGCTACCTCTCTTTCAGCAGATAGAACCAAAATTTTTGTAGAATTTGATGAGCCTATTTTTGGAGCAGCTGACGGTTCTACACCAGTTGATGCAGCAGACTTTTCTGTTAGTACCCTAGTGGCTGGTACAGCAACGCTTACATACGATAATACACTTACCGTTGAGTCTCCTTCAGAAATTTCATTGGATGTAACAATCGTTGGTACACCTGATGGGACCGAGGTAATAGAAGTTGTTCCTGCTAGTCCTACCTCTGTTTACGATCAGTTTGGTCTTACTATGAGCACACTGCAATCGTCCAATCAAATTGTAATAGGCAATAATGCAGTTTTAAGTTTCGATGGAGTAGATGATTTTGTTAGAGTAGCAAATGATGTTGCTTTTGAATTGCAACAGTACACTCTGGAAGCATGGATCAGTCTTCCTTTTACTGCTGTTGGCAACACTGGCCTTAATTATTCTATAATCTCAAAAGGATCCTTGCAGAATGAGTTAGGAGCAGATAGAAACGGCTTTAGCTTATTTTATGGAGATGATGGCGCTAACGATGCGTTCCTTTTAGGTCATGAGAGTAATTCTGGGACTACCGAATTCTTCGCAGTGCCTACCTCGCTTACACCTGATACTTGGTATCATATTGCTGCCACATTCGATGGCACTACCATGCGTTTGTTTTTAGACGGATCTGAAATTGGAAGCTTCAACCCTTCAAATCCCGGAGTAAATCATACAGGACAAAATTTGGATCTAAAAATTGGAGGCTTTGAAGGAAATGGGGCTGCTATTATTAACAATTTCAGAGGGAAGATTGATGAAGTTCGTATTTGGGACTTTGCCAAAAATGAAACCCAAATCGGCGATCTTCTGGGCGAAGAGTTGAGTGGTAATCAATCACCTTTAGTTGCCTATTATGACTTCAATGCAACTGCTGGTTCGACACTAGCTGATGTAACGCCAGGCGGAAGAGACGGCACACTCGATGCCGCAATGGATTTGAATGGAACTACTGGAAATTGGATATCTGGTGGACCAACATTAGCACCTGCAGATGTTACTGCACCAATTATTGATCTGACAGAGGATGGAAATACAATTGCAACGACCATTATTGGTGGATCCATTGACGACCTAACAGCTACCATTGAAGTTTCATTAGATGCAGGAACTACCAGAACGCCAGCAACAAATAACGGTGATAATACTTGGACTTATGATTTAAGCATTGATCCATTATTCACAGGAAACGGAGGTTATAGTATCGACTTGTATGCAGTTGATGATGTTGAAAATGAGGGTGGATTTGCAGGTTCAGTTACAATTGACATTCAAAATACACTGACCCTCGATGGAATTGACGATTATATTGAAATACCAGACGCCCCTTCACTTGATATTACGGGTGCATTGACTCTCGAAACCTGGGTTAAATTCAATTCTGCAATCGATGAAGAAACTCCGCTCATCACTAAATGGAATCCAGATGCCTCACCAGAGGATAGGTCATATCTACTACAAGTATCAAATACCTCTGATATTGGTTTTGCCATTTCAGAAGATGGGACAACAGGTGCTGAAGGTGTCAACTTCTCAGCTCTTCAAACGCCATTTACTTTTCAAGTTGGAAGATGGTATCACATTGCAGCCGTATACGATCCATCCACAAGCTTGAGAGTGTATGTAAATGGAGAGCTTATTGATGAAAATACAACCAATATTAGGCCGAGCATTTTCAACAGCAACTCTTCAGTAGTTCTTGGAGCAAATGGAAACCTTGTTGAAGTAGGAGTGGGATCTGTTGGAACAGGAGAAGCTTTAGAATTGGATGAGACAAGAATTTGGTCTACTGCTAGATCTCAGCAAGATATTCAAAATGATATTTTCAATACAGTAGTAGGCAGTGTTACCAATTTGAACGCTTCATATACGTATGATATTTCTTCAGGAACAACACTTTTTGATCAAGGAATACTAGCCAATGATGGTACGCTGAACGATAACAATAACGGCACGGCCGATGGTTCTATTGCTGGACCAATATGGAATGCTTCCACGGTTTTCGATACGGATGTTGTTGCGCCATTCTTCGTTTCAGGATTTCCACTGATTGACAATATTACTGGGACTAGTTTCGAAATTGATGTACAGCTCAATGAGCAAGGAACAGCTCATTATGTATTGGTTCTTGATGGTAGTGCTGCTCCTACTGCAACCGAAGTTTTTAATGGTACAGGATCCGGTGGAGCGATTCCTGAAAATGCAGGTAACTGGGCAGTATTGACTGCCAATACTACTTGGTCCATTACCTCCAATACCTTGGCCACTGGAACAGATTATGATCTTTATATAGTAGCAGAAGATGATGAAGGGACACCAAATGAGCAGTCGGTAGTAAGCCAGTTTGATGTTACTACTTTATCAGGGCCACAGGTATTTAATGTGACTGATTTGGGTGATACTGGGCCAGGTACTTTGAGGCAGGCGATCATTGACGCCAACGGTGATGCAGGAGCTACTGCCGGTCTTCCTCATATTATCAATTTTACAACACCAGGGCAAGTTACCCTTTTAGATGCACTACCTGCTATTAATAACCACATGCGCTTCCAGGGCGATGCATCCGGAACAACGATTCATAGAGATGGAGCACAAGAAGATTTTAGAATCTTTGATCTAGGTGCTTTTACCGTTCAAATCACTGATATTATCATTGATAATGGTAGAATGTCTGCTACCAACGATGATGGAGGTGGAATCTTTGCCAATGGAACCACGCTAACACTTTTCAATTCAGTAGTTCAAAACTGTACAGCGGAACGTTTTGGTGGTGGTATTTACGCGATTGGAGGCTCTATTGTCCGATTAGAGAGAGTTACTTTATTTAATAACCAAAACCTTAACCCTGGCGGATGGGGAGGAGGTATCGGTATAAATACGGGTAGCCTGGAGATGATCAATTGTACTGTTCATGGAAACACTTCCGGAGGTAATGGAGGGGGAATCTTCATCTGGGACGGCGTAACATTTACATTAACAAATTCAACGGTTGTCAACAATAATGCTGGCGGCAATGGCGGAGGATTAGTAGATCAAACTGCCACAAGTAACTATGGATTAAGAAATAATATAATTGCTAATAATACTGCCTCAGGAACTGGAAATGATATTTTTATAACTTCTGTATTATTTGGGGTAAATGATAATAACATTGTTGAAGATTGCGGCGGCACAGGATGTCCGGCATTCTTTTCTGCAGCCGATCCTAATTTAGGAACAGAGCAAACATGTGGAATTCAGACTTATTTCCCACTCAATCCAGGTAGTCCTGCAATTGAGTCTGGTACAACAACTGGCGCACCATCAGACGACATATGTGAAAATTCATATACTACAGTACCAAATATTGGTTCTAATAATATCGTTCCTGCTGGTCCTTCTCCTGGAGGAGTAAATACCAACCTAAGCTTGTGGTTGAAAGCGGATCAAGGGGTAACTGGAACAACTCAAGTCTCTCAGTGGGATGATCTTTCTGGAGGAGCTTTGAATGCTACTCAAGCTACGGGTGCTAATCAGCCCGCATTAACTGATAATGCCATCAACTATAACCCTGCCATTTCCTTTGATGGTTCGGATGACTTTTTCACTTCTTCCCTTGATATAAGTCCAACAGGATCTCCTGACTTGACAACAATCATTGTATTTAACAGTGATCAAGATGCCAATTCACCGCTTAGAAAGTTATTTGGTCACGATGCTGGGAATTTCCATAGAACAATTGGTCTGGATAGTAGATCTGGTAATAATTTCAACTACTTCGCAGGAAGTAATGGGGTAGCCGGGTATTTCGATCTTGTTGCTGGCGACAATTACATATCTACTTCAGTTTACACTAGTTCTAATGTCTTTAATGGCTATATAAACGGGAATCAAGTAGCTGGTCCAAATGGAACTCCAATTACCGGAGGTCTAACCAACCTAACAATTGGTGCGATCAGTCCAACACCATCAGAAAACTGGGATGGCCAGATATCAGAAATGATCATGTATTCTGGCACACTTACTGATCCAGAACGTCAACGAATAGAAACGTACCTTGCAATCAAGTATGGTGTTTCTATAGATCAGACAGCTGCAACCAATTATTTAGCTTCAGATGGAAATCCAGTTTGGGATGGTACTGCCAATGCTACCTACAACAATCATATTGCCGGTATTGGTCGTGATGACGCATCACAACTTGATCAGAAACAATCTAGAAGCTCAGATGGGCGAATGAGTATTGGTTTGGGGACAATTGAACCAACCAATCAGGCAAATGGGAATTCGTTTACCAATGACTTGGCCTATCTAATTTGGGGAGACAATGGTTTAGATGTTGCCTTTGGTGCAAGGGATATAGCAAATGTTCCGGCAGCTGTAGATGGAAGAACGGCAAGAATATGGAGAGTTAGCGAGGCAAACAGTGATATTGGCAATGTCGCCTTACAAATTGACGTAAATGGAGAAGGTTATCCCGGAACTTATACTTCAAGCAACTTTGTCTTGCTTGTTGATACTGACTCGGATTTTTCAAGTGGAGCTGTGACGTTTACTGCAAGTAATTACGCAGGAGGTATTGTTGAATTTGGAGGCATCAATCTTTCTGACGGAGAGTTTCTTTCACTAGGAATCAATGAACCTCCTGCGGCACCTTCGAATGTGAAAGCATTTGCGAATTCACCAACCAACGTTACGTTACTTTGGACAGATAATGCTACAGATGAAACAGGTTATCTAACTCAAAATGCAGATGATTATCAATTCACTGTAAATGTTCAAACAGCTGGAGTGTTAGGTATAAATACCAATAATCAGAATATTCCTGAGCTGGCAGATTCAAGAAAATTCTATAGGGTCCAGCCAACGAATGGACAGGAAAATGCTTCTAGCTTTTCTTCAGTTGAGTTTGCGAGTACAGAGGCTTTCCCGGGAAGAGCATTGGAGTTTGATGGAACAGATGATTACATCGATCTAGGCAATCCGACAGAACTTGAGATATTAGGGGACATGACCATAGAGGCATGGATTAATTGGGATGGGAATTCAACTGGGTTCTTGCAAAATATCGTAAGTAGGGCAAAAGATGGAGAAGGTAATGTAGACAATGTGCTTTACATGTTTCAGGTCGAGACCGATGGACGAATTACTTTCTTTTATGAACAAGGAGCGGGTGTTAATGTTCGATCGTTTTCTACAAGTTCAATTCCTCAGGATCAGTGGGTGCATGTGGCAGTAACACGTAGTGTGCTCACAACCACAGATGTTACTTTCTACATCAATGGAGTCCAAGATGGTCAGGATACAGGGCTAACTAATCCCTCTCATGGATCCGATCCGGGACAATTGGTATGGATTGGTAGAAATAATCAGTCTGGAGGCTCAAGTGATTTCTGGTTTGATGGAGAGATCGACGAAGTTAAGATTTGGGATAATGTAAAAACCGACTTTTCAGACCGATTTGCAGTGGTTGATCTAGCGATGACTTTACCTAACCTGATCGCATACTATCCTTTTGACGAAGGAGCTGGTAATACAACGGTAGATAGAACCATAAATACTAATGATGGACCTCTAAATGGATTTGACTTTTCGCCAGGATCTGATTGGGTTGTTTCTGCCGTACCCAATAGTCCCCCTCCTCCATTAGCACCAACAAACGTAGTTGCATACGCTACTTCAGCTACTGACATTACTATCGAGTGGACTGATAATGCCACTGATGAAACAGGCTATAATGTGGAGCGAGATACAGATCCTGCGTTTGGGGCTCCCACTCTTGTGCTAAATGGAGGCCCTGCCGATACACAAACATTTATTGATGGGCCGCTTTCACCTGATCAAAGATTTTATTACAGAGTACAACCAACTAACGGAAACGAAGATGCTTCGAGTTATTCTGAAGGAGAGTTTGGATCCAATGTGGCTTTTGCTGGTAATACACTTGATCTAAATGGTACTAATCAGAATATAAGTATTACCGGGAGTACCGGAGCACCGCTAGGAGCAACTGCCTTTACGGTAGAGGCATGGGTAAAACCTGATGTTCATAGACTTGATGATCATGTTGTTGCATGGGGTACGCTTGGATTAAATGGTCGTCTTAATAGATTATCACTAACTGCTGGAGAGACTTACGCTTACGGCATTAAACATGACTTCTTCAATAGATCAATTGAATACGAGACCGCGGATTTATCAGGTAGCTGGCACCATATTGCAGTCACATTTGATGGGGTGAATCGTACGCTTTATTTGGATGGTGTACCGCTAGGAACGGATGTGCCAGCGAGTGTAAACGTGCAGAACGAGGCAATTAACATCGGTGCGCATTTCGATGGTCAGATTGACGAGGTAAAGATTTGGAATGGACTTGTGAAAACAGATTTTTCTGATCGATTCGTTTCAGCACAAGGCAATGAAGCTAGTCTTATAGGATACTGGAAATTTGATGAAACTGGTGGATCAGTCACTTATGATAACTCAGTGAATAATAATACAGGGAATCTTTCGGGAACACCAACACCGAGTTATGTAGCATCTAATGTACCAACTGGACCTGCTCCGCTTGCTCCGTCCGATGTTATTGCCTATGCGACTTCCGCAACGGCTGTAACGATTGAGTGGATTGATAACGCAACAGATGAAACTGGATACAACGTTGAAAGAGATACAGATCCTACTTTCAGTGCGCCTACTGTAGTCTTGAATAATGCGCCTGCAAATACAACCACTTTTGTTGATAATGCGGGAGTTGATGCACGAGTTTATTACCGTGTGCAGCCTATCAATGGTAATGAAAATGCTACGAGTTATTCTTCTATTGAATTTGCTTCTACCAGTACTTTCGCTGGCCAAGCATTGAGTTTTGACGGGGCAGACGACTACCTAGAAAGTATTGCTGAAGATAATGTATTGGATTTTTCTACCACAGCAACATTCGAGTTTTGGATTAATCGTAGTGATGGTAGCGGATCTGATGCACAATCGATTCTTGATAAAACGGAATTGGGAGATGCTGCAAACTTTAGAATAGGAGCAAACGAAGCTTCAAATGCTAATGCAAATCAGATCGGTATATGGAATGGTGGTGGAACTGTTCTGAGTACAATTACTATCTCAGACGGAGAGTGGAAACATATTGCAGTTGTCATTGACGGTGGAAATGTGACATTCTATGAAAATGGAAACATGATTGATTCCTATCCTTTCGCTTTTGGAGCTGCCAATGATGGATTATTACTTGTGGGTACAGATAGATTCGATTTGTTAAATCGTGCATTTAATGGTTCATTGGATGAAATCCGCATTTGGAATGATGCGAGAACTGAACTAGAAATTCAATCAAATCTTTACAACTCCTTACAAGGCAATGAAGCGAACCTCGTTGCCTATTATTCATTAGATGAGGGTACAGGTGCCGCTATTGCTTTTGACGGTAGTATAAATACAAACGATTTAGCAATTAATGGAGCTACGTTTGGTCCTTCAACAATTCCAATTCCTGTTCCTGGTGAAGTAACAAATACCAATGACGATGGAGTAGGGTCATTGAGAGATGCAATCACCTATGCAAATGCAAATCCAGGCACAACTATCGTATTTAATATTCCAGGAGGAGGACCATATACAATTACATTGGCGACAGCCTTACCGGATATAACAGCTGCAGGAACGATCATTGATGGTGCGACACAGCCAGGCTGGGTATTCGGAGACATCAACAACATGGTTGAGCTGGATGGCTCTGGTTTAGGCACCAACATTTCAGGGTTAGTTATTAACGACGTACCTAATTGCGAAATTTATGGACTAGTTGTAACAGGCTTTACGGGAATTTCTGAGTCTGTTGGGGCAATTGAAATTAATGGAAACAATGCTGATAATGCCATTATTGGAGCATTCAATAAAGGAAATATTCTTCATAACATGGTATCTGCGGGTATATCATTCCAAGATGCAGATTTCTTGACTATCCAAGGAAACCGATTTGGTACGTTCGATGGAACTACTCGATCCGAAATTAATAAGCATGTTATCTACGGTGCTGGGACAACTGATAACCTCTTAATTGGAGGAATATCAGGTGCCGGCGAAGGCAACCTAATTTCTGGTGCAGGTAACGGACGATTTGGTCTTCGATTGAATGTTCAAGGAGCCATTGCTATTAAAGGAAACTACATAGGTACGGATGCCAACGGTGATGCATCCATTTTCAATGAAGGCGGAGGTATCTATTTGAGTGGTGCAAACTCAGGAGAAATAGGTGGTACTTCAGCAGGTGAAGAAAATGTCATTTCTGGTAATACAACTGGCTATGGTATTAGAATGGGAGGTTCTGCATCTGTCATCAACAACATTATTGGACTTGATGCACTTGGATCGAATGCGGTTAGCAACGGAGGTGCAGGAATCATCTTAGATGGAACCGGCGGAGTAACTATAGATGGCAATATCATTTCCGGTAATGGTGCTGAAGCAATAACATCCAATACTGGTTTTGGAAATGCAGATATCATTAACAATATCATTGGCTTTGACCAATCACTTACTAATCCACGTCCTAACGCAGCGGGGATTGTAATCGATAATGGCCCAGGGACAAGCAACAGATTTGGATACAGAAACAATCCAAACATTATCGCTAATAATACTGGCGTTGCAATCCAACTAACTGCGACTTCTACTGAAAATACATTTGCGACCAACCAGATTTATAATAATGGTTCTGGTATCGTGCTAGATGCAGGAGCAAATGGCAGTATTTTACCTCCATCTATTGATAATGTAACTGCCTCTGACGTTACAGGATCTGGAGTAGATGGAGAGACTATTCACCTTTACCTTGGAGATGGAGCAGGTCAAGGTCAAACGTTCTTGGATTCTACTACAGTTTCTGGTGGGGTTTGGAATATTGGTGGCCTATCATTGATTACTAGTGATCAAGTTGTGGCTACAGCAACAGATTACGGTGTTGGAATTGGAACATCAGCGTTCTCTTCACCAGCTAGTATTCCGATACAAAACTCGCTTTCTTTTGATGGAACGGATGATTTTGCTCAAGGAACAGGATTAAACTTAGCTAGTTCTGATTTCACAGTTGAAGCCTGGTTCAATACTACAACTCCAACAGTCAATCAAACAATATTTGCATTAGGATCAGTTGGAACAAATAATCAGGCACTTCACATCTCACTAGAAAATACGGATGTAAAGGTTGGTTTTTTCTTTGACGATGTTACAATTCCATATGCCGTTTCATCAGGTTGGCATCATTTAGCAGTTACTCATAACTCCGCAACACGAGAATCAACTGTATATATAGATGGAAGTTCAATCGGGTCTGGAAATCATAGTTCTAATTTTGTTGGAAATACAGATTTGTATATAAGTAGAAATGGCTGGGATCCTTCCGGTTATGTTAATGGTGAGTTGGATGAGTTGAGAGTTTGGAATACTGTAAGAAGCCAACCTCAGATTTCATCTAATCTTTATAATGAACTGGACCCTGTTGCTGAGACGAACTTGGTTGCTTATTATCAATTCAATGAATCAAGTGGGACATTAATTCCAGATGTAAAAGGCGGCTTTGATGCCACCTGGGATGGTACAGGTGGTGCGAATGCAGCTCCGGCATGGGGACCTTCTAGCGCATTGATGAATCCAGCAAGTGTGGTTACTACTACTAACGATACTGGAGCAGGTTCTTTACGTGAAGCCATCAACTTTGCTAATTCGAACCCTGGCACAACTATTACATTCAATATTGGAGAAGCTGCACCTTGGGTAATCAACCTTGGAACTGCTCTACCTCAAATTACGGCCGCAAATACAATCATAGATGGAAATTCGCAGCCTGGTTGGTCTTTTGGAGACCCGAATGCTATGGTACAGATCAACGGATCTGGAATTAGTGGAAATGCGAATGGTATTAATGTAGATGCGGCAGATGCCGAAATCTATGGGCTAATACTAACTGGATTTGATGGTAGCATTTCAAATGGAGCCATTTATTTAGCTTCCGATGCAGCTGATAATGCCATTATCGGAGCTGATACAAGAGGAAATATTATCCATGGAACGATTGGCGGTAATGCAATCTATATTGTAGATGGCGATAATGCGACTATTCAAGGAAACAGAATAGGAACATTGGATGGAGTATCCTCATCTGCCATTGGAGATCATGGTATAGCAACCACTGGTGAGGTTACTACGCTGACGATCGGAGGAGACTTTTTTACTGGTGCAGGAAACCTAATTTCTGGAGCACCTTCTGGTAGATATGGATTAAATCTTTTCGGATCTGGAGGAGGATCAGGATTAACAAATGTCACTATTGCTGGAAATAAAATTGGTACGAATGATGCCACTGATGGTTCCATTCCAAACACATTTGGGGGAATTAACCTCATAGGGACAGTGTCAGGGATCACTATTGGTGGACCATCACCTAGTGACCTGAACATAATCTCTGGAAATGGTAATGATGGTATTATAATTCAAGCCGGAAACACAATAGATATAGATGGAAACTTTATTGGTCTTCAATCAGATGGCTCTTCAGCTCTTGGAAATGCTGGCTCAGGGATTAGAATAAATGGAGCTGCCGCAAATGTGAATATTGGAACCAATAGTCAAAACTTTATTTCTGAGAATACGATTTTTGGAATTGAGTTTGATGGAAATAGTTCATCCAATACCGCGCTGGGCACAAATATTATAAGTTGTAACCAAAATGCGGGCATAGGATATGGCTCAGGACCATTGACTCCTGGTGCGACAATTGATAATATTGACTTTACTACAGCTACGATATCAACTGGAGCAGCGGATGGAAGCACAGCTTACATCTATTTGGCTGAAGACGGGTGTAATAATGACCAGCCAATTGCTTTTGCTGGATCAGCTTCCGTAACAAGTGGTCAGGCAACTATATCTGGAGCTTTTGCACCTTATGCTCACTATGTTGCTTTAATTGAAGATGTAAACGGTTATTCGGTGTACTCACCTGCCGTTCTTGCAAATTTTGTGATGGTAACTAATACCAATGACACTGGAGACGGGTCATTTAGAGCTGCAATCGATTCAGCAAATACGTATCCGGGTACGACAGTATTCTTCAACCTTCCTGGTTCAGGACCATGGGATATCACATTGGCTTCTGCACTACCTGATATCACTGGTCAAGGAACTGTAATTGATGGTGCAAGTCAACCTTTCTGGGATATTTCAACTGCAAATATTCCTCGGATAATTGGTAATGCAGGAATAAATATTGGATTGAACTTCACAACAAACTTTGTTGAAGTTTATGGTCTTCATTTAACTGGATTTAATCTCGATGCAATACGATTAAATACGCTTGGAAGTGCTTCGAATGGGTATGTTTTTGGAGCTCCTGGAGCTGGTAATATAATAACCAATAATACTAATGCAGGTATTCAAATCCTTACCTATACAGGTGGAGGAACTATTCAGGGGAATTTCATTGGAATCTTACAAGATGGTACAACAGCCAGCTTAAGTAATGGTACAGGGATATTACTAGGTACTAATGGAGATAACGTACAAATTGGTGGTCTTGGCGCTGGAGAAGGTAATATTATATCCAATAATACCAACGACGGAATTAGGGTTTCAAACGCTGATTTTACCACAATTCAATCAAATCTAATTGGACTTGATCCAAGCGAAAGTACTGCCCATGGGGCCACAAATGGTATAGATTTATCCGCTGCAACAGGAGCTACTGTTGAACAAAATGTAATTTCAGGACATTCAATTGGAATTAGATTTAATGGTGCAAGTGGAAACACGGTTATTAGAAATTGGATAGGTGTAGCTTCTGATGGTGCCACGGAATTCCCAAATAATGATGGAATTTCTATCATTAATGCTGTCGATTCTGATAATAATATTATTGGCTCTCCTTCGAATGCAGGTGACGGCAATACCATAGTGAGCAATACCAACGTAGGAATATTAATAAATGGATCGGGGAATAATGGAAACCTAATTCAACGAAATACAATTCGTGGCAATGCAGCCAATGGTATAAGCTTGACAGGAGGTGCTCACAATGGTATTTTACCTCCAGCAATTGATGTTATTTCTATTCCGACAACAGTAACAGGTACAGGTACCGATGGTGACGTGATTGATCTTTATCTTTCAGATGGCGCTGGTCAGGGGGAGACGTTTATTGGAACGGCCACTGTTTCTGGTGGTGTTTGGTCTGTTGGATCATTATCACTGATTGGCGGAGATGAAGTTGTGGCAACCGCCACCAATTCTGCGGACGGTACTTCTCAATTTTCATTAGCTATTACATATGTTGCCGCACCATATCCGGAATTTGAAGGGTCTGGAAATGCTCTAACTTTTGATGGTAATAATGACTTTGTTGATTTAGGAACCAAAATAGCTGAAGGTAGAACGGCAATTACGCTTGAAGCATGGATTAATCCAGCATCTGTCACTCCTAGTGGAGTTGCAGATACAGACATAAGATCTATTCTATCAGAAGGCTCAATAGAAGTTGGAAATACCGCGGTCTATCTTGGTTTTGCTGGAGATAATTCTGAGACACAGCTTTACGCTGTACTTGACGCGGGTGCAGGTCTTCAACTTGCAACTTATCCGGCATCAAACATTCCGCTTAATGAATGGAGCCATGTTGCAATGTCATGGAATTCAGGAGACCCAATACGACTCTATGTAAACGGAGTTGAGGTTGCACAATCTCCAAACACTAGTGGTTCAATAATTTCTGCAATTAACGACTTCTCAATTGGCCGTAGCTATAATACTGGGGAGGACTACTTTGATGGACAAATAGATGAAGTTAGGGTATGGGATTTTGCTATGCCTGAATCATCACTTCGAGAATACATGGCTCGAAAAGTGACCAGTGGACATCCTTCATTTGCCAATCTGATAGCGTACTACCGAATGGATGATAATGGAGATGCTTTAAATCTTCTGGATTTCAATAGTTCACTGAATGCTACGATTGATGGTGCTATATATACTGTTTCTGGAGCTCCTCTAGGAGATGAAAGTACTTATGAATATGTATATACTGCTGGTTCTGGAAGAAATCTTGGAGATTTCAGTGTTCAGAATTTAGGAACTGATAACCTACCACTCCATATCTATAGAGTGAATCAAACTCCGGGAAATAACGGGGCAGTAGGATTTAATACCATTGATGATGTAGAGTACTTTGGTGTATTTGCTCCAGGGCAAACTTTCCAAGCGAGGTATCAAGTAATTGGAGTTACTGCTGATCGCAGAATTTTGTCTAGAGTAGATTTGACCGATCCTTCCTGGATTGCAGCAAGTGGGTTTTTAGGAACAGAAGTACAGGATGATCAAATAATTAGTCCGGTCATAAATGGCAATAGTCAATTTGTGACAGCGGTTCAGACAGCACCATACCCTACCGAAATTGATGGCGGAAGTGCTTTGAGCTTTGATGGCGTCAATGACTTTGTAGATTTAGGAAACAGTCCGGCGTTATCAGGACATCAAAACTTAACAATTGAGGCATGGATCAATCCTGACTATACGAATGTTTCTGATCATGGTGCTATTGTCTCAAACTTGGCACCTGGAGTTGGTGGTGGTGGATATCAGCTTTCTATAAGCAACACCAATGTGAGAATACTCTACAGAGATAACACCTTCACGGATAGAGAACTCATTTCTTCTGCACTACCTGAAGGTGAATGGAGTCATTTAGTAGGGATTATTGAAAATGCAGGTGCAAGCTCAAACCTCTATCTATATGTCAATGGTATTCAAGTTGCAAGTGCATTCGGTGAAACGGGTGTACCGGATTATTCAGCTATTACGAATCTATTTATTGGAAGTAATAGTGATGGAGTAGCAGGTGCGATGCCGTTAGACAGAGAGTTTGGAGGACAACTTGATGAAGTAAGGATTTGGAATACTGTACTTACTGAAACTGAGATTAGGGATCATATGATTGGACGTATTGATCCTGATGTAGCTGCGTTTGCAAATCTTGTTGCTGCCTATAAGTTTGATGATACAGATCCAAATACAGCATATGATGTAGCAGGGTCTAGTGATGGCGCAATTACTGAGGCATCAAAAGTAATATCTGGTGCTCCACAAGGTCAAGGAAGTATTTATTCTTATGCTGCTGGTCCAGCTAAGCTAAGTACTGCTGCTTTCAATGAAGATATTATTATCAATGTGAACGATGCAACAGATGGGGTTCACGGGTATCTAATAGCTGGTCCTCCAGATCAGACAGCAGCAGATGGGTTTAACGCATTGGATCAAATTAGGTACTATGGAGTTTTCGCTCCAGGGAATCCTAAAGTTGATATCCGTATGGATTATAACAATGGAGGAGCTCCTGCAATACAAAGAAGAATTGTTCATAGAGACGATGCAACAGATAATCTAGCTAGTGGCGGCTGGGAGCGTATCTCTGGACTGATAAACACAGATTTAGCTACTGATTCGGTATATGCATATAATGTTCCGGCTGGAGAATTTACCACCGCAGTGTTAAACCCTGCTAGTACTTATCCTTTGCTTGGAGATACAGATCCAGGTACATCATTGGAATTTGATGGAAGCACGCAATTTGTTCAATTACCGAATTTTGGAATAGATCCTTCTTTAGATCACTTTACCATTGAACTATGGGCGAAAGGAACAGCACTAGGAGGTACAGATAACTTAATTGTACAAGAAGATGGAATTGGTACAGGTAGAGCATTCCTATACTTTACAGGCTCCAATTTAGCTACACTACAAGGTGGGGGAGCAATAGTAGGAACTACTACTATTAACGATGATCAGTGGTATCATTTAGCAATTACCTATGATGGAGTAAACATTACAACTTACATCGACGGTGTCCAAGAAACTCAGAATGCAGTAACTCCTGAAAGTGCAAATGGTGCCTTCAGAATAGGATCTAGCAAAACAGGCGCATCCACATTAACTGGAGAGATTGATGAAGTTAGAATATGGGCTGCTGCATTGACATCAGGTGATTTAGGATCTTTTGCAACAACCACAGATATAACTACGCATCCAAATTATTCTGATATGCTTGCATACTACAGATTTGATGATGGAACAGGTTCTGCCATTTTAGAAGACGTATTTGGTAGCAATGATGGAACATTGGTAAGCATGGATCCAGCTACTGATTGGGTAGGATCGGGGGCATTTAGTGCTCCTGCTCAACAAAATGCCTTGAACTTTGCTGGGGATAATGACCGCATCAGCATGACGCGAACGCAACTCCCAACCGGTATGACGTTTGAGGCTTGGGTTCAAACTACATCTACGGATGCTGCATCAAATTATGTAGGTAATGCAGCATTGAGCGTAATTGGAGATGTAAATAATGATGTAGGACTTTCATTCGGAATAACTGACGGTCGAGTTGTATTTAATCACTTCGATGGAAGCTCATGGAATGCTGTTCAAGGGGAAGCAATAGTTAACGATGCCTTGTGGCACCACATCGCAGCAACTCATGATCAATCGACAGGAGATGTTCATATCTATGTTGATGGTATTCTGGACGTGACGGGTAATATCACCTATGATGCGTTCTACCATCAGTTTAACAGGGTAGGATCATCATTCAATGCCGGAATAGTTGATGGAGATTTCTTTGATGGATCAATAGATGAAGTCAGAATCTGGGGTGATGTTGTTACTCCTGATGACATAAGAGGATTCCTTTATTCAACAGATGTTACTGGACATCCGAATGAATCAAGCCTAGTACTGCATTATATCATGGATCAAGGAGATGCTGGAAATAATAATACAGCTGAAACGACAGTGGTTGATCAATCTCCAAGTGGTCTTGTTGGCTCGCTAGTAGGATTTACACTTACAGGACCAACCTCAAATTTTGTTACCTCATTTGCATTTGATCATACTGGAGTTATTGCACCATCTGTTCAGGCAACGAGTATTATTCCTACCAATGTCATGGACAATACCGTTGATATTTCTTGGACAAATGGCGATGGTCATAGAAGAATAGTAGCAATGATTCAAGGAAATGAATCTGCGTTACCTACAGCAGGAGACAATACATATTATCACCCAGAAAGTAGCTTCGGCTTAGGAGACATAGTTGAAGGTTCATGGCATACCATCTACAATGGATTTGGAAATTCAGTCTCTGTAACTGGTCTTACACCGGGAACTGAGTATACAATAGCAGTAATTGAAGCAAACGGACCTGCGTGGCAAGAATCTTATAACATAAATACTGATATAAATAATCCTCAGACTTTTACTACAACTGGTGGTGCATGTGATAATCCAGTCATTGTGCCAATAGTTACTGATAATACTGACTGTTCAACACCAAATGGTGTTGTAAGTGCCACTGCAAGTAGCACAGTTGAGCCATCGAACTATACGTTCACATGGTATTCAGGGCCTACAGCAACTCCTGGAAATGAGATAGAAGGGCCAACACTGATTGATGGAGCAACTGGATTAAGCGCTACTGGATTGGCGGCTGGGGATTATACCATAGAAGTAATCAATGATGACACTGGGTGTTCTTCAGTAAGTACGGTGACGGTATCAGATAACTTAGATCTTCCTATTATTACTCCGGTCGTAGTTGACAATACCTTATGTGTTGGTAGTAATGGAAGTGTTTCTATTACGGCTATGACCGCTGGAGGAGAGCCAATCTCTCAGTATGAAATGACAGTCTATCAGGGTGCAGGTACTGGAGGTACAGTTTTGAACACTGAGGGAAGTGAAGATGGTGCAATAGGGATAGGCGCTTCTGGACTTGCTGCCGGAGACTATACATTTGAGGTCCGCAATAATGATACTGGATGTACATCAACAAGTATTGTTACTGTATCAGATAATCTGGATCTTCCTATAATTGCTCCAGTTACTGTTGATAATACTTTCTGTATTGGTGGAGATGGAAGTGTTTCTGCAACTGCTACCACTGCTGGTGGCGAACCAGCTGGAAACTATAGCATGACCATCTACGAAGGCATAGGAACACTAGGCCCAATTGCGGATGGAGGCTTAGCAACAAACTCGAACATAGATGGTGCAACAGGAATCGCTACAGCATCAACGCTGTTGCCAGGAGATTACACTATTGAGGTAATTAATAACGATACTGGCTGCTCAAGTACTTCTTCAGTTACTGTTGGAGATGTCTCAACCCCTCCTACTGTGGACGTAGCATCAGTGGTTATAACCAATGAAGTAAGCCCTGGAGGCAATGACGGAGCTCTTGATGCGACTGGTACAGTTTCAGGAGGAAGCGGAAGTTATCAATTTGAATGGTACTCTGATGCAGGTTTAACTATTTCGGCAGGCTCAGGTCCTTCAATATCACCACTTGCTCCTGGCACATACTACCTACAAGTAACGGATCTTGTTACAGGCTGCGTCACTGCAGGAGATAGTTTCGATGTGCTAGTGTTTGATGTTATTGCACCTTCGGCAGTAAGTATAACACCTGGATCTAATCCGGTAAGTGACCTTAATACACAGTTCGATTTAGTAGTGACATTTGATGAGCCAATGGATACGGGTATAAATCCAACGATAGATTTCCCTATGGAAGATCCATCGGCTTCTATTGCATTCAACTCGGGTGTTTGGGATGACGCACTAAATTATAGAGCTACCTATGATGTAACAGATATCAATGTAAACTTCCCAGGAATAGATGTTGAAGTAAGTGGTGCACAGGATATAGCTGGATTAACCATGAATGTCTACAATGAGGTGGACGTTTTTGATATTGATACCGAAAATCCAATTATTACTGTTGATACATATGCCACATCCATTACAAGTCCAGAGTTGACAGGTTCTGTTGATGATGTGACTGCTTCAGTAAATATCAATGTTGGTGGATCGGATTATCTGGCTACCAACAATGCAGATGGGACCTGGACATTGGCGGCAGGTCAGATAGCTAGTTTGGCAGATGGAACGTATGATGTTGTTGCTACAGCAACTGACCCATCGGGCAATACTGGAACAGATGCTACATTGGATGAGCTGATTATTAGTCCTACTGTAATTACCATAGAAGCAGAAGATGTTACTTCGACAGGCTTTACTGCTAGATGGAGTGAAGGACTTGATGTCCAAACTTATCAGGTAGACGTTTCAACAGTTGCTGACTTCTCTACTTTTGTCACTGGTTTCCAAAGCACACTTATCAATGCTACCAGTGCATCAGTTACAGGGTTAGACTTTGGTACAAACTACTACTACAGAGTTAGATTGGTTAATACTTCTGATGAGGTTTCAAATAATTCAAATACTACCCAAGTAAAAACGATCATAGATCCAGAAACAATTGCAGATTCCACAGCATTACGACAGATCTATGCAGCAGTAAATCCTCAAGGACTTAACTGGGAAACAGCAAGGCTTAGAGATTGGGACGGTGTTGATTTAGATGCAGCAACTCGTACAAGAGTTGAGGTTGTAAACATTAGCGGAACAACAGCCGCTGGTGATATGCCTAATCCGTTTACCGGAGGAGCAGTAGGAGGTTTATCCAATCTATTAGATATGGATGCTTCTGACAATGAATTAACAGGGTTAATGGACTTCTCTGGTACTGGAATAACCTCTTTGAACGTAAGTGGCAATAACCTTCAATTTGATGACCTAGAGCCTGTTGCAAGCATTGTTACTGTGGATTACTCTAATCAAGTCGCGTTATCATTTAATGAGGCAACTGGTGGACAAATCGAAGTAAGGTATACCAATGATTACTCGCTTTCGATAACTGTTGGAGGTTCGGCTAATGAATACACATGGTATAGAAATGATAGTCCAATTAGTACTGGTGATGATTTTATCATTAACAATGCATTCGGAGTTATTCTAGCTATTGATTTCGATAATATGGGTACATTCAGAGCCGAGGTAACGAGTTCATTAGTTCCGGGTTTAACGCTGGATGTAGATCCACAGGATGTATTTGCAATAGCCGATATGGAAGTTTCAGTTGTGGATTCTGATGGCAATCCATTGACTGAACCATTGGATGGATTCATGCTTGAAACGACTCGAACATCTACTGGATTTAGAGTGCTTGAAACTGTTGAAAATGTTACGGCTTCAACCTTTACATTCCCTGATGTTGTACTTGGCGATTATATCATATTCATAGAATCTGACTTGTCTCTTTACATACCTACGTACTTTGGAGATGTTTTCGAATGGACAGAAGCAGATACACTATTCTTTAGAAGCGATGATGTGATTGCTATGCAGATGGTTGAAATTCCAGGACCGACTGAAGGAGATGGAAACGTTGACGTTTTGATAGAAGAAGACTTTGGAGATGATGAAGCTCGTGTTGAAGCGCGTAGAAGAGCATCTAAACGAAAGTGCGGTCTAAGAAGGAAACGTACGGGTGGACGTACTGGTCAAGATGATGATGAGTTTGAACTTATCGCCTACGGTGAAACTGATGACAATGGAGAATTCCAATTCGGCTTCCTACCTTCAGGTACTTACAGATTCTTCGTTGAATATCCAGGTATTCCTTTAGACGAATCATCGTTCGTAGAATTTGAAATTGGAGAAGCTGGAGTTAGTGATACAGACTTTAAACTACAAGCTTTCGCAACCGAAGATGGTATTGAAGTAACAATAGAAGCGGTGCTTGGAGTTATTCTTGAATACTTCAAAAACCTAGAAATTTATCCTAACCCATCTAGTGAATATCTGAACATCAGGTATCGTCATTTGAAGTCAAATGATGTGACGGCTCAACTGGTTGATCTATCTGGAAATACCAAGTGGTCGCAAGATTTACGAAATGGATTTGACGGAGAAATTAATGTTGATGTAACGGATTTCGAAGAAGGCATCTATATTTTAAGATTCTACGATCGTGAAGATCCAAAAGGAAATGTAGTAAGCTTCAGAGTGATCGTAAAAGATTAAGAATTCTAATCACCTATATCTGAAGGGGTAGCAATATGCTGCCCCTTTTTTGTTGCTAGTATGTGGTAGATCAATATACCGTGAAGACGGTATTCATATGACTTGAGGCAGTATCTAGTTTTATCCCTGAAATAAAACCGTCTAAATATGTCTGCCATGAAAGCAAAACTGATTTTAATCCTATTCTTTTCCTCCTTGTATGCGAGTGCAACAGTTATCACGGTTGATAACAATGGAAATGCACCTTCTGGAGTTTACACAAGTCTTTCAACTGCTATCGGTGACGCCACAGCAGGTGATACCTTATTGATAATTCCTAGTTCATCTTCTTACGGTAACATAACTGTTTCTAAAGCGCTTACAATTATTGGCGTTGGCTTCAATCCTGATATGGAGATTCCGTTCACAAGTCAAATGGGAAACATAGTCATTCAAACGGTAGCCAGTGGTACTAAGCTTATTGGTCTTGAAATTACAGGAGTACTTACATTAGGGAATACATCTGGATCTTTAACCAATATAGTTATCGAAAACAATCGAATTAACTACATCACGCACACTGGAATCAATAGCTTGACAAATGTATTGATCCGCCAGAATGTAATTCAAGTAGCTTCTACGTTTACACCCACAATAACCTTGAATGTCACAAATCAGGCGAACATAATTGTTTCTAACAACATTTTCTCTTCATTGAGTAATAGTGTAAATTATAGAGGTCCTTATGTATTATCAGGAGGTGTTACATTCGATCATAACGTACATATTGGTGGCTCGTCAATGTTTGCATATTTCCAATTGGTTAATTGCTTAGTAACAAACAATATTTACGTAACCATAAACCCTAGCTCACAGCAAAACAGTACAAATGTTTTCTACAAGAACAATTTGTCTAATGGCTTTGCTTTTTCAAGTATTACCGGGATCAATATTAGTCTTGATTCGAACATCGATACTACAGATCCAACATTTGTAAACCTTCCATTAAATACCATCACATACAATTACACCTTGGATCCCAACCTTAATGGTGGCTCCGCAGGAGAGAATGCAGGAACGGATGGTACTAATCTTGGAGTAGATGGTGGAACATCACCATTTAAACTATCAGGCTCGGTTCTTCCTGTAGTTAGAAGATTTGATCTTCCTTCCAACATTATTGAAGGCACTGATGCCAATGCATCTATTGAAGTAACAGGAAATTAAGTCAACCATGAAGAAGCTACTTTTTTCTATAGCTCTGCTTATAGGACTGGAAGAAGTCTGTGCTGCTGTCATAGTAGTTGATCAAAATGGTCATGGTGATTATACTACTATAACTGATGGAATTCTTAATTCCGTCGCCGATGATACCATCTATGTTGTCAGCTCTTCTGGATCTTATGGAAACTTTACATTGAACAGTCCAAGGACATTCATAGGTAATGGATATTATGGTCAAAGTCTGGGCTTTGCTCCTTCATCTACCCTTGGCAACGTGACCTTGAATGCCGGAGCTTCTACCTCTGTATTTTCTAATTTGGAGATTGGTGCAATTACTTTCAATGAGAGCAATATATCATTTGAGGCTTGCAGGATTACTGGAGCTTTTACTATTGGTAGTTCAATAACAAATATCTCCTTTGCTAAGTGTTTGCTGTCATCCACGATAAGTATTCAAAGTGCTTCGGTCTCATTTGAAAACAGCATTTTCAATTATCCAAGTGCTGGAAATATGATTACTGTTACCACTGCCGGAGCTTCTTTCAACTATTGTACATTTTACGACGGAAACCTGTCTCTTAATACTTCTACTATAGACAATTCTATTGTTAATTCTACCAGGGTGGTACAATCCCCTGTAATTGCGACTGATGGAATAGCTGGCAATAAGGTGGATACAGAGGGGAACTTATTGTTCGAAACAGCTCAAGGTCAAGATCAATTTTTTCAACTGCAAGCCGGGTCTCCAGGATTAACTTCCTCGACTGAAGGATCTGAATCGGGAGCATTTGGATTTCCTGCTGCTCAACCAGAAGATGTATACAGACTATCAGGGATCCCACACATTCCTAGAATTACAGGACTAGACTACAATGCTGTTGGAACTACAGGATCAGGAATTAGTATTCGAATTCAAGCCACCTCAAACTAACTGCTATGAGAAAGATCATAACAACTATATTTCTTTTGATAGGGTTAGTGGCATCTGCACAAAACCTAAGTAAGATTTCGGTAGAGATTTTTAAGGATGGTGTTTCAGTGGACGTACAAGAATTTACCTCTTTCACACCATCATCAGCAATTGATGAATCGATATCGATAAACACCTCAGCGTTGAGCTTTGGCCTTCACAGTTTCGTAATTACCGTTGAGGATGTAAATGGACTAAGAAGCATTCAGTCGTCGGGGACATTTCTCATCGAAGAAGCAGTCACTTCCAATGCTAACATTACAGAATTGGAATATTTTATTGACACAGATCCGGGAGAAGGCATGGCTACTCCGATTTCAATTTCTGCTTCAAGTTCGATCTCAATTACTCAAAACCTTAACACTTCAGGGTTATCTAACGGGTATCACACATTGTTTCTAAGAGCTAAGGACGAAACTGGGAAATGGGGAGCTTATAAGTCTTATGCTCTTTTCATTGATACTTCTGTCGGATTCAATGATATCGTTCAGGTGCAAGAGCTTGAATATTTCGTTGATAATGATCCAGGGAATGGAGCAGGAACTCCAATTTCGATTACTCCTTCTGATAATGTTTCTATCACTCAATTATTAAGTTCAAGTGGGTTAAACGAAGGATTTCATACATTTTTCTTAAGAGGAAAATTACAAAATGGATCTTGGGGTCCTTATCAGTCACAGAGCATATATGTGGAAGCCAATGTAGGATATGATGATGTAGTAATTGTTGAGCAATTGGAATATTTCATAGATACAGATCCTGGTTTAGGTATGGCTACGCCGATAGCTGTAGCATCATCGATGGATATAAGTACAGTAGAAAGCTTGACTTTATCAGGTCTTTCGGAGGGATTTCATACAGTATTTTTAAGAGGAAAATTGCAGAATGGAACATGGGGTCCTACAGCATCATCAACTGTATATGTTGAGCCATCTGTCGGCAATGGAGATGTGGTAATTATTGAAGAATTGGAATACTTTATTGATGTGGATCCTGGAGCGGGATTGGGTACTTCAATTTCGGTTACTTCTTCGTCAAATATCTTTACTAATGAATCACTAGCTACAAGTGGTTTAACAACTGGATTTCATACCCTATTTTTAAGAGGTAAGCTTCAAAATGGAGCATGGGGTCCTTCTACCTCACAGACGATCTTCGTTGAGGTCAATGACCAAAGTGGAGTCGATCAAATAGTCGAAGTAGAATATTTCTTTGATTCGGATCCTGGAGTTGGTGGGGCTATTACCGCTTCTGCAACCTTGCCAGCGACTATGATAGATGAGTTAATCTCAGTGAATACTGCTGGGCTGTCAGTGGGAGCGCATACTGTAAGCGTACGAGCAAAAGAAGCTTCTGGCGCTTGGGGACCTTATTTTACAGAATCTTTTACAATAGATGCAGCAACTCCTGCTATCACTGTTTTTACTCCAAATGGAGGTGAAACTCTTACCGAAGGTGAAGATTTTGAAATTACCTGGTCAAATGTTGGATTTCCTACGAGCGATTTAATTGAGATCAGATTAAGTACTGACGGTGGTAGCAATTATTCTATCATTAATGATGGAACATTTGCTATGTACAATGGCAGTTATACTTGGACAGTTCCGAATTCACTTGGTACGAATAACTTAATTCAGATTGCAAATACTACACTGGCGATCACGGATGAAAGTGACGCAGTTTTTACTATTGAAGAATCAATGGCTCCATCTATCACAGTAGTTACGCCAAATGGTGGGGAGACCTTGACAGCTGGAGATTCATACGAGATCACCTGGACGGAAGAAAACATTCCAGGCACTGACCTTATTGAGATTCGATTGAGTACAGATGGTGGCAGCAATTACTCGATCTTGAATGACGGTACCTTCTCGATGTATGGGGGGAGTTACAGTTGGACGGTTCCAAATTCACCGGGCTCAAACAATCTGATCCAGATTGCGAATACCACGCAAGGAGTGAGTGATGAGAGCAACGCCATTTTCACTATCAATGCGGTAGCATCTCCATCCATCACAGTAGTTACACCAAATGGTGGGGAGACCTTGGCAGCTGGAGATTCATACGAGATCACCTGGACAGAAGAAAACATTCCAGGTACTGACCTTATTGAGATTCGATTGAGCACTGATGGAGGTAGTAACTACTTGATTTTGAATGACGGTACCTTCTCGATGTATGGTGGGAGTTACAGTTGGACGGTTCCAAATTCACCAGGCTCAAACAATCTGATCCAGATCGCGAATACCACCCAAGGAGTGAGTGATGAGAGCAACGCCATTTTCACCATCAATGCAGTAGCATCTCCATCTATTACGGTGGTTACGCCAAATGGTGGGGAGACCTTGACAGCTGGAGATTCATACGAGATCACCTGGACGGAAGAAAACATTCCAGGTACTGACCTTATTGAGATTCAATTGAGCACTGATGGAGGTAGTAACTACTCGATTTTGAATGACGGTACCTTCTCGATGTATGGTGGGAGTTACAGTTGGACGGTTCCAAATTCACCAGGCTCAAACAATCTGATCCAGATCGCGAATACCACCCAAGGAGTGAGTGATGAGAGCAACGCCATTTTCACCATCAATGCAGTAGCATCTCCATCCATTACGGTGGTTACGCCAAATGGTGGGGAGACCTTGACAGCTGGAGATTCATACGAGATCACCTGGACGGAAGAAAACATTCCAGGCACAGACCTTATTGAGATTCGATTGAGCACTGATGGAGGTAGTAACTACTCGATTTTGAATGACGGTACCTTCTCCATGTATGGAGGGAGTTACAGTTGGACGGTTCCAAATTCACCAGGCTCAAACAATCTGATCCAGATCGCGAATACCACCCAAGGAGTGAGTGATGAGAGCAACGCCATTTTCACCATCAATGCAGTAGCATCTCCATCCATTACGGTGGTTACGCCAAATGGTGGGGAGACCTTGACAGCTGGAGATTCATACGAGATCACGTGGACAGAAGAAAACATTCCAGGCACAGACCTTATTGAGATTCGATTGAGTACAGATGGTGGCAGCAATTACTCGATCTTGAATGACGGTACCTTCTCGATGTATGGGGGGAGTTATAGTTGGACGGTTCCAAATTCACCAGGCTCTAACAATCTGATCCAGATCGCGAATACTACGCAAGGAGTGAGTGATGAAAGTGACGCCGCTTTCGAAATCATACCAAACCTAAATCCTCCGGTAGCCTTTGAGGCGCAAGATTTAACTTCTTCGTCATTCACCGCATCTTGGAGTGACCGATCTGCCGTGAGCTATATATTTGACCTTGCTTCGGATATTTCTTTTGAGAATTTAATAGCCGGATATAGCGATCAGAACGTTGGGAATACAACGAGTATAACAGTTGACAATTTAGCGTACGGCGAAACATACTACTACAGAGTTCGGGCAGATTTTGGAACGGAGATTTCTGCAAATTCCAACGTTATTTCGGTTAAAACCCTTGTTGATGTTGAAACTGTGGCTGATTCTGTAGCATTGAGGCAGATTTATACAAGCCTGAATGGTGATGATTGGACTGAAACCGTAAACTGGACTACAGCACGTTTTCGGGATTGGGACCGGGTGACTTTTAATGCTTCTGGAAATAGAATTTCCACAGTGGATTTAGCCGATATAGGTGCGATTGGAGAAATGCCCAATCCATTTACAGGAAGTGCTATTGGAGGTCTTGCATCAATTCTGAGTTTCGATTTGTCTAACAATGAAATTTCCCGTTTGATGGATTTTTCAACTACTACCATTTCAACGCTTAACGTTTCAAACAATAGTCTTGAATTCGATGATTTAGAACCTTTGATAGGTATTTCAGATCTTGACTATGAAAATCAAGCCAGTTTAAATTTTGATGGACTAGATGGTGAGCCAATTAAAATATTCCATTTAGGAGATCCAGGTCTCGATATCACCACGGGTGGCACTGCGAATATTTATGACTGGTATCGGAACGATGTGCTGATAAGTTCAGGATCAGAATTCAATATCGAGGAGAATGCACTTGAGATACTTGATATTGACTTTAATAATATGGGAGAATTTAGAGTCGAGGTTACCAATACGATTGTCCCAGGTTTAACTATAGATGTTGGACCGCAGATCATTTGGGCAACGGCAAACCTTAGTGTAGATGTTACTGATTTCGATTCCAATCTTTTGGATGGGGATGTTTCTGCGTACTTGTTAGCAGTACAGGAAACTGGTGGATTTGATACACTAGCTGACGGTCGATTAGAGTCAGTAGCTGCTCAATTTACCTTCAATGAGATCATACTAGGCGACTACCTCATTGCAATAGAACCGGAGGATAAGGACGCTTTTATAGCCAGTTATTTTGGAGATACTTTTCTTTGGGAAGAAGCTGATACTCTTGAACTTCGTGCTGATGACAATGCTATAATTAAGGTAACTGCTGTACCTCCACCGCTTACTGAGGGTGATGGATCATTGGACGTGCTAGTAGAAGAAGACTTTGGTGATGATGCAGGTCGGATTGATGCGAGAAGAAGAGCAGCAAAAAGAAAGTGTGGATTGCGAAGAAAACGTTCAGGTGGAAGAACAGGACAAGACGATGATGAATTTGAACTTATCGCTTATGGTGAAACAGATGACAATGGAGAATTTCAATTCGGGTTTTTACCACAAGGTATTTATAGATTTTTCGTAGAATATCCAGGGATTCCGTTGAATGATGCATCGGCAGTTGAATTTGAAGTAGGTGAAGCAGGAGTCAGCGATACCAATTTTAAACTCCAAGCTTTCGCTACAGAAGATGGTATTGATATCACCATTGAAGCAGTCTTGGGTATTATTCTTGATTATTTTAAAAGCCTTGAGATATATCCAAATCCATCTAGCGAAGTACTTAACATAAGCTACAGACATTTGAAATCTGATAATGTTACTGCTCAATTAATCGACCTCTCGGGGAATACGAAATGGCAATCAGAATTAAGAAATGGCTACGATGGACAAATCAAAATTGATGTAACAAGCTACGAGGAAGGAATTTACATTCTTAGGTTCTTTGATCGAGAAGACAAGGATGGAAATGTAGTCAGTTTCCGTGTGTTGGTAAGAGATTAATTATTTGAAATCGTGGATGGAGAGAACTAGATGATCTTTTTCAATTGAAACTCGATTTTCTTCTTTTCTCCATCTCTATAGAGTTTGATTTTTATTTTCTTACCGTCCCTTCGTTGTAGCAATTCGTACATATCAGAAAGTGAATTGTATTTCAATGTCCTTCCATTGATCATATAAATCACATCTCCTTCTCGAATATCTGCCCGGTAGGCAGGTCCGTCTTTTTGCACATCTACCACGACTAATGTATCTAGATTACTTCCTACTGTATTTAATGACATCCCGCTCATATCATACTCAAATGCGTCATTATATCGCTGACCTTGAACGAGGTAGACTTTACTTTTTTGATAGTCAAACGTGACATTGAACCTATTCAATAATTCTCCACCAAAAGTTCCGATTCGAGCTCCACGCTTAATTACTTTATTGTATGCACCTTCAAAGGGTGCAGATACTAGCATTTCACTAAAATCAAAATCATTTATTGTGACCTGATCAATTCTTCCTAAATAGCCAGGAATATCTCCTGCTATTCCTCTGCCTAGTCTGGTTTCTATGGTCTTTTCGGGTAGAGAAATACCTGTGAGGTGGTTATAGTCAATAAGTGCAGCATGACTTGCTCCAGTATCTACCATAATATCTAAGGCCGCAGTTTCATCTCCTTGCTTTATGGTGGCCTGCATAAAGGGTTTTGAGCCTTTTATTTCCAAAGGGAGTTCAACTTTTCTACGACCTTTTTTATAGCTCTTTGGATCATGAAGTACTAAAATATTCGTGTCATAGTTTATCTCAACAACGAATCGTGAAAAGATGTCATATCCAATAATTCCCGAGACATTCTCACCGATATTCTCTGATAGCATTAGGTAGTCTTCTTTTAAGACAAGAACGTTCATGTTTTTGCCAATCACCCCACCAGGGAGCCCAAAAGTGACTTGATTCGCCACAAAAGCTTCAACTGAGTCTACGAGTCCAGGACCATCAATTGTAATTTGTCTGAGGTAGTTTAGATTTAAAATATCAGCATATAATTTCTCCGTAATGATTGCGTTCTCAACACCAGTATCCAGTATAAACTTAAGTGTCAGAAAGCCATTTATAGTCACTGGAATAACCACAAGGTTGTTGTGCTGTTCAAAAGGAATCTCAATCCTTTTTGTCTTTTTTGGCATTTTAAAGCCGAATTCCTTCTGCCCTGAGGCAGTAGAAGAAAGGCATGTGTTGATGACCAAAATGAATGTAATCAGACTTATGATTGGATTTTTCATAGGCAAGTCTCTTATGTAGCGAAATACACTCATCTAACAACATGGATAAAATCCAACCCTTATTTGAACTATAAAAATTAGTCAAACAGATCTTGAATATCACGCTGAGAGAGGCTTTTTACGAAACTTTCTTCTACGGAAATTAAATCTGATGCAAGTTGCTGCTTGTGTTCTTGCAGTTTTATGATCTTCTCTTCAATGGTGTCTTTGCTTACAAATTTGTATGCAAAAACCTTTTTTGTTTGCCCGATTCTATGCGCTCTATCTATCGCTTGAGCCTCTACAGCAGGGTTCCACCAAGGGTCTAATAAGAACACATAATCAGCCTTTGTAAGGTTGAGTCCGGTTCCGCCGGCCTTTAATGAAATCAAGAAAATTGACACCTCTGGGTCGTTTTGGAATCGTTCTACCTGATGTTGACGATCTTTTGTAGATCCATCCAAATATGCGAATGGAATTTTTTGACACTCCAGATACTCAGAAACTATTTTCAGGTGCTTTACAAACTGACTAAAAATGAGGACTTTATGTCCATTTGAAATCGAGTTTTCGATCATGTAGGTGACCTCTTCAAGCTTACCTGATCCTTGCAGGTAGTCTTCATCAACCATTTTTGGATGATTTGCAATTTGGCGCAATTGAGTTAAACCTTGCAATAAGATCATGTGAGACTTAGCGACTCCATCGGTTTCGATTACATCCATGATCTTGCTTCTAAAGGCATTTTTTTCCTTTTCGTAAACCTCTCTTTGCTCCTCAGACATCTTGCAGTACCTGATATTGACTACTTTTTCTGGCAAATCATCTGCTACTTGACTCTTTTCCCTTCTCAGCAAGAATGGCTTGATCAAAGAGTTTAGCTTCTTGGTCTTATGTTCATCCTTTTGCTTTTCTATCGGCTTTAGATACTCTTTTTTGAAATAGGTTTCGTTGCCTAAAAGGCCTGGATTTAGAAAACTCATTTGCGACCAAAGGTCTAGTGTACTGTTTTCTATCGGGGTACCAGTGAGTATTAGTTTGCGTCGAGACTTGAGGTCCCTTACCTTTTTAGAAATTAGTGAATCCGGGTTCTTGATCGCCTGAGATTCGTCAAGAATAATGTAGTTGAAATAGAATCCTGCAAGTATTTCTGAGTCTACTCTGGTGGTCCCGTAACTTGAGATAACTATGTCATAATTTGAAAACTTAGAGGTATCCTTAACCCGATTAATTCCTGTATAATTTAGGATTTTAAGGTCTGGGGTGAACTTTTTAGCCTCCATCTCCCAGTTATAAAGTAGTGAAGTGGGCATCACCAATAAACTGGTGCTTCCAGGATTTTCATTTTTCTGATGCTGTAAAAGGGCGAGTGCTTGAATGGTTTTTCCTAAACCCATATCGTCTGCCAAGCATCCGCCAAAATTGTAATCTTCAAGAAATCTGAGCCAGTTATATCCTGCTAGCTGATAAGGTCTTAGGTCACCTTTAAAAGAAGGAGGCACAGCATAGTCTTCCATTTTTTCAAATGACAGCAATTTTTCCAGCTTACGATCCATCGTAACCTTAGCTAGCTCTCCTGCTTTAAGTTCTTGCACCAGCGAGACGTGGATCTTATTCAAAGTAATGCCATCGGCAGTTTCAGAAGAAAATGCGAATAAGTCTTTGTATCGAGTGATCCAGGATTCTGGAATTACGCCAATTTCTCCATTGGGAAGCATAATTTCAGTTTTCCCTTTAAGAATGCATTTTCTGATCTCTTCGAAAGGTATTTCGAAATCTCCAAATCGAATTTTGGCCTTTAAATCAAACCAATCTACACCCTCATTTACCTCCAAGTCTATGGTAGATTCACCAACAAAAAACTTCTTTCCTTGTTGATTTTGCTTAATTATAAAATCTTCGAGGAGCGCACTATTTCTCCCTATCCAATCAAAAGCGGCTGTTTTAGGCAATGTGACACGAGAGTTTCTTAGCTGTAAACCATTTGATGCAAGTTGCTGAATGATGCCTTTTTCACCTTCATGATCTCTGCTGATTCGATGGAAAGTATAGTTGTCATTCTGCTTCTCCATTGATACGCTAACCTTGCTTAGCTTGTCCGCATTGAAATTATGCTTGCCGTAATCGAAGGATAGCTCTAGTAAGAGCTTGTCGTTATCAACGGCAGGGGCATTTCCTCCTTCATCAAACAACGTAGTAGCTCTACTTGTCTGAAGTTCGCTCACTGTGATTTTAGGAGTCGGCTTTGGCTTATGAGTGACTATCTCAAAACCTTTAGCATATACATCAAACTCAGAAATAAGCGGCCCAACAAATTTTTGATAGTAGGTCTCCTCAATATCTTTCGGGATGAGAATAAACTTCTTATTTAGGAAAGGCTTGAACTTACCGCCACTTACAGGCTTTTGGAAAGTAAAAAGCTGATCATTGGCTACAAGCCATGCAGGCTCCTTGCAAAGCAGATAGCTCCCATTATTTAGGAATTCTACTTTTTCACCCTTAAGCTTGACGGTAGGAAAATAGTGGGTGTTATCTTCATTCTTTCGAAAGTGAAAAAGTACAGTCGCTTTTTCATCTACAACCTCAATTTCCTTCCAAGCGGGCTCACCGTCCTTACCCATTTCAAAAAGACGTTTTCCATCGATTAGTGCTAGAATCTGAGACCTCCGTCTTTCAATATATGCTTCTATCTCGCCTTGAAGCATTTTATCTCCATTGTCTTTATCAAAAACTTTAAGGAAGAACTCCTCAGGTTTTTGCTTCTTTTTTTGAAAATGATGGGCTACGTGATCTTGCTGAATTTGATCCATCAGCTTTATGATTTGGTAGTCATTTTCATCCAGAACAGAGCTGAATTCTTCAGCGTTTTTTGAAGAGATATTTTGGTGAGAATAGCTGAGTTCACCTTTGTCATTCAGCTGGACAACAAAAGATTCAATTAGATATCCAAGGTACTCGTGATCATAGAGCGAGTAGATAAGTTCAAATGGCTGGTCGGGTGATACTTTCACAGATTTTTAAAATCAGGTAAACTTCGAAAATAATAAAAATCTAATACCAATACGGCAATAAAATATTAAGAGTTTGAAGTCTTATTGTAAAGTATGTGTCGAGAAGGAATTTCCTGCTTTTATGGCTGGTTTTATTGATGCTAAAAGAGTGATTACAATTATTGCGATAACTGTAAATAGAACATCGCTTGTTACAATTTCAACAGGATAACTATTGACAATTGAGGAATCTACGCCCATTCCAACGATACCAAAGTGCTCTTGTAGAAGGGTAAGGCCAACGCCAAGAACTAAACCAATTGAGGCACCAGTGAATGCAACTATACACCCTTCATAAAGGAAAATTTTCCTGATGAGTTTTGGAGTAGCTCCTTGTGCGAACAATATCGAAATGTCTTTCTTCTTTTCTATTACAAGCATGGTAAGCGAAAAGAAGATATTAATTGAGGCAATACCAATTATGGATACCATGATTAAGAAAACGAAGAGCTTCTCAATTTTCAAAACCTTATAAAGATCACTATGCAATTCTTCACCAAGTTGTACTTTAAACGCATCACCCAAAGAAGCTTGTATTTCCTTTTTAATCTCGGATGCACCAGCGTCTTCGGCTAGATATACCTCAAAAGAAGTGAGGCGGTTGTCGTAGCTCAAAAGATCTCTTGCCCATTCTACGGGTACAAATATGTAGTTGTCATCGTAGTACTTCTCAATGGCAAAGATTCCTCCTGGCATAATATTGAGCGAATTATACATTCTGGAAGGGTCAACTACACCCGGACCAATATCTTTAGGATAATACATTTGCAAAGCATAGAAGTCGTTTCGTAAGCTAAGCGATAAATCATATTGAACACCTCTACCTACTAGCGCATATCCTATGCTATCTCTTACTAAAGGGAATTGTCCGGATACGGTAACATTTCGAATACCGCTGTGCTCATCAAAGTCTCTGCTAACCCCTTTCATACGGACCAGTCGTTGGGCGTCTTTGTATTGAACCAGGACATTGTCCTCTACTACTTCAGATGCGCCAAGTACGCCTTCGATATTTTTGATCTTAGTTACATAGCTTGAGTCATATTCAAAAGATTTCCCTGCCGAAGGAGTGATTACAATATCAGGATCAAAATTTCCATACATGGATCTCAATAAGCCTTCCAGTCCATTAAAAACCGAAAGTGCAATTATCAAACACATGGTCCCAATAGCTACAACGACCATGGAAATGATTGAAATGACATTAATGAAATTTTTCTTTTTCTCAGAAAGAAAATATTTACGTGCTATGAAGAACGGAAAATTCATTCTTCGGAAGGTGGAATATTTAAGTTGTTGATCAGATTATCAATCTTAGATGCCTTTTCTTCAGTATCATCATGGAAGAAAGCTAACTCAGGAATAATCCTTACCTGGCTGCCAATTTTTTTACCCAACTTCAACCTGATTTCGCTTTTAATATTATCAAGGTTATTAAAGACTTCTTCAGCTTTATTAATTGGGAATATACTTAGATAAACACGTGCTAAACTTAAGTCTGGCGAAACATTGACTTCTGTAATGGTCCCCAATGAAGAGCCGAAATAGTGAGTTGGATCTTGCTGAAAAATTCCTGCAAGGTCTTTTTGTAATTGCTTTCCGTATTTTATCTGCCGCTTACTTTCCATAATTGCAAATATCCGAAGATATTCCTTAAGGGGTTTGGCTAAATAATCTATTTTCGAAAAGTAATTCAGATTACTTTCCTCAAATCGAGAGCTATTGTTACGATTTTTTAGAATAAACGACCCATATAGACTGGCCATTATATTCATATTGATGGTTTTAATTCGGTTTGTACAGAGCTATTTCATCACAGAAATGTCCTACTACGAGTTGAAGTGGCTATTGTTGGGAGACTGGCTAAGCCAAGGCTTCAGCATGTATAGCGAAACATTTGACTATACGGGCCCAATAGCAGCTTTCGTCTACAAGTATTTAACAATGCTATTTGGCAGGAATGAATTCATACACTATGGATTTAGTTCGTTGATTATCATTTTTCAAGCAGGGGTCTTCAATCAATTACTGCTGAAAAACAAAGCGTATGATGAAAATGGCTACTTGCCCGCTTTTTTGTATATGATTTTGATGGTGTCGGTTCCAGATTTCATGACGCTATCCCCTCAGCTATTAAGCTTAACATTTATCCTTCTTGCGCTTAGAAATGTTTTAAGAAGAATTGACAATCAAGTAACGGACGAGCTTTTCCTCAATTCTGGAATTTTTATTGGAGTGGCAACAATGATTTACTTACCAGCTGTTGTTTTCTTCCTTGTTTTCTTGGTTGCTCTCATACTTTTTTCTACTGCTGTTCTGAGAAGGCTGGCGCTGTATTTATTTAGTTTCCTGCTCGCTTTCTCAATGTGTGCACTCTACTTCTATTGGCGCGGAGATCTGCTAACATTCATTGATAGCTACCTGGTTCAAAATTTTCTAATGGATGCAAGTTCTTCAATAGGGATAGTAGATGCATTAATAATTACGGCCGGATTTATATCTATCTTTCTATTGTCCGTCATTAAAACTTGGGGTTCTGCAAGGCTTACCAATTTTCAACAAAAGATCCAGCAGGTCATTTGGTTAGTCTTTTTCGGAGCTATAGCTACGTTCTTTTTGTCCAATGAAAAATCACTTCTTGAGTTGGTTTATTTTATTCCTGTAATCGCATATTTCTGGACCCACTACATGATGCTTGTTAGGAGAAGAATATTTAGGTTCATTATGCCAGTAATAATGATTGTAGGAGTACTCATACATTCAGGCTATTCGTACACATCTCTAACATCATCGTTAGTTGTAGAGGGAGCTCAAGCATCAGATGAGGGAAAGACGATGGTTCTGGGTAGTGATTTAGGGTTTTATAAAGAGTCCCCAATTAGTACTCCTTGTTTCGATGCTCATCTGACTGACATTGCATTCAAAGGGATTGATTACTATGAGTCCTCCGGAGAGCTTTATAAGTTATTTCAAAAAACAGATCCTGACCTGATTATTGATATTGTTGGCATTATGCCACGTTTAGAGGATAGGTTTCCAAACCTTTCAACCAACTATAGAAATACTGGAGGTAATAAATACAGTAAGATTAGCAATTGATTTTGTCAACCCTTCTTTGATGGCGCCCACCTTCAAAGTCAGTAGAAACAAAAGTGTCAACTAAACTTTCCGCATACTCATAAGCTAAAAACCGTGCTGCAAGACAAATGACGTTTGCGTTGTTGTGTTGCTTCGCAAGTGCTGCAAGTTCCGTATTCCAGCAGAGTGCAGCTCTTACATTATCATGCTTATTGGCGGTCATAGCGACCCCATTTCCGCTACCACAAATCAGTATCCCTAAATCACATTCGTTAGATGCAACAGACTTGGCAAGAGGATGAACATGATCTGGATAATCGACAGAATCATCACTATTTGGTCCAAAATCCTTGATTGTATGACCTTGACTTTCCAAGTGTTTGATGATCCTTTCTTTATACTGAAATCCGGCATGATCGCCACCTATTGCTATATTCATAGTTAACTATTGATTCTGTTTTGCTTCTCTTCGTTCTATTCTTTTAGCTATTACAATGCTCATTTGATACAACAGCATAAGAGGCATTGCTATAAGTATCTGACTAAATGGGTCTGGTGGAGTAACTACCGCTCCCAAAACCAAAATTACAATGATTGCATGTTTTCTATAAGCTTTCATTAAGGCAGAACTTACAATGCCTGCTCGTGTAAGGAAGTAAACCACCACGGGTAATTGAAATAAGACACCACAACCAAATACAATCATCGTGACAGTGCTGATGTATGATGAAAGATCAAACAAGTTTTGCAAGGATGGATCAACCTGATAGGTTGAAAAGAACCTCACCGAAATTGGAGCAATAAGGAAGTATCCAAATAAGACTCCGAGTATGAATAATACACTGACAGAAAAAGTAGCACCTCTTGATGCTTTTCGCTCCTTTGGTCTAAGTCCAGGTTTTATAAATCTCCAGATTTCCCAGAATAAATATGGGAATCCGACTATTAGCCCCACAAAAAAGGAAACCGATACGTGAGTCATAAATTGACTGCTCAATTTTCTGCTTACTAGCTCAAAAGTTAAGGTATCTATGCAAAGAGCTGGCGTGTTGATTATTTCAGATAGTTGACAAAGTTTTTGATACGTCCAGAAGTCAGTCTGAGATGGGCCTAATATCACCGTTCCAATAACAAAATCTTTAGCCACAAAAGCAGCAATCGCAAATACTACAATTGCAATTAATGAACGTATGATGTGCCATCTCAGCTCTTCGAGATGGTCTAAAAAAGACATCTCTTTATCATCCGGTATTTGATCAAGTGGCATAGTTTAGGCCTTAAATAGCGGAAATCCAGACATCCAATTATTTACTTCGGACTTCACTTCTGCAATTTTCCCTTCATCATCTTTATTCGTAATTACTGAATCGATTAGATCAACAATTTTGACCATATCAGCTTCTACCATTCCTCGAGTAGTTACTGCTGGGGTTCCTATTCGCATTCCAGAGGTTACGAAAGGACTTTTATCATCAAAAGGAACCATGTTTTTATTCACTGTAATATCCGCTTTGATAAGCGCATTTTCGGCATCCTTTCCAGTGATATCTTTTGTACGAAGATCGATCAGCATCAAGTGATTGTCTGTGCCTCCTGAGATTACATTGTAACCTTTCTTCACAAACGCATCTGCCATCACCGCTGCATTCTTTTTTACCTGAACTAGGTAGTTCATATATTCATCAGACAACGCTTCTCCGAAGGCAACAGCTTTAGCTGCAATGATATGTTCCAATGGACCTCCTTGTGTTCCTGGGAATACTCCGGAATCTAGTAAGGAACTAAGCTTTCGAACGACTCCTTTAGGCGTGGTAATGCCCCAAGGATTTTCAATATCATCTCTTACCAAAATCAATCCGCCTCTAGGACCTCTTAATGTTTTATGAGTGGTCGTAGTAACAATATGACAATATTCTAATGGGTCGTTAAGAAAACCTCTTGCAATAAGTCCAGATGGGTGTGAAACATCGGCGAGTAGAATAGCTCCAACTTCGTCAGCTATTGCTCTGAACCGTTCATAATCCCAGTCCCTGCTATATGCTGAAGCACCACAAATAATCATTTTGGGATTTTTTTCCCTTGCTACCTTCTCTAGTTGATCATAGTCAATTAACCCAGATTCTTTATCTACGCCGTAGAAATTTGGCTTATAAAGTTTTCCTGAGAAGTTTACTCCAGATCCATGCGTGAGGTGTCCACCATGTGACAGATCAAAACCCAATATCTCATCGCCAGCATTTAGACATGCGAGCATTACAGCTGCGTTAGCTTGTGCACCAGAGTGCGGTTGGACATTTGCCCATGTTGCACCAAAAAGTTCTTTCGCTCTTTCCCTAGCTAGATTTTCAATCTCATCTACAACTTCACATCCTCCATAATATCTCTTGCCGGGTAGCCCTTCAGCATACTTATTGGTAAGGACACTACCTGCCGCTTCTTGCACTTGGGGTGAAACAATATTTTCTGAGGCTATCAGCTCAATTCCTTCTATTTGTCTCTTCTCCTCAGCCTGGATTAGGTCGAAAATTTTCTGATCTTTTTGCATGCCGTAAAATTATATGAGACAGTTTATATCTTAGCCTTAATCCTCATCAATTATGGCTAAAACTAAAACCGTCTTTTATTGTCAATCTTGTGGTACTGAATCTGCAAAATGGGTCGGAAAATGTCCCTCCTGTGGAGAATGGAACACTTATGTAGAGGAGGTAGTTTCAAAATCAGCGTCTGCTCCAGTAGAATTTTCTTCCGAAAGAAGTAAACCTATCAACATTCGCGATGCAAATCATGAAGAAAGTAAGGAAAGGCTTACAACCGGAATCTCTGAGTTAGACAGAGTATTGGGTGGAGGTATCGTTTCTGGTTCTTTGGTTTTGGTTGGTGGTGAGCCAGGCATAGGTAAGTCTACAATTATGCTTCAGATGGCAATCAGGTTGCCTCAAAAAACTTTGTACGTTTCTGGTGAGGAAAGTGCGCAGCAAATCAAAATGCGGGCTGAGCGGATTGGATCTACTGCAGAACAATGTTTTTTATATGCTGAGACTAGCCTTTCTCAAGTGTTAAAGCAAGCGGAGCATTTAGCTCCAGATATTTTAATTATTGATTCCATTCAGACGCTTCACTCTGATCGTATTGAGGCTGCTATTGGATCTATCTCGCAAGTCAAGGAATGTACAGGTCAGTTAATGAAATTTGCCAAGCAAAAAGGAATTCCTGTTTTCCTTATTGGACATGTGAATAAAGATGGTGCCATAGCTGGACCCAAAGTCTTGGAACATATGGTTGATACTGTATTGCAATTTGAAGGTGACAGGCACCTTTCGTATCGTATTTTAAGGACGATTAAGAATCGATTTGGATCAACATCTGAGCTTGGCATGTTCGAAATGAATGCAGATGGCCTCAGGGAGGTCACTAATCCATCTGAGATTCTTATTTCGCCCAAGGATCCTGGGTTAAGTGGAATTGCACTGGGTGCAACATTAGAAGGCAATCGTCCCTTAATTCTTGAATCTCAAGCATTGGTAAGTCCTACAAGTTATGGCAATCCTCAAAGAAGCACTACAGGGTACGACTATAAAAGACTGACCATGCTGCTCGCAGTAATGGAGAAGAGACTTGGTATTAGATTAAGCACGCAAGATGTATTCTTAAACATTGCTGGAGGGCTTAAGGTACAGGATACTGCACTTGATCTAGCGATTTGTTCAGCCATATTTTCATCTTTCGAGGATGCACCTCTAGGAGAAGACGTTTGCTTTGCTGCAGAAATTGGATTGGGAGGAGAAATCAGGCCGGTAAATAGAATTGAGAATCGAATAAATGAGGCTGAGAAGTTAGGATTCAACGAAGTCTACATCTCTAAACACAACTTAAAAGCAAAAGACCTTGACCAATTTAAGATCAAGGTTCATTCTTTTTCTAAGTTAAGTGAAGCTTTTAGGCAGTTATTTTAAGATTATTCTCCGCCTTTAGTGTTCTTCTTTCCGGTTCTGCCATTCAGACTCTTTTTCTGAACATCGTCTTTGGCTTTTGTTCGCTTATTCTTAAGCTCTCGACGTTTTTGTTTTTTGATAATGGAATAAATTCCATCACGCTTTTTGGTCTTGACTTTTTTACCAAGAAATACATTTGTGTCGAGTCCTTTAGCACCTGCAATTGGTGTTCTGGAAAGTCCACTAGTCGCTTGCTCTTGCCTTCCTTGAAAGGCGAAACTTATACCAAAACGGAAATCGATGGCTTTAGCATCAGGTATTGAAAAATTTATCAGATGATCGACAGCCATGTACATTTGAACAGGTCCACCTTTGACTGCAAAAGCTGCCCCAGCATTAAAAAACTGTTGCGGAAGTTTCGTTACACTTATTGAACCAGTAAAGGCTTTGCCAAATTTTTGAGTGACTCCACCACCATACATCATTTTAAATTGGCGCTGAATCCATCGCGATCCTACTGTTACATAGATGTCGGTCTTTGGGCTGTAATGATAGATCCAACTTCCATAGGCGGTAACGGGCAGCCAACTTCTATATGGTTCGAACGTATCTGTTGTTTCAAATTTGCTAAATAATGAATCCTCTAAGGTTTGTTGAATATTGTCCAATTCTTCAAGATTCACTCCACTATAGTTGAATGAAGTGTCATTTAAAGTATAGCTCTTGATGTTTTCTTTCCAATTAATGTATCCTAAATCAACTATAGACCCAGTCAGCGTATAATACCTATTGAGTTTATAGGTTCCTCCAATATCTAATGCTAAACCAGTATTGCCATTCATGACTAAATGGGACCCAAGATCTCCCTCAGTTTCATCGTAAATATCAAATCCAGAGGTGCGCAGAGTTGCATTTTCCCATTCTGCGTCAATTTGAAATGCTTCACCATTTGAGTTTAATATCGCAGTTGTATTTCCTGCGAGACTTGCATTAGCAAAACCTACCAGGAATTTACCTCTTAAGCCCACAGTGAGCTGTTCGTTAATCGGAGCTGCGATGCCAAGACCAAATTCTCTGAAGTGTTGTGCGATCAGTCCAACCTTAGAGATCTTCACATCTTGATTTAAAAATTCATTATTACCATCGGTGAAAACATATTCCACCACTTCCTTTGGATACAAGAAATCAGCTTCTACTCGTTCATTGGCCACGAAACTTAACAAAGCACCAGATTTCAGCTTATAGCCAACATGGAGTAGATTAATCCCGGCCTTTGCGGTTACTGTATTTTGATTTTGAAGATTCCCTATAATTTTAGGAACATCTATTAAGGTTCTATCACTTTCTACCGTGAACCCTTCATTATAACTGAATTTATTATTCATATTCACATGTAGCCCGGAAAGTACGGGTAAACCAAGAAAAAACTTTCCCTCTGGTATCAATGAAGGATTAATGAGATTGTTTTGAAATGTCGCATTACCTAAGTGCTGAAACGAGACACTCGTTTGAGCCTTTAGGCTAAAAACACAGGTTAGTAGTAATATGGTGGTAGCGAATTTCCTCATCTATAGATCTAAATTGAACTTGCCGCCTATCCCGACTTTTAAGCTTAGTGTGTAGTCAGCAAGAATCTTTACATAGATTTCCCTTGATGTTTGTGTGACAGGTGTATTTAAAACCATTGTTATAATTATATGAGAAGCGCCACTTATTAATTCTACTTCTTCCTTAGTTAAAGCAATATCTTCAGTTGCGCCACTTGGGTCTGTCACCTCACCATTGAAATTGATTAATGGTGCTTTAATTACTGGAATGTTAGTAAACCTGTCGAGTTGTTCTTGATCGAATTGAGGATCAGTTGTATCCGTGATAGGGAATAAATTCACACTATCAGCGTCTTGGACAACTAGGTTAACTGCACCGCTAAAGGGCAATTCATTGTTGGAAACAAGTCGAATAAAAGCTGAATCAACATTGCTTAGATCTAGACCATCACCTAATCCGAAAGATCCTTCTTCTTGGAAATTAACAAACTGTACTTCCATAGGAACCTCAAGTGTCACGTTGGCAGTGATTGAACTAGTAGGTTGTAAATAATTACCTGCAGTTGTACTTTCTGGGTTGGATATGCCGGCAACATCAAAAACTAGCCTTTCAGGCGATTGGGATAATAGTTGAACAAGGTTTGAATTGTCTCTGTTGATTTCAACTATGGTTTGAGCTATATCACCTGGAGTAGTAGGTGTTGGGCTATCAAGAGGAGAGCCTTCTATCACTGGATCATTTCTTACAATGTCACCAGTAAGGAATACCTGATTTCCACCTGCACCATCATCTCCAAAAACTCCCTCAAAATCAATTCCAATTGGTACACCAAATAAATTTCTAAAATCAAAAGTTATGCTAGGGTTACCAAATGTTATACCTTCTCTTGCAGTCTGGCTAAAGAAGTCAATTTCAATTGACTGATCACCTACCTGAATTGTATCTTGTCCAAACTTACCATAGATCAAACTAAAACTTTGATTTCCATATGTAAGGTCGAATGATAATGTCTCGGTGCCTGCCAAAGATTGCATACCTGAGAGGGTTACCACAGCATCTAAATCTACAGCTAACGCATTACTTCCACTAGGATCGGTAAGTACAGTTTTATGACCTATCAAAGATCTTGTTTGCATGTCTGTACCACCATTTGAAATATTGCCTGTTACGGTAATAGGATTACCATTGTTGACATTGGTTGTATTAGCTATAGTAAATGTATAAGCTACATCTCCTGCAATTGTTGAGGTGGTGGTAATTGTTAGATCACCAGACTCGTAAAACACAGAATCTAGTTCTTCATTTTCTTGAGGATCGTAACTTATTTCAAAAGAATCTCCGAGGTTGACAGTTCCAGGACCTACTGCAGTAGGGATAGTACCAATTGCGCCGCTGAAATTGATGTCATCGATTTGAACGAGATCGTCTGGAGTACTATATGTTATAGTGTCGTAATAAAGGAGTGTGTATAGTGATGTACTATCTTCCTGAAAGCTTAGCGAGTCTCCGGTTTGATTTGCTACCAAATCACGCATTATATAGGTAGATTCCCCCAAAGGGAAACTAAAAACTCCCGTGATCGGGGTCACCTCTAGATTATCAAACTCCAGCTCACCTACGTTGCAGGATGCAATTAAAGATGCGGAGACTATTATGAACACAAATTTTTTCACCGCTGACAAATTGTTTTAAAATTAAGTCTTATTGAATAATATTTTCATTTTTTCGATTAAAGCCTTCAATACCCTGTAAACCTCCAGTGTGTAATATCACTATTTTAAGATTATTTTCGAATTTATTGTGTTTAATCATATCCCAAACGGCAAAAAACGTCTTTCCTGTATAAATAGGATCAATTGAAACCTCAAAGTTTTCTTTAAACCAATTAATAAAATCGATCAAATCAGGCTGCGTTTTACCATATCCGCCAAAATGATAGTCACTTATAATCTGAAAATTTTGGTTATTAATTTGATGTTTGAATAACAACTTACCTACTTCATCGTGAATAAAATCTCCTTTCAAACTACTTATCCCGACGATTTGATGGTGTTTTTTGGCTGATTTCAGAATCCCAGCGAACGTACCCCCTGTTCCAATTGAAGTTACCAGTACATTAAAATCGAAATCAATTTCTGGAATTATTTCTTCACATCCCTTAATTGCTAATTCATTGGTCCCACCTTCTGGAAGAAAATAAAGTTTTTCGAATTGATTTTTAATCAACTCAGGGTTAGATCTTAATTCTCTGTATTCAGATCGACCCACAAACCTCAGTTTCATCCCAGAATTAGTAGCAAATTTTAGTGTAGGATTGCTGGACTCATCAAGCTCCTCCCCACGAATGATCCCAACAGATTGCAGGTTATTCTCCTTTGCTAAAGCAGCAGTAGCAGCGATGTGATTGCTGTAGGCACCACCCATTGTTACAATTCCAGAACATTCCTTAGCCTTTATAGCAGCTAAATTATACTTAAGTTTTCTCCATTTATTCCCCATGATTTGTGAATGAATCAAATCATCTCTTTTAATAAAAAGACGAATTCCTTTTTGTGCTAAAAGAGGATGGGTTATTTCCTGTGTTGGTGTAGGTAGCCTTACCATGGCTTAAATTTACAGCTATGACGGATGAACCAAGCGAAATTGAAGGAGACCTATATGAGCACCATCATATCAAGGTTGATGCAGGACAAGACTTACTGCGTATCGATAAGTTCTTAATGGATCGACTCCCTAATGTTACTAGAAATAAGGTTCAAGCTGGTATAAAGGAAGGGTTTGTTAAAGTGAATGGTAATGATGTCAAACCTAATTATAAAGTTCATCCATTAGATGAAATTTCAGTGATGTTGCCTGAACCGCCAAGAGATGAAGAATTGGTGCCTGAGGATATCCCTCTTGATATTGTTTTTGAAGATGAACACTTGCTGATTGTTAATAAGCCTGCCGGAATGGTTGTGCATCCTGCCTATCAAAATTGGTCTGGAACACTAGTGAATGCTTTGGCTTTTCATTTTAAGAATCTGCCAGAAATGAAAGGCAATGATGGAAGGCCAGGACTTGTACATAGAATTGATAAAGACACCTCCGGATTGCTTGTAATAGCGAAGACTGAAAAGGCAATGACTGGATTGGCGAAGCAATTTTTTGATCATTCAATCGAACGTACTTACTATGCGCTTGTTTGGGGCGTTCCTGAAGACGAAAAAGGCACCATTAATGTCAATGTCGGCAGGAGTCTTAAAGATCGAAGAATTACCATGGCGTTTCCGGATGGAGACTTTGGTCGCCACGCAATCACCCATTATGAATTGCTAGAGGACTTAAGGTATGTGTCTTTGGTAAAATGCAATCTTGAGACAGGGCGTACTCATCAGATAAGGGCGCATATGCGCTATGTTGGGCATCCGCTATTTAATGATGCTACCTATGGCGGTAGCGAGATAGTAAAGGGGACAGTATTTACAAAATACAAGCAGTTTGTTCAAAACTGTTTTAAGATGTTGCCTCGTCAGGCATTGCATGCTAAGACACTAGGTTTTATTCACCCAATATCTAAGAAAGAAGTTTTTGTCGATTCCGAATTGCCTGACGATTTTTCGTCAGTTTTAGAGAAGTGGAAAACCTACATTGATCATTTAGATTAAAAAAAGGCCTCTCTTATGAGAGGCCTTAGTTTTAAATTCTAGAGATCTTTGGTCGCTTCTTTTAACTCTTCGAGTTTGTTTGAAGTGCCCATTTTATCGAATCCCTTGGTTTCCAATTTTATGTTTCGATACTCAGCATTTTGTTTGAAGTCCTCAATCATCTCTATAATATCCGGGTGGATATAGTGAGATCTTGTGGCATCAATGATAATGTTAGAATTATCAGGAATATGTGCAATTGTATCAATCATACTTGCCTTACTTAGGAAAGTAAGGTTTTCCGACAGCTCTAACTTCAACTTAATTTCTCCACCTTCTTCAGTTTTTTCTACATCATAAGGCTTTTTGAAATTGTTGTAAAGAACTTGGAATATACCTACTACCAAGCCCATTCCAATTCCTATTAGAAGATCTGTAAAGACAATTCCAAGGATGGTGATAATGAAAGGTAGGAATACATCTTTTCCACCTGCCCACATTTGTTTGAAAATAACAGGCTTCGCAAGTTTATATCCTACAATAATCAAAATCGCTGCCAGACAAGCCTTAGGAATTAGGTTTAATATGTCTGGTATTAGAATAACACACACAAGCAATAATACACCATGAAGAATCGCGGACATTTTAGTACGTCCACCAGACTGAATATTTGCAGAGCTTCGAACAATTACCTGAGTTACAGGTAGTCCTCCTATCATACCAGAAAATGCATTACCAACACCTTGAGCAATCAACTCTCGGTTTGTTGGTGTAATCCTTTTCTGAGGATCTAGCTTATCGGTAGCCTCAACGCAAAGTAACGTCTCAAGAGAGGCAACAAGAGCTATTATGGCACCCATGAATATAACATCGAGTCTGAATAATGCGCTCGGATCAAACAATGTAAACTGGTTAAAGAAACCTCCAAAGCTTTCTGAAACAGGTAAGTTTACCATGTGTGACTCACCTGTGATATGTAGAGATGTGCCAGCAAATCCTATGTTTAATAGGATACTAGCCATTACAGCAACAAGTGGGCCTTGGATGATCTGAAAAAGCTTGATCTTCTTAATAAACTTTTGTTCCCAGAGAACGAGAATTGCTGCCGCAATTAGAAAAATTGTTAGCGCTCCTACATCAATATTTTCAGGATATCTAAAAATGTCAATAATCTCTGTGAATGTATTTTTTCCATCGGCTTGAGCAAAGCCTAGGTCTCCTTCAGGGTCTTCATCATAACCAAAAGCATGTGGTATTTGCTTCAAAATGATGATGATACCAATACCTGAAAGCATTCCTTTAATAACTGATGAGGGGAAGTAGTAACCAATAATTCCGGCTTTGATAAAGCCTAGAATGATTTGGAAAACTCCACCAACAACGACAGCTGCTAGGAAAACCTGGTAAGATTCCAAATCTTGTATCGCACCAGCAACAATAACTGCTAAACCAGCAGCAGGACCACTAACGCCGACTTGCGATCCACTTATAATTCCAACAATGATTCCCCCCACAATACCGGCAATGACGCCTGCAAATAGAGGTGCTTCAGAAGCTTGCGCAATTCCTAAACAAAGAGGCACTGCGACTAAAAATACTACCAAACTGGCAGGTAGGTCTGATTTTAAATTACTAAACAGACCAGTCTTTTGACTATCCATAAAAGTTAAAGTTGTGTTAAGTAAAAAGTAATAATCGGATTAACTCAACTCAACTCAGGTGGGGGTGTTTGAAAATCTAAAGAAGGAGTATTCCAGTTTCGAAGTTGGTACGTTGCAAATGATGTTTTAGAGATAAGCGAGTCGTTAGTTAGCAAGATAGAGTTAATACCTGTTGTGGTTTTTTCTTTTTCTTTCTCTTTGCTCTCCTCATGTTCCATTTCGCCATCCACTTCCAATGAAATTGCGTCTATATTTTCAACCAGCACAGTAACTTCTGCTACCATAGCAAAGCATAGGATTAGTGTAAGTACTCTTATGAAAATTTGGTCGCGCATGGAATCGGTAAAACTACGATTTATTACTTAAGGTTCAATGCAAAATGTCTTACGCAAAGTTATAAATCATGTTTTTGTCTTTAATTAAGACCCCAAAAATCTATGATGAGTGGCTTCTGAATTCCAACAATTGATCCAGATATTCACGATTATTGGCAAGCCGAGGAACCTTATGCTGACCTCCAAGCTTACCTCTCGATTTCATCCATGCATAAAATGTGCGTTGAGGTACAACATGGATAGTTGGAGCCTGCAGTGCTATATCCTTGTAACGTTTAGCATCATAATCAGAGTTTACTTCTCTTAGTTTCTCGTCAAGAAGTTGAGTAAAGCGATTGAGGTCATTTGGTTCTCTGGTAAACTCGATGATCCACTCATGTCCGCCTTTATTGCCATCACCTAAATATGTTGGGCCAGCTGTGAAATTATCGATAATGGCATCTGTCTTTTTACATGCTTCTGCAACAGCCACTTCTGCATTATCAATGATTAGCTCTTCACCAAATGCATTGATAAAGTGTTTCGTCCGTCCAGAGATTTTTATTCGGAATGGATCAATGCTGGTAAAAGTTACTGTGTCACCAATTCGATATCTCCAAAGGCCAGCATTGGTGGTTATAATAATGGCATAATTTTTTCCTACCTCTACTTCATCAAGTGTCAAGGTCTTAGGATTGTCGCTATCCAGCTCTGCGAATGGTATAAATTCGTAAAAAATTCCATAATCTAGCATTAATAGCATTTCACTACTATTCACCTGATCTGTGATTCCAAAAAACCCTTCAGATGCATTGTAGGTCTCCATATACCTCATGCTAGAAGAAGGTATCAATTTTTTAAATAGCTCTTCGTAGGGAGTAAATGAGACCGCACCATGAAAAAAGACTTCCAGGTTTGGCCAAACATCTAAAAGATTATTGACATTATTTCTTTCGAGCATCTTCTCAATGAGGACGATCATCCAGGTTGGAACACCGGAAATGTTAGTAACATTTTCGTTTGCCGTGATTTCAACCATCTTATCAATTTTTTCCTCCCACTCGTCCATAAGTGCGATGTCCAGACTAGGTGTTCGCACCATCTGTGCCCACCAGGGTAAATTCTTGAGCAATACAGCAGATACATCTCCATAGTATGAATTGGAATTTTCATCAAATTGATTGATTTGATGACTGCCACCAATTACCAATCCTTTTCCGGCAAACATTTTTGCCTCTGGATAATTGTTGAAATAAATACTTAGCAAGTCTTTGCCACCTTTATAGTGACAATCATCGAGTGCTTCCTGAGATACTGGGATGAATTTACTTCTTGCATTGGTTGTGCCTGATGATTTGGCAAACCAACGTATTTCGGATGGCCAAAGGAGGTTTTGCTCACCTTTCATTAGACGTTCGATGTAGGGGAAAAGATCTTCGTAACCGACTATAGGCACCTTGTTTTTAAAATGCTCATAGTTTTCAATGGTCTTGAATCCAAATTGCTTACCATATTCCGTCTTGTTAGCCTTCTTCACCATATCCTCCAAAAGTTCATTTTGAACCTCATGAGGATATTTCATGAATAGCTCGATTTGATGAATTCTTTTCTTCATCACCCAAGACAATATGGAGTTGAGCAATTCCATTTTCTATACTTTTCTTTTTAGCTCGAAATGTTTACCAAGATAAACTTTCCTTACTTGTTCGTCATTGGCCAATTCTTCAGCAGTACCCGCTTTTAGCAACCTTCCTTCAAACATTAAGTAGGCCCTATCAGTAATAGACAGGGTTTCATTTACATTGTGGTCTGTTATGAGTATGCCGATGTTTTTATTCTTGAGCTGGGCGACAATTGTCTGAATTTCCTCCACTGCGATTGGGTCTACCCCAGCGAAAGGCTCATCTAATAAAACAAAGTTCGGATCTACTGCTAGTGCTCGCGCGATCTCCGTTCTTCTTCGCTCACCTCCTGACAATACTTGACCAAGGTTTTTTCTTACATGCGTAAGGCTAAACTCCTCAAGCAATCCTTCACATTTTTCTTTTTGTTCTTCCTTGCTGAGATCGGTCATTTCCAGGACCGCAAGGATATTGTCTTCGACACTCAATTTTCTAAAGACAGACGCTTCTTGGGCTAGATATCCTATTCCTTTCTTTGCTCTTTGATACATAGGTAGCTCTGTGATGTCTTCCTCATCCAAAAATATCTTACCTTCATTGGGCTTAATTAAACCCACTGTCATGTAAAAAGAGGTGGTTTTCCCAGCTCCATTTGGTCCCAAGAGACCTACAATTTCTCCTGTTCTAACAGTTACAGAAATGTCGTTGACGACTTTTTTCTTTTTGTATTTCTTGACAAGATGTTCTGCGCGTAGTTCCATAAAAGAAGTGCAAGTTATGAATCAATTCTTATATCCATAAGATTAAGAATCAGGGACTTTTGTCCCAAATAGTTATTTTCTTCCAAGTGATAGGCAATTTGAAATGGTTTTCCCACATTTATTTGATCCAACTTGTCTGCCAAACCAAAACCAATAAACTCATATTTCTTCTTATTGTCTATTGACCTTACAAAGCCTTTTAGGTGTTTTTCCTTGATCACTTTTGGAATTTCATCAACGATTGCATTTTTTGTGCCAAAGACAGGAGCCATATTTTTAGGTCCAAATGGTGCCATCTGATCCATCACACTAAAGGTTTTGAATGTAAGAGCAGAGAGGGGTATCTCTGTATCGATTTCGACCTTTGGAATTAGATGAGTTGGATTGATGCTATTACTCACCACATCCTCAAATTTGGAAATGAATGGTTCAACATTGTCTAAAGGTAAGGTGAGTCCTGCCGCATGAGTATGTCCACCAAATTGATCTAATAGATCAGAGCATTCAGAAATGGCATGATGAATATCAAAACCTTCTACAGAACGTGCAGATCCGGTTGCTTTGCCCTTTGATTCCGTTAGAATAATGGTTGGCCGGTAATAGTGCTCTATGCAGCGAGAAGCTACAATTCCAATTACACCCTTGTGCCAATCATTTTTGAATAAGACGGTTGACTTTTTCTTTTTATCAGATTCTTCAATCATTTCCAGCGCCTCGGCAGTGATTGACTGATCAAATTCCCTTCTTTCTTTATTTCTATCATTAAGATTATCCGCAAAAGCATCCGTTTGAGAGGAATCACCAATTAGTAGGTTTACTGATTCTTTAGCATGTGTCAATCTACCTGCTGCATTGATTCTGGGACCGATTGAGAAGACTACATCAGTAATTGAAAACTTCTTTTTCTTGCCGCTAATTTCTATAAGTGATTTGAGCCCGGCTGACGGAGACTGATTGAGCTTTTTAAGTCCGTAAAATGATAGAATCCTATTTTCTCCAATTATTGGCACAAGGTCACATCCAATACTGACAGCTACCAAATCCAAATACTCAAACAGTTTTTCTTTTTCAATGGTATTCTGTTGACAAAACCCTTCGAGAAGCTTAAACCCAACCCCACAACCAGATAATTCGTCAAATGTGTAGTTACAGTCTTCTTGCTTCGGATCTAAGATGGCATATGCTTGAGGAAGAATTTCACCAGGTATATGATGGTCACAGATTATTAAATCTACTCCTGCATCTTTCGCCTGGATGGCCCTATCGATGGCACGTATTCCACAGTCTAAGGCAATTATCAACTTTACATCACTCTCTATTGCATGGTTAATGCCCTTTTCGGAAATACCATAGCCTTCAGTGTATCTGTCAGGAATGTAGAACTCAATATGTTCAGTAAAATTTCTTAAGAACAAATAAACCAAGCTAACAGAAGTCGTACCATCGACATCATAATCGCCATAGATTAAGATTTTCTCTTGGCTAAATACAGCTTCTGTTAATCGATTTACCGCTTTATCCATATTCAGCATTAGAAATGGATCATTTAGTTGAGATAATGAAGGTCTAAAAAAATCTTTTGCCTTATCAAAGTCAGTAATTCCTCGCTGCACCAAAATCTTTGAGAGATACTCGTTAATGTTGAGATCACGACTAAGTTGTTCAACAATTTCTAAGTCTCCATCGTCTTTATATACCCATCTTTTTTCCACGGGTTGAATATATAAAATTGGAACACAAAAAGATTGTTATTGCAGTATATGATGTTGAATGTTTATTTTGTGATCCCTAACAGAATAGGATGAAGATAGCATTGAATGAAATATGGAATTTTTTAAAAATGGTCAACACCAAAGAACAGGGTTGGTCATACTCATTGTGCGCGGGTGCAGTGAAAATAAATTCCATAAGTACTGAAACAATGCTTGCATTAAAGGATGATGATGCTTTCGACACAGAATTGCTTCCATCAATATTTACTTTCAGAGAGATTTTGTGGCAGCCTGATGTGTTTACCGAAGCAAGTATGAGCATTCCATCGCTTCGAATCTTAAGGGCATTTTGTGAAGAGGCGTGTGCTGAGTTAGAAGAGAAGAATGGTGAGGTCAATAAAATCTACATTCCTCTCATCAAAGGAGTAGGGATTTGTTGTGGAAAGGCTATGGAGGCACTTGAGAAAGATAAAGCCGATGTGAAGAAAGTATTGGGAGATTTTAGGACATGTGCATTCCCCGTAATTAAATTTTTCATATACCATCCTAAAAATCGTATTGACTACTTTCAGGATGCCCAGAATAGGCTCAACTACGCCGTGAAGATTATGCTAACGCAGTTTTATGGAAGATATACGGAATTAGAAGATCCTTATTGGAGAGTGTCATTTTCCAAAACAAAGCAAAAAAAAGAGCCGGAGACTAAGTCGGAGGAACAATAGTTTCGAATTTCCAGTTTAGGTTGAACATGCCCAATAAAACACAAAATGAACTGCCCAACAAGAGAAGATTTTTGATTAGAAATCTCTTAAGAGGCTTTTTGTGGTTGGCTGTTATCGTTGTTGGGTTTATCTATCTAAGAAAGAACTATGACTTTACGCTCGAAACTGTTCTTGGACCAGTTTACGATGAGCCAACGATTGTATACCTCATATTTTTAGCTTCCGAAATAATTTTCGGTATCATTCCTCCTGAATTTTTCATGATCTGGTCGCTCAGGAATGAGGTATTGACGGACTACATAAATAATGTGATTGCTCTATCAGCCATTTCATATGTGGCAGGGATAATAGGATTTGGGATTGGTGCATATTTAAAAAACACTAGGTTTTACAGGCTGATGAAAGTAAGAGTGTTTGGCAAATTTGAAAAGCATTTAAACAATTACGGAGGATTTTTAGTAGTAGTAGCAGCATTGACTCCTTTGCCTTTTTCGGGCATTGCAATGCTGGTAGGGTCTGTTCATTATTCATTTAAAAAATATCTATGGTTTTCATTATTTCGGTTTTTGAGGTTTATCGCCTACGGAATAGTAATTTGGGAAGCCAACATCTTCTAATAGGATGAAAAAAAAGGGAGTTTTATTGGTCAATCTGGGAACACCGGATTCAACCGCAGTTTCTGACGTAAGAAAATATTTAAGAGAATTCCTTATGGATAAAAGGGTTATTGACATACCCGCTTTTCCACGGTTTTTACTCGTAAATGGTATTATAGCTCCATTTAGATCTCCCAAATCTGCTGCTGAGTACCGTAAGCTTTGGGACGAGCGCGGATCACCTCTTAAGTATTATACAGAAGATATTACCGAACTCCTTGCTAAAAAATTAGATGAAGAATACTCAGTGAAATTTGCAATGAGATATCAAAATCCATCATTGGAATCAGTTCTTAAAGAATTTCAGAATGAGGAGGTAGCTACACTTCATGTAATTCCGCTTTTTCCTCAGTATGCCTCAGCCACTACTGGCTCCGTTATCGATAAAGTTATGGAAATAACTAAGGAGTGGCAGATCATTCCAGATATCAAATTCACTGCTCAATTTTTAGAAGAAGAACTATTTATCGAGACGATTTGTGATCAAGGGAAAAAACTAATGGACGCTGATTCATATGATCATTACATCTTTAGCTATCATGGATTGCCGGAAAGACAAATAAGAAAAGGATCATACGGAGACTACTGTAAATTAGGCTCTTGTTGTGATTCATTAAACGAACACAATAGGTATTGCTACCGCGCACAATGTTTTGAAACCACAAGACTTGTGGTGAAAAAGCTAGGAATTAAAGAGGAAGACTTTACCGTTTGCTTCCAATCTCGATTGGGTAAGGACCCATGGGTACAACCTTACACGGAGGACGTTCTGAAAGAGCTTGCTCAAAAAGGGAAGAAAAAAATATTGGCTTTTTCACCAGCTTTCGTATCAGATTGTCTCGAAACCACAGTAGAAGTTGGTCAAGAGTACAAAGAAGAATTTATGGAAGCCGGAGGAGAGAAATGGGATTTGGTACCTAGCTTGAACGCAGAGGATAAATGGGTTACTTGTTTAAAAGAGTTGGTAGAGGGTTAGTCAGCTAAGAACTCATCCTCATCTACATCTTCCCAATCAATTTCGAAATTGGCTACTTGCTGCTCCACTCTTTGCATATTCCAATACAATACAATCCAAAGAGAGCAAAAGATTACAACGATGCTAAGGATAAATAACGTACCCCCATCATCATTGACGATAAAGCCCAATTTCGTAAAGTGAAGGAAATTCGCAGCACTAATAATACTCAGTGAAATTATAGCGCCAATAATGTAGTAGTTGGTGAGGAGTAAAATAGTAGAAGCGGCCTCAATACTTGCTATGAGGTATCTTCCCCAAGGTTCCCAACCAATTTGTTCGAAAATCCAGATACTTTCTTCGGCACCACCAAACTTGAACGGGAGGGTTTGGCCAAGAATAATTGCCACAATTAATCTTGGAATGATGTGAATCAGATCTTTCGATTCAAATGAATGAAATATTGGTTTTACTTTCATGCAGTTTCAGGTTGATAAAGCTTTGCAAGCTTTTCAACCGCATAATCTACTTCCTCTAATGTATTGTATTTACTAAAAGAAAAACGAATGGCTCCGCGATTTTGATCTCTATTTAGCTCCGCCAAGACATGTGACCCAATACTTGACCCGCTACTACATGCGCTACCCCCTGAGGCAGACACACCTTCAATATCAAGATTAAAGAGTAGCATATCATTATCATCATTCACAGGAAGGCACACATTCAACACTGTATACAAACTGTTATTGAGATCATTAGATACACCATTAAAAGCTACACCTTCGATGTTGGCTTTTAATTGTTCAATCATTCTTGTTTTAAGGCCTTCTATATGCGTTCGGTGATTACTCATATCAGAGTAGGCGATTTCCATTGCTTTGGCTAGCCCTACGATGCCATAGACATTCTCAGTCCCTCCACGCATATTACGCTCTTGCGCTCCCCCATGAATAAATGGGTGAATCTTATTTTCGTGATTAATGTAAAGGAATCCAATGCCCTTAGGGCCGTGAAATTTATGAGCAGATCCAACAGCAAAATCAAGGTTAAGGTTTTGCATGTCATGTGCATAATGCGCCATGCTTTGAACAGTGTCAGAATGAAAGCAAGCTTCATGTTCCTTACACAGATCACCTACTCTTTCAATATCTAGTAAGTTGCCTATTTCATTATTCGCATGCATTAAGGTAACAAGTGTATGCGGATTGTCCTTCAACAAACTTTCCAGGTGGTCATAGTCAATCTGACCATTGTCATTCAAGTCTACATAACTCACTTTGAGACCTCTTTTTTCAAGTGATTCAACGGTATGAAGGACTGCATGGTGTTCGATCTTGCTTGTAATGATATGCTTGATGCCTTTTTCACTTACAGTGCATCGTATAGCTGTATTGTCAGCTTCAGTACCACCAGAAGTAAAGAAAATTTCTGCCGGCGCTGCATTCAATAAGTCAGCTACTTTTTTCCTAGATCTTTCAATTGCAGTTCGTACCTGACGACCATGCGAATGAATAGATGACGGATTGCCAAAGTGTTCGAGCATATAAGGTTTCATAGCTTCGAATACTTCTAGATCTATTGCCGTGGTAGCAGCATTATCAAAATAGACTTTCATAACATGTAGGTTTTATCCGGAAATCACTTCCTTGATGTCCATTATCAGCTTTTTAGCAAGATGTTCTGCCGTATTCTGACTTTCAGACTCTGCAAAAATACGAATAATCGGCTCAGTATTGGACTTTCGTAATTGCACCCACTCTTTATCAAATTCGATTTTTACACCATCTACCAAATTAATTGGCTGACCCTTATATTTTTCTTTAATTGCCTCAAGAACGCCATCAACATTAATCTCAGGAGTAAGCTCTATTTTATTCTTCGATATATAGTAGTTGGGATAGGTCGCCCGAAGCATTGAGGTGCTTTTGCCAAAGTTGGCAAGATGAGTTAAGAATAAAGCTAATCCAGCTAGTGCATCCCGTCCATAGTGCAAGTCAGGAACAATAACACCTCCATTTCCTTCACCACCAATTACTGCATTGGTCTCTTTCATTTTATTGACCACATGAACTTCTCCTACAGCTGAGGCATTGTATTCACAACCATGCTTTTCTGTAATGTCTCGAAGAGCCCTTGTAGAAGAAAGGTTAGATACAGTATTGCCTTTCTTTTTGGAAAGAACATAATCTGCAACAGCGACAAGCGTATATTCTTCTCCAAATGGTTCTCCATTTTCACAAATAAGTGCTAGCCTGTCAACATCGGGATCTACAGCTACACCCAGATCGTAGTTACCCTTTTCAAGTTCACCGCAGATTTGCTGTAGGTTTTCAGGAAGAGGCTCAGGGTTGTGAGGGAAATTTCCAGTTGGGTCGCAAAAGAGTTCTTTTACTTCAACTCCCAGTTGCTTCAGCATAGGTACTATTGAAACACCGCCCGTGCTATTTACGGCGTCTACTACTACTTTGAAGCCAGCATTTCTGATTGCATCAACATCTACTAATGGATGATTAAATATTTGCTCGATATGATGATCGATATAAAAATCATTATTGGTTAGATTTCCAAACTTCTGCGTTTGAGCAAATTCGATGTCTTTTGAATCTGAGTACTCAAGTACTTTTTTACCCTCTTCGCCTGAGATAAATTCACCATGGCTATTGAGTAATTTAAGTGCGTTCCACCCGGCAGGGTTGTGACTTGCAGTTAAAATTATGCCTCCCTGTGCTCCCTCAGCAATTACCGCCATCTCCACAGTAGGCGTAGTGCTCAATCCAAGATCAATTACATCAATCCCTTGATTAATTAGTGTATTGGCAACTAGTTGGGTAAATGAAGCACCAGAAGGTCTTGCATCTCTCCCAATAACAACTTTAGGGTTTTTGTGGTCATCTTTTAACCAGGCACCATAGCCTGCTGCAAACTTGACAACATCTAAGGGCGATAAATTATCTCCGGCTTTTCCACCTATCGTTCCACGCAGGCCGGATATTGATTTGATTAGTGTCAAAATGTTCAGTGTTTTTAAGCGGTGCGCAAATATAGAAATGTCGCGAAAAGTAGAAAGTCTTAAATCAGAACTTCGCTAGAACCTTATTCACTTCTGAATCCGGATTGCCACAGTCCTCACCAGGCTTAACAGTTTTTCCGCAAAATCCGCAAGACGCACCTTCTTTGTTTAGGTAAGGGTTCTGAGAAGCGCATGTCCCCTTAAATTCTCCGTCTTTTTTTAACAAAATGCGGATAGATAACCCAACAAAAAACAATGCGAAAATTCCGATTCCTAATAATACTACCTGCATTCGTCCCGATTTTGATGCAAAATTAGCCAATTTGCGGCTGTAGATGGTCAACAATTAACACGTCTTTTCAATTCCATTCCTATGTCAAAAAAATCACTTTCTACTCCAGATCTTAATAGACAAGCCAAGCTTGATGCTTTTGATAGGTTATTGACGATTATGGACGAGCTCCGTGAGAATTGTCCATGGGATAAGAAACAAACCATGGAGACGCTAAGGCATTTAACTATCGAAGAAACATACGAGCTATCCGATGCAATTATCGAAAATGACTTAGAAGAAGTAAAAAAGGAATTGGGAGATCTAATGCTCCATATGGTCTTCTACTCGCGCATTGGTGATGAAAAAAAATCCTTTGACGTTGCTGACGTATTGAACTCAGTATGTGATAAACTGGTAAGACGCCATCCTCATATTTATGGAGATGTAAATGCCGAGGATGAAGAAACGGTGAAAGCGAATTGGGAAAAAATAAAGCTTAAGGAAAAGGGTAATCAGTCGGTATTGGGTGGAGTTCCAAAATCACTGCCTGCATTGGTTAAGGCGATGCGAATTCAAGAAAAGGCGCGGGGTGTAGGTTTTGATTGGGATAATCAGGAACAAGTTTGGGAAAAAGTGCAAGAAGAGATGCGTGAGTTCGAAGCAGAATCAGAAAAGGAATTGCAAGCGTCAGAGTTCGGTGATCTATTATTCTCACTTATCAATTATGCCAGATTTGTTGAAATCAATCCTGAGGAAGCACTAGAGCGTACAAATAGGAAATTTATCAAGCGATTCCAATTCTTAGAATCTGAGTCTAAGAAAGATGGTAAGAGCATTGGCGAAATGACGCTCCAGGAAATGGATGAATATTGGGAAAAGGCGAAAAGAATTTAATTTTTCTTTAGTAGAACCTGCACATCATTGAAGTCGTCTGCAGTGGTAATAAACGCTAAAAGTTTCCCCCAATTTTCTGCAGGTTCAAATGAGTTGCGATAATATTTCATAGCATTTATAATAAGTTTATTCTCCTCTATTGATGCTACAGAAATAAATCCGCCAGTTTCATTTTGAACATTAACATTCAATTTGTCCAACCCTTTAATGGTGTAACCTTCCGGAATGATAAGTGAGACCTGATTATGAAACTTTCTAGGATAGTTCATGTAAATGTCAAAGGTTCTATCCTCTTTGTATTCATTCTCTACCACTTGCTGCTTTTCAATTAGACTCCCAATACTCAATAAGTAATTATTGCCTACTTTTTTTAAGAGGTCATCTGTTTCGGCGACATAGTCATATTGGAACTCTGGATTCTTTTGATTTCTACCAGTCTTAAAGATTCTAAATGAGTGGACTGTATCAATGTCAATATCTAGATTGGCCTTGGTCTTTTCTAATAGTTTTTCATTTAACTTTTCCTCTCTGCTTCTCATATATTCTCTTAAAAGATTTCTTGTCTCCTTCTCTTCAATTTTTGAAAGATCTTCTAAAAATGACTTTAAGTCATATTTATCTCTTTCCTCATCTACAAAATCAAATGCATCCATTAAATTTCTTTGCTCATCAAATCTTGTAAGACCTGAAAAAGATTTTGTGATCGAAATTCTTGATTTCATTGATTCTAAATCTACAGTAGCATCATTTATGGTAAATATTTCATTGCGATCAAAAGGGCTTTGAGGTAATTTTTTACTTTCGAAAGTTAAGGGCCCTATGTCGTTTACATTGCTACTTATAAGTACTGATGCTCCATCAAAATTCTCATCAAGCTCGTTAACTAGTGAGTGAGTCGTAAATGAAGTAATGTATATAGGTGGATTTGTGTTTGCACGGATCCCCAAAAGCATTTCTTCTTCAATAATAATGTTGTTTACCGTACCAATTTGAGCTGGAACTCCTACAATAAAGGAGTGAGGGATATTAGCCTTCTTAAAATATGAGCTTAAACTTTTTATCATTGGAGCCCTCCTAAGAGCGATGTAAGAGGAGTTTCCTCTAATGGTCCAATTTTCTTGAAATTGGACAGATAGCATATGTCTTTGATGGTAAAATGCCTCTTTTACTAATACGATTTTATCTTTCTCTCCTTTGTAGTTTGCTTTCATGTACTTTTGGAGATTCCCTATTCCATAAATATTGCTCATCAAGGATCTCAGGTAGTTTGAAATATCTTTTTCGCTAACAGAGGTATTTAGATGGCCTGGATGTGATTTTTTCAAAAGGTTAGGAGCCTGATGAACAATCCCTGGTGAGGCATAGGTAACCTTAAATTTTATGGTAGGTAAACTGCGGTAAGGATAGAAGTAGGGTACGGGATCAACCTTATCTTGATCACGATATTCCAATTCATAAATATCATTATCCCCATCGTTAAGCTTTGTAAAGTTTGGTGCTCCGTTATAGGTTTTCAAATTAATGTAACACCTTCGAAGTACTTTGAACCTAATCTTCCCGTACATCAGGGGATATTTTTCCCTCAGTAGAAAGATTGCAGGATCAAAAGTGTGATACTTCGTAGTTGGAAATTTATATTTTTCTACGATGTAGTAATCAATAATATCTCCAACTTCTAGATTTGGTATTGCAAGCTTAAGAGTAGTAAGTTTAGTAGAGCTGTTTAGCTCCAAATCTTCTTCAACAGCTTCGTTTTCATCTATTATTATTGCGCGCCCATCGGGTTTAATGATTTTAAAGCCGACATAGGTTTCAAGTGAGGTTCCTCTAAAATAGGTGTTCTTTTTAAATTCAAATTGACTGTAATCTGCAAGTGCAGAATTACTCAAAATTTTTACTCGAACGTGAATAGCATTTTGTTCGTATAGGAAGGCGCTAATTGGTGGCTTTTGATAGCTTCTTTCTTCGAATGATGCTATTATTACCGCATCTTCTGAAGCCCACTTTTCAGGAATTTGAGTAGTACTGAACTCTTTATTGGGTTGACCCCACATGGCTACTCTTATATCATTCTTTGAAAATGATTCTTGGGCAATAGCAATAGACGCAATAGTCAAGAGAATATGAAAAAAAGCTAATTTAATTTTCTGCATAGGTGAGAACTATTGGGCTTTCGTAAAATTCATTTAGCTGTTCGATGGCTTGATTCCAAGATTCAAAAAGATCAGGACGAATAATAAGATCTTTAATATCTAGCTTCTTTTCATACATAACCTTACCATCGATTAGTTGATAACTGAGCGAAAATGCATAATTGGATGTATTAATAGTCAACGGATCAGGTAAATATGAAACTTCATAGCCTTCCGGTATCTCTAGGTAAGTAACTGATTGTATATGTCTTCTATTTTGAAAGGCAAAAGGGGACTTCCTGTTCGAAGCTATTTTATCTTCTGACAATTCATTTCTTAAATCCATCTGAACATACATTTCATCTCCAAATTCATTTAATAAATGATCAGATTCATTGAAAATGTCAATTACAATGGTACTATCCCTACTTAACATATTAAGCTTATATCTAAAATCTTGAGAACTACCAGATTGACTAACATAGCTCATCACAAATCTCTCCTTTGTGGAATTTGGTAAATTATTATAGAGATATAAAAACAGTTGTTGTGAATCACCGGTTAAATTAAGTTTTCCTATACTCACTAGTTTACCGTTTAAAACTGTCATCTCTAGATTTATCATTTCAAGATTCTGATCACTAGATGCAATTGGAATTTTATTAATAAAGTAACCTTCTCCATCCTCGATTAGAATCTCCTTTCCTTGTATATGACCAGGTGTATAATTTAAAGGCGCATACTTAGCTGTTGCGTCTAGATATATGGCATTGCCATCCTGGATTACTGAGCAGATCATATGATTATCGACAATCAAGGAAGGGATTTCATAAGAATAAGGAAGATGATTTGTGCCTAGCCAGCTTAATCGTGCATCAAATCCAGCTATTTTGAGCATGGCCTTCAGCAAATTTGCCATCCCTTTACAGTCACCGTACTTTTTTTCAAATACTATGTGAGCATCTTCTGGCTGGAAACCCATTATTCCATCTTCAAATGCGATGTACTTAATATTGTCTTGTACCCAATAATAAATGCTCTTAATTTGATCTTCTGGATTTTTACCTTCTACCAGTTTAGAAACTGTTGATTCCAGGCTCTCATTATTGTTATTAACATTTGAGACTAGAATTTTATACCAACTGTACAATCCATCTAAATCATTTATTAACTCAATTCTCTCACCATTTGCAGGATGTGAGAAAGCTTTTGTTAAAGCGATTAAATGAGGAGAATAGAATGATGTTGAAGGTGTTCGTTCCTCATTTTCTAGTTTTGAAGGCCATTCCCAAGTATATTCAATACCCTTTTTTCCTTGAATATCTAAGTCAGTAACTTCAATATTTTGTCCTTCGAAATGGAAAGTAAGAAGCTCAACATCAATCCAATCAGGCCATATGACTTTCACTTTTCTGGTTTGTCCAGGCAAGATGAACGGAAGGTTTACTTTGGTAAAGTATCTTGGGTCTTTATATATCCTCTCACTAGTAAGTTTTACAGATTCATTTTTAACATTAAAGTCAACTGTATAAGTACAAACTTTAGCATCAGAGTAGAATATTCCACTTTGTTCGACATGTCCACATATTTTCTGACCTCTGTACTTACGACCATACTTGTTCCTGAGATCAATATCTGATAGTTCGATTTGATCATTATAGAAAATTGGCCATGTAAAACTTACATTGGTTTTTAGAGCAATCAGTTCAACTTCATCTGTTTGCTTAACTCTTATTTTCTCTTCTGTTTCGTCCCAATAGTATTCGTAGGTGGAAGAAAATTCTTTGAACCCTACTTCAGAGTCTTGATATTTTCTTTCAAGACTTTGAGACATTGTCCATGATGAAATAAAAATTGATAGAAGGATTGCTAATTTTCTAATCATTCCTCAAATGCCCATTCAATTTTGTCCTTCATGTCTTTTACTACAATTCCTTCGGACTTTAGTTCGGCGCGCAACTTATCTACTCGATCAAAATCCCGATTAAATTTTGCGTCTTTATACTCACCTAAAATGGTTTCTATAAGTTTTTGATAGTCTACATCTCCCTCAACCTTTAGACCCAAGACATCCTTAGCAAATCCAAGGAAGGTGTCCTTCATTTTAGTAAACAACTCTTTGCCAATTTCTCCGAATTTCAACTGGCCAGTATTCAATGAGTTTATCTTCTTAACCAGATTAAATAAGTGTCCTATTGTTAAAGCTGTATTGAAATCATCGTTCATTGAATAGTAGAGGTTGTCAAGCATCTTGCCAATTTGCTCTACTTGCTTATCGTTCAATTGCGCGCCATCGTCTTTCCATTCCATTTCCTCTATGATTCGCATCCCATTGGCCAGCCGGACGTATCCTTTTCTAGCTGCTTCTAATGCTTCGTTGGAAAAATCAAGAGTGCTAGCATAATGAGACTGCATCATAAAAAACCGAATAGTCATTGGACTATAGCCTCTGTCCAGCAATTCATGATCACCACTCATTAATTCTCGAGGTAAAAATGAGTTACCTAACGATTTACTCATTTTTTGACCATTAACAGTAAGCATATTGGTATGCAGCCAATATTTGGCTCCTCCATGACCATGAGTCCCCACATTTTGAGCAATTTCACATTCGTGATGCGGAAATTTTAAATCCATACCACCACCATGAATGTCGAATTCCTCCCCTAAATACTTGGTGCTCATTACAGAACATTCCAGGTGCCATCCAGGAAATCCGTCACTCCATTCAGTTTTCCATCTCATAATATGCTCAGGAGCTGCTTTTTTCCATAAAGCAAAATCAAGTGGGCTTCGCTTATCACTACCTCCATCAAGATCACGTGTCTCAGTCAATAAGTCTTCAATCTTTCTTCCACTAAGTATTCCATAAGAATTGTCATTTTCCTTGTGAAATTTTTCAACATCAAAATATACAGACCCATTGGACTCATAAGCGTATCCATTTTCAATCAACTTTTGAGTCATCTCTACTTGTTCCATCAGATGCCCAATAGCGGATGGTTCAATATCTGGTGGTATGGCATTAAAAGCCAACATTACATCATGGAAGTCATTAGCATACAGCTGTACGATCTCCATTGGCTCAAGTTGGTCCAGCTTTGCTTTCTTAGATATCTTATCTTCACCAGTATCTGATAGGTGTCCCACATCCGTTATGTTACGAACATATCTGACTTTATAACCTATAAATTGGAGATAACGATAAACAACATCGAAGCTTAAGAAAGTACGAACATTTCCAAGGTGAACATTGCTATATACCGTTGGTCCGCATACATACATACCCACGTGCGGAGGGTTTAATGCCTTGAATTCCTCCTTCTGTCGAGTGATCGAATTAAAAACCTTCAATTTTCCTATCATGAGCATGTATTATGTGTCGCAAAGAAAGCTATTTATCGAAAATTTAATGCCTAGGTTGATGAATCCTTTTTAACTACAAAAAAATCTTTCTTTACTTCAATTCCGTTTTTATCATTTGATTATTAAATGATTAGGTTAGCAGAAGATTAATCACCACGATGAGAAATTTACCCGCCTGTATAATTTTTTCATTGATTGTTAATGTTTGTCTAGGGCAAAACATTGATAATCTGATTGCCCAAGCTGAAGAAAACTTGGAGCAAAATCATTGGGAGCAAGCCACCAATAATTTTAATTATATAATTAAAAATTATGTGGATGATCTCACCTATCACCAACGTGCAAAAATCTACAACAATCTAGGGTTTCTTAATTTCAACTTACTTGATGCGTTTGAAGCAGAAAGAAATCTAAACCTTGCAATTCTATATCATGAAGAAGCAGGCATTCCTAATCAAAAAGATTATGCAATGGCACTTCTTAATATGGGGATATTATATACTGATCAGGTTGAATTTGATCTTGCTAAGAGATACATACAGAAGTCACTGGATATTCTGGGAGAGTTGCCAGGACCTAAAACTGACTTTTGGATTGCTAGAGCAAAGTTAGCTCTCTTATATGAAGAAGCCGGATCCTACACCCTTGCGCTTAGTATCTACAATAACTGCTATGATCAGCTTGTTGCAAGTGGAAATGATTTATCACCAGATTTTGCTGAAATAAGCATGCATAAAGGCAGAATTTTGATTTTGACAGGAGATCCTACTGAAGGAGAGAAGTTCATAAACTTAAGTTCTACCATATATGAGTCCTTAGGGGATCAGTATGCAGTAGAAAGAGCAGAGTCTTTAGAGCATTTGGCTCTTTTCTATGAACGTATGGGCCGTTTTTCTGAAGCAGAAAGTACACTACTTCAAGTATTAGCACTGAAACGAAGTATTCCAGATGAAGCAGACATCTTAATCATTGAGACATTAAATGACTTGGGAATTATGTATCACAGACTGGGGGAAGTACGAAAGGCTAGTCAAATGTTCCAAGAAGTTATTAGTGAGAGTGAAGAAAATGTTGGCACTGATCACCCGTTTTACGCTACAGCTAAGAATAATCTAGGAACACTTGCATTGGAGTCTGGAGATGTTGTCGGAGCTCGTGATTTGTTCGTTGATGCATTGGCAACCTACAAAGTAAAGTTTGGTACGACTCACCCATACTATGCCAATACCTTAAATAATCTTGCAAGAGTAGAACGCAAGCTTGGAAACAATGCTCAGGCTGAGAAATACTACATGGAAGTTCTCGAAATAGATGAAAGAATCTATGGGAAGAATCACCCAAATTATGCTACGACTCTTATAAATGTAGGTGTACTATTTAGCTCGCTGGGTAGGGAACAAGAAGCGGATAGGTTCTACAGAGAAGCAGTAGAGATTAGAGAAAGAGTTCTAGGTGTTAACCATCCAGGATATGCAAGTGCTTTAGAATACATGGGCATGCATAGTTTAGCAGTGAGCAATACAGAAGAAGCAGAAAATTTCTTTAGAAAATCCATTGAAATTCAAATTGGGCAAATTGGAACCCTGTTTCCAATAATGAATGAGAAAGAACGAGCGATCTTCTTCAATAGGATTAAATCCAATATTGATAGATACAATTATGTAGCATCCCAACTACTAAGTGAGAATCCTGAATTAGTAAAGCAAATTTTTGATTTCCAAATTAAGACAAAGGGATTCTTATTTAATCCGTCTCAAAATATTCAAGAGCATGTAGACTCAAGCAGTGACCTTGATTTGAAAGCGAAATACAGGAAATGGCAATCAGATAAAAGATTATTAGCTAGCTATTACCAAATGGGGGTACAAGAACTAGCTCAGCAGAACATTAATCTTGAATTTGAAGAATCAAGAGTAGATAGACTTGAAAAGGACCTTGAATCTAAGCTTGCAAATTTCGAAGAGACACTTCATAAGGTTGATAAGGATTGGAAAAGTGTTCAAGCTTTTGTGAAGCCTGGTGAGGCTATTATTAAGTTGGTTCGAATTAGAGAGTTTAAATCACTAACACAAACCGTTGAGACACTATTTGGCTTTACGGATAATACAAGATATCTGGCAATCATTTTTCAGCATGGCCAAGATGAACCGAGTTTTGTCATGCTTGGGTCTGAAGAAGAAACTGAATTGGATCATTCATCGAGGCTAAAAAATGCAATCATTAATGGCCAAGAACAGAATGTGACCTATAACCTGTTTTGGAATCCGATTGACCAAAAGCTTGGTGATGTTAATGTAGTTCGTGTTATTCCTGACGGTATATTTTATCAAGTCAACCCCAATGCTCTCACAACTCCAACCAATAAGAATCTTATTGATAAGTATTTCGTGACCTATCTTACAGCATCTAAAGACCTGTTTAGACCAGAAGTGGAAATTTTCAATAGAAAATCGTATCTGTTTGGAAATCCTCTATACAATCAGAATGAAAGTGACGATAGGTTAAACTTGGAGGATATGCCTGAATCAGAATCAGAAATTCGCGGTATACAAACGGTATTGAGCGAAGATTGGCACGTGAAGTCTCATCTCAAGGATAATGCCAATGAGCTGAAAATAAGGTCAGCATATAATCCAACCGTATTGCATATTGATTCCCATGCTTTTTTCAATGATCAAAGCAATTTTATAGCAAATCATAGCCCGATAGATAATCCACTTTTTAGATCAGGAATTTATCTTGCTGGAGCGTCGGAAACATTTGCTAGAT